>DASQCO010000155.1:0-37451 GCA_035634635.1 Polyangiaceae bacterium
CGACGAATGCTCCAGCGACCATCGGGCTACGCGACGCGCAATGCTCACCGCGCCCGCTAACCAAAAAAAATCTGGGAGGCGTTCGAACTCGAAACGCTTCGCTGAACGGGTTGGCGAACTCGCATTCACGAGGTGTGTGGAGCATGACTTGCGGGGGGCGGGCGTTTCACTCGCCTACGCTGAGATCCCAGAGGGCCCTAAGTCGGATAGTCGTATCCGTTGACCTCTTTCTGGCTGGGGATGATGATTGGCAAGTCCGTGTTGCCAATTGCTGAGTCAGTGTTTCTATTAAGGTGTTCATCGTTCGCGCCGTTATGCCGATGTGGTGCTGTCGCTCCAAAAGTCGTTGGGTGGGATGCGAACGCTGCTTGGCGGAGTGGCTACGGCGACGTGGGCGTTGGTGGCGGCAACGCTGCTCGGCGGTTGTTTGGACGCCACTCAGATTGCGGTCGAGCTGCACACGGACGTGAAGTGCGCCGATCGACCCGAGACCACGATTAGCGTTGGGACGCTCGGGCAGTTGGAGAGTTCGGCGCCAGTTGCGGTCACGACTGCGTGTGACGCGCAGACAGGGCGTATCGGCTCGATTGTCGTGCTTCCCCACGATTCGAAGGAAGGGCAGGTGGGGATCGAGGTGGTCGCGGGCATCGTCAAAAGCGCCGAGGAGTGTCGACGCGACAACTTCGTCGGCGGTTGTATCGTGGCCCGGCGCTCGCTGAATTTCGTGAAGCATCATGGGCTCGAGTTGCCAATCGAGCTCGAGGCTGCCTGTATCGACGTGCCGTGTGGCGCGACGGAAACGTGTCGGAGAGGCGCCTGTGTGCCGGCTCAGGTGGACCCGAATTCGTGTTACACGAGCCAAGGATGTTCGATTGCTGATCCTGGCGCTGGCGCGGGTGGCGTGGGCGGTGCGGGTGGCATGGGTGGAGTTGGAGTGGGCGGTTGGGGGGCCGGCGGCGGGGGAGCGAGCGGTGGCACCTCCGGCGGCGGCGAAGGTGAAGGGGGCAGCGGGGCTTTGGGTAGCGGCGGAACCTCGGCCATTGGTGGAAGCGCGGGACAAGCTGCGGGTGGTGCTGCGGGCCAAGAGCCGACGACTGGCGGAGGAGGAAGCGGAGAGTTTGGCGGCTTCGGTGGCCAAGGCGGAACCATCGCTCAAAGTGGAGCAGGCTTTGGTGGCCAGGGCGGAGGCGTCGCTCAAGGTGGTGGTGGCCAAGGCAGCGCGGGTGGCGCTGGAGGACTTTCAAGCGCAGGCGGGCAAGCCGCGGGCGGCTCCGCAGGCAAGGGAGGACAGGGGATTGGCGGCAGCGCAGGGCACGCTTCGGGCGGCGGCGCAGGTGCGGGCGGTGGTCCGCCGTTCGGTCCGGTGCTGCTTGCGTCCGATTTCAAATCGAGCACCGGTAACGTTTCGAGCATTTCGCCGAGCAAGGCGTTGTTGCCCGAGCAACCGGGAGATCTGCTCTTGGCTTGGGTGTGTATCACCTCGGAGCTTGGCTTTGCGACTCCTCAGAACAGCAGCTTTTGGACCGCCTACACCAATGCACCGGGCGTGACGCTGGTGCTGGCGCAAGTGCGCTGTCAGCTCTTCACCGCCATCGCCACGGGTGGTTCGGAGAGTCACGCCTTCAACGTTTTTCCTGCCTCGGCCGTGAGCATTCAGCGGCTCGAATTCAAGGCAGCGAAGCCGCTGTCTGCCCCCGCTCCCGCGGACAGTGGCTATCCGACCACCACGCCCACCACGAGTGCGATGGCCATCGCTCAAAACCACAGCGCGCTGGTTTACTTCTTTGGGGTGTCGGGTTCGACGACACTCGGCTCGATCAATATCGGCGCTGGTGCGCAAGCCACGGTCATGCAGCAGATCACGGCTGGTGGGGTCAATCAGCTCACATCGGGTATTGCGCTGGCCAGCGATCAACCCGCTGGAACCGCGCCAAAGGTCACTTACGCTCCGGCAAATTCCGGGGTTTGGAGCTCAGCCGGGGTGGTGATCAGCCCCAATCCTTGAACCCGTATCCCAAGTGGGCTCGAGGTCGCGATGGCGTCCTTACCCGCCGCTCGTGATGTCCGTTTTTTGAGTCGTATTCCCACTTATCGGAGGCGTGCATCTTCTCGTTCAATCGCTGCTTCGTCTGGCTCTTGGCGGCATCGCCACTGTTGCTCTGTGCGCCCGCGCGTGCCGAGTCTGCCGGACTGCACGATGCGCTGGCGCTCGAGTTCAAGTCAGCCGGCGATCAAGCGATGCAGGAGAAGCACTACGAGCAGGCGCTCGCCGCGTACGATCGCGCCAATGAGCTCGAGGCGCATCCGCTCTTGCTGTTCAATCGCGGACGCGCTCTGCAAGCGCTGAATCGCTACCCGGAAGCCTTGGATGCGATGGTCGCTTTCAGCGAGCAAGCGTCGCCCGAGTTGGCGGCGAAAGCCGGGAATTTGCAGGAGCTGATCGAGAATCTGCGTCAGCATGTCAGCCGCTTGGAAATCATTTGCGCGGTTCCTGGTGCCCGCGCAACGCTCGACGGTAAGCCCCTCGGCGCGACTCCGTTTGCCAAACCGCTGCGCGTCAATGCCGGTAGCTCGCGGCTCGTGCTCAGCGCCGACGGCTATCTGCCATTCGAGACAGACATCACGCTCCCTGCCGCGGAGGTGCAAACGGTTCGAGTCGAGCTCGTGCGGAGGAATACCGACGGTCACTTGATCGTGACCTCGGCGGCGGGCGCGGTCGCGTTTGCGGACGGCGTGCGGCTGGGCGCGGTCCCAGCAGACGTCACGCTGCCCAGCGGTCGGCACCTGATTCGCGTCGAACACGCCGGGTTTCGCAGCGCCGAAACGGGCGTTCAAATCGTGGCAGGTCAGGACCGAACGCTCGATTTGGCTCTCGAGAAAGAGCCCGGCATCTGGGGCAAGTGGTGGTTTTGGACCGGCGCGGGCGTGGTGGTGACCGCTGGCGTGACCGCGATAATTTGCGCGACTACGGAGCGATCGCCCTCGAGTGGCGATATCCCTCCCGGTAGAGTCGCAGCTCCACTGCTTCGGTTCTAACGCGGTCGGGGACAGCCATGATCCACCGCGAACTGGTGCCCGGCAAACTGCAGATCGTGCGCCGCATTGGCGCTGGCGGCATGGGCGTGGTCTACGAGGCGATCCAATTGGGGCTGCATCGGCGAGTGGCGGTCAAGGTCATTCATCCCCAGAGCTCCGAGTCATCGGAGGCGCGCACTCGGTTCCTTCGCGAAGCGCGCGCGCTCGCGCTGCTGCGTTCGCAGCACATCGTGCAAGTGCTCGATGTGGACACGCTGGCAGAGGGCGACCCGTACATGGTGATGGAGTATTTGGAGGGCCGCGATCTGAAGCGAGAGCTCACCAAGCGCGGCCCATTGCCGGTGGACGAGGCCGTGGGCTACGTCATTCAGGCCGCTGCCGGTGTCGCGGCAGCGCACGGTGCTGGCATCATTCACCGGGATATCAAGCCCGCCAATCTGTTCGTCACCAACCTGGACGGCGCGCGGCAAGTAAAGATTTTGGACTTTGGCGTGGCGAAGTTCTCTGTGTCAGCCGATCAGGGCCTCACTGGACCGACGAATCGGCTCGGAACCTTGCTTTACATGTCGCCCGAGCAAATTGCTGGTTCGGAGGCAGATATTCATTCTGACTTGTGGGCGCTCGGCGTGGTGCTGTTTCAGCTGCTCGCCGGATACCCGCCGTTTCGACCGAGCGGCAGTGAAGGCACGCTGAGCGCGATCCTCAACGGAGCGCCCGCGTCGTTGCACGAGGCTCGACCCGACGTACCGCTCGCGCTCTCGCGGATCGTCGCGCGCTGCTTCGAGAGAAGCCGTACAGAGCGTTACGCTGACGCACGCGAGCTCGCGGCAGCGCTTGCGCCGTTCGGCTGGGGGGAACCAACGGTGCGCGCTTCGCGCCAAGCGCCTCGCGGTTCGTCCGCTCCTCCGCCTGCGGCAGCTCTCGAAAATGGCCTTGCTCTAGGCTTGATCGCAGCGAGGCAGCAGGAGGTGGTCTCCATTCGCGAGTTGATCACGGTGACGCATGCGGGCCCCGCTCTGCATCCTCCGACGCCGTCGCTTACGGAGCAGACTCTGTCCCTCGTCGGCAACTCGCTTACTGACGAAACAACGCGCGCTAAGACCGCGGACGCGACCATTCCATTCCGACCAGCGAGCCTCTCACCCGTTGCGGCTGTCGGTCCGTCGGGCCTCGCGCCCTCGCTGAACTCCAAATCCAACGATTCCAAGTCACGTCTGGAGCCTTTCTGGCGGAAATTCGCCGTGTCGATGGGCGGCTTGGTCTTCCTTGCCCTCGTGCTCGCGGTTTCTTGGCCACTGCTCGTGCCACGGTTCGAAGTAACGACTGTTGCTGAACCACGCGCCGCGACGAGCGCCGTCGCTTCGCCCGAGCCGATGGAGGTCCGCGTGTTGGCCGAAGCCCCGAGGAATCTGGCCACTCCCGTGCAAGCTGCAGCCACCGAGCGTGCGCCGGAACCCGTTCCGTCGGCGGCGCGGCATTCGCGCGCGCTCGCGCCCTCCGGGAGCCCTGCGAGCGTGAGCATGCAGGGACCGAGCGCGAAAGCACGGTTAGCGTCGAAGCCTGCTGCGCTGTCTGCTCCGACCGGAAGCGCCGCTGTTCCGTTGCACCTGTGACGGGGCGACGCGCTCGCGTTAGCTGTTGTCGACGCTTGAGGTTTTCTGTAATGGGGCAAGGTGCGTTGCGTTTGCTTGTCGTGGGTCTGGGTGTCTGGAGTGTTTTGTGCACTCCTCGTAGCGTCCTGTGGTGGGGCGTTTTCCGGTACGGAGGCAGCGGGAGGTGCCTCGCATCAGGGTGGCGGTGGAGCGGGAGATAGCTCGCAAGCGGGCGCACGTGCAGGAGGTGCCGAGGACACGGGGGGCACATCGAATGGCGGGACCAGTGCATCGTCGGATGGCGGCGATGGGGCTTTGGGCAGTGGCGACGCAGGGACTAGCGCCAGTGGCGGTGAAGCGGGGGCAGCAACGGGCCCGTGCGGGTTGTTCCACGACGGCTTGGAATTCGACGGACATTGCTACGTCGACGTGACGGTGAATTCCGCATCGCAGGCGACAGCCGTTGCCGCGTGTGAGCGGATGGCACCGGGTGGCAAAATCGCGTCTCATTTGTTGGTGCTGGACTCGTCGGAAGAGCAGAACTTCGTGTTGCGAAGCTTCATGGTTCCCTTCACTGACATGAGTGACGCTTGGATCGGGCTGACTTGTAGCGAGCTCAGCCAGCCCGACATCAATGCTTGCTATTGTGCTGGCTGCACCAAAGCCATGCTTGCCGAAAAGCAGCAAGCCTGGGCGTCGTTGACCGGCGCGTCCTCGACATTCGGCTGGGTCAACGGCAACCCGAATGAGCCGTACCGTTGCGCAGCGCTCGCGTACAACCCCGACACGACCATCTGGGGCTGGGTCGACCGCCCGTGTGACAAGTCGTCGTTTCAGCCGAGTAGCGGGCATCAGCATTGGTATCGAACCCTGTGTGAGTTCGAGCCTTAGGGCAGTTGGGGGGAGCAATGATCGAGGGCGGGTGTTTTTGCGGCGCAGTTCGATATCGAATCGATGGCGCGCTGCGTCCAGCGAGCGCTTGTCACTGCTCGCGCTGTCGCAAGGTATTCAGCGGCGCGTCATCGGCCTACGCGGAGGTCCCGGTGGGGAGCAAGTTCAGCTGGGTGAGCGGCGCGGACAAGCTGACTGAATTCGCGGTCGCGGAAGGGTGGCGCGCGGCGTTCTGTCGCGTCTGTGGCTCCACGCTGTGCGGTATCGTTGCCAACGAGGTGCACGGCGTGACGCTCGGTACCGTCGACGGTGACCCTGGGGTTCAAATCGAAGTGCACACGTTCGTCGGATCGAAGGCGCCTTGGGATCACATTGGTGGCAGTGCGCCTCAGTTCGACGCGGAGTGTCCCGATCCAGATTCAGGTGCTCAAGGACCGAGCGAGTAGCCGTCGCAGGCGTTCGCTTGTTTGATGGTCGGGCTTTGGCAGGTGCCGTTGTTGCAGGTGAGATCGTGCCGGCACATGCCGCACGTCTCGCCTTCCATGCCGATCCGCTTGCAGGTGGTCTCGCAGTAGGCCTTGCTCCCGCATTGGTCGGTTACGGTGCAGGCATCGCCGACTTTCTTGATCGGCTTGCAGGACGAGTTGCCGTTGTCGTCATAGTCGCAATAGAGTCCGTCGGATTCGAAGCAAATGGTGAGTTCCGTGTCTCCGGCGCCGTACGTGACCCCGCCGCAGGTATCGCCGTCACGGCACGTGTAGAGGCAAGCATCGCCGCTGTGGCCGCGCGCGTTCGATTTGCAAACGCCCTCGTGCCCTTTCGACGTCGTGATGAGGCAGGTGCTGGGTCCTTGCTCATTGCTGCATTCGGCGCCGCTGTCGGTGCAGCTTTCGCCTGGCTTGCGCGTGCCGACGAAGACTTTGCGGCAGGCGGCGAACGCCGGGATTTCTTGGCAACTATCGACGGCTTGTTGATACGCCGAGACGCAGGCAGAAAGGGCAGTTGCGTCTATGCGCACGGCGCCGCTTTGAATCGACGCCGTTGGGCGAATGCTCGCTGCCTTGGTTTCACAGTCCGTGAGCGGGCTGTCCGAGGGGCAACAGGTGCGCGCGGTCTTGCAGTACGCGGCGGTGACTTCGCTGAGCGAGGGCGCGCCGGCGGTGTTCGCGCCTCCGCTGCCTGCGGTTGCCGAGCTGCCTCCGTTGCCAGTGCCGCTCATGCCCCCGAGCGCGCTCGCTCCGCCGCCAGTGCTCGTGCTCGTGCCGCCACTGGCGTTGCCTGAGCCACCGGCGCTCGTCGCGCCACCCTTGGGGGTAGTGTCACCCCCCGTGCCGTTCTGCTTGCCGCCGTTGCTGGCACCGCCGCTCGTTTGAGCTGGCGGATTCGAGTTTGTCTTGCCTGAGCAGCCGAAAGCGACTGCGCCCGCGAGCAAACAGCCAGCGATTCCGGGCGAGAACACGATGTTTGCTAGCCCCCTGTGCAAGAATGAATGTTCGATCACATCTGCCCCGGCAACGCTCGAGACTGTATCACGCCGTCTCAGTGGCAGGTGAAGGAAGCTTCGAGGGTGGGTGAGACGACGGTGTCGTGCTCGGCGGACGAGCCCCCGTGACCGTCGGAGTAAGGCGCGCCTTTTGCGTGCATATTCGCGTAGCTGAGGCGAGCCAAGAAGCCTGCGCTGCAGGTATTGCTCACCCACCAGTCGTGACCGACACCCGCCATCAAGCCGAGGCCGCCCGGTGCCTCGTCGCTGAAGTCGCCAAAGGCGAGGGCTGCGTAGCCAGCGAGCGCCTGGACGTGCCAACCGAGCTCGCGGCGTGGGTAGTAGTCTACGAAAGCGCCCGCCATGGCGAAAAAGTTCACGTAGGGGCCTCCGCCGTCTTCCCACGACACGTGCTCTCCGTTCATGGTGCGTTTGGGACTCGAGAGCCACGCTGCTGAAGTCAAGCCGCCGACCCCAAGTGCGAGACCAGGCCGAAGCGGCAGCCCGAGCATCAACGAGAGCGTCGCGACGGGGCCGCTTTGGTGGTTCGTGTAGTCGATTGACGGATCGTAGAACGAATTGTGAGCGGTGCTCGCGTACCACTCTGCGCCAAGACCACTGCCAAGCGACAAATAGAAGCCATCACGCGCGTGCGGCGTTGCGAGGCATTCGCGGTTCACGAAGAAAGCAAGCAGCAGGGATGCCGCCCCTGCCAGTGACTGGATCTGCATAGCCACGCTCGATTGCAAGCGACGCGCCGCGTTTGGTCAGAGCTGGCAGGCCCGGAAATCGAGCGAGATAGGGACGTCGCGCTGGAGCGGGAGGGCGAGGGCGTGTTGCCAACGAAGCACTGTGGCAAGGTCGGCCCAGGTTACTGGGCGTTTCTTCACCCCTCTGCCCGTTGGATTTTTTGAGATTTTGGGGTTTCTTTAGACACCAAATCGGCGGCTAGCGCCCCTGATCGGGTCGACCCATGATCCCCGCACGCCGATTCGTTCATGCCCTTGCTCTCGTCACTGCCGCGTGTTCATCCGCGGGCAGTCCACCGGCGGCTCCTGGCGGGAGTGGCGGTGTGTCGGGAGTCGCGGGTTCGAGCTCGGCGAGCGCTGGCCAGGCGGGGGCGGCCACGAGCGGCAATGCAGGTTCGACGAACAATCCAAGTGGCGGCACCGAGGGTTCAATGGGTGGAGCCCTGAGTGGTCCGGGCGGCGCGCACTCGGGGGGCACTTCGGCTGGCGGTATGTCCGTGGGCGGTTCGGGTCCCTCGGCGGGGACCGGGCCGATTGCCAGCGCGGGCAGCAGCAACGCGGGCTCCACGGGAACGAGCGCTGGGTTGATTCGCAATGACGTGTTTTGGAAGGACACGGCGGGGAACAATCTCTATTCGCAAGGCGGCGGTGTGCTCACGGTGGGCGGCACGTACTATTGGTACGGAGTCAACTACGCGGGCGCGGCAACCTATGCAGCGAACCCGACCAACCAGAACTCGAACACCAATTTCGTCGCCATCACGGTCTACTCCTCGACCGATCTGGCAAGCTGGAAGTTCGAAGGCAACGCGCTCACCTACGCGAGCATGGCAGCCAAGTTGACCATGAGTTCGAGTACGTGGATCGGGCGCGTGGGTGCGGCCTACCACGCCGCGACGAAGAAGTACGTGATCGTCGGGCAATACCTGGGCACGCCCGATACTCAGCAGTTCTTTGCCACGAGCGACACGCCGGCGGGGCCATTCACGGTGAGCGGTACGCAGGCCAAGCTCAGCAACGTGGTTAACGACAACTGCGGCGATCAAGCCATTTTCAACGATGATGATGGCCAAGCGTACATCTTGTGCTCGAGCCTCAGCGGTCGCGCGAATATCTACGTCGTGCCGCTTCGCTCGTCGGATTTTCTCGCTGCGGAGCCAGCCACTCGCATCTACAACGGTTCCGGTCGCGAAGGGAACGCCATGTTCAAGTTCAATGGGCGTTACTACGCCTGCTCATCGGACTTGCATGGTTGGAATGCGTCTCACAGTTACTGCATCTCCGCCACGAACGTCCTCGGCCCGTATTCGTCCGAAGTCGTGATGGGCAATACCGATCTCGACTTCAGCCATGTCACGCAAACGGGCCTGTTTCTAACGGTCAAAGGTAGCACTCAGAGCACGGTGATCTTCGGCGGTGATCGCTGGAGTGATTTTGCCGGCAACGGCATCGGATACAACCAATGGCTGCCACTCACCTTCGAGGGCATGGTGCCCAGCATGCAGTCACTCAGCGAGTGGTCAATCAACCCAAGCACCGGCACCTGGATGGTCGGCCCCGGCAACAACTACGCGCTCAATCCTAGCTTCGAGGCGGATCGCGTCGCCACCAATCCTCCCGCAGGCTGGAAGACCAGCGCTGGCGCAGACGTCACCACGACCCACACCGGCAACTTCGCATGGCAGCTTGCGGACGCCGCGTCCGTCATGCAAACGCGCACGGGGTTGCCCAACGGCAGCTACACGCTCTCGGTATGGGCGCGCGGCACAGGCACCGCCACCCTGCAAGCCAAGGGCTTCGGCGGTACTGATCTGAGCACTCCACTCGCAGGTAGTGGGAGCGCCTGGACTCAGATCAAGTTGAGCGGCATCGCCGTCAGCAATGGGCAATGCCAGCTCGGGGCCGCGAGCACCGCAGGCACAATCAGCGTGGATGACTTCACGCTGATCAAGAACTGATTGGCGTTCGTCAGACTGACCGCTGCGCCGGCTCAGCGATCGAGTCGGACGCCGTCGATCGTGATCTCGGGACCGGCGGACGAGCGCGAGCGTTTCGGCGTGCGCTTGGAGGCGGGTGCCGGTTTTAGGGTCACGCGCTCTGACTCCGTGTCTTCAGGCATCAACTTGGTCCGTGTCTCCGTGGCCTTGCGCGCTTGCGAGCCGACTTCGACGATCTCGCGTCCAAGCGCTTCGAGAGCTGCCAAAATGCCGATGATTCGCGCCCGTTCGTGGTCGGTGCTGGCAAGCTCTTGCTGAGCGAGTGAACGCTCTGCTTCCAATTCGGCGAGCGTGGTTCGCGCGCTGGCTAGGCTATGCTGCGCCGCATCACATGCTTGTTTGAGCTCAGCGTGCTGTTCGGTCAGCTCGGCCTGGCGCCGCTTGCTCTCCTGCAATTCGGTCACGGTGGATGTGTGCTCCGCCTCGGCGTTGAGTGCACGACCGAGCCCGCGTTGTTCGCGCTCCTCGGCGGCTTTCAGGTCTTCGGTGAGTCGAGCGCACTCGGCGACACCTTCCGCCGAACCTTCCTGGGCCACTGCCAGCTCTCGAGCTTTTGCTTCGCTCTGGGCGCGGAGAGCCTTGATTGACTGATTTTGTTCGAACTCGCGCACCTGCGCCGCTTCCAGCTCGTGTTCGAGGCGGGTGATTTCTTCTTCGTTCAGGTTCAGCTGTTGGGTGAGCGTAGCGCCGTGCGCTTCGCTCTTTTGCAACCGCTCTTCCACGTCCATCAGCTTGGCTTTGGTTTGCCCGAGGGTGCGCTCACTGTGTGAGAGCCGTGCCATCGCCTGGCTGAAGCTGGTCGCGTTCTCCTCGGACTCGCGTTGCTGCCGTGCCAACGCAGCCTGGGCGTCCGCGAGCTGCCGTTCCAGCTCCAACACCCGTCGTTGCTGTGGCGGGAGTCGCACCTGGACTGCACTCTGCTCTTCCTCGACACGCGCAGTGGCCGCTCGTGTCGTCGCCGGCGCGTCATCCGGATCCCGGCGCGAATCGTGAGCACGAAATCTCTTACTTGCCGAACGGTTCATCGTCGCGCTGCGGACCCTCTTTCTCCACGTATCAACGGCCAGCCGGTTTTCGACGTAACGATGGGGCGACACCTTTTGTAACCGTCAGCGAAGGATAGGGCGCACGCACAGTGCCGATGTGCGGGTGTTGTTGCGGCTTGGCACGCCGTGCGCGATCGCGTCGAGACGTGACAGCGCGAGGGGCGTCTCACATTGAGCAGATGAGACCTTGCGAGGTACCGCCGTGCTGTCGGAATTGGTTGACCGTGAGCCATGCCAGAATCGATGTCAGCACCAGATACGACGCTGAATGCGAACGCCCTTCGGCGGCAGCTTTCCGATTCTGCGCCGCGCGTTTTGGCGGCGCTCTCGGCGCGGTGCTTGCGGCGGGTTCAGCCGTTGCTCGTTCATTTCTGCCCGACGGCGTCGCGGCGGACACTACGGGCGATTCAGGACGCGATCAGTTGCTGCGAGTTGCGCGCGTACAAGCCGCTGAGCCCGAGCATTCTGCATGGACTGAGGTCCAAGCGGGCGGCATACCGGTCGGGGGGATTGGGTAAGCGGGCGTGGCGCGCGGTTTGCGGCGCGTAGCTCGCGGTTCGCCATCCGCAATCTGACGTCGTGCGCGCTCGCCCAAATCAAAGCTCACTCGGTTGCCCGCGGTGAGTTGCGAACGCTTGCGAGCAAAAGTAGTCAAATCACCGTTGGGCCCGCGTTGCGCGGCGCGTTCGCGCGCCCGTCTCAGCGACTGACAATACTCACCCGTCGCCGTTTACTGCACGCGCGAACGAGTCGCGGAGCGGGCTTCGATTCAGCGCGATTTGTCGGGTTCGATGCGATCGTTGCGCTCGCGAGCACTCGCTGGGTGCGCTGCAGCACAAGCGTTCCACGTCGCGCGCGAGCTGTGCTTCGAGGCTCGCTGGTAGTTATTTAGAACTGCAATTGACGCGAGTGGGGCGCGTTAGTCGGACTGATGACCATTTACCGAACTCGCTGCATCACATAGACATTGCGCAGAGGGTCGTCGTCAGAGCGATAGTCGCGCTCCGATTGGCGAATGCTACGGGTGCAGTTGGAGCCGCGCCCTTGGTCATGGTGTCAACGCAACGTCAGTGGAGAATGTCATGAAAAGCGCTAGCAATGCCTGTTCGTGCCCATGCACTACCGCGCGCCGTGTTCTGGTTCGCGCGCGGGGACTCAGCGAACGTCGGAGCTTGGCTCGGCTCATCAGGGCCAGCCTATGCACCCTCGGGCTGTTCTTCTATGCGAGCTTCGCGGCTGCTCAAAGCAGCACGCCCGTGAATGCGATTCCGGCGCCGGCGCCTGCCGTCGAGCCGGCGACGTGCCCGCCACCGGATGGCACGCGGCCGGACCCGACGTTGGTGAATACCGACGACTTCGTGCTCGAGCGCTTCTCGTTCGAGCGCGTGCTCTCGCAACTCACGCGGCTGGCGAAGGTGCGGCAACGCAGCAGCGATCTGTACCAACAGATGTGGGACAGCATGGACACGAACGCGAACGCCAAGCTCTCCGGTCCGCACTGCGACGACCTGAGTCCAGCGAGCATCAACGGCTTTCCGATCGATTGCCCGCGGCCAGAAGCCAGTCTGAAGGACTCGCAGCCTGCCACGTTCGTGCCCGTGGCGCTGACCAACCGCTTCGATTTGGCGCCTGCCGATGGCCTGAATTGCGGCGAGTATCGCATCGTTTATGCGATGAAGCCGTTCTCGGAGAACAACCGCAACTTCATCATTCTGGAAGGGTTGCTCCCGAATCCGAAGCCGAGTTGCGGACTCGAGGCGTGTCGGCCGATCGTCGATTTTTGGCAGAGCCTCGCACAGTACGACGTTTCTCGGCGCGCCGATCGCAACGCCTTGGCCGATCGCCTCGAGTCATTCTACTTCCGCGGACTGCCCGGCTTTGGGCCCGTCATGGAGCCCACGCACTTGGGCATGAGCGGCCGCGGTGGTGCCCAAGGCCGCAACGGCGGCCAGATCCGCACCAACATGTTCATCAACGGGGAGACCTCCACCTGGCAACTGCGTGAGTTTCGCCTGCTGCGAGAGTGCACCGGTCGTTCGTGCCGCCTCGTGTTCAATCCGGTCGCGGTCGGAACGAACCCGTTCCCGCCGCTGTTCGACTCTTCATTCCCAGATCCATTGGTGCCCGAGTTTCAGAACGACTTCATCTCTCAGGTCGAGAGTCTGAGCAACGATGATGTGAATCTGATCTCGATGAAGATCGATGATCGCTACAACGCAGGTCAAAGCACGTCTACCGGCTTCAATGACACCTACTTGGTGCAGTCGATCATCGGCTATTCGAACGGCGCACATTCGATGGTCGACGCGCTGCAAGCCGAGATTGCGCGTATCGGTCGCTCGGACAACCTCGACGCTTTCGACATCACGTCGCGAGCGACCACTCAGTCGTGTGCCGGCTGTCACCAGAGTGCGGCCGGCGCGCCGCTGGGCTTCTTTGGCGGCGGCGGTCCGCTGTGGCCATCGCCGCGGCCCGATGGCTTCGTGCACATCGACGAGAACAGCTTCTTGTCGCCGGCGCTGTGGTGCACGTTCCTGCCGTTCCGAAAGTCGGTGCTCGACGCCTTCTCTGCGAGCCCACCCCGCCGCTGCTCGTCCTGCTTCACGTTCGTGAAGCCGAAGCACGGTCCGAACCCGCGTGGTGATCTGCGTGAGTTCACGGTCTCGGGCAAGCGCTTCGGCGCCAATTGACGGAGCCGCTCTCGGTCCGCCCCGGCAACATCGTCAGCACTTCGACCCAGGTAACGCTCAAGAGGCAATGATGGAAAATCTCGCTGAATCTCTGGCTGATGCTGAGTCTCTCCCGGCGGTGTGCTCATTCGCAGCCGAGCAGGAAGTGCCGATCTCGCCCGAGGACGAGTTCTACTTCGCCAAGCGCAGGCGGCTCAGCACGGCGTACGCGTCAGGCGAGAACGGGCAACGCGAATTTCACCTCTACTACGGAAACAAGGAGCTCGTGTTCGACGAGCCAGAGCTGTTCGCGTTCGGTGAGGCGCTGGCGCAAATCCCGCGCTTCACCGCGTCCGAGGCCATGTCGTGGGGTAACGGTTATACGTGGCGGCACGTGAGTCAGCTGTTGAACGCGCTCGTGGCGGATGAAGTCCTGGTTCGTGCGCCTAGCGAGCCTGGCGAGCCTGCCGAGCCCGAGCGTAAGGAGGGTACGGTGGTGCCGCTCTTGCCTCGCACCGGCAACGTCGAGCCCAGGAGTTGGCTGATGTGTGAAGAGCTGACTCGAGAGCTCTGCGGTCGCGCGTTGGAGATTGGCTATCTCGAACTCGTGGTGCCGTTTTACCGTATTGCGCACGCATCGTTGGACGCTGACGGTCGTCAAGTCGGCGAAGCCAACGTGTTCACGCCCGCGCTGCGGCTCGACGTTCCAACCGAGTGGCGCGTCTGCCAGTATCCGGGCAGCCGCTTTCAAGACCAGTGCCCGATGAACTTGAGCGCGCTCAAGGCCATGACTCGCTATTGGCGACCGCTCATGGCCTTGATTCAACGGCTACGCGCGGAGTACTTGCAGCGCTTTCCGGACGCCCGAGAGCGCATGAACCTCGGGCACATCGAACAGCTGTGTTCGCTGATCTTGGCATTCCCTACCTACTTGCTCATGCGTGAGCAGGATCGTATCGAAAACGGTGCGCTACATCCGCTGCTCTCGTCCATGTTTCGCGTGACGGACGGGCTGCGCTTGTCGGCGCAAGCGCTGCTCTCCGTGCCTGATGACGGAACGGCGCCCTTGCCGCCCACCGCGTGCCGCAGCTCGAGCGAAATCTACGACTATACCGAACGCACCCTCGGGTTCATGTCTGCATACGGAGTGTGCGCCGGTCCACGGCATCTGGTCGAGGAGTTCTTGGCGCTCGTGATCGACGGCAAGCTGAAGGAGGGCAGCGCGGCGCCGTCATTCGATCCCGAGGTGACAGCCCTGCTCGACTCGCTGCCGCGAGCGTTCGACTACGGCTTTCAGGGCTCGAAAGCGTATGCCGTGTCTTCTTGCCTTTGGTGCCAAGTCGCGGTCACGTACCAAGAGCTCGGTCGCTTGCTCGACTCAGTGCCAGAGACGGATTCAGCCGAGCTTGCGGCATGGCGTGCGTTGGTCAGTCGCAGCGTCACCCACCTACGTGAAAAGACGGTGCTCGCCAATCCAACCATGCAGCAGGCCTTCGAGCGCCGTTACGCGCACATGTTTCGCGAAGCCGAGCGTGGCCTCGGAGTGGCGGCACCGCGCGATCTCGAGTCCGTGCTTGCGCCACGCGAACAGGCCTCCCATGCAGCGGCGCGCGAGCAGCTCCAGGCGCTACTCGGTCAGCGATTCGGGCTGTGCGATGGCGCCGACACACCGTGGCTCGACACACTCGGCGGGGCGCTGATGGACTACTTCAAGCGCGCGCAGGCCATCGTCAGCTGCTGCTCCGCCGTACAAGAGGAGCTGAACGCCGTGCTCGGCAGGCCCACGCCGACACGGCCGTTGTCGGGCGCCGATCTTGCGATTCACAACCTCTTTTTGCCCACCTCGCCGCCATTTCCCAATCTGGAAGACGACCTTGCGCAAGCGCTCGCTATCCAGGTGACGGTGACCAGCGCCGCGGTCGAGATCACGGATTTGTCCGCCGACAATCACTGAGTCGTCGCTCGATGCGCCGCACGCGCCGTGCGCGGTCGCGCCCAACCAAAGACTTTGGAAACGACAGCGTGTCGTTCCCGGAGATCGTGTCACGAGACACGAGCACAAAAACAACAACAGAGGAGAGTAGTCATGAAAATCAAGACCACCATTCGCGGCGGCGCCGCGGACCTAAAGGCAGTCGTAGCGGTCGTCAATCCTCGCCGGCTTTGCCCGACGACGACGATCAATCGTCCAATCTTGACCAACGCCGTGCTGCTCGCCTGATCGGGTCACGGGGGGACCTCGGTCCCCCCGTCCTTTTGCCTTCGAGTTGATCATGCCTCTGCCGTTTTCTCGCTCACTCCGCGCACTCGACGACGAGCCGCGCGTTTTGATCCGAAGCTTCGGGCTGATTGTCACCTTGCTGGCCGGCGCGTGGTGCGCGTGGTTCTTTCTGGGCCGCGTGCGTGTCACCGTGAGCGTGGCCAACGCTCGGATCGAAGCCGCACAGGTCGGACATCCGCTGCAGGCACCTGTGAACGGCTATTTGATCCGTGCGCTCGGTCAACTCGGCGCCCGCGTTCAAAAGGGCGACGTCCTGTTCGAGCTCGACGGCTCGACCGAAGACCGCGAACACAACAAGAACCTCACCGAACAGCGCGCCATGCAAGCGCAGACCGCCGCGCTGAAGCAAGAAATTCGCGCCGTCGAGAGCGCGCTCGCCGCGCAGAGCGACGCAACGCAGGTTTACGTGGCGGAAGCCGAATTGCGTAGGCGCGAGGCGGAAGAATTGGCGCTGTTTCGCGAACAGCAACGAGCGCAAAAGCGCGACTTGGCCAACGCCGGAGTGCTGTCGCTGCAGGACTTGGCGCAAAGCGCGTCGGATGCGACGCAGCAACGCACCGAGGCCGAGACCCGCGCAGTCGCGGCCGAGCGCATCCGCGCGGATCACCACGTCAGCCGCGCCGAGCGCATGGAGAAGCTCGCCTCGTTGCGCGGTGATACCGCGTTGCTCGAGGGCAAGCTGCTCACGCTCGGCACTGAATTGCTCGAGATCGACTATCGCCGCGAACAGCGACGCGTGCGCGCACCGGTCAATGGCAGCCTGGGCGAATTGGTGCCGCTCACGGTCGGCTCGTTCGTGCATCAAGGTGACACGCTCGGTACTGTCATCCCTGGGGGTGATTTGCGGATCGTCGCGAACCTGTTGCCCGAGGATGCCTTTGGGCGCGTCCACGCCGGGCAGCGGGCGCGCATGCGCCTCGCGGGGTTTCCCTGGACTCAATATGGCGCACTCACCGCGCGCGTGACACGCGTGGCGGAAGAGGTCCGTGATGGCCTGGTGCGCGTGGAGTTCGCCATCGTCGCCGCTGGTTCGGCTCGCATGCCGCTGCAACACGGGCTCAACGGCAGCATCGAAATCGAGATCGAGCGCGCAGCACCGTCAGCCTTACTCTGGCGGGCTAGCGGGCGAGCGCTGACGCAGCACCGCGTCGAGTCTGGATCATGATCGGCACCGCTCGCAGGCGCTGGCTCGTTCCCGAGGTACTTCAGGCCTCGAACGTCGATTGCGGCCCCGCTGCGTTGAAAAGCGCACTCCAGGGTTTCGGTATCCCCGTGAGTTACCGGCGACTGCGCGAGGCGTGTCAGACGGAGGTCGACGGAACCTCGATCGATACCTTGGAGGAGCTCGCGCAGAGCTTCGGCTTGGTCGCGGAACAAGTGTTAATCCCGAAGGATCACTTGTTCTTGCCCGAGGCGCACGCGCTACCGGCGATTGCGCTGACGGTGGGGGTCGACGGAGCGACGCACTTCGTCATCTTGTGGTCCGTATCCGCGGGCCGCGTCCAGGTGATGGATCCCGCTGACGGTCGTCACTGGCTCACGCGCGCCGAACTCGAACAGCGCCTGTTGCTCGCGACCCACGATGTGCCAGCAGAGGCGTTTCGCGAGCACGCGGCTTCCGAGGAGTTTTCGGGCGCGCTCCGACGCCGGCTGAACGCGCTGGTTTCGAGCGCTGATGCCGCGGCGCTGATCGCGCTGGCGGTCGCCGACCCAAGCTATCGCCGGTTTGCAGCGCTCGACGCGGGGACGCGCGCGGTGAGCTCGCTCGCGCGCTCCGGCGCGCTGCCGTCGCGAACCGACCGCGCGCGGTTGCTCGGCCGGTGGCTCGAGCAGGCGGGAGATGCTGCTGATGGGCTCGAGGTGCCGGAGAATTATTGGCACGCGCGGGCGTCGAGCAGCGCGGCAGGCGCGGACGTCGTGTCGCTATCCGGGATCGTGCTGGTGCGCCTGCAACGAGGTACGGAAACGAATCGAGCCTCGCGCACCGAAGTTGGTGTCGAGGGTGAGGAACACACTCGGACGCCCCGCGGTACTCCGCGTGTTGCGATCCCCGGGCAACACTCCGAGTCCCCGTTCGTCCAGATTGGGCGCTTGTTGAAGCGCGAGGGCATCCTCGGTCCGCTCTTGCTGGCGATCATTGGCACCGTGCTCGGCGCTGCTGGAATCGTCGAGGCGTTGATCTTGAGTGGGTTGCTCGAGGTCGAACAGTTCCTGAGTCAGTCGATCGAGCGCTTCGGCGCCGCTGTGGCTGCTTTGTGCTTTCTGCTCGTTGCCACGCTCGCGGACATTCCGCTCACGTACCGCGCGTTGCGTCTGGGCAGCCGCCTCGAGGCGCGGCTGCGCATGGCGTTCATGCAAAAGCTGCCGCGGCTGCCCGATCGCTACTTCCAGAGCCGACCAGTCTCTGACATGGCGGATCGCGCGCACATGGTGCACATCGTTCGCGTCCTGCCGCTGTTCGTGCTTTCGGGGCTTCGCCTGCTGTGCAGCTGGGCAGTGACGGCGCTCGGTATGATGGTCTTGGATCCGTCGAGCACACGCCGCATCCTGCTCTCGGCGTTCGTCTGCGTGCTGATCCCGTTGCTGTTGCAGCGCTGGCTGACCGAGCGGGATGCCCGCGTGCGCGCGCTCTCGGCGAGTCTCTCGCGCAGCTACCTCGATGCACTGCGCGGACTGGGCGCGATCCGCGCGCACGGTGGGCAGCGCAACATTCACCTCGAGCACGAAGGCCAGCTCAGCGCCTGGAAGAGCGCCTCGCTGGCCTGGGCGCGGACGGTGACGCTGCTCGAACTTGCGGTTTCGTCGAGCTCTGCCGTGCTCAGCGTTTGGCTATTTGCAGGCTATTTGCGGCACAACGCGGAATCGCCGGCCGCGCTGCTGTACCTATACTGGGCGCTATCGTTTCCTGGCTTTGGTCGCGAGTTTGCCAATCTCGCGCGCCAGCTGCCCTCGTACACGAACGTGCTGTCTCGCTTGGTCGAGCCGCTGGGCGCGCTCGAGGTTGAAACCGCGAGCGTTGCAGCGCGCCCGAGAGAGCTCGTGGTCGGTCACGACGCGGCACGCCTCGAGTTCGACGACGTGACGCTGCGGATCGGTGAAAACACGCTGCTCAGCGAAGTGAACCTGCGCGTCGAACCGGGCGAGCACGTGGCCGTGATCGGGGCCTCGGGCGCCGGCAAATCGAGCTTGCTCGGTCTGCTGCTCGGGTTTCAACGTGCCAGTCTGGGCGAGGTTCGCGTGGACGGCGCGCCGCTCAGCGACGCCCGGCTGGAGGCGCATCGGCAAGGGATCGCTTGGGTCGATCCGAGCGTCGAGCTCTGGAACCGCACGCTGCTCGCCAACCTGGAATATGGCGCTGAAGAAGCGCGCTCGGATCTCACGGCCGGTCTCGAAAGTGCCGCGCTTCACGAGCTCGTCGGCAAACTCGCGCGCGGCTTACAGACGCCGCTGGGCGAGAGCGGCGGGACGCTCTCGGGCGGGGAAGGGCAGCGCGTGCGCTTCGGACGCGCGCTGTTGCGACCGCGACCGCGGCTCGCGCTGTTGGACGAGCCGTTCCGCGGGCTCGACCGCGGCCAACGCCGAGCCCTCCTGGCGGCTGCGCGCGAAACCTTTCGCGCCTCCACGCTGCTCTGCGCGACTCACGATCTCGCGGAGACGCTCGACTTTCCTCGGGTGCTCGTGATCTCGGGCGGCAGAGTGGTCGAAGACGGCGCGCCAAGCGAGCTCTTAGCTCGTGAAGGCTCGCACTTTGCCGCGTTGCTCCGGGCCGAGCGCACCTTGGCGGCTCAGCTCGAGTCGAGTCGAGCTTGGCGGCGCATCAAAATCGACGATGGTCGCTTGCTCGACAATGAGGGGACTCTCAGTCCCTTTTCTCAGCGCGGACCGTTCGCGCATCGGGCAGAGGTCGGAGTGGCAGAATGAGCGCGCCGAACTCGGACGCACTTCGGATCATCTCCGAACTGTGCTGGCCGTTCGGACGCGCCGAAGAGGCGCTGGAGTGCCTGGCTCGCGCGGCCGGGTTTTCGCCGCGTGACAACGCTGATTTTAGGATCGGACTTGCGCCCCGGACTAGCGACGCGCAAGCCCGCGTGATCGAAGCCGCGAGCGAGCGTCTCGGCGTCGGAGTGCAGGCCGTGAGCGAGCACCACTCGGGTATCGCGCAGGTCGTTCGGCGCTGCGCGCCCGCGTTGCTCGTGGTTGGGGAGGGCGAGGCCGCCGGACTGCTCTTGGTACTCGGCACGAACGCGCGCTCGGTCACGGTGCTGGCTCCGGGCGGCGCACGTCGGCGCGTCTCCGCGGCGCAGCTCTGCGCGGCGCTTGCCGCGCCGCTCGAAGCGCCGCTCGCACCCAGTCTCGACGCGCTGCTCGGCGGTGCCGGCATTCCAGCGGCGCGTCGCACGCGCGCTCGCGAAGCGCTGCTCAAGGAGCGGCTCGGTCACGTCGAGGTCGAGCTCGGCTGGCTCGTGCGTCCAGCGAACGACCGCGCTCCGTCGAGGGCGCGCTATCGCTCGGGGCTGAAGATCTTGGGTACCGTGCTCGGACTCTACGCGCTGCAATACCTACTGCTCGGCTGGGCTTGGCGCTGCGCGGCCAGCGGCGCCCTGCTTGGCACCGTCGACGTGGGCTGGCTCGTGGCTTGGGCGCTCTCGCTGGCGAGCGCGGTGCCTTTGCAGGCCGCGGTGGCCTGGCGCTCGGCGCGGCTCACGCTCGATGCCGGCAGCTGGTTGCGAGTGCGGATGCTCGACGGGATCTTGCGCCAAGATCCGCCCACGATCCGCCGGCTCGGCACGGGTCAGTTGCTCAGTCGCGTGCTCGACGCGGGCTCGCTCGACGCGTTGAGCCTCGGCGGCGGATTGCTTGCCCTGTTCGCGGTCGTCGACTTGATGACGGCCGGCACGTTGCTGGCTGCCGGCGTGGCTTCACTGGGTCTCTTGCTCTTGTTCGCGTTGCTCTTGATCGGCTCGAGCTGGGTCGCGCATCGCTACTTCCAAGAGCGGCAGCGCTGGACCGAGGGGCGCCTGGGCCTGACTCACGATCTCGTCGAGCGCATGATCGGGCATCGCACGCGCATCGTGCAAGAGTCACCGCTTCATCGTCACGCCGGCGAAGACGCGCTGCTCGCCGACTACACAGAGCGTTCGCAGCGACTCGACCGGGTCACGACGCTCTTCTCGAGCATCCCTCGCTTGTGGCTGCTGGCTTCGTTCACGCTGCTGAGCTTCGTGTTCCTCACGGGCTCCGAATCGAAGGTTCGCCTCGCCGTCACGCTCGGCGGCATCGTGATCGCAGGCCGGGCACTAGGGACCGTATCGACGGCGTTGGGCCAAATTTGCTCGGCGATCATTGCTTGGAGGCACGTCCGGCCGCTCGTGAAATCCCCGTCGGAAGGCGAGTGCAGCCAAGCTCGCTTGGCCGATCCGACGCCGTCCCCGACACTGCTCGAAGCGCGCGATTTGAGCATTCGAATCCCCGATCGAGCAGAGCCGCTCTTGACGCAAGCGAACCTCACCATCCGCGAGGGTGACGCCGTGCTCCTCGAAGGGCGCTCGGGCTCCGGCAAATCGAGCCTGGCTCGCGTGCTCGCGGGCTTCAATCGCCCCGAGCGCGGCCTATTGCTCTCGTGTGGTCTCGACCCGCAAAGCCTAGGACGTACCGGCTGGAACGAGCGCGTCACGCTCGTCCCGCAATTCAACGACAACCACGTGCTCGGCGGCAGCTTTGCGTACAACGTGTTACTCGGTCGGCGCTGGCCCGCACAACGAGAGGAACTCGCTCGAGCGGAGACGGTCTGCCGTGAGCTCGGACTGGGACCGCTGCTCGATCGCATGCCCGCTGGCATGCTGCAAACGGTAGGAGAAACGGGTTGGCAGCTCTCGCACGGTGAGCGCAGTCGGCTATTTGCCGCGCGCGCGCTGACGTCAGGCGCCGAGTTCGTAATCCTCGACGAAAGCGCTGCCGCACTCGATCCCGAAAGCACAGAGCTCGTACTCGACTGCGCCCGCCGCCGCGCCCGCGCCTTGCTCCTCATTCAGCACCCCTGAAAAACGCAATGATGCCCAAGGAGATCCAATGAACAACCGGCAAGTCAGCGAATCCGAGGCCCCCGGGTCCGATCAGGCGCGACTCGTCGCCGAGGCCCGTGATGGCCGCGTCGTTGAAGTCCAAGCCGCCGTGGGGACGAGCCTGCTCGAGGCGAGCGACGGCCCAGAGGGACCCATTCCCTTCTGTTGTCGCAGCGCAAGTTGCGGCACCTGCCGAGTCGAAGTGCTCGAGGGCGCCGACTGCCTCTCTCAGCCCGACGATGACGAGCTCGACGTGCTCAGCATGTACGCGGAGTCGCCCGATCGTGTTCGCCTCGCCTGCCAAGCCAAGCTCTGCGTTACTGGGGGAAGCGTGCGCGTGCGCGCGCTCGAACAGTGAGCGCTCGGTAACACCACCCTTGTGGGTGATGGTCGGTGGCTTTCAGTCGCCAAACGAATACACCACAGTACAGCTCGGCAGGTCCACGCGCACGCCTTCGAGCGTCGAGAGAACGCGCGGGTCGGGCTTCTCTCCCTCTCCGTAGCGGCTGACGCTGAGTAGGCGTTTTCGGTCTTTGGGCTCGAGTACCAAACTCACACTGCGCCATTCGCCGGGGCCACCACATGAAGTCATGCATCGGGCCATGGGACAGCCAAAATTGACGGTCCAACCAGCGGTCGTGATGTCGATGACGTCTCCATGCGCTTCGACGTTTGCGGTGCCCTCGCAGCGACCGCCGCTTTGGTTGTACACTTCACGAAAGACGCGCACGGCACCGTTTTCGAGCGGCACGAAGGCGTGGAATTTGAAGTCCGCTTCGGCATAGCCGACGCAAAGACCGGAGCAGGTTTCGAGCCCGTATGCCTTGCGCACGGCTTGCTCGTCGCCGGGCTGTGGCTCCTTGTTCCATTCCGCTTCGGCCAGGTTCTTTCGGCTGAGGTCGTTCCAAACCGCGAGCCAGTTCGGATAATCGTGACCGTCGAGCCGAGTCAGGCTGGCGGGACACAGGGTCTTGCCATCGAGTTTGCGACGAGCGGCTTGGGTGGGATTGAAGTGGAGTGAGGTCGCGTAATAGGCACGCGCATTGTCTTCGTCGCCGTTGCGTTCGGCGACGAGTCCACGATTGAACCAGATCTGCGCGGTAAGCTTGGGATCGTCGCTCGCGCCGAATGCTTTGTCGAGATCGGCAGCCGCACCTTTGAGATCGCCTTGCAGTAGCCGCGCATAGCCACGCTCGCTGTGCGCGCGTGCGTCGTCGGGAATGGCCGCG
This sequence comes from Polyangiaceae bacterium, assembly GCA_035634635.1. Classification (GTDB taxonomy): domain Bacteria; phylum Myxococcota_A; class Polyangia; order Polyangiales; family Polyangiaceae; genus PMG-095. The sequence continues at coordinate 23,036 of DASQCO010000155.1, forward strand.
AGAGCCTCGCCGAACGCACGTTCGGCACCGACCGAGTCGTGGTGCTGCGTCGCAACGCGACCAGCCCCGAGCGCGGCTTGGTAGCGCTTGAGCTGTTCGGGCGTAATCGGTGGACCTTCTAGGGTTCGCTGTGCCGAGCTGGCGGTACTTGCACTCGCAGCGGCTGAGGCACTCGCGGATGCGCTGTGCGTTGCGCTTGCCGTGACGGAAGGTGGCGGGGGATTCTGCTTGTCGTGGTGGCAAGCCAAGAGCACAAACGATCCGAGAACCACCCTCGAGATATTCTGACCCATCGCGATTCGCGGATGGTATGAATACCGGCAAATCTCGTCAACTCGGTGTCCCTCGTCCGACACTGGAGCCCGTAGCCCGGCGGTGGCTACGCGCGCTGTTCGCGAAGACCAAGGATCTTGGGCGGCGAGGGCTCTCCCTCGATATACGGCTTGTTGTCGATGAAGCCGACGTAGTTCTGGCTTCGAACCATGAGCTTGTTGCTGTCCGGGTAAACGCACACCTCGTGCGGATCGTGCGGCCCGATCGCGAGGTAAACGAGATCGTCGTCGAACGGGTTGCCGATCTGGTGCGCCGTCTTCGTCCCCGCGGGGCACGACACGCAGTCTCCCGCGCGCAACTCGCGGACGTCCTCGCCATAGCGCAAAATGCCGCGCCCAGAGAGCACGAAAAATACCTCGTCTTCGCGCTCGTGATAGTGAAACGGGCACATCGTGTGTCCCTTGGGAACACGCGCTTGGTTCACGCCCAGTCTGCCGCCCTTCGGGCGCATCGACGGCGTGAGCTGCTTGTCGAAGCCACCCCAATGCCCGTCGGAGCGATAATCCTGCTCCTCAACCTCGTCGACATTCACGACATGACCCGAGACGTTGCTCATGTGGGCGATGATACCTAGCGTCCCGGCCATCGTCTGCCCAACAAAAGTTGCGTAACCCCCGCCCGGTGACGGCGTAGCAGGCGAGCGATGACGCCGCGTTGGCTCATCGAGGAGAGATCGATGAAAGCAGTTCGATTCGGCCGCTTCGGCGGACCAGAGGTGCTCGAAGTCGTGGAAGAAGCAATTCCCGAACTCGAGGCAGGCCAAGTACTCGTCCGTGTGCGGAGTTCGGGGGTGAATCTCGCGGATAGCCTGATGCGCGAGAACCGCTACGCGGTGACCCCGGAGTTGCCGGCGATTCCGGGATTCGAGGTCGCCGGAGTCGTCGAGCGAGTGGCACCCGGCGTGGCGGGAATTGCAGCTGGCGCTCGCGTTGCCGTACCGCTGTTCGTCGCAGGGGCCATTCAAGGTGGCTATCGCGAATACGTGGCTGTCGACGCTGGCATTGTCGTGCCGCTGCCAGATGATTTGTCGTTCGAGGCGGCGACGGCGCTGATGATGCAAGGACTCACGGCGCTCTACCTAGTGGAGCAGAGCCGTCCGCAGGGTAAGACGGTCCTGGTCAACGCTGCGGCGGGTGGGGTGGGGTCGCTCTTATTGCAGCTCGTGAAGCTTGCGGGTGCACGGCGCGTGATCGCCGGTGCGAGCTCCACGCAGAAGCTCGAGTTTGCTCGCTCGCTCGGCGCAGATGCCGGTGTCGACTACACCGACGCAAATTGGGTCGAGTCACTCGCGCGAGACACCGACGGTGTGGGCCCAGATCTCATCTATGAATCGGTCGGCGGCGATGTCACGCGTGATTCCCTGCGCGCCTTGGCACCCGGCGGAACTCTCGTCATTTACGGGGCGCTCAACATTCAAAGCTTCGCGCTCGGTGTGCCAGAGTTGGTTTCGCTGATCTTCAAGAACCAATCCCTGAGCGGCTTCGCGCTGCCCACGCTGCTCACGCGCGATGGTTTGAAGCCCCGGCTCGCGCAGCTTTTCGCTTGGGCGCAAAGCGGCGCGCTTCGCGTCACGATTGGCGGGCGCTACGGGCTGGAGCAGGCCGGGGATGCTCACCGCGCGCTGAGTCAGCGCCGGACCGTGGGGAAGCTCGTCCTGGTGACGTAAAGGGCCACCGCGCGGGCAATTCCCGGCGTCGCGGCTACTTGATCACCGGTCGGCACTCCGACGTGACCTCGACTCGCAGCGTCGAATCCAGGCTGCTGAGCGCGCTGCGCGACAGGCTGAGCGTCTGTGTCGCGGCTGAGTACGTGTAGGCGGCGCTGTCGAGCGTGCGCTCAGAGCCGTTTTTCGCGACCACGATCACTTGGCTCACGTGCTCGTCAGCGGCTAGCTGAACTGAAAATTCGGTTTGGATTAGGCCTTGAGCGAAGCTCAGTACGCCGGCAAGCGCCGGCGCGTACGATTCGCAGATGGGGAACAGGTGGCTCTTGTCGCCGACGAATTGCGCAATGTTCGTGGCGTTGCTTTGGCCTTGCTTGAGGCTGCACGAGAACTCGGGTTCGAACACGATGGCCTCGAGCTGATAGGCATTGGCCTTGAAGACTGCGTTGGCCTTGGTCTTGAAATACGTGCCGATCTCCGCGGTCGATGAGCCAAACATCAGTGGCTTCGGCGAGAAACCGCCTGCCAGCGAAGTCGTGTACTGAATGTTCAGGCCGCCGCCGCTGCAGCCCTTCCAGCCGCTGCCTTGCTTCGCGCAATAGGCTGCCAGATTTTGGTAGTTGGTGCCGTTGAGGGTGAAGGCTTGGGTGCAGGGGTTGACCGTTGCGTCGTGCAAATCGACCGAGCAAGAGATGCTGTCGATCGAGGTGCACTCGCGTTGGCAGCTGGTCAATGTGCGACCCTTTTCACAGAAAGTGCCGGTGATCTGCGCCTCGTCGGCGGTGCACGTGCCGGCGACGATGCCCGTACAGTCAGGGTAGTTTCCTTGCGAGGCAGAGCCCGTTTGATCGGTCCCAGCGATGCGGTTCCCCAGATCGTCGAAGGCAGCGCAGGTGAAGTTGAAGCCCTTCGTCTTCGAGCTGCCGAGGGCACTGTAGCGGTAGACATCGCAGTTGGACGTGCACGCCGTATACGCGGACTCGGCCTTCACGGTCTCGAGCGTCGCGCTGAAGCCAGCCAAGCAATCGAGAGGCCTGCTCACGTCGTCTTCGTCCTCGATCAGGAGGAACACGGCATTGGCCGGAAGCACACTCGGGTCCTGACTGATGTAGCGGCCGAGCGTGCACAGTGGTTGCTCCTGCGGCGAACCGTTGCCTTCGTTGGCCATGATGGCGCTGGCCACGGCATCGCGCTGTGCGGCAAATTCGGCGTCGGTCATGTCCGGACGAATCACGGCGATCGGTGCTGGCATCGTGAACTTCCAGGTGCCTTCGACGTGGTAGGGGGTCGTTCCGATCGCGCTCGGACATACGATCGCGGTGCCCGAAGGATCGGTGCACGTCTGCTCGAAAGTCGTCATCGCGTTTTGGTAGGCTTTGCCCGTCTGCGGATCCTTCCAGGCGACGACGCTATCGCCCGAGAGCGGCGTGATCGCAGTCGCGCTCGAAGCACCGTATTGGGTCGGCGTGAGCAGAAAGACGCGCACGGTGCGACCTTGGACTTGCGTCAGCAGATCGTGTAGCCCGTTCGATAGCTCATTGCGCGACCAAGCCACGCTGTCGGAGTTGTCAGCCACGATGATCAGATCGAATGGCTGAGGCTCGCCAAGCGTCACCGCGGTGAGGCTCACGTTGCGCTCGCACTTGGCGCCCGTGCCCGCTTCACCCGATGAACCAACGAAGAAGCCCCCGCCGGCACCGCCCGTAACGAGCGGATTGTTCCCCCCAGCGCCCGGACTCCCAGTGCCCGCACTGCCCATGGCGAGCTCCGACGATGGGCCTTGCGAGTTCGGGCCGCAGCCCACGGCCATTCCCAATGCCAGCAGGCGCGCGCCCCCACTCAACCACCGTAGAAGCAAACTTTGAATCTTCATCTCGCCCTCGGCTGCAAACTAGCAAGGCACGTGCCCGATCGCACGACGTGCGCGCGCAGCAGAAAATCAGCCACAATTTATGGCGGCACCTGACAGGCCAGTCGGAGGCTGCGCCGCCTTGTGCCAAGCTTCGTGCTCCCCGTGCTTGTTGCTCCGCAAAAAGTCGCCCAGACGGGGTGACACCATCGCGGTCCCGTGTTGGATTGCCGCCCGGAGTGCTGACTTCGTACGGACTGCTGAGCCTCGCCGATCATTTGCCGGATCCGGTGACGGGGAAGGGCGTCAGCCAGTCCGAGCGCCTTCAGCGCGTCGTCGAGTTGGCCGTGCGCGCGGAGCAGGCGGGGTTCGAGCGAGTCGGCATCGGCGAACATCATTTCGGGCAGTACATTTTGCCTTCGCCGTTTGTGTTGCTGGGTGCGATCGCAGCAAAGACTCAAACGCTTCGGCTCGGTACCAGCGTGACGCTGCTCGCGGGACTCGATGCCGTGCGGGTGGCCGAAGATTTGGTCACCCTCGACGCGATCTCCAATGGTCGTGCGGAGCTGACGGTGGCGCGCGGAGTCGAGGTGGCAACTCAAGTGGCATTTGGCATTGCGGACGAGAGCGAGCTCCGAGCTCGCTTCGAAGAAAACCTGCACCTTTTGCTACGGCTGTTGACCGAAGAGCAAGTGACTTGGTCGGGGCGCTTCCGGTCACCGCTGTGCGAGGTGCGCGTCGAGCCTCGCCCGGTTCAGCGCCCGCACCCGCCGCTTTGGGTGGGGGGCGGTCTGTCGACCGTGTCGTGCGATCTCGCGGCAGAGCTCGGACTGCCGCTGAGCTTGCCGAGTCTGTTTTGTTTCCCCGAAGACTATTTGCCGATCCTCGAACGCTATCGGACGAAACTCACGGCAGCCTGTAGCGCGGAACAGTCGTTGGTCGCTTATCCGAGTCACGTGCATGTCGCGCGCACCAGTCAGGAGGCGCGCGAGCGCTTTCGGCCTTACCTCGAGAACTACCTGCGCGCAGCCTCGAGCTGTCGTGGCAGCCAAGGCCGACCGATTGACTATGAGAGCTTGCTGCAAGGATCGACCTTGTGCGGCAGTCCGGCTGAAATCGTGGATCGTATCGGAGCCATCAACGAGCGGCTCGGCTTGCGGCATCACTACTTGATGCCGGACCTCGGCGGCCTGCCGCCGCGCTTATTGGACGAAGTCATGGACTTGCTCGGCAGTGAAGTGCTGCCGCAGTTGCGACGGGAATAACACGTCTCACGAGGTGCGTGGCTGGGTCCCGACCGCCCCCCCAAAAATCAAAGCGCCGAAGCTGGTCGCGAGCGGCGGCGGATCTCGACGGTCGTCGCGTGCAGCACACTTCGGTCGCGCGACGAACGTGTAACGCGCTCGAAAATTTCTCGCGCGCGCGAGCTCGAAACGTTGACCAGTAGGTCCATGGGATGAAAGCGTTTTGATCGCGCATGCCCGCGTCTGGGCTGCGCGTCATTGGCGGAACTCAGAAAGGTCACCTCATGAACCTGCGTCGTCCCTCGTCCATCTTGCTGATCTCCCTCGTACTCGCTACTGCAGGAACCGGCTGCGCCGTGCAGGCGTATTCGGCCGAAAATGCCTCAGCCTTCGAGCAGGCGGTCACGACTACGGAAGGCTTCGAAACTGGCTCGAAAACGGCCTATGCCGCCGGCAATGTCACGCTCGGCTCGGGCTCCTGGAACATGAATGATGCCCTGATTGGCAATCTGTCGACGGATGTGAAAGTCGGTAGCGCTGCTGCGCGCGTCAGGAACAGCGGCATCGTGACCATGAACTTCGATCGCACCGGCGCAGGTGTGGTGACGATCAAGTCGGCGACGTTCGGCAGTGACAGCTCTGGAAGCTGGGGGCTTTATTCTTCCACCGATCATGGCAGCACGTGGTCGAAGATCGGCAGTACCGTGAACACGACGAGCTCGCTGTCGACGGCGAGCTTCACGGTCAACGCCTCGGGCAGCGTGCGCTTCTCACTGCGCAAGCTCGACGGCGGTTCCAATCGCGTCGACCTCGACGATATCTCGATCACCGACTATTCCGGTGGTGGCAGCGGCGGCAGCGGCGGCGGCGGAGGAGGAGGCAGCACGGGCGCCAGCGTGAGCGTGCATACCAAGCTCGGTTTGCCCTCCGCTGCGTCGCCCAGCAATTGGAACGACTATCTGTCCGTCAAAGCACAATACGTGGTTGCTTATAATAGCTCGCGTAAAACGCCGAATTGGGTGAGCTGGGAGCTCAATAGCTCGTATATCGGTAGCCAAGCTCGACTCGATGATTTCCGACCCGATGACACGTTGCCGGCGGGCATGCCCCAGGCGAGCCTCGCGGACTACAGCGGCAGCGGCTATGACCGCGGGCATATGTGTCCGTCGGGCGATCGCACGGCGTCGGCGGCTGCCAATTCTCAGACCTTCTACCTTTCGAACATGGTGCCGCAGGCCGCAAACAACAATCAGGGCCCGTGGGAGAAGCTCGAGTCGTACAGCCGAACCTTAGCGGGCCAAGGCAAGGAGCTGTTCATCATTTCGGGCGGCGTGGGCAGCGCGGGCACGATTGGCTCGGGCGTGGTCGTGCCGGACAGCACATTCAAGGTCATCGCGGTGCTCGATAGTGTGGGGCAAGGGCCGGCGAACGTGACCACGAGCACGCGCGTGATCGGCATCGTGATCCCGAATAACAACAGCCAAGTAGCCAAAGCCGACGATTGGAAGCCGTACCGCGTGTCGGTGCGGAGCATCGAGGCGCTCACGGGTCTCAATTTCTTGTCCGATGTCTCGACCTCCGTCCAAGACGTGATCGAAACGCGCGTGGATAATCTGTAAATCGCGCGGCCGTGGGCGTAGCTGCGATCAGGTTTCGATCAACTTCGTGGCTACGCCCAGCCATTCACCTTCCAGCGACTGCCCAAGGGCGTAAACGTCGACTTCGATTTCACCGACGCGATACACGCGAGCGTTTGCGAGCTCATGGCTCAGAAAGCGAACCAGCGTCCGATAGCGCTCGGCGACTGCGCGATCGGCAGCCGTATGATACGGCTGTGACCGCGTGGCGCGCTCGAAAAACGCGGCCAGCTCGACACATTGCATGGGGGCATCGATGCGCGACAGCTGCGCGCAGATGGCGCTCGGCAATTCTGTCTCCATGACCGCACCAAGTCGAACCACGCGCAGTGCATGGTCCGACTCGCTAATGAACAAGAGGCCAGACGCCAGGTTCGCAAGTTGGACGAGTGCCCGGTCAGTCGAGGCGAGCGGGGAGGGGGACATCGAAAGATTATGCTCCGCGTGGCGAGTGTCACTCGTTTCGTCTGCTCGCGCTAGAGTCCCCGGGTGCAATCGAGCGGGGTTCATGGGTTATGCTGGCTCGATGCAAAAGGTGGTGTGGCTCGCTTTGCTTGCGTTCGTTTGCGGTTGTTCGGGTTCTGAGGAGCCAAAGACGTTCACTTGGCGGGAAGTGACGCCTTGTCCGATTCCGCGATTCGAGGCAAGCGGTGTGGTCGTCGACGACGAGCTCTGGGTGATGGGCGGGTTTCTCTCTCCAGCTCTCGATGTCACGAAGCGCATCGACATCTATGATCCACGCACCGATAGTTGGCGTCTGGGTTCGGAGTTGCCTGGTGCAGAAACGCATGCCGGCGTCGTGAGCCTGACGGCCCATGACTTCGTGATGATCGGCGGCTTTCAAGGCAACGTGCTCGACCGCGTGACGACCGCGGGCGTCTGGCGTTGGACTGGCGCGAGCAGTGCCTGGAACTCCTTGCCTGACTTGCCCTCGCCGCGAGCCGCCGTATTCGCGGCACTCGTCGGCAAGGAGTTGCACGCTGCTGGCGGCCTGGCCGTGGACGGCAACACGGACACCGGCGAACACGACGTGCTCAGTCTCGACGGAGCCGCCGCTTGGTCCACTGCGGCGATGCTCGCGAACCCCCGCAATCACGGTGGCGGCAGCGCATCGGGCGGCAAATTCTACGCGATCTCGGGGCGACACGGCTGGGACGAAGTCGCGGGCGACGACCCGGCGCTGGACGCATTCGATCCAGCCACCAATAGCTGGACTGCACGTGCACCCATGTCCAAGCCGCGCTCGGAGATCGGTTCGGCAACGCTCACTCTGTCCGATGGACGGCTCGTGACCGTCGCTGGCTCGATCACCGGTAAGCACCCCAGCTCCGACGTGCTCGTTTACGATCCGCAGAAGGACTCGTGGTCGAGCCTGCCGTCGCTCCCGATACCGCTCAAAGGCGTGGTCGCGGTTCGCATCGGCGACAAACTGATCGTCACGACTGGCTCGCCCACCTCGACCGATCCGACGGACAAGACGTACGTCGGTTGCTGTCTATGAGGAGCTCGACTCTCGAGTGATCGCTGCCGTGAGGCGTTTTGTCGCGTCGAGGCGGCGCGACTCGCTCGCGTTCACGATTGTCGCTGAAATTGAGCCGAATTCTCGCAAGGCACAGGCTTTGCTGAGGGGGAGTTCGATGAGATTCCCGAAACTCAAATGCTTACTGTTCGGCGTTGCCGTGTCTTCTGGCGTGACTCTGATCGACGATGTTGCGCATGCCGAGACGAACATCATCAAGCAACCCGAGCGACATCCGCACTACGTGTTCGAGGCTGAACCGCATTTCTTGCTCGCGCCCATCGGCTCTCAACCGCTCCTGCCGGGCGCCGGTTTTCGCGGCACGGTGGTGCTCGCACAAGAAGGATTCATCGATCGCATCAATGACAGCGTAGGTCTCGGGTTCGGCGTGGACTACACGCGCGACAACACCTGGATCCCAGTCGTGATGCAGTGGAACTTCTGGCTCAGCGAACATTGGTCGGTGTTCGGTGAACCGGGCTTCGCCTTCAGGTTCGCCGATCACGGCCACGCGAACCGCGCTGATTTCACGATTTACGGCGGTGGTCGCTTGCGGCTCAGTGACCGCGTGACGCTCACGATGCGCGTCGGCTATCCCGCGTTCACGGCGGGCTTTTCCTTCCTGCTCTGAGTTCTGCCAAGGCAGCGCGCGGCGCGATCGCCGCGCGCTACCTTCGTAGGCGCAATGCTCAGAGCAGAGGCGGGTTCGCGTTCTTGACGAGATCCAGCGCCTGCTCGGCGAACCAGGCGCCAGCCGCCGGATCGACCTTGCCCCACAGCGGATCGAAGTGATTCTGCGCGTCGCCAGCGCTCAACCCCCACGGGTTATACTGCGAGTAGTCCCAGGCGCGCGCGCCGCCCGCGATGTCGCACGAACCATCGGATTGACCCGGTGTCTTGACCCACAGGTAGGCATCCAGCAGCGGAACGCCGGTGGTTGCATCCGGTCGCAAGCCCACGCCGGCGCCCGGCGGATTGCACCAATTGCCTGAATTGAGCCCGCTGATCACGTTCGAGGGTTGGTTGTAGGGCGCAGCAGAATACGGCGCCGTGTTCAGCGTGCCCTTGCCGTTGCGGCTGGTGTCGATGACGAACGGCAACGTGGCCACCGCGCTACCCATCAAGCCCTGGATTTGGGCGGTGACCGAGGCGGCGTATTCCGGTGAATAGTCCAAGCCGTAGTCGGTCGCTGGGTTGTATTGGCTCGCGCACCAACCAAAATTGCCCAGGCGCCAGCCGCCCTCTTCTGGGTTCGTCGCGAAGGCCGTGCACATCGAAATCCAGGTGCTGAATTGAATCGAATTGGCTGTCGTCTGGTAGTTCGAGGCGTTGACGTAAAACCCCTTGCTGAGCGACGCGCCGCTCACCGGATCCGTGCCGGCCTTGTGAATGCGGTAGGCCGCTTCACCCACGCCCAACCAGGCGGCGTGCGTTCCGTCCAGATACACGCTCGTGTTCGGAGCCTTCGCCGCGAGGCTCGCGGCGCCATACTGGAGTTGGGCGTAACGCTCTTCCGGGGTTGCTCCGGGTGCTGGGGAGGTCGTTCCGTCCGGGGCGGTCACGGTGGGCTTGCACCACTCTTGGGCGCCGTAGATCGTGGTGTTGTACGGAATGATGCCGAGCGAATCCGGCTCCAAGATGACCACGGCCTTGCCCGCGCCAACGCCCTTGGCGAACCCGTCAATCCACGCCTGGTAGGCCGCGGTGTCGACTGCTCCGCCGCCCGAGTACTGGGCGCAATCGCGAAACGGCACGTTGTAGGCGACGAGCACCGGCACTCGTTTCTCGAATGCGGCAGCCGCCATCGTCTTCTTTACGGACTTCTCCACCTCCGCGGGGGTGCCGCCCGTGAACCAGACCGCTTGCGGGGTGGTGATCATGGCGGTGATGCGCGCGGCGTTCTTGAAATCACGAGCTTTGAGCAGCGCTGCAACTTGCTTCACGGCGCCCGGATCCGGCGGTGGCACGAAGAAGCGCGTTTCCTTATCCAACTTGCAGCCCGTGCCGAGGGCGGCCTCCGCGCTGACGACTTGCTCGTTGCCCGCGCTCTCAGTGCCAGCTCCGCCGCAGCCTGAAACGGCGAATGCAGCGCCGACTATCGTCGCGTTGATAAACATCGACTTCATCATGATTGGTTCCTCGCCCACGAAATGAATATTGGATACACGTCGACCCCAACCCGCGAGTATGATCGCGAGTTCTCGGCGTACGTGGCTTGGTATCAGGAGCCAGTAGGGTGATCAATAAGAAGTTTGTCGAAATCCGACAGGGTCTGTTTTTTCGCGCCGCGGTTCCGCCGGCGGTTCATCGTCATTGAATTTCAAGCGGATGCAGGCCCGGGCAAAGCGTGTGAATCGGTTAACGAATTGCCGGAAATTGCGCAGATATTGACGGCTCGGGACACGCAATAGTCAATTTTGCTGAGGCGCGCTGGATGATGGTTAATTCGTCACCCTCTTGAGTAATAGCCCGGCTTCCCGAGTTCGAGTTGGGCGCCGGACAAAGTCGATTTTATCGGTCGCGCTGTAACTGAGCCGCTGGCCCGCGCGGGCAGCTCAATTCCGACAGACCAAAACCGGCTTCGAGAAGTCGCTCGCGAGCGAGGCGTCCGCGCAGTGCATTCCCGAAGGGCAGTCGCTGTCAGCGCGGCAAGCGAGGCGTCCCAGGTGCGCCAGGCAGCTGTTGGTCGACATGCATTCGCTGGCCGCGTTGGGTCCGTAGTCACGGCCCCACTCGGGGGTCAGACAACAGGCTTGTTTCGCCTGGCACTCCTGAGGACCCGTGCAGCGCGCCGGGAATGGTGCGCACTCGGAGCTGCCCCGGAGGCACGGAGGAAGGACCAACGCGCGTTCCCCGCAGAAGTGTTTGTCTTCGGCCATCCGCGTTTCGTACGGCGCGAACTTGGGCTCGAGCGTCGTATCGTAAATCGACTCAGCGTCGCGTTTCACCTGCAGTCGGAAGCGAGTCGGAGAAGAGGCGAAGGTCAGCCCCGCGATGCTCGACTGCTCGTCTTGAACCTGAGTGCGCAGTTGCAGCGCCATCCCACAGCCCGGCTTGTCCCCTGCGCGCTGTTTGGGATCGAGCGGGAGCGTGACCGTGAACGCACACGGTTTCACGCCTTCCCAGCTCAACTCAATGTGATAGCTCCCGCGGTCGGCGAGCGGTGGGTGAAACTCGAGCGTCACTGCGCCGGGGCAGGGGGTCGCGCGGGTGCGAACCCAAATCACACCCACGATGGCCAAGGCAGCGCCGACGATGGCTCCCAAGCGCTGCGCGGTCCACGGTGACACTCGAATCACGGTAGCGCGGCTCGCGCGTCGTGAGTAGCTAGCAGCGGGTCTAAGAGCTCGTCTGACTGCCCTGACTCTGGGCGCGCAAGCGATCGGCCTGCGCTTGAATGTCCGGTGTCAGGGCCTCACCGAAGTCGGCATCCGTGAACACGGGGCGGATCTCGATCTCGCCGTCGTCGTGATGCGGGTTGGGCATGCGCCGCGCCCACTCCACCGCCTCGTCCATGGACTTCACTTGCCAGATCCAGAACCCGGCAACGAGCTCTTTGGCTTCCGAGAACGGGCCGTCGACGAACGAGCGGCCGGCGCCTTTGAACACCATGCGCTTGCCCTTGGAGCTCGGGTGCAGGCCCTCTCCAGCGAGCATCACGCCGGCTTTCACCAGCTCTTCGTTGAAATTCATCATCTCGCGCAGGAGCTGCTCGCTGGGCATCTTGCCCGCTTCGGAGTCCTTGCTGGCCTTGACCAAAACGATCACCTTCATTGTCGTCGTCCTTTCTTCGGCGAGAGAAGCTCTCTCTTATCCGAGCGACGAACAGCGCCTGGTGTGATCGACACCGCGCGCGCCTTTTTTTCGCGCGCGGTGCCCGGGGGTTGGCTCAGGGGTTTAGGTCAATGAAATCAACGGGGGTGCGGCCTCCGGGCCGGGTCGCTCGGAGGCCTGGCGCTCAGCGATGCGCGTGTGCTCGGGCGAACTCGTTGGTCAGGGTGCGCTTGAGCTTGGCTGCGGCACCGTGCAACGCCTCATCGACATTCGGCCCGCGATGGCTCACGACCACCGGATCGATGGATCCTGCGCGCGCTTCCATCACGCAACGCTTGTCGTCTGGGCCGGACTTTGAACCGTTATCGTCGCTCAAATGGACCTCAACACGGGTCACTTGTCGCTGAAAATGGCTCACCGCATGCTCGACGACACCACGCACATACTCAGTTACGCGCTCGCGTCCGTCGATGTTGTGATCGGTGTTGACCTGAATTTGCATGTCCGATTTTCTCCGTTTGAGCGGGCCTGCTGGGTGAACGGCTGATGGCGGCGATTGATTCCGCGATTGCGGTTCGCCCACGCGCTACCAGCGATTCACTTCAGATCGGGTGCATTCCTCGTGCCAGAGCCGCGCATTGGCAATTGTGTCGCTTTGGACAGCCAAATCGCGCGTGCGCGATTTTCATGCCTTTATCCGACACGCACCTTTTGCGCTCAGGCTGAGCATTTCTGCGCGGTGCTTCAGGTTTGCACGCGCGCAGCGCAAGTCAGCTCGGGTCAGCTCGGCATCAATCAGGCGCCGCCTGTGCCGCCAACGCCGCCTGTGCCGCCAACACCGTTGTTGCCGCCGGCGCCGGCTAGGCTGCCACCGGTGCCTGTGTTGCCGCTTACGCCGGCGCTGCCACCGTTCACGCTGCCAGCGCTGCCTACACTTGCGCCACCAATACCGCCGCCGCTATTTGCACTACCTGACGAGCCGCCACTCGCGCCGCCCGCGGCGTTGCCGCTCGCACCACCGACTGCGCTACCCGCCATTCCACCGGCGCCGCCTTGCGAGCCCGAGCCGCCGCTGCCGGTTGCGGGGCTTGGCTTGCCCGCGGGTTCGTACGGATAGTTCATGAGGGCGGCTTTGATGGCCGCACCTTGCAAAGTGGGCGTGTATTTCCAATCGGAAATCAGCGAGGGGAAGGAGCAATCACCGGGCCACCACGCCCAAGCCGTCCACGAGATCTGTCGTGCATCGGCATATTGCACGAGTGCGTTGTCCCAATCACCCGTGCAACCGGTTTTTCCGTCACCGAACTCGGTCGAGATCACCGGGGCGATGTCTTGCGCTGCCAAGTAGCCGAACTTGGCATCCCATTGTGCTTGTGGATTCTGCGGTGAGTAATCGTGAGTGGCATACATGACGTTGTAGCCCTGAATCCGTGCCCCACCCGCGCGAGACAGATCGAAAGCCCAGCCCACGCCGCCTGCGATGACCAGATTGTTCGCCCCCTCGGCGCGCACGGCATCGTACAAGGTCTGCATGCCCACGGCTTGATACTCGCCCACGAGGCCGCCATGCAGCCAGGTGTCCCACGGAACATCGTGAGGTTCGTTGTAGAGCTCGAACAAGACGTGCCCGTCGTCTTTATACTTGGCCGCCACCTCGTGCCAAAATTGCACGGAGTTTTGGTCGGCCATCTGTTGTTGGTCGGAGCTGCCCTTCTTGCCCTGACCACCGCCGGCCTTGGCAGCCGTCAAATCGCCACGATCGGACCAATGCAGATCGAGGATCACATCGAGCCCGGCGCCCTCCGCGTCTTTCACGGCTCGGTCTACGGTGGCTTGATACGAGTTCGAATGAAGCGCGGCGCCTGCGAGCCAAAAGTCTTGATTGAGCGCGATGCGCACGACGTTCGCGTGCCACGACGCCATGGCGTCGAAATCAGAGCGCGGGATGCCACCGCTGTTGTTCCATTCACCCGCGGGATCCCACTCGAGGGAAGGCCGATCGACGCCGTGAAACAAGTGCGGCTTGCCGCTCGCAGTGCACACCGACGCGCCGTACGTGTAATAGCCACCCGGCGCGACCTTGGAGCTGATGCTCGCGTCTACCGCACAGCCCGCGAGTGGGTGCGGCGTTCCGTCACTCGGGTTTTCCTGGGACGAGCTGGAGCCCGCGTCACATCCAGCAATGGCCAAGACCGAAATCGAAACCAGCGCGCATTTCCACATTGGCCTTAGTTGACGCAATCGCCGACGATTCGCAAGCGATTCTTGGCTGCTAGGAGCCTGTTTCGTATTTGGATGCGGAACCGGTTCCAGTTACAGGCTAGTTTCGGTGCCGATCCGGAACCGGTTCCAGTTAGCGACCTTTTCTTTCAGCCTCAGGCGGCACATGAACCCCCC
>DASQCO010000156.1:0-22452 GCA_035634635.1 Polyangiaceae bacterium
GGCGGCGGCACTGGATCGAACGTCACTTCGCACGGGAAGGAGCCGGTCAGCGTGCCACCGGAGGACTGCCACGACGTACAGGCCGTACCGTTGAGGGTGATGCCGGTTTGGTCGGCGCTGAGCGTCCAGCCGTTGGGGTCGTTGTACGTCAGCGGATTGCCGTTGTAGTTGAACTTGCCCTTGCCGGCGTTGGTCGTGATCTTGACGCCGGTCATGTCGCCGGTCGGCAGGGTCGCGGTCATCGCGAACGTGCAGCTACGCGTTTGCACGAGGGCCTTCTTGATCGCGTCGACGAGCGGGGTCACATCTGCCGTGGTGCCTTTGCCGTTGACGGTGGAGAACGGGGCTTTGCCGCCAGCGCCGACGCCCGCGTACGTCGCAGTGAGCGCTTTGGTTGGGCTGTTGGCGATGCACCCCGAGTACTGGTACTGCATGTCCGTATCAGGATAGGTCTCGACAGGGAGCCCTGAGCCGGCGTTGGCCATGTCCTGCAGGTAGTCGGCGCCACAACGACCGACTTGGCAGCCGTCCGCCTTGGGGTCCGAGGCCAAAACACTGCCGATGCCGAGCACGTAGGTGGTGATGCCCTTGGCATAGGCGTCTTGCGCGGCTTTGATCGCCGCGTCCTGACCGCATTGCGGATTGATTGCCCAGCACGTGTCAGGCGCGCCATCGGTCACGAGCAGGATGAACTTCGGGCCGTCCGGCATCGGCTTGAACGCGGTCAAATTCGCCGCGGCGGCGTCGATTGCGGCGTGCGTGGGCGTTTCCCAGGCCTCGCCATTGTACTTGATGCCGCTGTACGCCGCGTTGATGGCGTCGAAGTTGTTCAGCGCGTACGGCACCTTTTTTAAAATGGGGCACATGGCAGTGCCCAAGCCGGTGTAGCTCGTGAAGCCGAAGCGCGTCGTGGATTGAAGCGACTTCACGACACCGTTGGTCGGGTCCATCAACGCGTTGTAGAGCGGCGTCCAGAACGGCGCCGGGTCCTTGAACATGCTGCCCGACGTATCGACCAAGAGATCGACCGTCGCCACGAGCTCGACCGTCGCCACGCTCAGCGTCGCGCACTCGCCGGCGTCCGTGATCACGTCAGGACCTGCGTCTTTCACCGCATCGGGATCAGGCACGCCGAGGCCATTGCCGGAGCCACCGAGCGGAACAACCACGATCGCGCCGTGCCCGCCGCTGCCGTTCGTCGGGCCCGAGCCGCCGTTCTCTTCCACTGGCCGCGACGCAGCGCCACCCGTGGGCGGCCTGCCCGAACTACAGCCAAGCACCCCGCAAGCAATACCCACCCCAAGCGACAGACCAAGACTCAAGCCACGCATCCGCTGAGCGTAGCGTGGGGCCCGGTTTCTCGCAAAGCGATCCGCAGACAACCGCGCGGGATACGTGTCGAATCGCGCGCCTTTTGGGAAAGGTGCTAACCAAAGCCGGCAGCTAGTTAGCGCTCGTAGTCGCGAGCCTAGGGGCTCCAAACCTGGACGGTCAGCGCCCGCACAAAAGAGCTAGAGCCGGTTCATCTTTTCTGAACCGGCTCTAAACGATACGAGTCGAGGTAGAAACTCCGCAGCGGTACAATTCCGGTACTACCGCTGCGCCGCGCCGCTCATGGACAAGCGGCGAACTGTTTCGTGCCGTCGACGACCTTGTCGGCAGCGGGGGTCACCGACTCGATGACCACGTGGTTATAGATGTCGGTGGTGCGGAAGTTGAGCGCGCCCGTGCCGTAGTCGGTGCCAGAGAATTCGTAGGTGTTGTAGGCGGAGTGAGGCATGTTGTTCCACTTGCCCATCACCTGAACTTCCATCTTATTGACGACGTTCCGCGCGTTCATCGGCGTGACGGCCAAGTAGTACTGCTTCGTCCCCTTGTCGAAGTAGTACTTGATATTGCCGGTCGGCGTGCACGACACGTACTTCCAAGTCACGGCTGGGTTGCTGCCCGCTCCGAGCGCGTCATTGGCGGCGTTGTTGAGATCGATGTGGTGGCTACCCGGCTTGCACCATTGCTCGTTGCCTTTGAACGGACACTCGTCCGTGATTTGAACGACGAGCTTCTTGCCACCGTTCGTGATCTCGACGCATGAGCCACACACGCCGGAGTTGTTCCAGTCGTACTCGTTCATGGCGCCGTAGTACTGGGGCAACGTGCTGGTCGGGTAATGGCAAGCGACCATCGAGGTGGCCAAGCTGTAATGCGTGACGTGGCCGTTGCGCACTTCGGTGTCGGGCTTGCACATCGGGTTGACGCAGGCGCCGTCCACGCACGCCCCATCAGCCGCGCACTTGGTGCCGCAGCCACCGCAGTTGTTGCCGTCGTTTTGAGTGTCGACACAGGCACCGGTGCACAGCATGCCGGCCTTGCACATGCAGGTGCCGTTGCTGCAGGTCTGATCGGTCCCGCACTTCACCGTGGCGCAGGCATCGACACTCATCATGCCGCCCATGCTGCTGATCGGTGCGCCGCCGGAGCCGGTGCCACCGGTCTCCGAAGTGAAGCCACCGGTCCCAACGCTCATCCCGCCGCTCGAAACGAAACCGCCCGTTCCGGTCGAAACATTGCCGCCCGTGCTCGTGGTCCCCGCATGCGCTGCGGCTGACGAGCCACCGGTGCCAACTGGCTTGTTCCCGCCACTGGAACCTGGGTCGTCTGGGGTCGTGCCACCTGAGCTACAGGCGACCGAACACAGCAAAGAGGCAACGGTGAAGAATTGGGGACCGGGCTTCGACCAAGAATGAGTACGCATTGCTCGGTTAGTAACTAGCACACGATGTAGGCAGGCCAGGCCGAGCGCACGACCGGAATTTCGCCAATAAATTCAGCAAAACAGTAGTTTTACGCATTCAGTGCTGGTTTTGAGCCGCTAACCGGACTGACGGCGCGGCCGGGATAGAAGTGCGCGATATCCACTTTTGATGACGACAACGCTCGTCGCGATCATGGATAGTCGCGCCCGTGCATCGTCGCCGGGCGGGACACTGTTTTGGTGCGTCATTGGGATTCGCGCTGCTGGCCGCAAGCCTGCACGCGCAGCCCAATCCAGACGCTGCGCCCGTCGAGGCGATCATCGAGATCGAGCAAGCCCCCGGATCCCAGGTTTGCCCGGACAAAGAAGCCGTATTTCGCTCCATCCAGCGGCTCTTTCCCGAACGCGAATTCCGTCAGGGCAGCAGCACCTCGGGCAGCACCGCACGAGCGCGGGTGACGATCCGCCCGCTGCCGCCTGGCCATGAAGCAGTGCTTACCCTGCTTCCACCCCGGCACGGCGAGCGCGTGATTCGCGAAGAAGACGAAAATTGCCGGGGTTTGGCGGACGCCCTGGCTCTGGCGTTCGTGATGCTGGTCGCGCCGCCCAGGTCTTCCGCCGAGTCACCCAGCGCAGATGCCGCGCCCGAAAACGACGCGGCGACCGCCCCCCCAACCCCACCTGCCGCGCCCGAGCCAAAGCCAACTGCGCCGGAAAACGCGCCCATTCCAGCGCGCGTGCCCGAGACTCGCCCTGCGACACGTGCATTCCGAGCCGGGTTTGGCGCTTCGGTCGCCGGTGGACTCGGCGTGCTGAGCGAACCCGCGCTGGGCGCGGCCGGCGAACTCGAGCTCTTTCACGAGCGCGGTTTCGGCTTGTCGGTGCAAGGGCTCAGGCTCTGGGCGCTTCCCGCTGAGGCAGAAGGTGGGAGTGTCACGCTCACACTTTGGGGGGCGCTCTTCGGACCCTGCTATCGACAACGCTTCGCTAGCACTTCCCGGTTGGATGTTTGTCTGCGTTTCGGGATCGGTTCGCAACATGCGAAGGTGGAAGGGTTTCAATCCTCCCAGCCGGGCAACTTTCCCTGGCAGGTGCTGGTGCCGTCGCTGAGCTACCGCCACGGAATGCCCGGGTTGGGCGAGCTGCTGAGCGGTTTCGTGCGCGTCGGGTTCGTTGCGCAACTGAATCCACAGTCGTTCAGCGTGCGACCGGAGGATGGTTCGGGGCAAAACGCGACGATTGCCAGCGCGCCACGGTTTGGCGTAATGACCGATATCGGCCTGATGTTCGGGGTGGGTCCCTTTTGAGACCGCCTCAAGGGCCTTTGTTGGCTGGGAGTGATCGCGCGGCGCTCGAGCCCCCATTCAGTCGGGTGTTGCTTGGACTTCGAGGAACTCTACCGCAACCATCATGATTTCGTGTGGCGCACTCTGCGCCGCATGGGCGTCGGAGAGCGCGACGCGATGGACGCGGGTCAGAAGGTGTTTCTGATTGCCCATCGCCGATTGGCGATGTTCGACGGCCGATCCACGGTAAAGACTTGGCTTTGCGGAATCGCTCTTCGAGTAGCGTCGGACTACCGGCGTAGCGCAATTTCGCGCCGCGAGGTGTTGGTCGCGGAGACGCCTTGTGGCAACAGCCACGAGGCTGATCAACTGCAACGACTCGAAGAGCGGGAGCGGCTCGCGATCCTCGATCAGGTGCTGTCGGAAATGCCGGTCGAGCAGCGCGCGGTTTTCGTCTTATTCGAGCTAGAGGAGATGTCGGGCGAAGAGATCGCAGCACTGCTATCCGTGCCCGAGGGAACTGTGCGTTCGCGTTTGCGCCTCGCCCGTCGCGCTTTCTCCAAGAGCGTGAGCTTGCGCCAGAGCCACTCCGTTCGCATCGCCGCGGGGGGCGAATCATGACGAACACGAAGCGCTGGCTGGACGAACTACCACTGGGATCGGGCGAACGTGAGTTGCTCTTGGTCGGCAAAGCGGCGCGACCCGCCGAAGGCGCCATCGACGCCAATTGGCAGGCTCTCTGCGCCACGCTGGGCACGACCGCCATCAGCGGTACGTTTGCAACCAGCGCCGCGGCCAGCTCCTCCGCAGCGCCAGCGGCAGCGTCGGCCTCGGCAGCAGCGTCGGCAAAAGTGGGCGCGTCAATCGCTGTGGGTAAGGCGGCCAGTGCCGGACTGTTCGTGGTCGCTGCGAAATCGCTCGCGCTCGGTGTCGGCATTGGCTTGGCCGTGATGGGCGCCGCCACCGTGGTCCAACACTCGAACCGCAGCAGCGTGGTGCCCGCGACTGCAACGAAACCCATCCCAGCTCAGCCCGCGCGCCGACCGCTCCTGAGCGCGCCGCCAATTCCCGCTGCCGCGCCACCTATCGCAACTGAAGCGGCCCCGGTCGTGTCACCTAGCGGCGTGTCAGCTGTGTTGCGCGCGCGTGAACCTGGCGTTGTCAGCAATCCCATGCCGATTCAGCCGGCTGCCGCTCAACCTGCCGTCGCCCCGTTCGCGGCTTCAACCGAGGAAAGGACGGCTTCGCTGGCACGGCAAGCGCGCGAGCTCGCCGAGCTCAAGCGCTTGATCGACCATGGCTCACCCGCGGAAGCGCTAGGTCGTCTAGACAAGAACTTCAGCGCCGGTACTCCCTCGGTCCTATCGGAAGAGCGCGACGCGCTTTACGTTCAGGCTTTGGCCCGGGCGCAGCGCCGTGACGAAGCGCGCACGTTCGCGCGGCAGTTTTTGCTCCGCTACCCGCACAGCCCTTATTTCGAAACCATGCGTCAATTGCTGACCGAAGAGTGATCGTCAGGCACACTCCCCTCCACTCACTCACACCTTGTTCGCGTTCGACCACCCAGGGAAATGTCCGAGCCGAAAATCCGGCCAAACCACGCCCGAACGTGGCTCTTGCTGTGGGTCGCTACTGGCATCAGTTGTGCCCCAACGGACAACGTGGTTGGCGCAACTCGCGGGGTACAGCTGTCCGGGGTTGCAGCTGGCAACGCGGGGGACATCGCGGGCGGAGGGGCACCAGTCAGGGGAGTAGGCGGAGGGCCGGGGAATAGCCAAGGCGGCATGGCTAGCGCGGTGCCGCCCGGACAATCCGGGGCTGGCGGTTTCGTCGGTTCGCCTCTTGCGACCGGCGGCACCGCTGGCTCCGGTGGCCCGTCGACAGGCAACGGTGGAGTTGCCGCGGCTGCACCTAACGAGTTGAGCTTCGCGCCGTTCGTCGAATATCCAACTGCAAAGAGTCCTCGTTCGCTCGCACTCAAAGATCTGAACGGCGACCAAAAGCTCGACCTCGTGACGGCGAACTACGCGGGCGGAAGTATCAGCGTGTTGCTCGGCGTAGGCGACGGCACATTTCAAGCCAGGGTCGACTACCCGACTGCGCCCGCCTCCAATTGGGTGGCGATTGACGACCTGAACTCGGACGGCGCACCCGACATCGCGCTCACGGTCCTGAACTCGGACACGATCGAAGTGCTCTTCGGCGCGGGCGACGGCACCTTCAACGCGATGAGCGGCGTGCTCGGCAGTGTCGACATGTTTTCCGTCTCACTCGGTGACGTCGACCACGACGGCAATGTCGACATGGTGACTTCACCAAACGCCAGCGGTTCCGTCGGAGTGTTTTTGGGCCAAGGGCACGGCACATTCGCAGCCGCGCGATACGTGGCGGAAGGGCAAGGTTGCCACTTCGTCGGGCTCAACGACGTCAATGGTGACGGCAACCTCGATCTGGCCAAGGTCAACATGGACGCGAGTTCAGTCAGCATCCTGCTCGGCGCGGGCGACGGCTCGTTCACGTCCGACCAGGATTACCCGACCGGCGCGGCCCCGCTTTTCGTGGCCTTCGGCGACTTGAACGACGACCACCAGGTCGACCTGGTGACCGCAGATGCATCCGCCAACGAAGTGAGCGTGCTGCTCGGAGTTGGCAATGGTCGATTCGCCCCGCGCGTCGCCTACGCAACTGAAAAGTATCCGACGCACGTGGCGTTGGAAGACTTGAACGGCGACCGGCATCTCGATCTCGTGGCTACCGATGCGTTTGCCGGCGCGCTCGTCATTCGTGTTGGTCTCGGCGATGGCACGTTCTCGGCTCAGCTGGATAACCAAACCGCGACCTTCCTCGATGCGCCGTACCCAGAAGCCTCCGCCGTTGGCGACTTGAACGGCGACGGAATCCCAGACTTGGTCGCGGTCAATTCCGGCACCGATAGCATCGGCGTGTTGCTCGGAACCAGCGCGCACTGAAGCACACGCTCACCGTCACATCACCCTTGAGGGTGGGCGCAAGCAGGTCCAAATCGCAGCTCCAATCCGCGACGGAATGCGCACGCAGCTCGTCCGGCGTGTGTGCGCGCAACGCACAAAATTTCGCCAAAGCTCGCCTGGCCTCGCTGTGGCGCGCTTGCCTACCGTTGCACCATGCCTGAATACACAGGCCCGTGTGGTCCAATTGGCCAGCACCTTTACGATACGCGGCGCGCGCAACTCAGCAGATTCGTGCGGCTCCCTGCGCAGAGGCACCGGCTTACTTACACTTGATCACCCCGCACACTGGAGTCAGCTACGCGTCGCGTGCACTGCACTCGAGAGCTATCGAGCAGTGAGGGCAATCAATGCTAAGGTAATCGGACAGTGGAGTTCAATTCGCAACTCGTGGCCCCGACACTGACCGGCGTTGCTGCATTCCTGCTCGCCTGGTTGGCGTTCGGCAAGAGCCGCTCGAAGGCAGCAAAGCCCACCACCAACAACGTGCCCGCGGAGGAGAGGGAGACCAAGCCCCCGCCGGCTTCGAAACGCAAAGCTGCGAAAGACGAAAAGTCCGCGGCCGCGGAGGCGAAGCCTGCGGATCCCAAACCGGCGGTCAGTGCGGCTCCGAAGTCCGCAAGTGCGCCTCCTGCTGCGGACGGCAAACCCGCTGCCGTTGCCGACTCGAAGCCGCCCGCAGGCGGCAAGTCTTTGCGGCCACCGGCGAAGGCAATCGTTTGGGAGGCGCCGCCCGGTGAGCTCGCCGACGATGACATCACCGTTATCCACGCCATCCCCGTCTTCGAAGGCGCCGAGACCACGATCGAAGCAGCCTCCGTTTCGATCGAAGGCGAGAGCGAAGAAGATCGCGTCTCGCGCATCGAACTCAGTTACGAAGAAGATGCCGAGGCCGAGGAAGTGACCGCGGCCTCCGCGCGCATCCTGCTCTACGCCGCGGGCGACAGCGACCAAGGGCGTGTTCGTAAACGAAACGAGGACAGCTTGCTGGTCATGCCGGAGCGTTCACTGTTCGCAGTGGCTGACGGCATGGGCGGCCACCGCGGTGGCGCCGTCGCCAGCAGCCTCGCCATTGACGCCTTGCAAGACGCTTTCGATCGCGAAGCCTTCGAGGGACGCGTGCAATCGACGGGCAATGTGCCGCGCCGAGCGCGCGAGCTCGCTGCCGCCGTGCACATGACGAACGAGTGCGTGCGCTCGATGGCCTTCGCCGATCGCGAGCTCTCCGACATGGGCACCACGCTGGTCGCTGCCCGCTTTTCGCCGAACAAGCAGCGCCTGTACGTCGGTCACGTCGGTGATAGCCGCTGTTACCGCTTGCGCCAAGGCAAGCTCCGTCAGCTCACGACCGACCACACCATGGCATCGTTGGGCGTCAAAGGCCCGAGCGCCAACCACCTGTATCAGGCCATCGGCGTGAGCCCGGGCCTGGCCATCGATCTGATCGTCGACAAACCGCAGGACGACGATATTTACCTGCTCTGTTCCGACGGTCTGTCGAAGATGGTCAGCGACGACGAGCTGTGCAACACCCTGCAACAGCACGAAGATCTAGAGACTGCGCTGTACACGCTGATCGAAGCCGCCAACGATCGCGGCGGCAATGACAACGTGACCGTAATCATCGTCAAAGTCCTCGCCCGCACGTCCAAGAAAGCGATGGAAACCATCGCGCAATCCGCGGTGAACTGAACGCCTCTGGCCGTCGAGGACGAGCGAGAGGGAGAGGGACTAACCGCCGAGCCGCAGAGGGCACAGAGCCCTGAAAGAGCGGAGATTTCTGGGTTTACTCAATACGCCCCTTCGCGTCGTAGATCACGTGCAGCTTTGACGCGCAGCGCGCCCCCCCAAACTCTCTTTTCTGATCTCTGCGGCCTCTGCGGCTTGGCGGTTCAATCTCAGGGAGCCGTTCTGCGCGTCGCACTGCGGTAACCGTTGGCCGGGGGCGTGGGCGTTGCGCGCACTCATTTTCGAGACGCGGGAGAGTTACTGCATAACGCGGCGTACCTTCGGCCACTGATCAAGGTGGACGATCACGCCGCGGCGAGCATTGCTTGGTGAAACTCGAAAGTCCGCGGCCCGCTTAGCTTTTACGCGTCTTTGGAGTGACCCTACGAATGAGCGCAACTGTACCTCCGGCTGCCAATCTCGATCGCCCCAGCGATTTCGGCGAGTTCTATCAACACGCGGAAGCCTTGGCGCGACCGCAGTCTGTGATGCCTGAACCGGAACCCGAGCTGCCGCTCATACCGTCATTGACGCCCGAGCAAGAGGCGCGACGCGCGCGCTTCCGCCGGGCGGTGAGCGGCATCGTCTTGGGGTTGCTCGCGTTCACTGCGCTCGCGACGTGTGTGTATGTGGTCCGACGAGCAGCGCGCAGCGACGCTGAAAATTCGACGGCTCCACTGAGCGCCGTCGCGCGTCCCGCCGAGCAAACGCTGGTTGCAACGCCCTCACCCGCCGCGCAATTGCCCGAATCCCCTGCCCTGTCCGATCTCGACCAGGCGCTGGCGATGGCGCGCACGCCGGTCGCGACGCTCGCGAATCTCGAGCATTGGTCGCGGCTTGCCAGTCAATTGAGCGCGTCCGACCGCAAGCGAGTCGAGCATGACCTTTCGCGCTCGAGTGTAACGGGATCGCGCGAGGCACAAGAGGCGGCGCGGCTCGAACTCGCACTGCTGTGGCGCGCCACAGCGCGACGCGCGAAGGCGCAAAAGGTCTTGGTAAGCCTGGCTCGCACCGCGACCGACCCAGCAGTGAAGAAGTACGCTCTCGGCGCGCTCACCAACGCCTGACGGGCATTAACACCACGCATCACTCACCCGTAGCTTAGCGTGATGATTCGAAGTCTGTTCCTAGTCGGTGTGATGAGCTTGGTTTGTAACGCATGTGGCGATTCGTCCGATTCGTCGAATACGGGCGGCGGCGCAGGAAGCGGCAATGTGGGGGGGGCGAGCAGCGGCAGCTGCCCGGATGTGAGCGGTTCGTGGACACTGACCGATCACTGCGAGTCGTCGTTCATCGGCATGAGCCTGATGGTGACGCAGAGGGACTGCGCGCTGTCGTTCGCGTCGCCGTTCGACGCTTTCAGTGGCACCGTCACGACCGACGGGAAGATCACGCTCAGCGGTCCACAGGATTGCACCGGTACCGCGACAACAACGTCAGTGTCGATGAACTGCACACCGGACCCGTGCCCAGTGAAACTGTCGCGCTAGCTAGCGCCAAGTGCCCCGCGCAAGCAACGTCGTACCACTCGAGACGTGAGAGGGCGTCTGGAGTGACTGGTGCGTCGCGGCACGCGCGGGACGATGGCCCACCAAGAGCGCGAGCAGCAGCGCGCAACCGAGCGCCAGTCCAAACGCACCGAGCGAGCGGCCGAGGCGGGATTCGGATTCTTGGAATGCCGAAACCGTGAGCACGATCAGCAACCCAACCGCGACTCCCGCGAGACAAATTGCCAAACCGCTCATCGCCTCGGCGCCCGTCAGATGCACGCGCCGTCCGCCCAATTGAACGAGCACCTGACACACGACGAGGCTCAATACGGTGGCCATCAGTGCGCTGAGCGCGGTTTCTCTGGGGTTCATGGAGGGGTCCGTTCGCTGGCTGGCGGTGCCGAGTCTGAATTGCTCCAAGCACACATGAGCAACATGCGTGCCACATTTCGGTGGCGAGCTGCGCACACGCCCAAACGGCGCTTCGGCACTTCGCCTATTTGATGTGGTGGCAGATCGGCACGGGCGTGCCGCTGCGATTTACCGTCGTATCCAGGTTGCACGCGGTGCGGAGACCCGCGTAAGTGTCGAGGTTGTGCCCGCCGCCGCAGGTCCCCGCCGCGACAATCGGTTCGCAGCGATCATCTCCAGCTGTGCCAGCGTTTGCGGTGGGTGCGCCACCGTTGTCAGAGGGCTCTCGCTCGTCATCGATGACGCGGCCACCGCAGTGCAAGAGCGCTGAGCCGATCGAGATCACGGACAGCGTCCACCCCCACCGCCATGCTCTGTCGTTCGCCCTTTTCATGTCCGCCTCACGCCCGCCGAGTGTAACACACCGCGACCGGAACAGAGCCGAGCTGCGAGGTGCGCTGCCGGCCCCGACGTTTTTTGGAACGACGGGACCGAGTGCGCGGCTCGTAGTATTCTTTACGCGAGCACGAGGGGCAGCACGGTGTCCCTCGTGTAGCGCCAGATCAGGGACGAATTGTGACATTGGAACGCCGCGCCGCTGTAGTACGTGCGATTGCGGCCTTGCAGATCGTTCAGCGCGCCGTAGAAGCCGCGATTGATTTCGTCGCCGTTCACGTTCAACTCGAAGGGCGCGTGCGCACTGAAGGTCATGATGTCGAGTACACGCGGGGCAGTCGGGAAGTAGGTGGGGTCACTGAGGCGACGGATCTGGCTCACGATCGTGGCTTTGACGTCGTAATCGCTGAGCGGCACCGTGCTGCCGAACTTCACGTTCCATAGGCCAGGTACGAGCGTGGGATTGAGGCCGTAAATGCCGGGGAGCTGCGGCAGATTGTAGGCGGTGCGCTCGCTGCTATTGGTGACGGAGAGGCCCGCGGGCATGCCCGCGAGTTTCAAGATGCCCGCGTAGTAGGCGTTCGGGCGATATCGCCGGAGGAGCGACTCTTCCGCGCGATCGAGATCGAAGCCGCACAGATTGTCGAGCGTGGGCGGCGCCGTAAACACGAGCTTCTTGGCTTTGACGACGTAGCGACCGCACGGCGTCTCCACGGTGACCGTCACGCCGTTCTTGTCGCGATCGACGTGCAAGACGTCCGCGCCGAACACCACGTCATCACCCAAGAACGCGGTCGCGTTCTCGTACAAGGTGCTGTTGCCGGTCGGGCACGCCATGAAGCCACCATCGAGACCGAAAATCGAGCCGACGACCTGCGAGCTGAACAACTTCAGCGCGTAAACGGTGGGCATGTTGAGGATGTCGCCCGCGCCTTGTCCGAATTGGAACGCGGTGCGCACCATCGCGCCCAGGCCGTACTTGGTCACGAAATCACGAAACTTGAGTGTGAGATCGGGCGGGACGGGATTGGGCAGATCGAAGCTCGAATCGAGATCGAAATAGGTCGCTTTCAGCTGCTGCAGGTAGCCGTAGTAGGTCTGCAGAGCCGCGCCGGTGTCCGCTGCGCTCGGTTCGCTGAAGTTTTGGGTCTTTCCGGTGCGAAAGTCCGCGTTCACATTGATGCCACCTCCGAACGAACCCGGGGGCAGCGTGATGAGCGGCGTGCCGAGCCGCGCGAAGAAGTCAGTAACAACGGGCAAGCTGTGAAACACGACCACGCCGATGTCCGTGGGCACGCCAGTCGCCGGATCGACGTACGTTTCGGTGTGACCGCCCAGGCGCTGCTTGGCTTCGAGCACGATCACGCTGCGCCCCGCGTCTTTCACCGCGACAGCGGTGTACGTTCCGGACGCGCCGCCGCCGATCACGCACACGTCACGCTCGATGACTTTGGTCTTCGCAAAAGCCGTGCGAGAGGACAGCCCTGCTGCTGCAAAGCCAGCGGCAGAGTACGACAAAAGCTTCAGCACATTTCTTCGTCGAAGACGCATCATGGTTGGAACTCCCTTCATTGAGTGCGTACGAGGACAGCTGCCCCCGCAACGGCACACGAAACCTCAGCAACCCTTCAGGTTGATGATACGCGATAATCGAACAAAGCAGAACTCCGAACGCACTAGTCTGGCGGTCCAACCTCGCATTTCTAACCCTCGAGTGCTGTCGAATGCCGCCACCGTGCACTGACTACATCAACGAGCTTATCCCACACCTTGCCGTTCACGAGACTTTGCGATGGCGCGCGGGTGCTGGCGCTGTCGGCGTTGCGCTGAACGCGGAAGCGCACGAAGTATCGCGTGTTGCTCACGCTTGCACTGCGCTGGTGAATGGCGCTGGGGTGGCGTTCGTCAGACGACGTACGCTAGGCTCTGCACTTCGCCCAAAGCCGCGCTGGGCACTTCAACACGGGAGAGTTCACTTTGCGCTACGCACGTTGGTTCACGCTCAGTGTCCTAGTTGGTTCGACCGCGTTGGTGTGCGCTTCGCCGAACGCCGGTGCTGATGTTCCAGCGCCGAAGCCGCCGAGCAACACGCAACTCAAGCCCAAAGTCCCGCTCGCCTCGGGTGCCGCGCGCGCGGCGGTGGCCCCCAAAGTCTTTTCGTTGGGCCCGTGCGGCGTGCAACAAACGCAGTGCTTCCTCGCCGGCGGCAAGGTCAGCGCGGTCGCCAAAGATTCACCCGACAACGTGCGTTCCAAGGTTTGCGCGAACAACTCGGACGCGCACTACAGCTGCGGGAGCTGTGAATATTGCCCGCTGGTCCATACCGCGAGCACGTTCTGCGCAGCGAGCGGCTGCGACTACAAAGAGTGCGAAAAGAATTGGGTGGATGCAGACGGCAATCGCAAGAACGGTTGCGAGCAGTATCGACCCACGCGACCAGCGATGCCCGCGGGCGCCAAGTGCACGACCGACGCAAACTGCAGCTATCTGGGTGCGGACAACGGCAGTTACCTGAATCCCCACGGTGAGTGTAAACCGAAGCAAACCGGCGCGGACGCACGCGGCTGCGTGTTCGTGTTCGCGCAGTGTGAGCCGTTTCACGCTCCCTTGGAGTCAACGCGCAGCTGCCCGCTCGACCGCTATGGCGCGCACCTCGATCACGACGAAGATGGCTCGGTTGCCAAAGCATTCGGCGGAGACGACTGTGATGACGGCGACAGCGCACGTTATCCCGGCAACGCCGAGGTGTGCGATCCGTACAACCACGACGAGGATTGCGATCCGCGTACCAACGGCGGAAGCGACGTAGACCACGACACCCTCACCGAAGGCGCATGCTGCAACGTGATGGACAATGGCGCCAAATTCTGCGGCATGGACTGCGACGATAGGCACAGTGCACTCGCGCTCGACGGGCAGCGCTGTAACCCCGACGGCAGCGGCAGCGCGCAGGTCTGCGAGGTAAATCGAGCCGGCGGCGGTCAAGTGCCAGCCTGGACGACCCACGCCTGCAGCGGCGGCGGCAAGTGCAAACCGCAAGAAAACGGCACCGGGATTTGCTTGTAACGCATCGGATCACCTCCGCCGGAGGAGGTGCATTGGGGTTACCTCCGCCGGCGGGTGTTGACTGGTTCGCCTCCGCCGGCGGGTGTTGATTGGTTCACCTCCGCCGGCGGGTGTTGACTTGGTCCACCTCCGCCGGCGGGTGTTGACTTGGTCATTGGGCCGGGGACGTTGACTGGTTCACCTCCGCCGCCCGGCGTGCATCCGGCCAGGTGTTGATCGGGTCGGGTACACCTCCGCCGACGCAACTCGCGCTCCACGGAGTTCGTGCAGTGTGCGGAACACCTTGTTCTTCGAGGTGCGATGCGGGAACGCGACCGCCCCCTCTGGAGCGATCGCGATCCGGCGTTCGAACGTGGCGGTGAGCGTGATCGCCGATCGCCAGCCTTACTTCACGACCACGAGGGGGCGCATCATCTCGTTGTCTTCGTGTTCGAGCATGTGACAATGCCAGACGTACCCAGGGCCTTGGGTGGCGTCGAAGGGGAACGTGGTCTTGTCCTGGGGCGTCCAGCGAACGCGGATGCGGGTGACGTGGTCGGGCGGCGCCATCACCGTGTCTTTCCAACCCGAGTCCAGGACGCTCGGCGTCATGAGGGTCTTGGGCAAGAGGTAAGCGTCGGCAGGAGGATTGTTCGCGGGCTTTGCCAACGGGACCGTGCCGCCATCGTTCGCTTCATTCCAATCCTTCTCGGCGGCGCTGACTGCAGCCGTCACGGTCATCGTGTTTGCTTCGACGAGACCGGGTGAAACGGAGACCGCGTCGGCCTTTCGAACGAAAAATGGGAGCGCGCTTCAACCCGTTCTCGCGTTGCCGCACACGGGACAAAGCGAGGTAACACCATGCGAGTTCACGCGAAGGGTTTGTACATTTCTGCGGTTTTGATGGTTCTCTCTGCTTGTGCGGGCGAAGTGAGCGATGACTCCGGGCGCAAGACTCCCGTGCGGGCTTCAGCGGGAGCAGGCGGAGATGGCTACATGTACCCGAGCAACTACAGCGGCTCGACGGGACTGCCCAAAGGCGGTGCATCTGGGATGGGTGGCACTGCCGGACGCGCGGGCGCGGGTGGTGCGGGCGGCGCACTGCTGGGCAATTCGGCAGGGAGCAGTTCGAGCGGCGGAACCGCAAGCGGCGGACGCGCATCGAGTGACGGGGGCAGCTCGTCCAAAGCGGGTGCTGGGGGTGCAGGCGCCGCGCCGGTGTGCCCGTCGCCCACGGGCGTCAAACTCTCCAACGGAACCTGCGTGAATCGCGTGACCGAGTTCGACGTTGCCAGGCATCCGACGACCATCATCACCGGCTCGGATCGAAAGATCTGGGTCGACGACGACGCGGCCAATCAACTCATTCAGTTGGACACCGATGGCAAGGTCCTCAAGCGAGTGGACTGCGATGCGGGCTCGTCCCCGAGAGCGCTCATCCCTGGCACCCATGACGCAGTCCTTTGGTACACCGATGCTGGCACGAGATCCCTCATCAAGATGACCGAGAGCGACCCCAAAGCGTCGGTCACCATGCTCGGCTTCGTGCCCACTGCGATTGCGCTCGGCGCGAATGACGACATCTTCATCTCCGAGTGGGGCAAGGCGATCTATCGCTTGCTTCCGAATCAAACACCGAAGCGCTGGACGGCCTCTCCGATGGACTCGCTGGTCGTAACGCCAGACGGCAACGCTTGGGCTTCAGAGGGGACTGCGCTCGCGAAGCTCGTGCCCGCGGACGGGGTAAAGCGGGTCACGCTCGCCGACACTTCGAATGCCGCGGGCCTGACCGTGACCTCCGATGCGCTCTGGTACAGCGACAGCCTCACCGATCAACTGGTACGCGTGAGTTTCGACGGGCAGAACGTGCAGCCGTTCAACGTGCAAACGCGCTCAGCGCCGACTCGGCTCATCCTCGGGCCAGATAACGCGCTTTGGTTCGTCGAATGGAGCGCACAAAAGATTGGCCGCTTCGACCTCAAGAGCGGCGAGGTCACTCACTACTCGCTGCCGACGCAGTACGGCGAACCGAGTGGGCTCACGGTCGGGCCGGACGGCAACATCTGGTTCACCGAGGTCACAGCCAACAAGGTCGGTCGCTTGATCGTGGATGCACAACCATGAAAGGAACCGTGCGGCGCTGTGCCGGCTTCACGCTCGGAGCCGTTCTGTCGTGTCAGGCCCTGGGCTGCGCGCCGGAAAGCGCCGCCGGCAACGCAACTCCCGAGGGTGGTTTGCAATCCATCTGCGGGCCGACCAGTGAGCTCCGAGACGTGGAGCTCTACGACGGCAAATTCGGCTTACCTACGGCATTCGTGGGGCGTCATCGGCTCGCGGTGGGGCTACTGCGCTGGAGATCGGATCTGGACGCTCGCTACCGCGAGCTAAGCGGCAACGTCAGAGACCAAGGCTGGTGTACCGGGACGCTGATCGACGACGATCTGTTCCTGACCGCCGGTCATTGCCTCGACAACCAGGACACGCCAAGGCTGAGACTGCCCCGCGAAAAAGGCGGAATCCCGCTAGAACCCCCAGAAATGGCGCGCGAGTTCACGGTCGAGTTTCGCTTCGAAACGCCTGCGCTGCCCGACGCGACCGACTACGGAAGCCGCGTCAACGTCTTGCGCTTGGAGGAGTATAGCCGTTCGGATCCCGACTACGCCATCATGCGCCTGGCTGATAGACCCGGGTTCCACAATGGCGTTGCTCGCATCTCGCCGTCTGACTCGATGCCCGGCTTGCCGATCGCGCTCCTGCAGCATCCCAAAGCGGAAACGATGAAGGTAGGCTCCGGCCCAGTCGCGCGCTTGCTCGGTCCGAAAATTACCTACGACACGATCGACACCCTCGACGGCTCGTCGGGTGCCGGCATTCTCGACGCTGTGACCGGCAAATTGGTCGGCATTCACACCAATGGCGGGTGCACCAAAGACGGAGACGGCGAAAACTACGGCGTCACGATCGGCGCACTCACCGCCGTCTCGCAATTAATCGTCGATCGCGTGGATCGCTCGCGCGATTTCTTGGTCGGCGATTGGAACGGCGATGGCTCTTCCGACCTCGGCGTGTTCGTCGATGGTTGCTTGTATCCAGACACTGACCACGACGGAGCACCGGAAATCGGCGCGCGCTTGTGCCCGCCCGATGCCAACGCCGAGCAATACTTCGCGGGCAAATGGCAGGCTGGTGCCGCGAGCGGACTCGGCTGGCGACGCCGCGATTGCCTGTTTTTGGATGCTAATCCCACACAAAAGCTGTGTTTCGGTGCGCCCTTCGAGCTCTTGGTCGCGGATTGGAACGGTGATGGACGAAGCGACCTCGGCATTCGCAGAGGGCGCTGCATCAACTTCGATCTCGATCTCGACGGCGCAGTCGACACCCCCGACTATTGCTACGGCAACGGCGTCGCCCAAGACGAGTACCTGGTTGGGCATTGGGACCGCACCGCGACGACCGACAGCATCGCCATCCGAGAAGCCAACACCATATCGATCGATGCAGACCAAGACGGCGACACCGATGAAACGCGCGTGTTCGGTGACGGCGGCAATCAGGATCAATACCTGGTGGGTGATTGGGCCGGCAACGGGCGCTCCGAGCTCGCCGTCCGCCGCGGTACGGTTTACACGCTCCAAATGCTCGACGACGTTCCGAATGTCCGCCGCGAGTACCGCGACTTTTGGACCAGGCCGTGAATCACTCGCTACGAGCGCTCACCCGTTTATCGCTCGCTGTACACGATACCAAGTGATCTCTGAGTTTGCGGGAATGCCGCACTGAAAGTGAGACCACATCATGAATCGAATAGCGATGAAGACCTCGTATCTGGCTTCGGCCACTTTCACTTTGATGGTGCTCGGCTGCTCCGCCGACGTGGGTCAGGAGAACTCCCAGCAAGCGGGCAAGTCTGGAGTGGGAGGCTCCCGAGGACCGCTCGCCGGACTCGCAGGTGGCGCGAGCACGCCGAGCGCAGGCACGGGCGGCACCGGCAGCACGGCGCCCACTGGCGGCGCGACGGCAACGGGCGGCTCGGCAACGACTGCAGGCGCGGGCGGAGCAGCAACAGATGGAAGTTCCGGGGCCAACGCGCTGGCGAGTTTTGCAGGCTTCCCGTTTGGCGGTGCGGACAGCATCGGCTTTGCCGGGATCGGCGGCGAAGATGGCACGACCACCTCGATCATCATCAACGGCTTTGCGGGCGCGGGAACTCTCCGCACCAGCTCGGGTGGCAATAGCGGCAACCAATCCAATTTCGGCGGCGCGGGTGGTACCCGCATTTGGATTTCGTTTTGATCTGCGCGGTCAATTGCGCGTGACACAAGGGGTCTGCGTGTCGTCGAACGTGCTGCTCGTGAATGTCATGCAGACCACGCCGTCAGCGCAACGCGCCATCGACACGCAGTCCACGGGCAGCCAAGTGAACGAATCCACGTTAAAGCTCGCGGTATCGCCGTTACATGGGCAAGCGTGCAAACACTCAATCTCGGGCGGCGAGCAGCTCCCGGCGTCCCCGCAGTCAGTCGTTGGGTACGTGATGCCGTCAGTGCCGCAGGCCTCTTGCTGGCGGCTCAAACACGAGCAACGGGTCTCGGACGTGGCACCCGCCGCCGGGATCACCACACCGATGAGAATGGTTCCGCCGAAGCCGCCCGACGCGAGCGACACCCAGCCCGCTTCACCACCGGCCTGCGTTCCGCCGAGTGCAACGACGCCGCCAGAGCCCGCACTCGGCGCGGAACCTGCGGCCCCAGCAGCCCCACCCCCGCCAGCGCTCACTCGACTGGTGCCCCCTGCGGTCGTTCCCCCAGCGCTCACCCCGTCGAGCTCGGCGATCAGCATGTGGTCGAGTGAGCAGGCCGTAAGGGCGCAAAGGGCAAGTAGCAACGCCGCGTTTCGCATCTGACATCACCTCAGCACTGGGTCGAAGCCAACGCCCACTTCGAGACTTCCACCCGGACACAGCGAACAAGTCGTACTCGAGCCCGCCTGACCGCCAATTTCATAGGAAGTCCCAGCAAAGGGCACGCGCACATCGAGACTCGTCGCAACCCAGGCGGGCCCGAATGGCCACTCGAGCCCGGCCGCAGCGAGCGCATAGCCGCGATGAAAATCTTGTCCGGCGAGCGCGTGGGCTTTCGGTTGCTCGTCGATGATGCTGGCTTGCGCGCGCCCCATCAACGCGCCAAGCCCTGCTTCGAACCGAGCGCGCAAACGCGGCGCGTCCGTCGATAGCCACCCCGCGCGCAGCTCACCCGATCCACCAGTGAGGTGCACGCGCGCAGGCGGCACGCCGAAGTCGGTCGGCACCAGGTAGCGCGCGGCCAAGCGCAGCGAATACCGACCGCGATACTCGACCGAGAAAAACCCGCCCACCTCTTGCACCCAACCCTCGGTGCCGGAACTGTGCGTCGTTCCGCTCGCGCCGAGGCCGAGCCGCAACACGGGGGGTGCCACACGCCGGCTCGAGCGCGACGCTGGGTCCACTGAATCACTAACCGTGGGAACGGGCGCAATCGTAACGAGCGGTTCAGGCTCTGGGGCTGGCGGCGGCTCGGGTTGCGTCGGTGTTTCTCGTTCCAAGGCGTCCACCACGGTGGCGCGCGATGACTGTTGTTCGCGCAGCCACAACGCGCGAGCCGACGAATGCGCCACCTCCGCGAGCGTTTCGCTGCCTACTTCATCGAGCCCCGAATCGAGCTTGATCTCGCGGAACAAGTAGCGCGGCTGCTCGCCCTGTTCGGTGAGCGTCAAATAGACGCGCGCCGCGCTGCGCTCGGTGACGCGAATCCAAATGTACACGGTGTCCGTGCGCTGGGGCGCCAGCACGGTCCGCTGATCGAACCGATGGTCGTCACTGGGCACGACCGTGGTTTGCGCCGAAAAAAGGCTGCGAACGCGCTCGAACAACAGCGGATCCCGCTCCACGTCACCGCTCATCGCGACTTCCACGCGAGCCAGCGCTGAATTCGCTTCATCCTGGTTCGCGCTGGCTGGCGCGGCGCGCGCGCTTGGCGCGAGACAACACGAACTAGCCACAGAGCCACAAAACACGAACGCCCGCCAGGCACGAGCGTACGTCATCGGGACACTCGCGCCCGCGCAACCTCGGCGTACGGTGAGTCCGGGAACTCACGCAGCAAGTCTTCGAGCGCTTGCTCGGAAGCCGAGCGCTGCCCCAACGCAGTGGCTACTTCCGAAATCCCCCACAGTGCCTCCGCGCGCAGCGCACCGCCGCCTGCAGCGAGCGCGCGAAATTGCGCGAGCGCGCGCTCGGGCTGCTTGCCCTGTAGGAACTTACCCAAAGCGAGCCGAGTGGGTCCGACTTCACGTGAACTCGGGTAGAGAGTGAGCAGTCGCTCGTACGCCGCTGCAGCCTCCAGCGCACGGCCTTGACGACGCAGTCGATTGGCACGCGCAAACAGCTCACTGGCTTTGTCCGGCGGATCTGCCTTCAATTCGCGAGGGCTCGTCTCGCAACCGTGGGGCGTCGCCTCGCACGCGGTGGTTGGATTCGGCTCGGTGGGTGCCTCCGGCGCGGGCGGCGTGGGCGGTTCGACCGGCACGACAGCAACGTTCGAGCCGATTGGCTTGGGCTTCAGTGGCGGCTTGGGTTTCAGCGCTGGCTTAGGCGCAGCGCTGCCCAACGGCGGCGGCTCTAACGCTCGTTGAAGCCGAGCTCCGCCGAACCAAGCACTGGCCAGGCCAGCCATCAACAACACCGCGGCCGCCACCAGCAACATCACGGTGCGACGTTTAGCGGGTGCCCTCACCGGTGCAGCGCGCGGGCGAAGTGCCGAGAGCGCACGAGCATTGATGCGCGCGAGCAGCAGATCGTCACCCGGGCGAACGCGACTCTCGCGCTCGAGCTCGGGCAAAATCTCGCTCATGATCCGCACCTCGAGCGAGTACTGAATGCTCTCGCGCAGGCGACGCTGCTCATCGAGCGAGAGCTCTTCGCGCCGGCTGGAGCACAGCAAATCAGTGGCGTCGGACTGGCTCATGCCGTCTCCTCCACCAAATCGCGAAGTCTGGGATCGGCCAGCGCGTGTGCGACCAACGCCGCTTTGGCGGTGCGCAAACGGCTGCGCACGGTTTCGAGCGGAGCGCCGCAAATGGCCGCCACTTCGCTCATCGTGTAACCGAGCACGCAATGCAGCGCGAGCGCTTCGGCCTGCGGCGGGGGCAACGCATCACACAGTTCACGCGCCAAACGCACGCCAACGCGCGAAGCGACCAGCGCATCCGGCGCAGCGCCCTCGCACGCCGCTTCGTCCGCCTCGAGCTCATCCGCCAAGCCGTGATTGCGCTTGGCGGCACGTTGCCTGCGGCGCGCATTCATCGCCGTACGCAGGGCCACGCGCGCCGCAAAATGCCGAATCGACGACTCACCGCGGAAACGCCGCAGCGCATTGACGAATTCGACCGCACATTCTTGCGCCACATCCTCCACGTCGGGATGCGACCCGCCAATCACCCGCCGCACCACGCGCAAAATATTGGGCGTGACGGTAGTGAGCAGCGTGCGCAGCGCGGTGACGTCTCCGTCGACCGCGGCGTGAGCAAGCGGCAATAGCTCATCCTCTGCCCGCGGGCCGGGCTGAGGCGGAGCGCTGCGAGTAGGCAGTACGCGTAACATCCGCGAAGATCAGTGTAAGCCATTCGCAAAACGGGTGATCCCCCAACACGACATTTCTGAATTGCCCCCCAAGCAACGAAACTTCCACCCCCGCCGATCGATACACCCCAGAAACACGCCACTTTTGAGGCCAAATCAGCGTCACTCCGCACAATCCCCAATCACGCCCAGCGCCTCAGTTACTCGCATGGACTGCAAACTAGAAGTTGTCACTCACCAGTTGCACCCCTCCTCGCACTGTAGATTTTCAAGAATGGGCGCCCGCGCCCCAGCCACGCACCTCACATCCCGCACTGTTCCCGTCGCGGTGCGGCCACCGTCGCGGACACAACATTCCGCGCCCAGTTAGACGGAGAGCTCTCGGAACGCTCCCTGAGGATTGAACCGCCGAGCCGCAGAGGCCGCAGAGATCAGAGGGAGAGAAGAGAGAGTTGGGGTTCGAGCTATACGGTGGAGCACTTGAAGTAACGGCTCTGCAGGCCGCGCGCACCAGCACGTGGGGAGCCGGGCGCGAAACGCGACTCGGCGCGAAGCCGAAAATGGCTCGACTTCCCTTTCGCCGTAGTCGGCGCGGACGTGCCAACGAAAGCTGCCCTCGCGGAGCACATCTTTTCCGGAATTTGGGCCTTGTCCGGCGCGAACGGTTGCGTGTCGTGACGTTCCACGTCGAAGGAACGTGAACTGCGGCTCGGCTGCAGCGTGCGCTGCCCGAAATGACCCT
>DASQCO010000157.1:0-23033 GCA_035634635.1 Polyangiaceae bacterium
CCTCACTCCAGATCTGACTCAGCAGCTCAGTAACCGGAGACGACAAGCCCTCCCAATCCCCTGCGTCTACCTCGCGCTCCTTCGGCTCCGGAAGCGCTCGGCGATCCACCTTCCCATTCGACGTCAGCGGCAGCGAATCCAGCTCCACCAGCCACGTCGGAACCATGTACTCCGGCAGACGCTGACGAAGCACCCGGCGAAGCTCCACGCTGCTCACACCGCCGCTCAGCACCACGTAGCCCACAAGACGTTTGTCGCCGCCGCCAAAGCCACGCGCGACAACCACCGCCTGTGACACGCCGACCTGCTCTTCCAATACACTCTCGATCTCGCCAAGCTCGATCCGATACCCCCGAACCTTTACCTGGTAGTCCGAGCGGCCCAGGAACTCGAGTTCACCGTTCGGCCTTCGAATCACCCGATCGCCGGTGCAATACAGGCGATCGCCAGAACCGCCGCCGAGCGGATCGGGGACGAAGGCTTGGGCCGTTCGCGCCGGGTCGTGCAAGTAGCCACGTCCGACACAAACACCACCGATATACAGCTCTCCCGCTACTCCGAGCGGCACCGGCTGCATCGCTCGGTCGAGCACATAGAGGCGGCAATTCTGGATCGCGCGACCGATCGGCGTGTGAACGCCGTTGAGTTCAGCCGGATCTCGGATGATGTGATGTGTCACGTCATCCGAGCATTCGGTTGGGCCGTAGGCATTGATGATCGGAACGCTCGGATTGCGTACCAGCCAAGTGCGCGCCAGATCTGGGGGCAACGCTTCCCCAGTGAGCATCAGCCAACGAAGAACCGACGCACCTTCCGAGACTCCCACGTTCGAATCGAGGTCATCGAGTGCGGCACGAAGCAAAGACGGCACGACTTCCAGAATCGTGACCTGATCCGCTGCAACTTCACGAAATAGCCGAAACGGGTCGCTAGCCACTGTGGTCGAGTAAACCTGGACACGACCGCCCACCAGCAGCGGCGCCAGGAATTGCCACACAGAAATATCGAAGGACTGCGACGCGGTCTGCGCGAGGACGTCACCGGCGTGAAGATCGAGCACGCTCAGTTTGGAACGCAAGTGATTGAGCATTCCAGCGTGCTCGACCATGGCTCCTTTGGGCAAACCGGTCGAACCCGAAGTGTAGATGACGTAAGCGAGGTGACCGGGCACGTTGAGCGGAGGCAAATTGTCCGACGCTTCGTCGAGAGAGTCGCAGTCTTCAATCGCAAAGCACTCGATCGAGCCGAGCGCTGCCGTCTCGTCCGTCGGCAACGACGCCAAAAGCTCGCGCGTCGCAATCAGGTGCCGAGCACCCGATAAGCGGAGCACCCGCAAATTGCGCTCACCGGTATGCTCAGGATCGAGCGGTAGATAGGCGCCGCCCGCCTTGAACACTGCCAACATCGCCGCTAAGAAATGGCTGCTGCGCGGGAGCAACAAGCCCACGATGGCGTCAGGCCCAACGCCGCGCCGCCGCAGATGCGAGGCCAAGCGATTGCTGCGCCGATTCAGCTCAGCGTAAGTCAGAGCCGGGCCACTTCCAGCGATCGCCAGTGCGTCCGGGGTCGCAAGCGCCTGCTCTTCGAACAGCTGGTGAAAGCAACGCCCCACGTCGGTCTCTGGCAACGTTGTCTCTTGCTCAGAAACGACCAGGCGCCGCTCCGCAGTCGGGAGCAGCTCGAACTCGAAGAGACGGCGTGTCGGATTTTGAGCCACGCTATCGAGTAGCGTGTGCCAGTGAGCGGCCATCCGCTCGACCGTCTCGGAATCGAAACGGTCCCGACTGTATTCAATCATCCCCGAGAAAGTTTGGTCCCGCTCTGCCAGGGTAAACGACAGATCGAACTTGGAGGTAGAGGGGACCGATCCATCGGGCGTGAAAGAGAATGGCTCCCACGTTACGCCACCAGCATCGGCGACCGTGCTCGACACGGTTTCGAGCACGAAGCTAGCCTGAAAAATAGGGTTCTCATCGCGATCGCGCGGAACGTCTGCAGCACTCACGACCTCAGCGAACGGCAGCTCGCAGTTCTCGAGCGCGGCAGCAACCCGTGTTCGAGTCCGTTGCAACAGCTCGTCGAAGCTCGGAGCACCGGCCAGGTCACAACGCAGCGCGATCGTGTTCGCCAAAAGGCCGACGATGCTGCGCGCCTTGGAGCGATTGCGGTTGGCGCACACCGAACCGACCGCGAAGTCCTCCTGCCCGGTGTAGCGGAACAAGAGCAACTGGTACACGCTCAAAAGCGTCACGAAGGGCGTGCAGCCACGCGCGCGGCCAAACTTCAGTAAGCTGTCGACGGTGTTCCGAGGAAGCGGTAAAGGCACTCGCCCGCCATGCTCGGTCCGCCGAGCGGGCACCGGGCGGTCCGCGGGGAGCTCGAGCCGCGGTAGCTCCGCGAGCGTGCGTCGCCAAAATACGTGCTGATCGCGCTGCGCTTCGGACTGAGCTCGCTCCCGGCGCACGAAGGTCGTGAATGGTTCGCGGCGAAAAATCGGCAGCGGCAGGCGGCCAGCCAGCGCAGCATAGATCGCAACGAGCTCTGCGCCGAGCATGGCCGCTGACCAGCCATCGGTCACGATGTGGTGCTGAGTCAGGAGGAGCACGTGTTGGTCTCGTGCCGTCGCGACCAGGTGAGCACGCGTGAGCGGACCGGTGGACAAGGTAAAAGGTTGCGCCGAAAGCTCCGCCGAAAGCTCGGCCAAGCGCGCAGGGTCGGACGTCCCTAGATCGATGCCGACCAGTGGAATCGTCCCTTCTTGCTGAACGACGCTGCGCGGCTCTCCATCCAGATCGACGAATATGGTGCGAAGCTGCTCACAGCGCTTGGCCAGCTCGTGCAGAGCAAGCTGCAACAGGTGAGCGTCAATCGGACCATGAATGCGGAAACCGAAATGAACGTTGTACGCCGCACTTCCGGGGTTCAATTGCGCGAGGAACCACAGCCGCCGCTGCCCCGAAGAGAGCGCGCCGTCCGCGTCGATCGCCGCGTCTTCAGCAGCGACGCGCTCCGTTTCAACGCCGCCGCTCGCCAGCTGCTCGGCGAACTCCGTCAACGATTGGCATTGCCAGAGAAGCATGCTTGGAACCGACGTGCCAAGCTCCCGCTCCGCGGCATCCTGAAGCTCGAGCATCATCAGCGAGTCGAGGCCTGCCGCCGCCGGAGTTACCGCCAAATCCACCGCGCTCGCATCCACTCCGAGCGCCTTGGCCACGTGCTTTTGCACGAACTCGCGGATCGCGCTCCGTCGCAATTCGGCGTAGGAGGCTGCCAGAGCGACATGAAGTGGCGGAGGTGCTGCTTCGACGGCGGGCGCCGCCGCCTCTTCCGTATCCTCCGCACTCGAACTGAATATCACTTCCAGCTCGCCTGCGATCAGCGCCGCTCGGGAGGCCCGCCGCTGGATCTTTCCGCTCGACGTCTTCGGTATGGTACGTGGTTTCAAGAGTACCACCGTGCTCGCACGGGCCCCGTGTTCATCGGCGACATGACGACGGATCGCCGCGACGACAGCGCCAGGCTCGGCCTGTCCCGCTCGCAGGTCGGCCTCCGCTAGCACCGCTAGCTGCTCCTGCCCGCCGGCGTCGATCGCGAACGCCGCAACGCATCCTGGGC
Source organism: Polyangiaceae bacterium (assembly GCA_035634635.1). Taxonomy (GTDB): domain Bacteria; phylum Myxococcota_A; class Polyangia; order Polyangiales; family Polyangiaceae; genus PMG-095. Next base: position 3,616 of record DASQCO010000157.1, read on the forward strand.
GCACGGCGAGATGGGCGCGCTCGACGGTCAACTCGACATCCTGCGGGTACAAATTACGGCCGCGCAGGATGATCAAATCCTTGAGCCGACCAGTGACGAACAGCTCGCCGCGAGTCATGAACCCGAGGTCGCCTGTTCGCAGGAAAGTTCGCGGATCGTCCGTGCCCGACAGTCTTGCTTCGAAGGTAGCGGCAGTTTCTTCGGGGTCGTTCCAATACCCTTTGGCGACGCTCGCTCCGCTCACCCAGATCTCGCCGACGGCGTCGGCTGGGCAACGCATGCGCGTCACAGGATCGACCACCAAACACACTTCGGGGTGATGGTGACCCGTCGAGACCACCAGGCGCGTGTCTTGTCCCTCGCGGCTCGACTCTTCCACGATGTTGCGCGCCAAGGCGTGCGTCGAGAGGTTCAAGTGGCCGGGAGGCGCATCGTGGGCGCCGCCGCTGACGAATAGCGTCGCTTCGGCGAGCCCGTAACACGGATACGCGGCCCGCGCCTGAAACCCCGCACGGGCAAACGTCGCACTGAAACGGTCCAGCGTCTCTTTCCGAACCGGCTCGGCTCCGTTGAAAGCAACCGTCCAAGTCGACAAATCCAGGCGAGCGAGTTCTTCCGGACGCACTTTGCGCGCGCACAGGTCGTACGCGAAGTTCGGGCCACCGCTGGTGGTGCCCCGGAAGCGAGAGATCGCCTCGAGCCAGCGCAATGGTCGCTGCAAGAATGCAATCGGCGACAGCAGCGTGCAAGACGCGCCGAGAAAGAGCGGATGCAGCACGTTGCCGATCAGCCCCATGTCGTGGAACACCGGCAGCCAGCCGACGACGTGCGTGGACGCATCAGTGCCGAAGGCACGCGCAATTCGACGCTGGTTGTCCAGTAGGTTCCCGTGCGTGATCATCACGCCCTTGGGCTGACCTGTCGACCCCGAGGTGTACTGCAGGAATGCCAACGTATCCGCGCCGATGGCGTGCTCGAAGTCCGCGTTCAGCGCCTCGCCGACCGTGTCGGTCGCGATCCAACGCGCCGACGCCAACTCCGGCGCGAGCGGCGTGACCATTCCCCGCATCTGTAGGATCGCCGAGGTCGTCAACAAGAGCGTCGACTCGGAGTGCGCGGCGATCGCCCGTAGACGGGGCAATGTACGATCGAGTCGCGTCGGGTCCGGTGGGTAGACCGGGACAGCGACGACCCCCGCATAGGCGCAGCCAAGAAAAGCAGCGATAAAGTCCAGGCCCGGCGCATACACGAGCAGCGCCCGCTGGCCCTTGGCAGCGACGGACGCTAGCTCGAAGGCGACAGCCCGCGCTTTCGCATCGAGCATCGCGTAGGTCCACTCCTCGTGAGGTCCGTCGACATCACCTGAAGTCAGAAAGCGAAAACAAAGCTGATCCGGTCGCTCACGGACGCGGAGCTTCAGCATTTCGACGAGCGAGCTCAGCTCGGCAGCTTGGAACGACTCACTCATTCTCCCGCCTCCAGCGCTCGCCCCGCGTCGGTCGCGGCGTTTCCGTACCGCGCACGCGGCTCTTCACGCAGCTCCGGTGGGCTCAACTGCACCAAGCGCTGCGCCCAGAGCTGGTTAATCTCTTCCAGCAGCGGGCCAATCCTCGAATGATCGATTTTGGCGCGTTCGAAGGCGGTACCGACCGCGGCCGAGCCATCCAGCAAGGTCAATACGTCGTACAAGTCGTTCGAGATCGGCACTTGCACCCGTGGGTCGTACGAGGTGCGAATGCGCGATGTGCGCGCCATCCTCTTCGGGTCCACGAAACTCGTGACGGACTCCAGCCGAACGTACGCCGGCAGCTCGACGCGCAGCCCTAAGCGCGCTGCATCCGGCGGTGTGGGCCGCTTCTTGACGATGAAGTTGCCCACGACCAAATAGTCGAGGCCAGTCGTCAAGAAGGTGACCACGGCGTCCTTGACCGAATCCACGATCGGTTCGGCGTTGTTGTTGAAGGACGTGTTCAATACGAGGGGCACGCCCGTGATTCCTTTGAAAGCGGCGATCAGGTCCCAGTACCGCGGGTTGGCCTCACGCGTGACAGTTTGGACTCGCGCGGTGCCATCCACGTGGGTGATCGCGCCGAGCAGATCGCGCTTGTCCTCTTTGACATCCACCACCACAGCCATGAACGGCAGGGCGTCCACCTTCCCGGAAAAATCGAAATAAGCGCGCACCTCTTCCTCGAGTACCGAGGGCGCGAAAGGCCGGTAACCTTCGCGCTTCTTGACCATCATGTTGATCCGCTCTTTGTTCGCGGCGGGCCGTGGGTCGGCCAGAATGCTGCGATTGCCGAGCGCACGCGGGCCAAACTCCGAACGGCCCTGTACCCAGCCGATGACCGCGCCGTCTGCCAGCAGCTGCGCGGTGCGAGTCGTGATGTCGCTCGCTGACTCGATGCTCACGAAGTCGCGCCAGCGTTCGAGCTCGACGCGCTGTTCGCGCTCGCCACCGATATCAGTCCCCCACAAGACCTGCGACAATGAGCGCTTCTTCGGGGCGAAGCCCGCGGCTTCGCCGGCGATGAGGGCGGCGCCGAGCGCGCAGCCCGCGTCGTGTGCCGCAGGCTGCACGAAGACGCGTTCGAACAGGCCGGAGTTGAGGATATGCCCGTTCATGGTGCAGTTGTGCGCGACGCCACCCGCCAGACACAGGTCGGTCTGCTTCGTCACCCGCTGATAGTGGGTCAGGACGTGCAACACGATTTGCTCCAACGCAACCTGAAGCGCGGCAGCCAGATCTTTGTGGGCCTGAGTGAATGGCTGACCCTTGGCGCGGCCCTCGATGCGACCGAGCAGCGCCGGCACGATTTGCGCGAGCCGCAATTCGTAACGCCCCTCGGGCAGCAGCGAATAGCATTGCTGAAGCACCGGTAAGAAGGCTGCCGGATCGCCATAGGGCGCAAGTCCCATCACCTTGTATTCGTCGAACGCGCCATAGCCGATGAACTGAATCACATCGAGGTAGAACAGCCCGAGTGAGTTACTCTGTGCGATACTCTGAAGCTCACTGAACGCTCCATCCTGTAGCGTGCCAACCAGGCCGGACAGGAAGTCCCCGTAACCGTCGATGGTCAACACCAGAGAGCGCTCGAACCCCGACAGCGCGTAGGCGCTCACCGCGTGTGCCAAATGGTGTCGTACGAACACGATCTTGTTCTGGTCCACGTCACAGTCGAACTCGCGACGCAGGAGGTTCCGCAGGATGGTCCTGGCGTCGCCCAACCTGCTGATCTCCGGACGCCCGAGACGGAGCTTGGCAAGCAGCATGTTGCAGTACTCCTCCGTGGCGTAGAACGCGATTCGATCCACGTCGCTCAGTCGGAGGTCGCGGCGTTCGAGGCAAAAACGCAGCGCTTGCGTCGGGAACTTGTTCGAATGCTTGATGCGATTGAGCCGCTCTTCTTCGATCGCGGCGATCACCTCGCCGTCTTCGACGAGGACCGCCGCGCCATCATGGGTGAAGGCCCGCGGAATATCGAAGGGATCTTCGTGAGCCAGGTTGAATCCCCCACAAAACCCTAAAGAGATCATGCGTCACCCTTTGCGTTAGTTTGAGCGTTGTCGCTGCGACGAAAGTCCGTTGAATTCGAGCCGAGGAAGGGAAGTTCCGAAAGTGCCTGCCGCCCGGCGCGGCGCTCGATCACCGCGCTCACCTCGGGCCCCAGTGGACCAAACATCACCTCTTGCGAAAGTCGCGACAGCACGTGGTTTCCCACGAATACCCGCGCTCCGATGATCTTACGCGCGCTGCCAACGATTGCCTCCGCCGCACGCGTGCCGGTGTACTTAGCGACGCTGCTCAGCTCGACCGCGCGCTTCAATCGACCTGCATCGCGAGGCAACTCGCGAACGTCAGCGAGTGCGCGAGCGGCGAGCCAAAGACTACTGCTCGCGGCGTCGTATTCGAGCACCAGACGCCCCATGTCGATAATCATGCCATCCAGCTCGGAGAGCGGGTTGCCGTCTCGGCCACGCGTCTCGCGCAAGAACCGCCGGGCCTCTTCGATTGCCCGCGCAGCGGCGCCCAGGTACACGACCGGAATCAGCAGCTGATGCCAGGCCATCTCGAAGGCGAACAAAGCTTCTGACTGTTCATCATCGGCCGGAGCGATCACGTTCTCGGCTGGAACGAATAGTTCCCGAAAGGTGATCGAGCGCGTATCCGACTCGATCATCGCGTTCGGGAAAAGGTATGGACCAATTTCGATCGCTTGATTCCCTTGCAGCGATTCCGTGAAAAACACCGCCGGGCGTTCCCCTTCGATCTGCGCGATGAAGACGAGTAGATCCGCTTCGGTCGCGAGCGAGGTGTAGGCGGCGTACCCTGAAATCAGAAAGCCCCCGCGCTCGCGACGTGCTTTGACCCCGAACTCACCGAGCTTGCCGCTGTGGACCTTCGCGTTCGTATTCGCGACCAATAGACGTTTCTCATTCAGCAACCGGTGCACGGCCTGAATGCGCGCGGCGGACAAGCCCTGACCGCTGGCGGGAAAAGTCGCGATCGCAGAGCTGACGTAATAGTGATTCTCGACCGCGATGGCTGCGGCAGCCGAGATACCGCCCAGCCGGTGCAAGACGGCGAAGCATTCTCGGAACAAGCTCGCCGTGTCGCGCGCGAAGCGGCCCGACAGGAACGGCAAGTGGCTGCTTCGGAACCGCTGATAGAAGCTCTTGAGATCGCCTTGCGACAGCCCAGCTTCCAGTGCAAGTGCCAGGCTCTCCAGCTCCGGTTGCGACTCCGTGCCGACGAGCGGTTCGTTGCTCGCGGCGTTCTTCCGATTCTCGGTCGTCATGACTGGCCTCTCTCTTGCGCGCCCGGGCTGATTACGACCAGACGCTCCTTCCAGAGCTCGATCAGCTCGCTCACCAGGAGTTCTTGGCTCGGCTCTCCGAGCGCGTTCGAGGCGAGCAACTCGCGGATCGGCTGCTCGCCGTTCAATGTCCAAAGCAGCGACGCTAACCCGCTCGAGATGCTTCTAACGCGAGCAGGCACGTGCGAAGTCTCCAACTGGTCGCGGCTTTGGGCGCGCGTGCGCTCAACCTGACCGCGCGCGCGAGTCAGAATGACGTGCGCGGGCAAAGACAGGCGTGCCGCGCGCACCCAGTCGCGAAGCGCTTCTCGGAAGTGCGCCGGCTTCGTCACCAGCCACTCGCCAACCACCAGCGCGTCGAGTTCCGTGGTCGCGAAGGCAACGATTGCGTCTTCAACCGTTTCGACCGTTGGCTCGACGCTGATGTTGAAGGAGGTCACACCCAATGCGGGCACGCCAGTGATGCGCCCGAACGCATGCAGTAATTGCCAAAAGCGCTCATTGCTTTGGCGTGAAACCGTTTGCAGCCGTACGTGGCCAGTGTCGTCGGTTCCAGCACAAAGGCGCGCCGCCTTCTCGGCGCGCACGCGATGTGCCGTATTCATGAACGGGTAATGCGAGCCGTCGTTCGGCAACTCGAACCACTCGGGCGCCAATTCCTCGGGCAGCGCGATACCGAGCGGGCGATAGCGCTCGCTCCGCCCCAACGCCGCATGCACTTTCTCGCGTTGCGCCGATGAGCGCGGGTCGGCAAGCAGGCAGCGGTTGCCTAGCGGATGGCAGCCGAATTCGGAGCGTCCGCGAACCCAAGCCAAGCGCGCGCCGCCAGCGAGCAATCGTGCGCCGCGCTCGACGAGGTCTACCGACGACTCATAGCCGAGCACTCCGCGCCAGCTGGTCAGTGCACCACGGACTTGGTCGTCCGACGCCAAGGCTGGGCCCCAGTAGACGTGCTTGGTCCGCACAGCAGGCGATGGGCCTTCTCGCCGATCTGCTTCTCGGAAGGCCAGAATGGCGGCGCCAAGCGCGCAGCCAGCGTCGTAGGCGGCCGGATGGACGAAGACATCGTCGAACAGCCCTGATCGGATGATGCAGCCGTTCGTGCTGCTGTTTTCCGCCATTCCGCCCGAAAGGCACAACGTGCGCCGACCGGTTGCGACTCGCTGGTACTCGAGCACGTGGAGCACGATCCGCTCCATGGCCTGTTGTAAGGCCGCCGCGAGATCTCGATGCGCTTGAGTCGGCGGCTCCCCCGCTCGCCTCGGTTCGATCACTCGTGAGAGCGTCGTCGAGCGCTCGAGTCGGAGCACGTATTCCCCATTCGGCAGCAACTCATACAATGCTCCAACCGCGTCTCGATAGCGCTCGGGGCGGCCTTCGCCCGCCAACGCCACCGCCAAGTACTCCTCGAACAAGGACAAGCCGAGGTAGCCCGTCACCGCACTGCTGAGACGCTGCAAAGACTTGCTCTGCGGCATCGACATCAATGAATCCAGATGGAGCGAACCTGTGGCTCGCCCTAGCCAGAGGCCACCGATGTTGTCCAAGACCAAGACCAGACTTTCGTCGAAGCCCGACTGAGCCAGCGCGCCTGCGGCGTGAGTCAGTCTGTGTTCGTAAAAACGGAGCTTGCCGGGATCGACCGCGCAGCCGAGAGCCGTACCGAGCGTGTGCGCAAAGAGCGCACGAGCGCTCGGTCTGGCTTTGAGCGCGGGTCTTGCTAGATAGAGCGCGGACAGCAAGGCGTCCGCGCTTGGTTCGGCTGCGTAGTAGGCGATCGAATCGAGATCGCTCAGCGCGACCTTTCGCTCCTGAAGACAATGCCGGATCGCTTGAATCGGGAATTTGTTGGAGTGTCGGATCCGATTCAGGCGTTCCTCTTCGACTGCCGCGATCACCTCCCCGTCCTCGAGCAACACGGCGGCGCCGTCGTACGTGTAGTTTTCAGCCGAATCGAGGACCTGAGCGTGAACCGGATCCAGACCGCCAGCCAATCCTAGCGTGAGCATCGTCCCCCCCTCCGGTGGTTGGTTCGACCCACCCCGCGCGCGACGCGCGAGTTCATCGATCCACTCCCGGTTCCATCCCGAGTGCCACCCGACCAATGAACTCGAGCGCCTCGTACGGCGCAAAGGGCTGCATGAACGGCCCCGCGCGCACGTCGCGGTAAAGCCGCGAAAGGACGTGCGACCGCATGAACGCACCGCCTCCACAGACGTTCATCGCACGATCGACGACGTCGATGGCCTTGCGGTTCACGACGTATTTCATGCACTGAACTTCCTTCAGCAGCGCGTGAGACTCGGCCTGCGGCGCGTCAGCCCGAGGGTACGCACGCAGGTAGGCATCGGCGCCGCGTCCCAAACGATCGATCATCGCGCGGATCACCGAGAGATCGATCTCGATCTCTGCGATCAGCTGTTGAATCGGAACGCGCTCTGCCAATAGCTTTCCCTTTGGCCCCTTCTTGCGTTTGGCGGCAGTCTGCACGGCGACGTCGCGTGCCGCCTCGGCGATGCCCATGAACGTCGAGATCAGCGGTACCCGCTCGAACAAGGCCACGTCGGCCTGCCCGCGTGACACCTGACCGTAGGTGTCACGAATGGCGAACAGCTGATTTTCCGGCACGAAACAGTTCGTGAATACGACGTCGTTGCTGCCTGACGAGCGCATGCCGAGCGCGTCCCAGCCGTCCTTGACCTCCAGCCCAGGCGTGGTTCGAGCGACCATCGCGGTGGCCGTCAAATAGCCATCCCCCGAAGAGCGCGGCACGCGTACGCTCGGAAAGAACAGGTGTGCTGAGGGCGACGTGGTACCAAAGATCTTTCGGCCGTTGATGACGTAGCCGCCGTCGCTCGGCGTCGCTTCGGTCATCGGGCTCGTCAGATCGGTGCCCATTTCGGTCGTGGGAAAGCACAGGATCAGCTGCTTTCCGCCCGTCATCGCCAATAGCCCTTCGAGGGTCGCAGCTCCCTGAGCGTCCCCTTGTGCCTGAGCGCGACGGAGCAAGCGCACGATTACTGCGACGCCCGAGACATGCATATTGGCAGCAATGGCCGTGGATGCGTCGCCCCTCGCCAGGCGGCTCATCGCGATCGAAATGTCTTGCACCGATTCGATGCCGAGCCCGCCATAATCACGAGGGATAGTCGCAGACAAAAATCCGCTTGCCCGAAGCGCCTCGAAATTCTCGTGCGGAAACGAACCCTCGAGATCGTGCCGTTCGGCGTGCTTGGCGAACGCTTCGCCATGCTCCTCCGCTAGGCGCGTGAGGTGCCGCCCTGCCTCGCTGCTTGCTAGAAGTTCGAACATCTATTCCCGTTGGCTGCTGGAAGACACACGCAGTTCTCTCGCGGCATCACCCGCCACCCGCCGTGATGCCGCTTGCAGAGCTACGCTACTCACACCGGTCCAACAAGGGACAATCTGTCCCCCGTTCGGCGCTTGGGTCCCGCAGGGACCGTCGAAATCTGATTTGCGCCGCTACCAGCAGCGCCGCTCGAGCGTGAGGTCGGCGCTGTAGTTGGTCGCGTTCTTGAGAGGAAATTCGGCGGACGCCTGCGCGCCGGGGTCGCATTTTTCCTCTTCCATGTCATTCGGCAGCCCAACGTGGACGAAGACGCGCAGCGTGCCGCGCGTGGTGACGTGCGCTTCGTAGCTGCCGTCGGGCTGTACCCTGGCGACGGTGTCGCCGACCAACACGTCGGATCCCGCGGGCGAAATGCTGCCATAGCCTATCAGGTCGAACGACGAGACGTGACCGCGCACCGTCGCTGTCTCCGCTGGCAAGGGGCTCGGCAAAAACTCGACGACGCGATCGTCGCCGTTCGACTGGTCGGTCATGTCGCGTGTACGTGCGACGTAGATGCGCGGCCCGGCTGCCACAGCGAAGCTCCCGCACGGCAATAGATCGAGCCCGTACGACCAGAGCTCAGCGCCGGTCTTCTGGTCGAGCGCACGCAGCGTGCCGCGCTCGCACAGCACGACCGCGCCTTCGACGCTCTGCAAGGGAAACACGCTCGGACTGGGTGCGTGCGAGAAATCGAACGGAAAAGCATGGTCCCACAAGACTTCGTGCGAGCGGACGCGCCGCGCCGTCAAGCTTGCGCCGTGGATGTAGAGCACCCCCGCGTCGAGCAAGGCTTGCTGCCGAAATTGCCCGGGGACGTGGCTTTCAGCCACCACGGCTCCCGTGCGCGCCGCGCGCGTTTGCACCTTCAGGCCGCTCATCGCGTCGCTGATCACGACGACGTGGTCGGCGTCCGACAGCAACCGTTGCACGGAGCGCACGGGCGTCTGCCAGAGGACCTTGCCGGTCGTCGCGTCGAGCCCTTGGACCAGGGGCTCACCAGCGACCTCGCTGGTGACCGCGAACGTATCGGTCGTCGCAACAACCTTCGGGTAGGCGTCGCTCGGGTTCGGCGAGACGATGCGCCACCGTACCTTGGCGCTCTTCGGCTCGATGCCGAGCAGCTCCGAACGCATCTTCGAGCGATCTTCGTTCCAGCGGTTGCGCGTCGAAACCAGCGCCACATCGCGCGCGCGAGCCACCTCGGTGATCCCGGCATCTGCGCCTAGCGGTAATTGCCAGGCCGGCTTCGCGGTCGCGGCGTCCCAGGCCAGCAGTGTTCCTTCGCGCTTGGCCAGCAGCCAGCCTGCGCTGAGCGGCTCGCTCAAGCCCCAGAACATGCCCCCGTCGAGCACCGCCGGCGTGATGCGTGTACCTCGTTCTCGCAGCCAGACGGCTCCCGTGGGGTGGCCCCAGGCCAAAACATCGCCCTGAAAGGCGGCTACCGACACGCCCTCGAGCTTGAGCTCGAGCTTGTTCCGCGGTTCGAGCCACCAAGGGTTGTCGTGTGGGCAAGCAATCCCGTGGGCCTCCGTCGCGCTGGCTGCGCCTTCCGCCGCCGGGCGAGGCGTGCGAGCGGCGCAGCCCAGGAGCGCCGCGCAGAGCAGCGTGGACCCCCAATTTCGACGGCTCCGCCGCGCCTTCTGTAACGTCCAGCTGCCCATCGGTAGCGGGCATACCATGGACATACGGCGGCCTTCGACGTGCGCGGAAATTTCGCCTCACACAAAAATCAGCGCGGCGTGTGGCAGCGCGCTCTCCCTTTCACCGGGGCCAAAGTGATCGATACGCGCCGTTGCTGCATTACTCCGCGATCGCGGCCGCACCTTCTGGGTCACGAGTGGAGTGTCATGAACGACGGCCCGCGTCCCCGACTCAAACATTCGCCGACGGAGACGAAGCCCCTGCGGCTTCTGCCAGGTGGCAACCTCGACGCAACCAGCGAGCCTTCGGATGAAGCGCTCGTTTCGGGTTTGTTGGCGGGTGAGCGCTGGGCTGCCAGCGCGTTGTACGACCGCTTAGAGCCCGTGGTCGACCGATCGTTGCGCCGCGTCCTGCAAAGCAACGACCACGACGACCTGGTGCAAGTCGTGTTCGAGCGAATCGTGCGCTCGCTGGTCGAGCGCAAGTTCGCCGGGGCGTGCAGCCTGTCCACTTGGGCCAGAGCCATCGCCGCGCATGTCGGCATCGACGCCCTGCGGGCTCGTGTGCGCGAGCGCGCGATGATCTGGGACGACCGAATTCTGGGCGCAGAAATCGCCGAGCGACGTACGACGGGCAGCCTCGAAACGCAACTCGAAGCGCGCGCCGAAATCACCGCATTGCAAGGCATCTTGTGCGACATCGATCCTGCGCAAGCCGAGACGCTGCTGCTTCACGACGTGTACGGTCACGAGCTGTCGGAGATTGCGATCCTGATGAAGGTGTCGGTGGCGGCGGCGCAGTCGCGCTTGGTCCGGGGCCGCAAAGAACTCCTTCGCCGCGCTCGGGCGCGGCTTCAGCGAGTGAAGTTACGGGCTCCTCGCGCAACGGAAGCCAAAGCTCGGAAAGCGGTTTGTGGGGTATAGGCTGTTGCGATAGGAGACGATCAACGGCCTCCGCGCGCGGTTGTTCGGCCCTTTCGCATCGTTCAGCGCCTGCTTGCGGCCCCATGGGCCGTCGACTGTCACCTGGATCTTCGGTGCCTGCCAGTCGACAGACGACGCGAACTCGATAAGAGTGGCGTCGATGCTTCTGGTGCTGGATTTGGGGCTTCTCGCGCTGCTCGCGGTCTACGGCCTGCATCGAGCGCACCTGGTACTGGTGTATTTGAGAAAGCGCGGCGCGACGCCGCCGCGCCGGTTGGTCACGGGGCCACCGCCGCTCGTGACGGTTCAGATCCCGATGTACAACGAGCCGCGGGTGGCCGCGCGCATCCTCGAAGAGGTGGCGGCGCTCGATCATCCTCGTGACCGTCTGCAGATCCAGGCGCTCGACGATTCTTCGGACGAGACTCCGCAGATTGTTGCGGCAAAGGTTCAGGATCTTCAGCAGCGCGGCTTCGACGCAGTGCACGTTCGTCGCAGCAACCGCAGCGGGTTCAAAGCGGGAGCCCTGGCGCACGGCTTAGCCAGCGCGAAGGGAGAGCTGATCCTCATCTTGGACGCTGACTACCGACCGGATCGGGGGCTCCTGCGCGAAACGCTCGGGTACTTCGACGATTCCAACGTGGGAATGGTGCAGGCCCGGCACGAGCACCTCAACCGTGGCGAATCGTGGTTGACGCGCGTGGAGGCGACACTGCTGGACGGTCATTTCGTGATCGAACAAATCGCACGCAACCGCTCGGGTTGCTTCTCGACGTTTCATGGGACCGGCGGTGTCTGGCGTAAGACCGCCATCGTCGATGCCGGAGGCTGGGACGGCGATGTGCTCGCCGAAGACACCGACATCAGCTTCCGCGCTCAGCTTCGAGGCTGGCGCTTTCACTACGTCACTGATCCCTTGGCGCCCTCGGAGTTGCCGCACGACATGCCCAGTTTCGTCGCGCAACAGCATCGCTGGGTCAAAGGCATCGCCCAGACCGCGCGCAAGGTGTTACCGGCTTTGCTGCGATCGAGCGTGCCCTGGCGCGTCAAGGTGGAAGGCGTCTTCCATCTGACGGGGGTGTTCAGCTACGTCCCGGTCGCGATTTTGGCGGCGCTGCAGCTGCCGACGGTGCTCGCGTTCACGGGGCACGAGGTCAATGCGGCAACGACCTTGGATGCGTGGCTGTTCACGGCGTCTCTAGTGCCAATTCTCGTCTTCTATTCGACGGCACGACGCGCAACAGGCGGAGCGGTCATCGAGACACTGCTCGTCTTGCCGGCGCTGTTGGCGGTTGGCGTGGGCCTGTCGCTGGCCAACGCGCGCGCAGCGCTCGAGGGTCTAGCCGGTCATCGCTCCGAGTTCGTGCGCACGCCGAAATGGGGGACGGGCGTCTTGGCTCCACGCGCGCAGCTTGGAGGCGTGCTCGAGCTGATCTTCGGGCTGTATTCGCTCGCGACGTTGCTAGTGGCCGTGGAGCGCGGCGCCTGGCTCGGGCTCGCGTTTCACGGCTTATTTGCCTGGGGGTTCTTATGGGTCGGAGTGGCTCGCCTCGCCCCTTGGCGCCCGTCCTCGCCGGGCGCGCGAGCGTTCGATGCCGCGCACTGATTTCGACCTGGTCTGTGTGGGCGGAGGCCCCGCGGGCACCGGCCCCTTGGTGGCGGCGGCGCGGCAGGGGCTGCTCGGCGAGTGGCGCGTCGCCGTCGTCGAGCAATCGGAGCAGCTGTGCTCGGGAGCGCTCGCTCACTACGAGCTCGAATCCACCTCCCGCGCGTCGACCTTTCTGGAGGCGGTGCAAGGGAGCTGGAGTGCACGGGCCGCTCAATCGGGCGCCGCCGAGGCGCTTCGCACGTACGGCGACGGCTGCGTGCCGCTGGCGGTGGTAGCGCGTTTTCTCGCGGAGCTCGGTCGCGATCTCTGCGACGTGGTGAACATTGCCGGGCGGGTCTTCACTCGGACCGAGGCGCTCTCCGTGCAATCGACGGCGTCAGGCTTCGCCGTGCACGTGCGAAACTCCGAGGGCGAATCCATGTTGACGACGCGGCGAGTCCTGCTGGCCCTGGGCGGCGCGCCACGGCCGCTGCCGTCGGCCACGACCACCGCGGATGCCATCCTGCGCGGCGAGCAGTCTGAGCGCGTGCAACACGCGGTCGTCATCGGGGGCGCTCACAGTGCCTTCGCGGCGGCGCGCAGGCTCTTGCGGAGTGCGCGAACAGTGACGCTCGTTCTCCGCAGTCGGCTGCGCTTGTTCGCGGACTCCGAGTCTGCCGCGCGCATCGACGGCATCGTCGTGGAGCCGGAAGATGTGTGTCCGCGTACGGGGCGGGTACATCGCTTCGGCGGCTTGCGCTTTCGCGAGCGCGAGCTGGCGCTGGACGTCCTCTCCGGACGCGAGCCCCGCGTGACCCTGCTCCAAACGCATGACCCGCGCGTTGCCGAGCACCTTTCGCGTGCGGACCAAGTCATCAACGCCGCCGGTTACGTCGCGCGAGAGATCCCGATCGTGGGACCGCAAAAAGGGATCGTGCGCATGGGTCTGGGCTCGGGGTTCCGCCCCACCCGCGAGTACGGCGGCGAACCCAGCTACCAAGGGCCCATCGACGGGGTGTGGCTCTACCAGCACCCGCTCGGAGACTCTGTGCTGCGCGAGCTGCGCGAGGTGGCGACGTGACGGCGAGCTTGGCGCGACGGCTGGAGTGGTTGCGGAGCTCGGGCATCCTGGCCGAAGACGGAGGGGTGCACGCGTTCATCGACGAGCGAACGGGCAAGCGCGCCTACCAATACAGCGAAATCACCGGCTACTTTCTCACCCTCACGGCGAAGCTCGCGCGCGTCCAGAGCGCCGGTGACTGGGCTCCCTGGGCCAAGCGCGCGGGGCACTGGCTCCTCCGAGAGGCCCTACAACCGAACGGCGCGGTGCTGTGTCGAAAGTACGGCAACGCGGACGAGGGCGAGAGCGATCCGTTCTCGTTCGTCCACGGTCGCACCTGCCTGTTCGACCTTGCGGTCGTCGGCCGCGGGCTGCTCTCTGCCGGGCTTGCGTATGACGAGCCCCCATTCGTCGCCGCGGCGCAACGGATCGGCTCGTTCTACCGCGGAGTGCTGGAGACGCGTCCAGAGCGCGAGTGGCCAGCGGTGGTTCGGGCTGCAGACGCCGAGCCAGTGGAGCTTGGCCCGGGTTGGTCGCGGCGCTTTGGCGCGTATCAGCTGAAGGGCGTGCTCTTCTTGCACGGCATCGGAGGCGCAAGCACGCTCGTGGATCGCTTGCTGAAGTATGCCCGCGCGCTGCCCTTCGAGCACGAGCTCCACCCGCACCTCTACGCAACCGAGGGACTGCTCGCGCTGGCCGCATCGCGAGGCGGCGCGGCGCTCCTCGACGAGTGCCATCACGCGGTGACGTACGCATTCGAGCACCTGACGCTGCAGCGCGCCGACGTCCTGGCCCAACTGCTCCGCGCCCATGGTCTGCTTCGTCGCCTCGCGCCGCGCATGCCCGATCGCTTTGCCGATCGGATCCCGGAGCTACAGGCCGCGCTCGAAGCGTGGTCGCTGCCGTCGGGCGGGACCGCCTATGGGGCAGAGCACCCCGAGCACGCCAACGCCTGGGCGCACTTCTTTGCGATTGACGAGCTCTTGGCACGGCAACACCTCCACGGCACGCCACTGGAGACAGTGTAGATGCGCGTCATGGTCGTATACGGGACGCGACCCGAGGCGCTCAAACTCGCGCCCGTCGTGCAACGACTTCGCCAATCCCAAAGCCTCGAGCCCGTGGTGTGCACGACGGGGCAACATCCCCAGCTGGTCGCCACCGTGCACGCGCTCTTCGGAGTTCGTGCCGAGCTCGAGCTGCCGGTGATCGAGCCCACGCGGGAGCCCACGTTGACCGAGGGCGTGGCGCGCATCGTCGCCGGAGTCGGGGAACACTTGCGAGCAGCGAGGCCAGCTGCGGTGATCGTACAGGGGGACACGACGAGCGCGTTCGCCGCGGCTCTAGCCGCGTTCTACGAGCGAATTCCGGTGGCCCACGTGGAGGCGGGCCTCAGAACCTGGCAGCTCACGTCACCCTTTCCCGAAGAGGCGCACCGAGCGCTGATCAGCAAACTCGCCCATTGGCACTTCGCGCCGACGCTCGATGCACGCGCCGCGCTGCTCCAAGAAGGAATCGACGAGGCCCGTATCCTCGTGACCGGCAACACCATCGTGGACGCCCTCGAAGCGGTCCGTCCCCATCTCCCGCCTCTTTCCGAAGCGATGCGCGGCCTCGGTGCGCCGCTCCGTTCACACGAGCGCCTGGTTCTGGTGACAGCCCATCGCCGCGAGAGTTTCGGAGCCCCGCTTCGCCACCTGTGCCGCGCCATCGAAGAGATGACGCGCCTCTTTCCCGACCTCCGCGTCGTGTGGCCCGTTCACCCGAACCCAGAGGTCCGCCGCGTCGTTTACGACACCCTCGGCGGTTGCGATGCAGTCACCCTGACCGAACCGCTCCCCTACGCGCGATTTCTCGCACTCCTCCGAGGAGCGTGGCTAACGCTCACCGATTCGGGTGGCGTGCAGGAAGAAGCACCGTGCCTCGGAGCCCCACTGCTGGTGGTCCGAGACATCACTGAACGCCGCGAGCCCCTCGCCGCAGGCAACACCCGCCTCGTCGGCAACGACGGGGCCTCGCTGCTCGCCGAAATCACCCGACTCATCGCTGACCCCGCAAAGCGGCAAGCCCTCGCCTCCCCTCGAGCGCTCTATGGGGACGGTCAAGCCTCAGCGCACATCGTCGAGCGCCTCGAACGAGATCTCGCGCAAGGGGAATGAGCATCATCTCGTGTGCGCAAGATCGCCCATCGCGACACATGATCGTTGCGGGCGGGAGTCTTACTTGCAAGCAGCCACTACCTTTTGCGCGAGCGTCGGATCCACCTGAAAGTGCGTTTCAGTTCCGCTCTCGCTCATCGTTCCGGTTTTTGGGTCCACGTCGTACCAGGCCAGCGTTGCCAGGTGATCCTCGTGCACCTCGTGGACTGCGACCGAATACACGGGCTGCTCCGGTGGCTCGCTGCCGAATCGCATGCCCATCCGCACGTCCGCGGGCATCGGTGACATGAGCATTCCCTTGGCAGGCTCTGTATGGAGGACGAGGTCGATGATTGCTTTCTCGCATCCACCTTCCGCCGCAGCGTTCTTGCGAGCTTCGCTCGGGCCGTCCGTCTCCTTCGTTACTTTGAACGAGCCGTCTGTACGACTCAGTTCGAGCACTGCAGTCGTCGTGCTCGTCTTGCCGCCTTGAGTCCACGACTTCGTGAACTCGGCACGAGCGCGGTCGGCAGACGGCTTGGTTATTTTCAACCCCGAGACAGACTGCGTGAAGTCAGGCGCTTTCTCGAAGGCCGAGGCCTTCATCGCAAGCACGCGTTGCTTCGGCAACTGCTGCCCGTAGAACTCCACCTTGTCCGCGTAGATTGCCGCCAAGCCTTGGGCGTCCCGAGCGCGATGCAGGTCGTTCCAGCGGTCAACTGCGCCTTCCGAGGTCGCCTGCGCTTGTGCCGCGGTAGCAGGGGGCGCTGCCGTCGTTGACGGCGCGGAGGCCGAGACCGTGGGAACTGGTGTTGCTTGCGAGGTCTCCTTTCGGGAGCATCCGAACATCAAGAGCAACGGCAGGAGCTGACCAAAACTCGCCGCACAGAACTTCACTCTCATGACTCAAAGAACCTAGGCGAGCCATCCGAGACTCGCAATTGAAATGGCCAAGTCGCTGTGCCCGCGAGCTACCATTCCACACGCACGGGCGTCAGCGAGCTCGGGCTCTCCGCGTTGCCAAGTTGTCCTTCACTGTTGTCGCCCCAACATTCGACACTGCCGTCTGCGAGCAGTGCGCAGGCGTGACATACGCCCGAGCTCACCGCTGCCACGTGGTCCAGCATTTGAACGCGGACGGGCGCTGTGGCCTGCGTCGTGCTGCCATCGCCGAGCTCGCCGCATTGATTGACGCCCCACGCTCGAACTGTCCCGTCCTTGAGGATGGCGAAGAGGTGGCCAGCGCTGGACGTGAGCGACACGACGCCGCTGAGATTCGAGACCGCAACGGGTGTCGGCGTCGCGACGAGCGTGGCCGTGCCGTTGCCGAGCTCCCCATTTTGACCTTCACCCCAACAGCGAACCGTTTGGTCGCGGAGTAGCGCGCATGCAAAGCCATAACAGGCGGCGCACATGGCGCGACCAGAGGCGGGCCCATTGCTGGTCACGGCAACGGCGCCGCTCAGATTCTGAACTTGGGTTGGGATCGCCGAAGGGGTGCTCGTGCCGTTGCCGAGCTCACCGGACTCGTTTTGTCCCCAGCAGCGCACCGTTGTATCGCTCAGCACCGCGCACGCCGACTCGGGACCGGCAGACACGCCGACGGCAGCGTTTATGTTGGAAACTAGGACGGGAGCCCTCGCCCACCCATCCAAGGTACTGTCTTGAACGAGGCCCGTGCCGTCGCCCAGGCCGCCGCCGCCGCGCCAACCCCAACAGCGCACGGTTCCATCAACCAACACCGCGCAGTCATTGGCATTGCCTGCGGCGATCGCCACGGCGCTGGTCAGACACGGAACTTTGCCGGGCATGGACCCGTACATCGACAGCCTCCCCGAGCTGGCGATGATTGGGCACATTTGATCACTGCCCGCGTCGATGGTCATCGGGCTCGTCTCATCTTGGATGCCAGCGGGCGCTCGGCCCCAGCATTCCACCGTGCCGTCGTCCAGCAACGCACAAGTGTGGATATTTCCAGGCGAGAGCGCCTTGACGCCGCACAGATGCGAGACCGGAAGCGGCTTGGCGCTGTACGAAAGACAACCCCGCCCAACCCCGAGTTGGCCGCTCTGGTTATCGCCCCAACATTTCACGGTGCCGCCGGCGAAGAGCGCGCAGCTATGATAGTCGCCGGACACAATCGAGACGGGAGTGCCTAAATCCGACTCTGCGTCGTCATCGCACGCGCGAATCGGGGGTTTCAAATCCAGACACGCTTCGAGGCCACCGCCGGCACCCGAACCACCAGCGCTACTACCCGACGTTGGCGTCGACCTCTCACCGCCTTCACCCGAACCACCAGCGCCACTACCCGACGTTGGCGTCGAGCTCTCACCGCCGCTGGCACTCGCACCAGCCGAATCCATGCCACTGTCCGGCGTTGGTTCGGTGTGCTCACCGGCGTCCGCGGTTGGGCCGAGATTAGTCGTCCGACCGCACGCGACCAATTCGCACGTTACCACCACCCAGGCCATGACCCATCGACCCATGACGTGAGCCTAGCGCAGGCTGCCGTCGTTGTTCGCATCCACGGCAATCCGCATCCGTTCGGGCAGCCGCGTTAGCGCGCCTTACGCCGACCACCTGACATCGCGTTTCTTGTGGAACCAGCGCGGTCATGCGCGCACTCGGGGTTTTTCGTCGACGAAATGGCAGCACCGCGGTTACCGCATACGAGTAGGTGGCCGATAGGGCCGCCGACTTTTCTTCGACAGGTCCATGCAACCCGCTATCCCCCGCCGCCATTTGACGACCGCGTGCCCGCATCCAGCCACCTCTGGCGGTCCGTTGCTGCCACGCGGCGCGTCCAAGTTCTTGTTCGTGTTGGCTTCGGCCGCACTGCTGGGCTGCGGGTCGGGAAGCTCGAACGGAGCCGCGAGCGGAGGCGCAGCCGCGAATGGAGGCGGTGGTGTCACGGCGAACGGCGGGACGAGCGCCGGTGGAAAGGAAGCCACTGGCGGCGTGAACGCGAACGGCAACGCCGGCACGACTGAGCAACCCTCCACAGGCGGCGCATTGCCGAATGGTGGTGCGAGCGGCGGCGCCGGCATGGCGACGGCTGGATCGTCTACCGCGAGCGGCGGCCACGGCGGCTCGGCTGCGGGAGCAGGAACGAGCGGGGGTCAGAGCAACGGCGGTGCGGCAAGCGGGGCCGGCGGCGACGGCAGCGGCGTTTCTTCAGCGAAATGTCCGGACGCGACGTGGAAGCTAGTCTGGGGCGACGACTTCGACGGAGCCTCCGGCACGGCCGCGAATAGCAGCAATTGGGCGTACGACACGGGTCCCAACTGGTACAACGGCGAGCTCCAAGACTACACGTCCGGAACGAGCAACGCCTCACTCGATGGCAAAGGCAACCTGGTTATCGAGGCACGCAAGGAGGCTCGCGAGGGCCGCGAATACACGTCCGCGCGACTCAAGACCGAGGGCAAGAAGACGTTCACTCTCGGACGCTTCGAAGGCCGCATGAAGCTGCCCTACGGCCAAGGAATGTGGCCAGCGTTTTGGATGCTCGGCGGGAACTCCTGGCCCAATACCGGCGAGATCGACATCATGGAAAACCTCGGCCGTGAGCCCTCGATCGCTCACGGCACCATGCATGGGCCAGGATATTCAGGGGCGGACGGCCCCACGGCCCTGTACACGCTTCCGGGCGGCGCCAAGTTCTCGGACGACTTCCATGTCTTCGCGATCGAGTGGGAAAAGAGCGCCATCCGCTGGTACGTGGACGGCAACCTGTACTCGACCAAGACGCCCGCCGACATCAGCGGAAAGACCTGGGTCTACGACCATGGGTTCTTCATCATCTTGAATCTGGCAGTCGGCGGTGATTGGCCTGGCGCCCCTGACGCCACCACGGTTTTCCCTCAAGAAATGCTGATCGACTATGTCCGGGT
>DASQCO010000158.1:0-61182 GCA_035634635.1 Polyangiaceae bacterium
GGAGGCAAGGCCGACCTCGGTCCCGACGTCGTGATGTGGGTCGGCTCGACTTCGCAGATGTTGTCCGAGGTGTTCGCCACCACAACGCCCTTCGGCGTGCGCGCGTTCTTGCCGATCGAGCGTGACGTCAGCCATTTCGGCTTGGTGATGTTCGAGCTGGGCAGCGAGCCGCACATGGATCCGAAAACGGTCTGGCGCGGTTACCCGAACGGCCTGGACGTGGCACCGGTGGCCAGCGCTTCGTTTTGCGGCACCGCGTTCGTGGTCTACGTGCGGCCGGAGACGCCACAGCCGGAGGCCCGACAGCTGCTCGAATTGGCCGAAATCACCGAGTCTGGATTGGGCCCCGCCGAGACCGTGGGCAACGCGCTGGGCTTTGCCAACGTCTCACTCGCGCCCGCGACAAACTCGGCCGTTCTGGCCTATGTTGCCGACTTCCGAACCTTTGCCACGACGCTCCGCTGCTCTCACAAGAAATAAGCTTTTCGCCACCATGCCCAAGAAGAAATCGACCAAGAAGACCGCTCGCAAATCCAAGTTCACGGCCAAGACCGCAGACAAGCATGACTTGTATCAGCGCTCCGTTCAAGACGCCGAAACCGAGATCTACTTCATCAACCGCGCGTTCAAGAAAGTGCGCGGGCGCCAGCCGCTCTCGCTCCGCGAGGACTTTTGCGGCACGGCGCTGCTGTGCGGCGCCTGGGTGAAGAGTCTGTCCGAGCGCACCGCGCAAGGCATCGACATCGACCCCAAGGTGCTGGCTTGGGGGACCAAGCACAACATCACTCCTCTGGGTGAGGAAGCGAGCAAAGTAAATTTGCTCTGTCAAGACGTCCGAGCCGCGTCTCCTGGCAAGCACGACGTGGTCGTTGCGTTCAACTTCAGCTACTGGATCTTCAAGACCCGCGACGCGCTGCGCGCCTATTTCGCGACCGTCAAAAAAGGGCTGAAGAAAGACGGCGCGTTCATGCTCGACGCCTACGGTGGCTGGGAATCCGTGGAACCGATGATGGAACCGCGCGCGATCAAAGGCGGCTTCACCTACGTCTGGGATCAAGACAAGTTCGATCCGATCACGCACGAGGTGCTCAATCACATCCACTTCGAGTTTTCGGACGGCACGAAGATGGAAAAAGCGTTCACCTACGACTGGCGCTTCTGGACTCTGCCCGAGATCACCGAGCTGCTGAAAGAGGCCGGCTTTGCCGAGGCTCAGGTGTTTTGGGACAAGAGTAACGACAACGACACCGAGAACTACCAGCCGACCAAGCGAGCCACGAATCATCCGGGCTGGTTGGCGTACATTGTTGCTACGCCGTGATGGCGCGGGCTTGAGCCTTTTTCAAAGCTGAAACGTCTAAGGATTGGGCGGCGCGTCGAGCGCTGCCCGCACCGGGAAATATTCATGAAAGTCGCACGTTTGGCGAGTGGGCTCGGGTTGATCGCGTTGTACACGGCGTGCGGACGTTCAGTCGAACCGAGTGCACCTTCGGCTAGCGCAACGTCGGCCTCGTCCGCTGCCCCCGCGGCGGCCGAGGAGGCGAAGCCGGAAAGTCCAGCGGCCGCGCCCGAGCCTGCGCCCCCACCGCCCGCTGGCCCCCAAGGTTTGGACCAACCGAAGTCGAAAAAAGCCCAGCATGACACAGCCGACTTCACCAATCTGGAGGACGCAGAACGAGCACTGAACCAAGCCAAAGCCGATCTCGATCGGCTGGCCTTGGCGGAGCCGGCGCCATCGATCGGTCGCAACGCGACAGAGGATCGCGCAGCAGAGAAGGACTCCAAGTCCGCGCGGCGCGCCCCCAGCGCGGCCGGCGCCGCGGCTCCAACGAAGTCGAACGCCGTGTGTGACGATGCATGTCGCGCTTTCTCATCGCTGACGCGCGCAGCGAACGCCGTGTGCCGGCTCGATGGCAGCAGCGGCTCGCATTGCACGCGCGCCAAGCACGTCCTTTCCGACGCACAGCAGCGCGTTGCCAGTTGCTCTTGTCCGGCAGCTAGCGACTGACATGACTGCACCGGTCGGACGTCTCGCGCCGAGTCCGACCGGACTCCTGCATCTTGGGCACGCGCGCACCTTCCTGCTCGCGTTTTGGCAGATCCGTTCTCGCGCGGGCCGGCTCCTGATGCGCATGGAGGATTTGGACGGACCACGCGCCGAAATGCGCTTCGCGGACGCCGCGCTGACTGATCTCGAATGGCTCGGGCTCGACTGGGACGGCCCCGTGTTCGTGCAGTCGACGGGCCTCGAGCGTTTGAACACGGCCGTCAGCACGTTGATCGAAGCGCAAAAAGCATATGCATGCGTGTGCTCGCGCGGCGATATTCGCAGCGCGCAGAGCGCACCGCACGCCGGAGCAATCGAACCGCGCTATCCCGGCACTTGCCGCGGGCGCTACTCCTCGCTCACTGACGCCGAACGGCAATCAGGTCGCGCGGCGGGCGCACGTTTGCTCGTGCCCGAGGGCATCATCACCCTCGAGGATGGCGTGAGCGGCGCGAGCAGCTGGGACGTCGCACGCGACGTCGGTGATTTTCTGATCGCGAAGCGTGACAAAGCTCCCGCTTACCAGCTCGCGGTCGTCGTCGACGATCACGCGCAGGGCGTCACGGAAGTGCTGCGCGGGGCGGATCTGTTGCCCAGTGCAGCACGCCAATGGCACGTGCAGAATGCGCTCGGGCTGCCCCACCCCGCGTGGTTCCACGTGCCACTCGTCACTGACGCCACCGGGCGCCGTTTGGCCAAGCGCGAAAACGATCTCAGCCTCGCCGAACTGCGTGCAAGCGGCACCGATCCGCGCGCAATCGTGGCGTGGGCCGCGCGCAGCGCGGGCATCAACGTCGGCGAGCGCGTCACCCCGCAAGAAGTGACGCCTCTCTTTCAACTCGCCGCGTTGCCGAAACAATCAGTGCCGCTCGAGCCGGAGCTCGTAGCGGCACTGAGGGCTGCACGCTAAGAGCTCTCACACTGCGGCTATTGCAATAGCCGACTCTTCGGATCCAAGGCCACGAGCAGGGCTTCTTCACATCCGGGAGGCAGCTTGGCGTCTTCCGGCAAAGGGCGCACGAGCCACGTGTCCGGGCTGCTGGGATCGCGAGTCACCGCGACGCGAACGGCTGCGCGCAGCGCGGGTTGCTTGATCTCGACCACCGGCGTGAATTGCGCGTCGGCAATGGTCTTCTCACTCGACGGAGGTGAAGGCATCGTGACCGAGCGCGGTGCGGCGTCGACCGCCGGCTTGGGCAGCTCGGTGATTTGCACGCCGGATTGCAGAGCATCACGCTGCAGCGGAGCCTTTGCGTCGACCTGGGTCTTGTCGCTGAAGTCGTCGTAGGGCGAGAGCGCGACGGCTTCATCCACGCGGCGCGAAGCTGGCGGCGCTTGAGTTGGTGCAGCCAACGGAGGTGGAGGTGCAGGCGGCGGCGCGGCTTGCGTCAGCGCGGCCGGCGCGGGCAACGGCGCAGGCGGCGGAGGCACCGACGCACGCGGAGCGGGCGCGGACGACGCAGGCGGAGGTGCGGGCGCAGGCGCGGGCGCGGGCGCAGGAGGCGGCGCGGGTGGCGGGGCCGACGCACGCGGCGCGGGTGCGGGCGGAGGTGCGGGCGGCGGCGCGGCGGGTGGCGGCGCGGACGCGGGTGCCGTCGACGGCGGCGGGAGACTTTGGAGCGCGGTGCTCAGGTCAGCCGCGCTGCGCGCCAAGTTCAGCGCGCGCAGGTCATCTCCCGATTCCTCGGCGCGCTCGGCGGCACGGCGCAGCCAGCGCAACGCCTCCAATTGCTCACCAGTGCGGTACAGTGCATGCGCAGTCTCGATCGCGGTCGCTACCGACTCGGGATCAGCAGCTTGGACCTCGGGAAGATCCGGAAGATCGGGGAGATCAGGGGGAGAATCAGCCATGGGGCGCGCAGTCTGGCTGAGACTCCGGCCAAGCAAAAGTGGTTTCACGCACCACCGCAAATCCGCGACCGATTGCGCTCCGCAGGGCTCGCAAAAATCCGCGGCTACCAGACGCTCAGTGTACGCCGTACATACGCCGAGCAATCAGGGGCGAAACAATCACCATGAATATTCCGACCCCGAGCGCCACCCAGCCGATCGTGCCGAAAACCGAGCCGTAGACCATGACCGTCTCGGTGGGCGTCGGCAGGGCCGTCGCTGCAGCACCGCCCTCTTTCACCCCGGTGAGTTGTGCGATCAGCGAGGCCGCGTACTGCGCGAACGAAGAGGCCAAGAACCAAGTGCCCATGAGGATGCCCGTCATACCTTTCGGGGCGAGCTTGGTAATCATCGATAACCCAATGGGCGACAGGCACAACTCTCCGGTCGAGTGCAGGCAGTAGCAAAGGACCAACCAAAACATTGGCACAGCGCCGGTCGTCCGTGAGGTCACGGCTCCGACATACAGCGCCACGAAACCCAAGCCGAGCTGAACCGTGCCGAGCGCAAACTTGAGCGGTGTAGTCGGCTCCAGCCGCCGCCGCGCCAAGTACAGCCAAAGCCAGCTGAACACGGGCGCCAGCAACAAGATGAACAGGCTGTTCACGGACTGGAATTGGGACGCCGGAATCGAGATTCCGAACAATGAGCGGTTCACGTTGCGGTCGGTGAACAAACTCATGCTGGTGCCGGTCTGCTCGAAGAACGACCAAAAGACCACGGAAAATACCGTGAGCAGCAGCGCGACCCCCAACCGGCCACGTTCGGCACGATCCTTCGAGCGCAAAAAGTACGCGCACAGACCCAGGAACACTGCCACGCCGAATACGATCAGCATCGAACCGACGAGCGCGCCGTGCTGAACCAGCTGCCAGGCAAGCGCGATTGTCAGCGCAGTCCCGAGATAGACCCAAGCGTCGGGCGAAATGCCTAGAAATGCGCGTCGACTCTCGCCGCGCGGAGGCGGTTCAGCCAAGCCAGCGAGCAGCGGTTGCGCGCGCAGAAACACGACGACCCCGAGCAACATCCCAATGCCGGCCAGGCCGAAGCCCCAGTGCCAACCGAGCCGCTCACCCAAGTAGCCGCAGGCAATGGGCGAGAGGAAACCGCCCAGGTTGATGCCCATATAGAAAATCGTGAACGCGGAATCGCGTCTCGGATCATCGGTCGTATACAGGCGCCCGACGAGGCTCGAGATGTTGGGTTTGAAGAAGCCGTTGCCGCAGATCAACAGCGCAAGCGCGAAGTAAAACACTTGCCGGTTTTGCACGGCCATCGCGAAATGGCCGAGAGCCATCAACACTCCGCCGATCAGCACGGCTTTGCGAAAGCCGAGCAAGCGGTCGGCGAGCAATCCGCCGAGCACCGGCGTCGCGTACACCAAGGCGGTGTAGCTGCCGTAGATTGCATACGCCGCCTCGTCGCTGAACAGGAAGGCTTTGCTCAGGTAGAAGACCAGCAGCGCCCTCATCCCGTAGAAACTGAAGCGCTCCCAGGTCTCCGTGAACACCAGGTACGCCAGCGCTCGCGGGTGCCTTTTCAGGCCCGGCGCAGCGCCGAGCGGTGACGAGCTGGACGGCGTGGCGCTCAATGCAAGGCCGGATCGGGCATAGCCTGAGGCCTTCGGATGCCGGCTTGCGCCAGACGCTCGGCAACGATCGTGATGCGCTGCAAGTCCTCGAACCCGAGTACGCCCGCGTAGCCGGCGCTCGAGCGAACGACGACCGGGCGGCCAGCAAGCTCGAGCAGTCGCTGGCGGACCTCGTCGAGCGGGGTCCCAGCGTCGACCGCGTAAACCTCTCGTCGCATCAAGGAAGACAGCGGTGCCTCGAGTCCAACGCGCGGGGCAGAAGCCAGCACCTGTTCACGGCCGATGGTCCCGACCAGTTCCTTGCCATAAAAGACCGCAAAGTGAGCCTGCGCGGAACGCACCAAGGTATCGAGGACATGCCCCACCTGCTCGTGTGGCGCGAACACCACCGCATTCGGATCGCACACCTCACCTGCCCGTAGCTCGCTCAGCAATTCGGACGCACGAACCGCCGCGCGTTCCTGGGCCGCGCCGACGAACACGAACAAGGCGACCAGGGCGAGCGGCGCCCAATCTTTCTTGAACGCGATACTCAGCAGCACAATGGCGATGACTTGGCCGACCGCGGCCGCAACCTGCGTCGCTCGCAAACGCCCCAGTGAAAGGCTGAGCAATGCGCGAAACGCTCGCCCGCCGTCCATCGGCAACGCGGGGAGCAGGTTGAAGAGAGCGAGGGTCGCGTTGGCCCAAAACAACGCCCGCGCCAGCGTGAGCAGGCTCGGCTCGGCCACGGTGACGAGATCGTTCGCGCCGAGCGGCACTCGGTATTGGTCGAGCACGAGCAACGTGATCAGCGCGATGAGCAGGTTCACGAACGGGCCAGCCAGCGCGATCAACAACTCCTGCTGCGGCTTCCTAGGCTCGTCGGCAAAGCGCGCAACGCCGCCAATGGGCAAAAGCGAAATCTCGCTCACCGTCAGGCCGAGCCGCTGCGCAATCACCGTGTGCCCAAGCTCGTGTAGGGCTAGAGAAGTGAGCAGCGCACCGATCAGCAGCGCGCCGAAAGCGATGCCACGCAGTCCGTGCGGCGCGCCGAGGTTCAACGCGAAAAAGAGCACCGCCAGGGCGAAGGTGACGTGCACTCGCACGTCGATCCCAAACACCCGCGCGATGCGAAAGGACCACCTCATGCGCGGGACCATAGTGTGACGCTAAATGCTTTGCGAGCGGCTCGCTGCGACAAGCCTCAATGTACCGGTCGCGTTTCGTGATCGAATGATGGCTTTCAGATTTGAAATACCCGACCTCGGCACACCTCAGTAAACCATTGAATTCAATAGAATTCAGGGTGGCACGGACCCTGCAATATGTAGGTGTGCAGGCGGCGCCCTTGGTGACCCCCCCCTCCGCCCGGGTCGCCGCCTCCCTAATCTACTCAACGGCCCGGCGCGCTCCCCTCGCGCCGGGCTGTTGCCCTATTTAGGGTCTTGAATCACCACCAGGGAACCGGCGCGCGACGCCTAGGCGTGCGAGCACGACGGCAACCTGCTCCATGAAGTCGGCGAGCTCGACGGAGTCGGAAGTTCGAAACGCGTGATCGCTGCGCCCGAGTTCGAGCATGGCGCGCAGCTGCCCATTGACCATGATCGGCAGCACCGCAACTCCGGCGAGTGGAGCGCCGGGGCTTAGGCGTGCGGCCACTGCTTGCTGGACACCACCGCGCTCACCCGGACCCGCCATCAGTCGTCCACGACCACTCCGGGCGAGCGTGAACGCTGGGTCGAACCAAGGCAGCACTTCACCCAAACGCTCACTCGGAGCGTCGAAGAGACACGAGGTCGTGGGCAGCAACAAGGGCTCTCGAACTCGATGCGCGAGTCCGACGGTCGCAGACGTCGCTTGGGCGGCCGCGTGGAGCGCGATCAACAGCGCCTCGCCGATGTCGGTCGCGCGAGTCACCGCCTCCGCTCCGTCGAGCAGGGTCGAAGGTTCGACGGTTAGATCGTCCACACGTCGAGCGAGCACGCGAGACAGCGCGGACACTTCGCGGATCCGCCCCAATTCACGCCAATTCTCCCACCCTGTCTGACGCACCCAGGCACTGCTCGGGACTCGTCCGTGGATCACCCCGCGGAGTAGCAGATCCGTGCCCACCGGACCGACGGTCACACCACCGTTGCAGACCAACCACTCGGGAGCCCCAACGGGCGCACAAAAACCGCTCGACGATTGCATGACGAAGGACCGCTCCAGCCGAGAATGTCGGCGAACGCCAATTGTTATAAACCCGCTCGCACCGGGCCAACAATCGGGACCTGGCTTTTCCCAGCTAATTTCGTGAAAGCCAGGCCAGGGTCTCGAAATGATGGGTCTGCGGGAACATATCGAAGCCCGATACCGCCGATAGGGAATAGCCCGAATCGCAAAGCGTGCGCAGGTCGCGAGCCAGCGTCACTGGATCACAGGCGCAGTAGGCCAGGTAGCGCGGCGCGCGCCGAATCAACTCCGGCATCACCTCGCGCGCCCCACTCCGGGGCGGATCGAGCACCACTAGATCGAACGACTCCGTACGCGGCAACTTGGCCAACATTTCTTTGACGTCACCAGCGATGAAACGCGCACGAGTGAGTCCTTGTTCAGCCGCGGCCCGCTTGGCGGCGAGAATCGCCGGTTTCGAGCCTTCGATTCCGACGCCGCCCAAACCACGGGCCAAGAGCGGCAAACTGAAATTCCCAGCGCCGCAATACAGATCGCAAAAGGTGCTCACCGCGCGCTGTTCCGCCCCGTCGAGCAACGCTTGAACCAAGCGCTGATTCACCGCCCAATTGACCTGGGTAAAGCCAGCCCCCGAAACTCTGAGCTCGACACCACCTGGCAAAGGGAAGCGCTGATCGTGCTCCGGCGCGGGGCTCCGCTCTCCAATCGAGACCAGGAAGACCTGCGCGAGCTCGCTGATCAGCGGACTGTTGGCCTCGAAACGACGAGCAGCGGGCACCAAGCGCAACGCGAGCCTCGGCCCCGCTGGCGCCACGCGCAGCTCGACTTCAGCGAACGAGGCAAGCGCCGCGCGATGTCGGCTCGCAATCGAACGCAGCGTGAGCAGCGCCTGGTCGAGCTCGGGTTGCGCGACCTGACAGCCAGGGATCTCCACCAGCTCGCGCGTGTTCTCGGCGAAGAAACCGAGGCGACCATCGCCAGCGACGTGCAGGCGAATGCGAGAGCGGTACGCGAGGGGCTGCTCAGCCGCGACGAAGCCGAGTTCGGGAAGCGAGTCGAAGCGGCCGGTTCGAATCAACGCATCGCGCAGAATGCTGATTTTGGCCTTCACCTGAGCGGGATAGCTCAACGTCATCAAGTCACAGCCGCCGCAGGTCCCTTGGACGGGACAGCTTGGTTGAACTCGGTCCGGGCTCGCGTCCAACAAGCGCCAGCGCCTGGCTTGCAGGTAAGCGTGGTGGTCCTCCGCCGTTTCCACGCAGATCCGCTCACCCGGCAACGCCCCGGGAGCGAACGCGCCTTTTCCGTTCGTTAAGCGCAAGAAGCCGGCCCCGCCAGGCACGAGCTTTTCGATCGTCCATTCATTCTGCTCGGGTTCGAGCACGGTGGGCGGCTTTGGGGGGTGGGGTCGGCGCACGGGGAAGATCGCGGGAGCGTTAGGGTAGAAAAGAAAAACTCAAGAATCGTCGCGGGTGGGTGTCACACAGCTGGTCCCGCGCGCGACGCTGGGCTTGGTGAAGTCATACCCCATGGCAGCCCCCGCGTTCTCGATTCCACACCAGAATGCCGCTCTCCTTTCGGATCCTGCACTCCGTGAGGGGCTCCTCCGGTTCGCTCGCCGCCGCCTTCCGCCCGCGGAAGTCGAGGATTTGGTTCAAAATACCCTCACGGAAGCACTGACCGCGGCCAACGCACCCAGCGATCCGGCTGAATTCCGCCGCTGGGTGCATGGCATCGCGCGTCACAAGATCGCCGACACCTTTCGACGGCGCGGGCGATTGCCGATCCCGAGCGCCGACGTGGATCAGAACGCTGCCGAATCGAGCCCTTCGATCGCGGAGCTCGGGCAATGGATCGAGAGCGAGCTGCCGAACACCGACAACGCCCAAGCCACGCTGCACTGGCTCTTGCGCGAGGGCGAAGGCGAAACCTTGGACGAGATCGCGCGCGACGTCGATCTTCCGGCGCCACGCGTTCGACAGCGCGTGTCGCGCTTACGTCGGCACTTCCATGCTCGTTGGCTGGCCCTCGGCGCCGCGGGTCTGCTCTCTTTGCTGGGTGTCGGCACGCTGTTCTACCGCGCGCTGCAGCCGGCCGTGGCTCCGCCGAGCATCGCGAAAGAGCCATTCAGTCCGCTCGAACGCGCGCAGGCCTTGCGTCAAAAGGCCTTGGAGCAATGCGCGGCTGGCGCCTATCGCGAGTGCATTGCCGGCCTCGACGAAGCGAAGGTCCTGGATCCGAGCGGCGAAAATGCCAGCGCGATCGGGCAAGCTCGTGCGGCAGCGGCCAGCGCCGAACAGCCTCCGGTCTCCCCGCCGTCGTCGCTACCCGACGTCAAATCGCAGCCGAAATCCCCTGCGCCGAGCAAGTTGGCTCCGAAGCGATTCGCGCCCAACAAGCCAATGCCGAAGAGCGAACCGCTCGGTGCGCTCCAGCAAAACGCACTGCCGAGCAACACTGTTCTTCCGAGCAAAGCTGCCACGCCGAGCAAACCGAAAGCGAGCAAATCGAGCAAAGCCGCCGTTCTGGACTACGGTGACTTCACGGGCAGCGATCGCCCGGCGACCAAAGGCGACTAAGTCTGCAGCGCTGGCAACGGATAGGTGCTGAGCGCGATGCGATTGCCGTCCGGGTCGCGCGCGTAGCTCGTGAACTCGGAACGAGCTTCGATCACCGAGCCAGCCGCTTCGAGACGAGTCTCGAACGACGCTCGCTCTTTCGCAGAGACCGCGAGCGCGATCAAGAATGGCCCAGCGCCGACACCGACGACCATTCGCGGCGGGTCATTGGTCGGTTCGATCATCAACAGTGAGCCACCGAGATCCAGCCACACCGATCGCAATGAGCCATCTGCATGTAGGTGACGCGTCACTTCACGGAGCTCGAGTACGTCGATGTAGAAGCGCGCAAGACGTGCGACGTCTCGCGTTCCGAGGGCCAAGTGGTGCAGTGCGCTCACGTTCGGAGCCTCACGCGGAGCGCGGAACACAGCAACTCCAAACGTGTGAGAGTGCCCCCCGCGCTTACGAATTTGCCGTAATTTCTGCAGATATTGCAACACGACGTACGCGCGTCGCACACATTGCAAAACTTACTAGCTGCTGCGATCCGGCTTGCTCGGCTCAAAGCGCCGCTCGGGCGTAACGATCAGCAATCAGCGGCAATGATCGGTTTTCGTCGGCGAACACACAGATCGGAATGAAACGTGCAACGTCTACGTTCTGAAAGTAGAGGCCATGACCAACCGCCTTCACAGGACCGACCTCGATCACCCCTTCAGCCAGCCTCTGAGTGACGAGGGTTCGTCCGTGCGCGAGCGCACACCGAGTTCCCAGCCCGCCAGCCGCAAGTCCGATCCCAACTTGTCCCTCGATCAGCGTTTGGAGAGCAAGATGACGGACGCAGCGGCATTGCTCGCAAAGCTCGAGCCGCAAGATGCCCGCGCCCGCTTGCTGCACATCGCGATGCTGCGCCGCGACGAAGCGCTGCTCGACGGCATCCTTGCCGAGCTCGCTTTACGGGCGCAAACCGTTCACCACTCACGCTGAAAGAACGTGGGCCTGACGGCGCCACGGTGAGCGCGTCGGGACTGAACGTACGGAAAGCAGAACGGCAAAATTTCCGACGATTGAGACTGAACGCTTGGCGCTTTCGACCGTTCAATCTCGAGCATGAAGAGTAGGGTGAAGGCTCTCGCTTTGTTGACTGCGCTGCCGACTTTGTTCTCGAACACGCTGCATGCGTCCGAACCGAAAATCGCTGCACGCGTCGACTCGGGCGCGACGAGCGAGGGCACGGTCAAGCAACTCCCAGGCGGCGCGGTACTACACATCGCGCCGGGCACTCGCTTCGAACTCGCACGCGCGATCAAGCTCCAGCTCGCGCCGGCGGGTTCACCCCAGACAGTGACGCAAGTCGTCAAGCTGATCTCGGGTCGTGTGGACGTCGACATTCCGGCGAGCAAAACGCCGAAGACTGCCGTGCTCGTGCAAGCGCCGCACAAGGTGAGTGCAGTCGCGAAGGGCGGTCACAGCATTGCAATAGCCGATGCAAATCGCGTCACGGTCGCCGCCGTCGATGGGGACATGCTCGCCGCCGCGGGCAACGACTGGAAGACGCTGCCCAGCGGGCTCGTGCGTGGCTTCGTGGGAGTCGATCCGGCTTATCAGGAACAGAAGGTGCCAGGCGTACCAAGTGTTCGCATCCCGCAACCTCTGCTCTTGGCACTCGGCGCAAACTCACCTGATGCACACGCCGAAGCAGACGGCGTGAAGGAAGCCGATCACTATCACTTCAACGTGTGGCGAGTCACCGACAAGGGCAACGAGTTCGTTCGGCAGCTCGACGCGCGCGGCCCCGCAGCGATTTCTGGCTTGCCACCCGGGCAATACCAAGTCACGGCGCGCGCCGTGGACGCGACGGGCATCTTCGGTCAAGAGAGCGCGCCGAGCCCGCTGCGCCTCGTCGGCGCTGAACTCCCGGCGGGCGCGCGCTTCGAAGAGGGTGCCATCTTGCTCGGTCAGCGAGCGCGAGCGAAGCTGATTGGCGCCAAAGGCTTGGAAGCGAGCTACAACGCTTCACAGACCTTCGTATCCGTGCCGGACAGCGTCGGTTTGACGCGCGGAGAGAGTACTCTGCTTCGTCTGCGCGAGCCGGGCACGGTGCAGGAAATTCGCGTTGGCCTCGAGCCGCGCAGCCTGCGCGCGGACGTGCAGATCACGCCCAAGCACCCGCACTGGCCCGAGGACATGCTCGAAGTGACCGTGCAGCTGTTCGACGCTCGAGGGCGCGCGGTTCCGGAAACCACCCCAGTGAAGCCGCTAGTGATGGTGGACGTGCAACCCGTGGAAGTGACGTGGCTGCGCTCCGAAAACACGATGCACACCTTCATCCCGGCCCCAGTCAGCCGCGGTCCGTGGGTGGTGCGCGTCGAAATCGCCGACGAATTCGGCGATCCGGCGGGCCGCGACTTCATCGAAGTGGCAGCGCCGAGCAGCGACCGCATTAGCGTACGCTGATCTCCGGAAAACCTCGTCCCGGCAGGCGCGTTGCGCTAAGTTCGCGGCGCGTGAATCTCTCCGACTATAGTCATGTGATCTTCGATCTCGACGGCGTACTGCTCGACACCGAAAAGCTGTACACGGAAGCGACTCAGCGCGTCGTCGGGCAGTACGGCAAGACCTTCGAGTGGTCACTCAAGTCGTCAATGATGGGCCGCAACGAGCTCGAGGCCGCCGAGCTGTTGGTCTCCACGCTCGAGCTGCCGATCACGGCCCAAGAGTACCTGCGCGCTCAACTGCCCATCGCCGAAAGCTTGTTCGTGAGCGCCTGCGAATTACCCGGGGCCGAAGCGTTCGTCGACGTACTGAAGCAGCGCGGGCACGTCTTGGCGGTCGGCACCAGTAGCACCCGTCGGTTGTACGACTTGAAGACCAGCCATTTGCCGTGGTTTTCAGCGTTTGCAGCGGTGGTCTCCGGCGATCATCCAGAGGTGCGCGCGCTCAAGCCGGCGCCCGACATCTTTCTAGCGGCTGCTCGCGCGATCACCGGCGATCCAGCGCGCTGTTTGGTGATCGAGGATTCACCCGCCGGGGTACTCGCAGCGCGCGCGGCCGGCATGAGCGTTGTCGCCATTCCGGACCCGGCACTGCCGAGTGAGCGCTTCGCGGATGCGCACTTGATCGTTCGCAGCTACGCCGAGTTGCGCGCGCAGCTCAAGTGTTGAGTGCCTCGCCTCGCTCGGCTTCGCTCAGGTCGTACCAAGAGAAGAACTCTGCCAGGCACGCGCGTTGCGCGGGGGGCATGTATTCGAAGTTGCGACCGCGGTCGATGATTTCCCAGAAGTCCTTGCTCTCGACACCCTCCAGGGCGCGTCGAATCGAGAGCAGGCGATCGCCGGGCTCGTTCTGCATGTCGAGCGAGATGCGACGCGCTTTCTCCTGCTCACCACGCATCAGGTAGAAAGCCGCGAGCTTGACCTGGGCTTTGCGCACGCCGAGCAAGGCCTTTTCTTGACTGCTGACGCGCAACGGTCGGTCGAGCTCCAGAAACTGGCTCAGCATTTCCTCTTCTTCGGGGGCCGCCTGCTCGTTCGCGTATTGGCAAAGCGCCGAGAGATCGTAGGCCACGGTCTCGGTCACGAACGTCAGTTTCATGTCGAAGCTGACATGCCCATAGTAGTTCATGTGCTTGACGCCCTCCACCGCTGCACGGCTGTTGCCCTGGCGGATCATCGCCTCTACCAATAGGCGATATTGATTCAGCACGTTGTAGGCAGTGCGCACTTCGCGCGCATTCAACGTCGCGCGCATGTACGAGTTCATGAACCGAAACACCAACGCGATCAACTCCGGGTCACGAGCGGCGCAAGCGGCCTCACCGATGTAGCGCGTGTCGATCGCCACCAGGTAGTTGATGTCGCGCATACTACCGAGCGCCTCGTTGTAAATCCCGAGGTACTGGCGCATCACCTTCCATTCGACCCAGGTTCGGCGCAGCTCCAGATCCGCCAGCGACTCCGGATCCATGGCGACGAAGTCGGGGTTTTGACGAATCCCAGCGCCGATCCCGAACCACACCTCCGAGGCCCCTGGTTTTGCCTTCAGATACGCGAGCGAAAAATCTTTGAGCGCATCGACCGCGCCGCTGGCGATGATCTTGTCCTTACCGGAGATCGAGTTGCTGGTGATGTCCGTGAGTTCTTCCATCGCCGCCAAGGTCGATACCTGAGCAGACGCGGCGCGCAGTGGGTCGCGCTCTTCCGCACCGCGCGCCGCAACACCCACCGCTTCGCTGCGAATGCGGGAGATGATGTTCATTGGCTCCAAGAACCAGAACACGTAGCGGAAATACGGCGCCATCAACACCAGGCCGAGCGTGGTCGCGCCAATCATCACCAAGAGCGCGGTGCGCGGCACGTAGTCGCGATGCAGCGAGACACTGAGCCAGACTCCGCACACGCAAGCGATCAGGTAGTAACCCATCACCACCAAGTTGATGCGATCGCGAAGGAACATGCGCGCAACGCCGGTATACCGATCCGCAGACAACTGCACGATGATGGACACGACCGTGATCACGATGCCGAAGACCGCGGCGATCATCCCAGCGAGCGAACTCACCGCGTCGGTAATGCTGCTCGGGTCGAATTGGACGTAGTGCCCGAGCGGTGTCTTGAACTTGAACGGCGGCGGCGGAACGTCACCGCCCGTGAAGAAATGATCGAACGAGTAGAACCCCCAAAATACCACCAGCGAAAGCGACGTAAGGACGACGACCGGAATCAGCCACTGCTTACGAAAGTTACCCAGGCCTTCGGACATGATCGGCGGGCAGTCTAACGCGATGCGTAACGCCTGCGCAAAGGCAGCCCCAATGCCGCTGCCAGCAGCGTGACCAGACTCAGCCGGACCGGTCGCGGGCGATGCTTTGCTCGGACGCTTTGCGCGGGATCTGCACCGAGCGCTGCGCTCTTCGAGCGCGCTGAATTGCTCTCGGCCGAGTCTCCGGTGCAGGTGTCGCCATCGTATTTGGAGTCGCTGCTGTCACCGCCGCACGAGTCACTGCTCGACTCGCTCGAGCTCGAGTCACCACTGCAGGTATCAGTGTTCGATTCACTCGAGCTCGAATCACCGTTGCATGATTCAGAACTCGACTCACTCGTGCTCGAATCTCCGCTGCAGGAGTCATGCGAGCTAGAACTCGAGCTGGACCAAGTACAGCTGTCCTCGGTATACACGGTCGTCGTCGTCGTCGTGGGACCGTAGTATGGGTATTCCGGCGAGCTGACCACGACCGGCTCTCGACTCACTGGCGCCGGCGTGCTCGGTGTACTCGGTGCGCTCGGCGTGGAAACCGGCGGCAACGTTTCCCCCGGGCAGCCACTTGGATCGAAGTCGGTGGCGAATAAGAGCGGGCTCCGCGAACCGCTATCAACGACTCGGAAGCCCGCTGCGTCAACCGCAAGCCGCCCAAAGAATCGGCTCGCGCGTGGCTCGGCGAAATCCAACTCCGTCAAACTTCGAGCCAAGTCGTCCGCGGCGTCGCAGGCGAAGTCAGCGGCATTGTTCGAAGCGTGTTCGTAGGCCGCGCGAGCCCGAGTTTCACAGGCGCTGGCAGACGCCACGCGTGACTCCGCGAAATAGCGGCTAATTACCGGCTCGATTCGCTGACCGGAGGGCAGCACGGTACCGCCAAACAAGGGTGCGCTGGCCTGGACTTCGTTCAACCAGCGAGTTGGATTTTGACCCAGCCAATCGTGCCGCGCGGACAGGTAATCGCTACTCGCGTCGACCGCGCGATAGACGACGGGAAAGTCGCTCGGATCTGCGCTCTCTCGTGAGAGCGGCTGTACACCATCCTTGGCCAGAGCCATCACACTGAGCGGAACCGTGTCCGCTCCGGAAAGCGAGATCCGCGGCAGAGTCGTCGGGTACCCTCGCTCGGTCAGGCGCACGGTTTCGGTGCTGCCACCATCCGCCGGTACGTCGTAGATTGAAACGCGAAATGGAGGCGACGCCGCGCTCGTGAATCGCGCGACTCGCTCGGCATCCGCGGGCAATCCAGCATCCGACAAACGCCGGCGAAGTTCGAGATCGGTCCCGACGCTCGAGACTTCGACGGCAGCTAGGCTTTTCGCTTCCGGCAACCCAGTGTCATGCGGCTCGAAGCGTTGCTGCGTCCCGCAGCTAGCAAGCGGCCCAACCGGCGCGGCGACCCGCACCCGAGTCGCAAAATCCAGCGCGCGCAACCAAGCGTGCGCTGCGGGCGCGGGTTCGACCGCTGTCTCGGCAGTCACCAGAGCCAACCGAGTTCGTCCTTGCAGCCGCACGCTGAGCCAAAGCGACGAATCGTCAGCCATGACCTTGGCCAGCTGCAGCTCCGAGACTTGCGAAGCATCACTGACCGCGAGCAAAGCTGCGGTCTGCGCGTTGCTGCGCCCCGGAAGCAAGCAAGCGATACCGCACAACGCCAGCCCAATGAGCTTTCTTGACACGACCCAGCTCAGAGCAACCGATGTGCCGCGCGTTCTCTCGCGAAATCCCGGCGGATTGTCGGGATTGTCCGGGTACCGTGAACCGCCGTCCGGCACTGTATCCGCGCTGCAACACTGTCGATCCCGCCGCGGGACCACAACGACACTTCAACTCAAAGCAGTGACGGACCCACCTGAATGGGCAATTCGGCTTCGACCCGTGCCAGCACTCGACACACCGCCTCCGGCTCGCGGCCCCTGGCGAACGGGTCGCTCAGGAACGGCGCTGCTGCGAGCGCCGCGCGCCAAGGCATCGACGATAGGCTGGCGTCCCGCAAGCGATGGACGAAACGTAAGGTGCGCAGGGAGTCGAACCAGGTGTGAATTCGCCGCCGCAAGATCGCACCCGGTGGCGCTTGACCCGCGGCGCTCGTGAGCGCCGCGAACACGCCAAGGTCACTCAATACCCGCTGAATGGGCTCGGCGAGCTCTGGCAACCGAAGCGCGACGGCGCGCTCCAGCGCGGCGACGTCTGCGCTCTCTGCAAACGTGGACAACCCCTCGAGTACCGCCGCCAAAGCCAGGAAGACGCGCGGGGAGTAGAGCAAAAACTCTTCACCGCAGCTCAATTCTTGCGCAATCTCACGGGAGCGCCGCCCGGTTCCAAAAGGTACGCGCTCGGAGGCGCGTGCTCGAATCCCGATCGGCGTCAGCGCAGGACGACGCAGCGGCCCAACTTTGGCGAGCTTATCCAAGAGATGAAAATCCTCGGCCGCCTCGCGCTTCGGAACACCGCGCACACTCAGATATGCAGGCGCAGCCACGCACAGCGTACTGCCAACGCTCTGATAAGCGTAGCTCGATCCTGCTGCTGCAAGACCGAGCACATAGTAGCGAAGTGAGATCTCGTACAGCACGGTGGCCGCGTCGATCGCGCCGTCCCCGCCGGGTTCGTGACGGTATGGCCAGAGCCAAGCAGCACTCGGCGAGCTTTCCGCAACGGGCTCACTGAGGCGCAAAAAATAGTCCGCAGGCAACGTGACGTCAGCGTCGCTCATCGCGAGCAACGGACAGCGCAGCTGCCCGCGCGCCCAGAGTGCAGCGGCTACATCGCCGCCCAATTTGCGTGCCAAGCCCACGCCTTCGCGCGGCGGTAAGCGCACTCCGAGACTTGCGCGATCGAGCCACAGCAGATCGTAATGTTCGGCGTGACCGAGCCAGGCCCGCGTCGTCACGCCTTCATGAGTGATCGCGTGCGCTGTCGGAAAAAGCTGGCTGAGATGCGTGAGAACCCGCTGGTTCTCGGCGTGAATCGCGTCACTTGCTGCATCCGTCGCGTTCACGACCAGAATCAACAGCGCCCGCTCGGGCGCTCGGGCTAACGCGCTCTGGAACCCGTCCAACAGGGACGGCGCCTCGCCGCACACGGGCACGACCAGCGAGGCGAGGTAGCGTTCCGAGACCGCATTGGCCAGCGCTACCTCGGGCTCGGCGTAGCGCGCGAAGTACTTGCCCCCCTCGCCCGCGTGCGACTTCAATGGACGGCTGCGCGGTGCGGCAAACGCCGCACGAGCTCCGCCTCATAGTCGAGCAGAGTTCCCGCGCGCTCGTCGATTTCCGGGTCGTCGAAGTAGGCGCGAGCCAAGCGAAAGAACAAGCCATGGTGCCGAGCCTCGGCGCGAGCCAGATCCAGATAGGGCTGTGCGAGCGGCGAACTCCGCTCTTTCAGCGCTTCTGCCACCATGAACAGACGCTCGCAGCCACGCGCTTCGACGATCCCCGCAACCAACAATTTATCGAGCAGCATGCGGAGTCCGCCGTTCCGCACCTGGGACCGCAGCGCGTTCACGTACGGGTCCTTGTAGTCGTCCGCCAAGATCAGGCCCCGCTCGTGCACGATCCGATACATGATTTGGAAGTGTTCGAGTTCTTCGCGGGCAAACTCGATCATCGGCTCGATCAGCTCATTCTTGTCGGGATAGCGCACGACGAACGACATGCCGGTTGCAGCCGCTTTGCGCTCACAGGCAGCGTGATCGAGCAGGAAGGCATCGAAGTCGGCAAACACCACTTCCAGCCACTCGGGCGGAGTCTTGAATCGAAGGTCGAACATCGCGGAAACGACGCTATTGCAGAGACCTGACGGTTCGGCAAACCCCGCCGCGGCCAGCGCGATTTCGCGCAATATTTTCGATGACTCGGCGAGGCTCCGCCGGTTTCGTTGGAGCGCGGTCGGCTTTTGGTTAGCGTGTCACCGCGTATGGCAGGCTATTCAGGGACGCCGCTTCCTCGGAAGCTCGGGCTGAAACCCAGCGCGCGCTTCGGCACGCTCAATGCACCGGACGGTTTCGCGAAGCAGCTCGGCGAGCTACCCGCAGGGGTGACGCTACGCGATGCTTCACGAGGCAGCACGCCGCTCGACGTGATCGTGTGCTTCGTCAGTTCACTCGCCGAGCTCACGCGCCTATTCCCCCGCGCTCGCAAGCGGCTCGACTCGAGCGGCGGACTCTGGCTGTGCTGGCCCAAAAAGGCGTCCGGCATCAAGACCGACGTCGACGAGAATGCGATCCGAAACCTGGGGCTGGCTTCGGCCCTCGTCGACAACAAGGTCTGCGCGATCGACGAGGTTTGGTCGGGGCTACGCTTCGTGGTTCGCCTGCGCGACCGGCCCGGCAAGTAGCCTTACTCGCCCACCACGTGGACGACCAAGCGCCGGGCGTGTGGCGCTCGCCGGTGCTCCCACAGATACAGCGCTTGCCAGGTGCCGAATGCGAGCCGGCCCGCGGTGACGGGAATGGTCTCCGATGTTTTGGTGACAGCGGAGCGCGCATGCGCCGGCATGTCGTCCGGCCCCTCGTCGTCGTGCTCCCAGGCGCGAGATTCAGGGGCGAGATCCGCCAAAAAGCGCGTCAGATCGCGGAGCACTGCCGGATCCGCGTTCTCCTGAATCACGAGGCTGGCCGAGGTGTGCTGTACGA
This sequence comes from Polyangiaceae bacterium, assembly GCA_035634635.1. Taxonomy (GTDB): domain Bacteria; phylum Myxococcota_A; class Polyangia; order Polyangiales; family Polyangiaceae; genus PMG-095. The sequence goes on from DASQCO010000158.1 coordinate 19,638, forward strand.
ACACGGTGCACAGCCCGGTAGCAATCTTGCTGCGCGCAATTGCCGCATTTACCTCGGAGGTGACGTTCCACAAACCTGCTCCACGAGAGCGTAGTTCGAGCGTTTCCTGGTGCAGTGCCACGCGCTCTGGTATGCGATCATTTCGTCTTTTACGCCAGATCTCTCGATGGGCGATGGTTGGATAAAGAGCTCGGAGGAATCTCCCCCGCGCAGTGGCCGCTGGGAACGCGTTTCCACACTCGCGGCTGAGGCGTTCTCCGCCAAACCGTGGAGCCACCGACTGTGGCTCGTCGGTCGCGGCCTGGTCACGCGCGACACGCTGCAAGCGGCAAGCGCCATGGCGTTCGACTTGTTCATGGCTGCCATCCCGATGCTCGCGCTGGCAGGCTGGCTGTTCGCGGGCTTATCCCGCAATAGTGACGCAGTACTGCTGAGTACCTCGCTGTTGGTCGATCTGACACCGCAAGAAGTGCGCACGCTGATCTGGAGCCAGCTTGGGCAATTCTCGGTCACGGCAGTCGCGCCCGTAGCCTTGCTCGGCGCTTTGTGGCTCGCGTCATCGGCATTCAACACGCTGATGGCGGTGCTGGAGGTCACGGTCGTGGCTCAGCGCAGGCCATGGTGGAAGCGTCGCTTGTTGGCGCTGGGTTGCGTGGTTTCGAGCATCCTATTGTTCACCGCCAGCGCGACGCTGGCGGTGAACCTTGCGGGTGGACCATCGACCGTCGTGCGACTGATCGCTCGGGGTGATTTCCCGTTTTTGGACCACGCGAGCCATTTCCTACTGCTGGCCTTGGTCGTGCTGATCGCGACCTCGTTGCTGGCGGGCTTTTTTCGGATCGCGGTGATCCGTCCGGGCGTACGCCGAAGGGTGTGGCCCGGAGCCATCGTCACGATTGCGGCTTCGGGCAGCGCATCCGTGGCCTTCGCCTACTATGCCGCCCATCTAGCGCGTTTCGCGCTATTTTACGGCACGCTCTCCGCCGTAGCGATCACACTGGGCTGGCTTTGGTTGATGTGCCTCACCCTGCTCTTGGGCGCCGAGCTCAACCTGCAACTCGAAGATCTGAGCAATCAGCCGCTGCTTGGGAGGCCCACGCACACGCCCCAACCGGCGGGCAGCTGCGACGCCGACTGACACTTGCCCTCACCGCAGGCGCTACTGTCTTGCGTGTTGCAAAGCTTTAGACACGTGTTGCTCGCAGCAGAGCAGATGTGCCCCCAAGCACACGGACACGCTTGCCCCACCTTCCCGGTCCCCGGAGGAATGCAGGTGGTGGTGCCATCAGCTCGCACGACCATGCACGCGGTCCCGGTCTCGCAGGCACACCCTCCAGCTTTGGTGCAGGGATAGGGCGTGCTCAAGTCGCAATTCTTGGCGTGAACGCAGACCGGGATCTGAAGGGCGTATTGGTCGACTTCCGATCTGGGGACCGAGTTAGTGAGCGCGTCTCGCATCGGCCGCGGCGTGCAGTAAGTGCCGGATTTGCAGTCGTCCGCATCCTGACAACAATAGGGCTCACACAACCCCGCTGTTTGGTCGCCGACGCAGCCCAAACCCGCTTGGCAATCAGTCGAGGTTAGACAGGGCGCGTTTTCCCCTCCGGGCCCCGCGAGCTCGCAATGGGAATACGGCGTGTTCGGTTCGTCGTCGGAACGCCGAACCTGGCAGCCGTACTCCGCTGGCGTGGTCGGCGTGACGTTCGTGGCGCCCGCAGCCCCTGCGACGCTCGACTCGCCCGCGGCAGCGCTGGCGCCGTCTTCACCGGTGCTGCCGCTCGCGCCGCCATCGCTCGCGCCGCTCGCGGCAATCGGGCCTGCGCTGTCGCCACCAGCGCCACCCTCGCCGCTCGTTCCGCCTTGGCCATAAGCATCGGGGCCCGCATCGCCGGCGGATGCGGCCGGCGGCTTGAAGTCGCGGCACGAGTCGGGCGAGTCCGGCACGCAACCGGGCGTGACCGACTTGATGTTGTGACACAACGGGTTCAGCCCGAGCATGCCGGCGTCGCGCGGGTTGCCGTCAGGCTCGACCGAAGCGTCGGCGTCGGTTGACGCGTCGGCGAGACCGTTACTTCCGCCGCTGGCGCGGGCAAGATTGTCGCGGTCGCCAGTCGCGGCACAACCCCAGGCGAGACCGAACAACGCAGCCGTCGCAAACGCGGCGAAGAAGGCACGGCGAAAAGTCATGAAACGCTAAGCTCGGGCGCAAGCTTAGCAGAGGGCGCGCACTCGAGCCCGCCCCCTGCTTCCCGCTTCCCCCACTATTTGAGAATCACGCTGCGAACCACGTAGTTATTGCCCTTGTCGTACACACGGAGGCTGAGCAGCGCAGGGACCGCGGGAGCGAGCTTGCTGACATCCGCGTCGAATTCCTCACGCTGCTCGTCGAAAATGCCGTCGGTGGGGTAGAACGGCGTCCATTCGTCGGAGCCAGCCAGTGCGATCTCGATGCGCGCGATCGGTCCCACGCCATCCAGCGCCACGCCTTGCACGCGCTTGCCAACGACCTTGAGCCCCTCGACCACTGGCGGGGTGTTGTCGACCAAGATGACGCTGCTTTCCATCGTGTCGCGCGTGACGCGATCCGGCGGATTGGACAGCTCGTCGGTGGCCACCAAGCGCAGGCGATAGCGCCCCTCGGGCAGATCGGCCGTGTCCCAGCTGTAGTTCTCTTTGGTCAGCTTTTCTTGCGGCTTGAGCAAATCGAACCAGGTGTTGCTGCCGAGCTGACGGAACTGCAGCCGATAGCGCAGGTCGTCCTTGTCCGGGTTGTCGACCTTCCAAGTCAGCGCGATTGCGGTCTCGGGCTTGCGCGTCACTGGCCCACCCGAAGCGCGAAGCGTGTCATCGGCGCCTTCGCCGTTGTCGCCTTTTGCTTCCACGCTGGTGATCACGGCTCGCAAATTGTCCGTGACGAACGAGACATCGATCTCGTTCAGCACGGCGTTCGGGTCGTTCGCGAATCGACCGCGCACCTGCAAGTAGCGGGCGGGCGGACTGTCGATGAGCGAGGGTTTGGTGAAACCGGCACTCCACGCGCTCCACGTGTCGTCGGGCTCCTTGGTGTTACCGGTGCGCGTCGAGATCTGGAGCGGACCAGAGGCGTCCCAATCGAGCTTGCCGAAGCGCGCGCGCAGCCCCGCGTCGAGCACCTTGCTGGTCCACACGGCGTCCGCACCGCCGATCCCTTTGACGGGATGCGCGACCGGCGGATCACTCGCGAGCACCATTTGCTCCTTGCCCGAGAGCAGCAGCGCGCCGACTTGTCGCTCATCCACATCTGCGACGAGCACCGAGTTATGGCTGGCATCTACGGTGTACACGCGCCCTTCCACGCCCGTACCGACATACGGGCGACCGTCATCCGCCAATGCCAGGCTCGTGTAATGCTCGTCGTTGTCGTCGAGCAATTGATCGGGCGCGCCGTCGGCGCTGAATTTGTACAACGTGCCCTTGCCCTTGGTCTTGGGCGCGGAGTTGGTGGGCGCGGCCGGCGTGCCGTCCGTGCGGTTCGAGCGAGACGGAGGCTGGTTGCCAGTCTTGATCTCGTTGGCGATCGCGAACACCTCACCTTGCTTGTTCACGGCGATCGCGCGCACTTCCGTGCGCTCGAAGTCGTACAGCACGCTGGCTTTGCCAGGCGCGGTGATCTTGTACAGCTTGGCCTTGTCGCTCGCACCGGCGTACACCGTTCCGTCGGGCGCGATGGCCACGCTCATCAAATGTTGTTCGGGCGCGTCGAAGTAGATCTGCGGCTCCCCGGTCTCGGTGATTCGATACAGCTTGCCTTCGGGACCAGTGGCGGCAAAAAGCGCCTTCTTCTTCTCGTCGTACGCGACCTGCCAAACGTGCTCGGTGCCCTTCAGCGTCACCAGATCCGTGAGCTTGCCGTGGTCCCACTTCATCACCTTGCCGTCGGGCAACGTACCCATCACGACCGCGCCGCCCCAAGCTTCGGCAAGCGACGTGATCACCAAGGCCTTGGTCTCGGCCAGCACCGTGACCGCGCCTCCGGAGAGCTTGAGCAACTTGCCTTCGTTGCCCGTGCCGAGCAGCACCGAGCCATCACGCTGCGGTAGCGCCGCCCAGATGGCACTGCCCGGTGATACCGGCACACTGCCCAGATTGAACCCGGCGCGCACGTGGCCGGCGGAATCGATGGCGACTCCTTTCAAATCACCACCCTTGAAGTCAGCAGCCTTCGAGAGCGTGAAGCGACGCGTGCCGACAGCCGAAGCCTGCGCCGCAGCGAGCAAGCCAGCACCCAGGAGCGAGTAACGGAGAAATCGATTCATGGTGACCATCTGCGAGAAGAACGGAGAACGGAGAACGTGGGAGCGACTTTAGAACGACGAACTCAACGCAATACTGGGCGAACGGTGACGGACACTCGGTCACGGCCCACCATGAACTGCGGCAAATCGACCACTACGCGCGTGGTGGTCGCGAAAGTCTCGGGAGCAATCGAAGAGGTTGCGGGGCGAATCGCGTCGAGCGCGCCCGGGGGCAAGTCGTGAGCCACGCGCCCCTTGAACGTGACCCCAGAGTCACCGGTGTTGAAGCTGACCACGATGGATTTCGCCGGATAAACCGGGTTCTCGAGGTTCGTGATCAGCTCCGCCAAACTGTCCGGCGCGGGTTGATCGCGCTCTTCGGCATAGCCCGGTTCGATATCGAGATTCACGGTCTGACCCGCGAGGTGCGCGGGGATGGGCACCGTCACCACTCGCGTCACGTCCGGACCGGAGAACGGCACGAACGTGAGCCGAATGTGCGCCGGCTCACCAGCGTCGATCTCGGACTCGAGCAAGCTCGCGCCGCGCAGCCGCAAAATGTCGCGCGCGTAGCGCAGCTCGACGTCCATGCGCGCCCACTCGATCAACGCGGGCTGCCACGGGTTGTTCAAAACAGTGCCGATCGCGCGTACCAAGTTCGAACGCACGAACTCGCCGGCCTCCGGGGTACCACCCATCGACACGCCGTAATCTTGGAGCGTCAGCTCGGGGTAACCCTTGATTTTCAGCTTGCTGGTCGCGGTCCAGCTCACGTCCTGATGCTCGTTGGCAACGGCTTGTAGCGCGCTGCCGAGCGCCACCGAGGTGAACGACGGAGTCATGAACTTGTCATGCGCAATATCGAAACTCCAGTTGGAGTTGGCGAAACCCGGCGCGCCGTGGATGCTCATCTTGAGCGGAATCACGGGCGCCTTCGCACCGTGTGAAACGACGATCGCCGATTGTCGATCGTTGACCAACGCGCCCACGTCACGCACGGCCATGCCGATCTTGAATGAGCGCTGATCGCTGGCCAAAAACCAAAGCACTTTGCCGATCGCCGTGGGCAACGCGGTCACGCCGAGCTCGCTCATCGGATGCCCGAACGCGACCAGCTTGTCGCCCTCGACGCGCGTCACCGTGCCGAGGCCCATGGCGCTCATGTCGCCGCGCACCAACTGCACACCCACTGCGCCACCGTCCACGTAGCGCGTGGGCGCCGAAGCCTCGGCGCTCGCGCCACCACCGGCTTGGAGCGGCTCGAGCCCCAGCGGCGCCATCAACTGCTGCGCAAACGCAATCGAGCGGCTGCTCATGCCGCCCATCAGGATCGGCGTCGAAACCGGCGTCAGCGCGCTGACCTGCGATTTTCCGAGGCCAATCGCGCTCGCCAACTGAGCCGCGTGTTCGCGCACGTCGTAATGACCAAGCTCGCCGCGATAGCGCCGAGCGCCGTCGTTGCTCGCGTGGCGCTCACGCGCGGCGGGCTTACCCGCCACCGGCACCAATTTGAGCGGCCACCCGTCGATCTGATCGGGCAATGGGCGCGCCATCTCATCGAGCATGTTCCGAATCGGCGTGACGCCGGCCACCGGCTCTGAACCGAAAGACCAACCGTAAGCGTACGCGCCGATCATCTTGTCGTTCAGGTAGATCGGACTGCCGCTCATGCCCGCGACGACCTTGGTGATCTCGAGGCGCGGATGCTTGGTCTTGACCAAGATCAGGTCCTGCTTCGGTCGGAAGTTCTTGAGCACGTCGATCACTTCGACGTCGAAGCGCTCGGGCTTCGTGCCCGAGAACACGGTCAGCCCATAGCCTTTCATGCCCGGATGAATCTCGCTCACGGGCATGATATCGGGCCGATTGGACGATCCGTCGGCGTGGGCCGGGCGCAGACCGAGGGGCAGCGGAAGCAGCAAGCCGGCGAGCGCGGCAGCGAACAACAGGGAGGAGGAACGCACGGTTTTGCGGAGTGTAGCAGGCTAGAAGGGCCACCGCGCAAACCGACAAATAGCGGCCTTTTGGCCAAATATTGCCAGCTCCCGTGCGGCGCTTCCGCTATCTTGCCCGCCCGTGGACCTTGCCCTGATGTTCGGACTCGCCGCCTCGCTCGGCCTGCTCTTGGCGAGCCACGTCGCGCTGAGCGTCGGCCTCGGCGCGCTCGGCCCTTGGCACCGCGGCCTACTCGCCTTCGTCGTCCCCCCGCTGGCACCGTTCTGGGGCTATCACGGCAAGCTGCACGCGCGCTCACTGCTGTGGATCGTGTCGTTGGTGATCCACGTCGCGTGTCTGACAGCGGCGGCGATCGGGAACTGACGGCGGGGAACTCGAACGAGGGAGAGCATAAATAACTCTCAGGTGTTATTTTCGTAGCTGCCCCGTGCGCGGTACGGCGCGGAACGGCCTGCGTCCTCGCGCTCTGCGCTGCGGGCGCAGGGCTGCCCAAGCGCTGGCCTCCGGCCAGCGCGGTGCGCCTACGACGGAGTGCGGCGTGGGGTGCGCGGCGTCGGTGTGACGGCTTTGGGGGAAGCACAAACAAGGGAGAGGGGGCGTGGGTAGCGCATTCGACTTCGCGGCGCGGCGGCGGAGTGCGGCGCGGCGGGTGGTTCTGGGGCCGTCGCCGAGGGAGTGTTTCGCGACGGGAGAGGTGATCGGCGGCTCCGTGTGCGTACGAGTTCGTGGAGTCCGCGCTCGCGGGCAGCGAATGAAGAGACTTGGTGCGGCGTTGCGAACTCCAGGAACTCGTCCGCCGTTGTTTTTGTGGCGAGCCTGCGGCCGCCGGGGCGAATTTGCTTGACCGAATTTTGGGGGAGCGAGTGTCGGTGTTGCGAGGGGGACGAGGATTTGCGTTTGAGGGCGCCTGGTTTGGGCGTGATCGGGCGATCGTGATGCGGGTCGATCGAAAACCGATTTCGAGCTCAGAAATCGCTCTACTGGCGTTTTAAAGGCACTCGAAAGTGCATGTTAGAAGAGTGACATGGGGCAAGGCGATTATGGGTTGAAGTCGATCGCGGACGAACAGCTATTGGCTGGACTCGCGAGCATTGTCGCTCGGCGCAATCAGATCACGGCTGAGTTTCTCGCATACCTAGCGGAGTTGGACGAGCGGCAGTTGTTTCTCGATCTCGGCTACTCGTCACTGTTCGAGTACTGCGTGGAGCAGCTGAAGCTGTGCGAGTCGACGGCAGGGCGACACATTGCGGCGGCGCGGGTGTGCCGCAACCATCCGGAGGTATTCGCGTTGGTCGCTAGCGGCGCGTTACATGCCTCCGCGCTCAGTTTGCTCAAGAAGTATCTGACGATCGAGAACGCCGCGGAGTTGTTCGAGCTGTGCTCGAATCGCAGTGCGCGCCAGGTCGAGCTGTTGCTCGCAGCACGCTTTCCGCGCCCGGATGTTCGCGACTCGATTCGCCGTATGCCCACGCCAGCAGCGTCTACTCTCAACGTCGGGAGTTCCGCACATGCGCAGCCGGCTCTCAACGTTGGGAGTTCGACCAACCTGGCGACAATGGAAAGTCCCTCGCCCGAGTCACCCGCTGATCAGCAGAGGGCACCCACCGAGTTGTCCTCCGAGGCACCAGTCGCACCGCGGGCGGAAGGGTCGAAGCCACGACGATTCGAACCTCTGTCTGCAGATCGCTATGGCGTGCATTTCGCGGCAGACGGTGAGTTTTGTGCGCTGCTCGATCGGGTGCGGGGGCTTGCGGGGCATCGGCTGCCCAGCGGCGATCTGATGACGTTGCTCAAGCACGGGCTCGAAGCGTACGAGCGTGAGCTGGAGAAGGAGCGATTTGCAGTCCATGGCAAGACTCGCCACAACCGTGACGAGGCGCAGCGATCGGCCGCGAACTGCATACGAGATGTGACAAAGCCAGACCCGCGCGCGACCGATGAACCGAAGCTCGCCCCATCCACGACCGGTGGAACGAAGCACGCTCGCCCTACATCGGATCACCCCAATTCCGCGGGGCAGCCACCGAGGCCGCGGAGTCTGAAACGGAGACGGCGCTATCCGGCGACGGTAACGCGCGCGGTGTTTCTGCGGGATGGCAAGCAGTGCAGCTATCTGTCGCCGGAGGGGCGGCGGTGCAGTGCGCGGCGGTGTCTCGAGCTCGATCACATTGAGCCTTTGGCGGCGGGCGGCGCGGACACGATCGAGAATCTGAGGTTGCGTTGCCGAGCTCACAATCAGCTCTACGCACGGCAATATTTTGGCAAGGCCCGCGTCGACGCGGCTCTGCAAGCCAATCGACGACGCCGCTCCGTACGGGCAAGCGTAACGCCGAACCCAGGGTGACCGAACCCAGGGTCTGGGCATTCATCGCATTTCGCTGGTCATTTTCGGGCGGAACAGTTCGCGCCAACGCACAATCAAGTGTGCGCTTCGTGCCGAGGTTCTTGTCCGGAAATGTTGGGTGTGCGGCGCGAACGGACAAGCCGCATTGCCGGACAAACTTTGGAAAGCCAGAGGCCTCGCGGTCACTGCATTCCACGCATCTCTCGCTGGGCAGCCGAGACTCGACGCCGAAGGCTGGGACGGGGCGCGGGAGGCCGCGTGACCATCAACAAAAAGAAGCGCCTATTTCAAGGATGCCGTCCCCAAGGTTGGGAACGCGCGCCGTTGCGGCGCGAAGGAGCGCAATCTGGGTTAGGCTCGCGAGCGTGGCGAGGGCTGAAATTACTCACGCGAACTGTGCGCACTGTGGGGCTCCGCTGGCGATCAGTGGCGGGCCGGTGTTGGTTTGCCAATATTGTGGGCGCGAGCATCGGGTCAGTCTGCCGCAATCCGCGGCGCGGCCGGCTCAGCCTTATCCGCAAGCGTCGGCGAGTCAGGCGCGTTTTCCATGGCTGCCGCTGCTCGGTTGGGGCGCGATCTTCGTCGCGTTCTGCGCGTTCGCAGCGGTCCGGTGGTTGCTCTTCTCGCCCGAATCGGTTGAGCGCACGGGGATCGGCGAGCGACCGCGCACTCTGCCGAACGTGCCGCACAGTGGCGCGCCGGACGCGTGGTTTGGGCGCGCACCGGTCTTTCTGAAGGGTGACGGCGAAGTGCCGATCCTCGTCGGCGTCGCGGGCTGGCCGAACATCGGCTACCAATTGACGGCGTTCGATGGTGCGACGGGTAAGGTGCTGTGGCGCGCACCAGCAGGCAGCGGCTCAGACGCTTACGCTGACGGGCAGAGCTCGGTGCTACTCGCCGACCCCGGCAATCGACTATCGCGCTTCGACGCGCGGAGCGGCAGTCAGAAGTGGAGCATCACTCTGGCGGAAGGCATTTACGATCTCACGTTCGGCCCGAATTGCGCCAGCATTTACCTGAGCAGCGGTAAGATCTTGGGCATCGCGCTCGAATCTGGCCAGGCCGGAGCGTGCACTCCGAGTAGACCACCGGTCGCGCCGGTCGTGCGCGACGCGCTGACAGATTACCGCGCGGTGAGCGGCGATCTCTCGATCCTCGGCTCACTGCGCGCAGACTCGAAACCGATCAATCCGGAGCCGACGCGACTTGCCGTACAAGTCACTCGCGCTGGGCGCGAGCTGTGGCAGGCCGCACCAACTTGGCTCGAACCGGTATGGACTTCGGACGGATTTGCGCGATCGATGACGCTTACCTCGAGTGGTGTATTCGTCTTCGGCCGGCACGCGGGCGACGGACTTTCGCGGTGGTTGTTGCTCGACCTCAACACCGGGCGCAGCGTGTACGAGAAGGCCGGCACGACCAAGCTCGACTCCATGATCCACTTGGCGAGCGGCGGAGGCATGGTGTTCGTCAGTCACGATCTTCGACTCGAAGCCTATCGGGCCGCGAGCGGTGAACTGGTCTGGTCCGCCGGCAGGAGCTAGGCGTCACTTTCGCTCGGGTCTGGCGTCACTGGCCACGACGGCCAGAGCGAACCCTTCACTCACCCAACGATCGCGCAGCTTCTGCGCAAGGTCCTTGTGCTCACGCCAAGGAACGGCGACTGCGACGACCAAGCAGCCATCGGCGTACGCGGGATACGCGGCCCAGGCGCCAGAGAATTCGGAGGTGGTGAAGCCCAGATTCACTCGCCCATCGACCGCGCGCGATTCGAGGATTTTACCTTGCCACTTGCCGAGGCTGGTCTCGAACGGACTGAACTTGACGTCGAACGGGTGTGTTTGCGGCAAACCCCAAGCCTCGAAGTTTCGCATGCACGTGTCGCTCTTCATCGGCGTACCGGCGGGCAGCGGGCGCGTGAACGCGATCACCATCGCGTGATGTTCGTCGCCATAGCGAAAGCCGACGTAATGCTCGACGCCGAAGTAGCGCACGCGTTTCCAGTTGTCGGAGTCGGGGAGCGGGACGTTCACTTGTCCGTCGCGATCATTGCGCGTGCCCCAGGGCGCACTCGCGAGTCGCTCGAGCGCTGCAGCGTGCGGATCCGCCGCGTCGCCACCCGGCTCTTTCACGGTAACCGTGGCTGGAGTCGGAGTCGATGTCAGCGCGGGCTTCGGAGGCTGCGCTCGACCGGCGCACGCCACGCCTAACAGCATCGGCAAGAGGCAAAGACCCCGAACACCGACCTGATTCGCCCGAGCCTGAAATCCGAAGCGATAACGCACACCAGTGATACGCCGCACTCGGCGAAATATGACTCATCCTGTTCGACTGCGCTGCGAGCCGTCGGTTTCCGCTGTGTTTACGTGGGCGCGGCATTCCCTACATCCGCACCGACACGAAAGTGTTGGCCCGACTGACGCGAGCCCCTGACCGCGTCGGGTGGAACTTAGGACTTGTGCCAACGGGGCTCTGCGAAGTCTTGCCGGGACGAGACAAGCCCGTATACTGGCGCGAACGAGGGTAGTGCATTCCTCGGCTCGGCCGACCGAGCCTACTGGCGCCCGGCGGCGACCTCAGAGGATCGAATAACCAGTGACCTCGGTGGATTTCGAGCACCGATTCAAAGCGCTGGCGGATTGCTCAGCCGACGCGATCTTCATCACCGACTTTGACTCAGCAAAGTTCGTCGAGGTGAATGCACGGGCCTGTTCGCTCTTCGGGTACGAGCGCGAGCAACTGCGCGGGATGACGGGCCGTCAGCTTCAGCCGCCGGAAGACGCCGCCATCGTCGACGCCATCGGTCGTGAGCTGGCCGAGCGAGGCAGCGTCCATCGTCCGGCTGTTCGGCTACAAAAACGCACTGGCGAGCACTTTTTTGGCGATCTGAGGAGCAGCGTCTACCTGGCGGACGGCCGCAAACTCTACGTCACGCTCGTGCGCGATATCTCAGCGCATTTGTCGCGAGAAGCGGATCTGGAAGAAGCATATCGAGCGCTCAAGGAGAGCGAAGCGCACCTGGTTCGGTCATCGCGCCTGGCCGCGATCGGCGAGATCGCGGCGGGTATCGCCCACGAGGTGAACAACCCAGCGGCAAGCACGCTCACCAACCTCGAGCTCTTACACGGCGATCTGAGGAAGCTCGCGGATGAGATTCGAAAGCCAGACCGCACGGTCGCTTCCTTGGTCGCCGCCATGGAGCTGTTTTGCAACGAAGCGCGCGAGAGCGTGCGGGATTCGTTGGAAGGGATTCAGCGCATTGCGTTCATTGTCAAAGGGCTACGGGGCTTTGCGCGAATCGACGGGGACGACGTCGATAGTCTCGATATCAACGAAGTCGTGCAGACGGCGGGCAACTTGGTCCGTCATCAGATCCGGCACGTCGCACGGCTAGAATTCGACCTTCAGGCCGACGAGCGTCTGCCTGCGAGCCGCGGTCGCCTGATTCAGGTGGTGCTGAATCTCCTGCTGAATTCTGCGCAGGCCATCGAAGAAGGCGGCGGCGGTCTGGTCTTGGTCAGCACATCCAGCACGAGGGACGGCATTCTGCTGCGCGTGGAAGACGACGGGCCTGGCGTGCCACCCGAAATGGCGCAACGGGTCTTCGATCCCTTCTTCACGACCAAGGGCGCCGATCGCGGGACCGGGCTTGGTCTGTCGGTTTGCGCAGACATCGTTCACCGTCATCGGGGCACATTCCGCCTGTGCAAAGGCAAGCTGTCTGGCGCGTGTTTCGAGGCATTTATCCCGATTCAGACCGGGCTCTTACCGCGCATCACCCCTACGAGTTCACTGCCTCCCCCGGGCCCGCCGCTGCGCATTCTGGTGATTGATGACGAGGTCATGCTGATTCGCGCGTACCGCCGGTTACTCGGACGCCAGCATGACGTGGTCGCTGCCTACGGAGGTGAAGAGGCGCTCGCGGTGCTTTCCTGTGACCAGGCGTTCGATCTGATCCTTTGTGACCTGATGATGCCCGGAACGGACGGCGCGGGAGTGTATGAAGGCTTGCAGCAGACCTACCCCGACCTGCTCGAACGCGTGGTATTCTCGAGTGGCGGCCCGACGAGCGCTCGCGCTCAGGAATTTCTCCGTCGACCCGGAATCGTGTGCCTAGACAAACCGATCTCCAGCGAGGCGCTGCTCGACTTCGTAGCTCGTCGCCAATCAGGAACGATGCGGATCGTTCAACTCGAACCACCGAGCGACGCACCTCGCGATACCCGCAGGGGTGTTCGAGCCTGAAGATCAGCACGAATCAGTGGGATAGAATTTGAGCAACGATCCGACCCTGCCGATCGTTGCTGCTCCGCAGCACTGCCAATCGCCCGCGGGGCAGGTGATGCGCGCGGCCGAACGCTTCAATTCCGCGGTTGGTCACGAGAATCGCGGTTTTCTCTCCTGGCAGCGCGGCTTCGTGCCGACGCTCGAGCCCCTCACCCGCCTCAGCCGTGACTTTTCGGCCTGGGATCAACTGGTGGACGAGCTACCCGTCCTCTATCGCGATTTGACACTGCGTCGACGCGTCGAGCAGTTACCGTTGCTCGACGCATCGGAGCAAAATCTCGACAGTAGCGGCCTACTGCGTGCCGCGGCCCTGCTCGCGATCGTCTCGCACGCCTACTGGTACGTCGAGCCGAGACCGATCGACGTACTGCCGCTGTCGATTCAGGCGCCTTGGCAACAAGTGCGCAGCCGTCTCGAGCGAACTCAGGAAGTGCTGAGCTACACGGACCTGATCGTCTACAACTGGCGAAAGCGTCACCCCACGGCGAGCGCAGAGCTGCGCGTCGAAAATCTCGCGCTCTTGATCCCGACCATCGGCAATCGAGAAGAACGCGTATTTTATCTCACGCAGCTCGAAATCTTGTCGCAGGCGAGCACCATGGTGCGCGCGTTCGTCAACGCTCACGAGGCAGTGTTGCGCAAGGACGAGAGCGGCGTGGAGCGCGCGTTGGTCGAGATCATCGACAGCCTCGACCGCGTCGTGTCCGACTCGCTGCTCAAGATCAACCCCAACCCATACAGCGAGACGTACGTCGATCCCGTGGTCTGGGCGAAAACGGTCGCGCCGCTCGCGGTTCCCATCCATCCCGGGGATCAGGGCCCGAGCGGCACGTCGTCACCGATTTTCAGCGCCCTCGACATCTTCTTTGGGCGCAGCAAAAACGCTTCTTTTCTTGGGCGAGAGATCCAACAGCTGCGCCAGCACTATCCGCCATTTTGGCGGCAATTCCTGGACGCGCTCGGGAGCGTCTCGGTCGTCGACTTCGTGAGGACGACGCAAAAGCCCAACCTGCTCGGGGCGCTGCGCGAGGCGATGGAAATGTACGCCGGTGAGCACGGCTTCCTCGGTCGTCACCGCATGAAGGTGTATGGCTATCTCGAGCTCGCTTTCAAAGTCGGGCGCTCGGTAACGATCGGCGGTTTCGCCGGCGCGTTCAAGGATCGGACTTGGGACGAGGTCGACAGCGAGCTCGAAGCTTCGCGTTTCGAGCGGCGCGCGCACCAACAGGCGGCGTATCAGCACGCACAGGTCGAACGTGTCGTCCCTCCTCCCGAGCAAGATGCCTCCGGCGCTCGCCGCGTGGTGCTCGACGTCTCGCAAAGCGGCGCTCGCTTCCGCGTCGGCAGCCGCTGCGCGGTCCTACCAGAGAACCGCGATGCCATCGTCGAGCGCACGCTGGCCGTTTTGCTCGCCACCGGCGAGGAATTGATCCCGCTCACGCAAGAGTGGCAAGCGGCCATGCGGCTGCGCTTCGACGAAAATCCCCCGCAAGCGCTAACGATACGCGAGCTCCTGCGCTTCGGCGCGCTCCGTCCGGTCGCTCCGCGCTTGGCCGAAGCGTTACACGCGCGCACTCAGGACCGCCGGCTCCTGGCACAAATTCGCGCGGGCACGATCCAGCGCTGGGAACTCGCCGACTTGCTCGAGCTGCTTTCCTCGAACGGCCTGTCCATGCTGCAGCTGTGGCAAGACGAGTTCGGCAACGTCGACGAGCGCCTCGCGCGCTTGCTCCCGCCGGAGCGTGCGCGTCTGTACTCGATCTCCGCCGTCGAGCAGGACTCGACGGATGCGCCTCCGCGAACCATCGAGCTCACGGTCGGACAGCTCCGTTACTCCGCCGATCCCGCGCGCCTGACGATGCCGCCGCCAGGTGCCAAGCCATCGCTCGTCGGCGTGCAGGAGCAGGCGACGAACCGCGGCAGCGCGCGCGCGGGCACGGCGTCGTCGTTCCTCAGTCACGCTCGTGAGGATCAACGCCCGGTGCCCTTTCGAATCGAGCGTCCAGCGCGCTTTCAGCCTCCGCTCGACGCGACTCGCCCCATCATTCTCTTTGCCGCTGGCACGGGCGTCGCCCCTTATCGCGCGTTCATCCAGGAACGCGCCAAGGCGAGTTCGCCCAGCCTGTGCTGGCTCTTCCTGTCGTTGCGCGCCCCGGAAGAGTTCTTGCTCGGCTCGGAGTTCAAAGCTGCCGCTCTTGCCGGTTTTCTGCGGCTGAGCATTGCGTTCACGCGCTCGGGTGCGGAGCTGGTCCTCGATCCGGAACACGGCTTTTTGCCAGCGCCCGGACCCACACGCAGAATTCAAAACTTGATCGAGCCGCCGGACATCGCGCGGGAGCTCTTCCGACTGGTTCGGCCGTCTGCCGAGGGAGGCGCCGGTGCCAGCGTTTACGTGTGCGGCAGGAGCGGCTTCGCGACCACGGTGTTCGACTGTTTGAATCGCTCGTTTCAGCGCTGCATCGAGGAAAGCCCCCATCCGACGACGCACGCGAACGCCAAGGATTTGCTGCGTCGGCTCGCTGGCGAAAATAGGCTCGTGTTCGAGCTGCACACGGACGCCAAACCGATTGCCGACGAGTCACGTTGGATCTCCACGTCGGAGGTCGCGCAACGCAACAACGCCAAGGCGGGCTATTGGTTGATCCTCGATCAGGTCGTCTACGACATGACCGAGTTCGCCGAGTTGCACCCTGGCGGGCGCAGCATCGTGCACGCCTACGCGGGAATGGACGCGGGCCATGGTTATGCGCGCGCACACGCGCAGCAGCCGGACGTCGACGCGATGCGCGAAATGTATCGCATTGGTCGGATTCGCCCGCTCTCGTTCGAGAACTTTGCCGCGACCGTCGCGGGCCCAAACGGGCCCGCCACGGTGAGCTGTCGCGCCTCGTACCAAGCGTGGGTTCGAGCACTCCAGCTGGTCGTGGAGATGCAGAACGTCCACCTAGCCGATCTGAGTCTGCAGGAGTCGCAGATCAGCCCAGTGGAGCCTGCGCACGTGCGGGGCGCCTACAAGCTGACCCGCGCCGCCGAGACGCACTTGCGCTTCCTGAGAAATTCGCTGGCGTTGTTGCTCCGGGAAACGTTACCGGCGCTCTGGTCGATCACCCGCGGGATCTTCGCTCCAGAAGTGAGCGAGGCCTGGATGAACGAACGGCTATTGCACGTGACCCGCGATCAGCGAAGCTCCTACGTGAAGGCGGTCTCGGCCGAGCTAGTCGATGACTCCCAGCGCTGGGTAGAAAGTGATGGGCCTCTGGCTCTCGCGCTCGACGCCGCGCGCGACGAAGACACACGCTTACTCGAAGAGCTGAAACACGAGTTCACCCACGGCGTGCAAGTCTTCGAAGAGTTCGAAATGGAGACGCGCCAGCGCGGCGCCGAGGCGCTGATTGCCAGCTGCCGCAGAGCGATGACCTCGGTTCAGGAATACCACGAGCGGCTCGACGCCCGGTGGCGTGGGATTTTCGCGGCCCCGCCGCTGCGACATGGGGGTCGGACATCCACGCTTTGGCCGGCCGCGAGCATTCGCCGACTCCACGACAGCGAATTTTGGCTTCTGGAGGAGTTTCCGGAGCAGCAGATCGCCGTGCTGCACCGCACCCCGTTGCCGGCTTCGTCGCTCGAGGAATTAGCTGCCGACAATGACGCACTGCTCGCGGCGCTGCGCGAAGAGCACCGCGGGTTCGGGCTGGTGGTGGACACCCGTGAGGCGCCGCTGCGCAACGACAACGCCTTCGAAGAAACCATGGCCAAGCTGCGCGTCGAGCTGACGTCGCATTTCCAACGCTCCGCGGTGCTGCTCGACAGCGCACTGGGCGAGCTTCAAGTCAGCCGCTTGGAGCGGGACGAAGGCCGCAATACGTTCATCACGCGCAGCGTCAGCGCTGCGTTCCGCTTTGCCGCTGGTCGTCGCTGAACACTTAGCTGTGCGTGACGCGTTGTGAATAATTAAACAGGGATGCTGGAAGCAAGCGGGCCGCGCGCCAAGTTGGAAAGCGATCTTGCCTCAACGTGAGCCCACTCCAATAGCCTTGGCGCGTTGATTTCTCGACGGATCCCGCTGGAGCCGCTGCGAGCTTGGTGTCACAGTCGTGGGTAGTCGTTCGCTCTTAACCCTGGAGACATCACTTGTCCTCTCGCTACTTCACTCTGCTCGCTTCGCCTCTGGCGCTGGTACTTCCACTCGCGTTCGCGGGCTGCTCGGCATCCGGGGACGCCGGCGGGTCCGAAATCCGGCGTGGCTCGGGTGGCAGCGGAAACTTCGACCCCGGGACTGGTTCAGGCAACAGCGGGCCGACCAACACCGGAACAGGTGGCGGGACCGGGCTCGGCATTGATACAGGCTCTGGCATGGCCGGAACAGGCGGCGCGAGCACCTGCGGCCAAGTGCTGAAGGTCACGTACCGCGACTTCAAGGGCTCCAACGAGCCCGGTGGCCACTCGGACTTCGAAGCCTCCGGGCGCATGGTCAAGCAGACGGACGGCGGCATCTACAAGGGTTGGAATGATGTCGGCTGCGGGCTCGTGACCAACATGCTCGGTACAGACAGCAAACCCGTGGCGTTTACCGGAAAGCCCGACCAAAACGATGGTCTCGGGATTCCGGCCGGCGATGGATATCAGCGGCGCTCAGTCACCGGGACCGGCTGCTGGAGCTCTTCGAACCCAAATCCGACCGGCGTTTGCAACATCGGCACTTGCGAGAAGTGGACCTTCGCTCCCCCCACCTGGTCCATCAAGGACGGGAACAGTTTCGCGCAGTGGTACAACACCACCCCGAACGTCAACATGGAGATCCCCGGCGAGCTGATGCTCACCGAAATGCCCGCGGGCTCCGGCGTCTCCGTGTACGACTCGAACGCGTTCTTCCCGATCGACAACCAGGGCTTCGGCAACACACCGGGTCAAACGCACAATTACTCCTTCACGACCGAGATTCACGTGAAGTTCCAGTACCAGAAGGCGCAGAAGTTCACCTTCCGCGGTGATGACGACTTGTGGATCTTCGTGAACGGCCAGCTCGCGCTCGACGTTGGTGGTCAGCACCAAGCCCTCGAAGGGACGATCGATTTCGACCTGCAGGCAGCCAAACTCGGCATCACCGTCGGCCAGACGTACGCAATGGACATCTTCCACGCGGAACGTCAGACCACCGACTCGAACTTCCGGATCGAGACGAACATTCGCTGCTTCGAGCCCGTCACTGTCGTGAAGTGACGTGAGTGGGGAGCACGCCTGAGTCCGGCCGGGCTCAGGCGCGGCACCTCGGCGTTTCCGTTCTTTTGCGCAACTCGCGCAGGTCGGGGCCGAACAGTGGGGCGTGGTATATTCCCATGGCCATGACCGATTGGTTCCTCGCGGCTCCTCGTCCGAAACGCAACTACGTGCGGCCGCCAGTGCCCATTCATTTCCCGGATTCGGCGCTGATGCCTGAAACGGGCGTGCACCTCGAAGTGCGCACGGCGCTCTACCTATTGGTGCGAGACTTCGTGGGCACGCGCGGGGCCGTTGGCTCTGAGCAGTTCATGTATTGGGACGCTACAGATCCACGCGCCTGTTTGGCACCCGATCTGATCGTTCGAATGGGTGCCAAGCCGGGCCCTTTTCCAACTTGGAAAATCTGGGAGCGCGGCGCGCCGCATTTGGCGGTCGAAGTGGTCAGCCCCTCCGACGTGAGCGAGTCCGCTTGGACGGAAAAACTCGCCGGCTACAGCAAGACGGGCGTCAACGAGATTGCGCGGTTCGATCCGGCCGATGCAGAGCACCCGCTGCGCTTGTTCGATCGCTTCGATGGCGGTGATCTCGTCGAGCGGGATCTGACCGACGAACACTCTTGGTTGTGCGATACGCTCGGCGTGTATTGGTGCGTTCGCGAGGACGCTACGCTCGGCCGCGTGTTGCGACTCGCCTTTGACCCACTCGGGGAAAAGCTGGTGCCAACCGCGATTGAACAAGAACGAATCGAGGCAGCCGCACGCATTGCCGAGCTCGAAGCCGAGCTTCGGCGACGCCCATGAGCAGTCTGCGTGTGACGTTGCTCGGCTGGGCAATGACACTCAGCGCTTGTTCCGTCGTCAACGACCCCGCAAAACGCGAAGCCGATCTGAATCGCTTGAGCACGTTGCTCGCGCAGAAACGCGCCGCCGAACGGGCAGGAGGCTCTGAACCCCGTGATTTCCACTACCACGGGTGTCCAGAGGCCTTGCTTGGCACTTCAATCGAAGAAATCGAAAAGCGCCTCGGCACCACGGCTTGCAGTGAGCGGGAGCCAACCTGCACCTACTCGTTCTACTACATGCCGAGTGCCTGGACAGGCGGGTGGCCAGGAGCTGACCCTCACCTTCGACGACACTGGACGCGTGAGCGATGTCCAATGCTACGCCACGCAGTGAAGCAACGAGGTCAAACCTCGAAGCTCGACACCTTGACCGCGTTCAAGTCGTGAATGCCGAGCCCGAACTGGCCCGCCGCGCGAATGTACGCTGGTTCGCGGCCGGCCTCTTTGAGTGACGGCAAATTGCGCGCTTTGCGCTCTTCGTCGATCACCTTCCAACCGTAGCTATCCATCGCGACGGGGTCGGTCGCGACGTAAACCGCGCCGTGCGGGATGCGCGTCTTCGGATCCTTGTCGAGCGGACCTTTGTCGTACGTGATCTTGAACGCATCCGTGATGTGCAGGCGCACCCGGCTGGTCACGATTGGGTGATTGTAGAGCATGGCGATTTGCGGGCTCGCGTTGTGCTCATGGTGCTCGTGCGGATTGTTCACGTTGCCGTGGGTGATGTTCTTCAGCGTCCCGGTGTAACCGCAGATGCCGTGGTCCTTCATCATCGTCAGGTTGATGACCGCGGTGGCTTCCGTGAAAAAGCGGCAATAACGCGTCTTGATGCCCTGATAGACCTTGATGTCGGGCATCGGGTGGTCGTTGTTGTTGTGCGTGCCCGAGCGCACGCCATCCGGCAATTTCCAATCGCGCACGTTGACGCGCGTGCCGGCGAGGAAGGTCGGGTATTGCTCGTACACGGTGATCTTGTCAGCTGGCACACCGAGCTTCATCAGCCCTTCCACGAGCGGCAGGATCAGCTCGAAGTTCGTGGCCATGGTGTAGCCCTTCTGGCCGGCGATGCCGTTCGGCTTGATCGCCACCACGTCATCCTTGTGGATGAACTTGGCGAGCGCGTCCGCCAGCGTCTTCTCGCCGGTGAACTCGGTCAGCGCTTTCTCCAACATCGACCGTGCGACCTCCGGCTTGGGCCAGAGTTGGTTGGGCTGCATGTAGGACGCAAACTCGCCCTTGGCAGCAACTTTCACGATCTTGCCGGGCACGTTCAGCGGCTTGAAGCCGGCCGGGGGTTTAGCGGTCAGCGCCTCGATCTGTGCGGCCTCGGCGGAGGTGGTTTCCGCCAGGGCGCTGGCCGCAATGCCAGCCGAGGCAACGCGCAAGACTTCACGGCGAGAAACGTTCGAGGACCGGGTAGAGCGCTTTTGCATTTCGTTGCCTCCGTCGAAAATCAGAGAACTGGGCAAATATCACGCACAGGGAGGCACCGCAAACCATAGCCCGCCGGAATTTGGCCGTTCGCCAGGCATTCGCCAGCTTGCGCCAGGCAGGACACACGCGATAGCGGCGTACTTTCCGCCGTTATTGAGCAGCGTGCGCTCGGCACGGCGTTCGCAATCTCCTGTCCCAGTCACGCGGTAAGTCCCGCGTGCAGCACAGGAGAAATACGAAATGGACCAGAGCAAAATGAAAATCGCGTACGTCATCACCCAGCGCAAGGATCGCAATTTTTGGAACCGCGTGGGCGTTGCGTTCGTTAACAGCGACGGCTCGATCAACGTCAAGCTCGAAGCTGTGCCGGTGAGCGGGGAGATTCAAATCCGCGACTACCAGCCGCGCGACGAGTTCGGCGCGACCAGCACCCGCAACCACTCGCGCGAAGCGGTCGAGGAAGAGCCCTACGCGGAGCTTGCCTGAGTGTCACCCGCGGCTTCGACCGCGCGAGAAGCAGGCGTGCTCGTCGACGCTCCTCTGATCGAGGGACGTGAAGCACGCCACTTCTCGCCGGCAGAGGCCGAGCCTCGGGGGGACGATGGTGGGGGTCCGGAGGCCCCCGCCGCTCGACCTTCCTGGTTCGGGCGCACGCGGGCGACATTTCGAAATAGCGTTTGGGCGCCAGTCGCGCTCAAACTCGTGGGACTCGCGTTGGCGATGGTCGCGCTCTCGGGCGTCGGAGTCGCATCGATGTTGAGCGGTGCCAATGGCGTGCCGGTACCTTTAGCCGGCATGCTCGGGGCAGACATCCACAATGCGTGGTTGGCCAATACTCCGGCCGCGACGCCGCACGCGAGCAGCAGCTCGAGCGCGGTGGTCGCACAAGCGTCGGCCATTCCCCCAGCAACGCCGGCCGCCAGCAACGCCGCCGCCAACGACACGGTGGCGCCTGCAGCCGCGGCTGCAGGCACCTCTGAAGGCGCCAAAAAGAACGCCAGCACGGGCATGACCGAAGACGGCAAGGTCATCCTGAATCTGGCGAGCGTGGAAGACTTGCGGCATTTGCCCGGTGTAGGTCAAAAGCGTGCGGACGCCATCTTGGTTTTGCGCACGCGACTCGGCCGGTTCAAGCAAGTCAACGACCTGTTACGAGTGAAGGGCATCGGCGTGCGCGGCCTGAAGAAAATCATGCCCCACGTCGTGCTCGATGCGCCGAAGCCAGCAATCTGATCCTCGAAATTCGAAAGTGGCAAACGACGCGCCGGCGGGCAGCTGCACTGAGCAGCCCGCCGGTATTTTGGTGTGGCGCGCCCGAGCGTGTAAAAAAGCCGCTTCAGCGTGACTCGAGCCAGAATCTTGACTGCCTGGGTGTTCGGCGCCTGCCTCCTGGGCTGCGCGGGACGAACACTCGATCCCACCGCTGAAGTGCGGCCCGCGCTGCCGGAGACTCCACCCGCGGCGAACGCACCTCCGAGGCTCGCCCTGCCCGCAACTTCGAGCGCGGCTCCAGCGTCGAGCGCGGCTCCAGCGTCAGTCGCCGACCCGACCGAGCATCGCGACTCGAACGCCACCGCTTCAGCGCCGCAGTCGACCGCCGAGCAAGCTTGTCCCGCGGGCATGCGGCACGTGCACTTCGACCATTGTCCCAAACTCGAACGGCAATGCCTCGACAAAGAGTACGACAAGCCGAATCACATCACGATTTGCCACCGCTTCGCGACCGCGAAGCCTGAGTGCAAAGAGCCGCGTGTGCCGCTCGATTTCTGCATCGACGAGTACGAGTATCCGAATCGCGCCGGCGCAAAGCCGCCGGTGATGTACGACTTCTTCGAGGCTCAGAAGGCGTGCAACGCCCTGAGCAAGCGACTGTGTTACGAGCGTGAATGGGTCACCGCCTGCGAAGGCCCTGACGAAAAGCCGTTCCCGTACGGTTACGCGCGATCGAGCAAACAGTGCAACTTCGACAATCGCTGGGTGGACCCACACTTGTCCCGCGTGTATTCAGAAGACACAGAAATTCAGCGAGCAGAGCTCGAGCGCTTGGATCGCAGTGTACCGAGCGGTCAAATGCCCGGTTGCGTGAGCGACTTCGGCGTACACGATTTGACCGGCAATGTGGATGAATGGGTGATGGCCGACCACGAGCGCCCGCGTGAACACGCCAAGTTCTCCGCGCTGAAAGGCGGCGCGTGGGGGCATGTACGAAACGCTTGCCGGCCGGTAACGACCAGTCACGCGCCCGAGTTTCGGTACTATTTCATCGGATTTCGTTGTTGCGCAGACACGGCGACGAGCAGCAAAACGATTACTGAGCATCCGCCATAAGGTTTGGGGCCGGGGCCCCGCCGGACTACGCGCTTCGTGATCCCCGGAGGGGATACTCCAGCGGGCGCGGGGAGAATCCCCCGACGCCGGCGAGAGACAGACTGAACGCCTCGAGACTGACACTATTCCTTAGGGGTTGGCCCTGCTAGCGTTCCGCTCTTCGATGATGCAAGCGCACGGCTTGGACGCGAACGGATCCGGCGGCAGCACTGCGCTCCAAGCGCAGCAGATGGCCGGCGAGCGGCTCGTCAACCAATGTCGAGTAGGGCTCACCGCCTTTGGTGCGCTGACGCTGCTCACGGCTGCCGACGCGCAGACGCACCCGGCCAACATCGTCTACGTCGCCGTGGTGTGCGTGCTCGCGTTCTACTCCGCAGTCGTCTGGCAATGGTTGCAGCGCGACCTCTCGACGCAATCCAGACTCCAATACGTGTCGGTGTGGATCGACATCAGCTGCCTGTACGCGTTGCACGCGGCAAGCTTGGTCAATCACTCCGGAGCGTACGAGGTGTTTCGCGCGCCAGTGACGTGGTTGATGATTGGCGTGTTCAACGGCCTGGGCGCCGTCCGCTACAGCGCCAAAGCCAGCCTATTTTCGGCACTCCTGACGCTCTTCTACGGCTGCTCACTGCTATTCGTCGTGCGCTATTGGTTTCACGTGCCGTGGCTGGACGAATCCTCGTTCGTCGGTCCTGGGCTCAATATCTTCGACTGCGCGCTGGCGATCGTGTTTGCGGCGGTTCCGGCAGCGTGCTCGGCTGTGGTCGCGTGGCACTCGGAAGAGTTGCTCGAGCGCAGCACTCGCGACGCAGCCGGGCGCGCGTCCGCGGAAGATCGACAGCGCCAGATCCTGGACGCCATGGCCGACATGATCTTGGTCAAAGACGCCGATTCCAAGATCGTGTGGGCCAATCGCGCTTTGCGCGAAGCTTGGGGCAGCGAAAACGACGACTTGCTGGGCCAAGAATACAACCCGCTGTCGAAGCTCGACGAACGCAATCGCTCGCTGGAACAAGACGCCTTGGTGCTCGACACGCGCGACACCATTCTCCTCCCGGACGAACGCTTGGAGCGCAAGGACGGCCGCATCTTGCAGGTCGACACCGTAAAGTCGCCCATCTTCGACGGCGACGGGCAAGTGATCATGACTGTCGGTGTGTCGCGCGACGTGAGCGATCGCAAGAAGCTCGAAGCGCAGCTGCGCTTGACCGAAACCATGTCCACGGTGGGCACCCTGGCCGCGGGAATGGCGCACGAGATCAATAACCCGCTCACCTACGTGATCGCCAATTTGGAATTTCTGGCGCAACGCTTGCCGAAACATGGCCCGTGGGCCTCCGAACGTGAAGCTCGCGAGTGGGTCTCCGCGCTGACCGAGGCACGCGAAGGGGCGTCTCGCGTGCAGCGCATCGTGAAAGACTTGAAGGACGCTTCACGCGGCGATCACGAGCACTTCGGCGACGTGGATGTCGAGCAGGTCTTGGAATCGACGTTGAAGCTTGCAGCCAACGAGCTCCAGCACCACGCGCGCATCGTCCGCGACTACGCGCGCGTGCCCACGGTATCAGGCAACGCTTCGCGCCTCGGACAAGTCTTTCTGAACCTGCTCGTCAACGCAGCGCACGCAATCCGCGAAGGCGCAGCGCACGAAAACGAAATCCGCTTGGTGCTGCGCGAGGGAGCAAAGCAGCGCGTCGTGGTCGAAATTCACGACTCCGGCAGCGGCATTCCCGAAGAGCACCGCGCTCGACTCTTCGAACCCTTCTTCACCACTAAAGACGTGGGCGAAGGCACTGGACTCGGCCTATTCATTTGTCACCGCATCGTCAGCGATTTGGGCGGCACCATCGAGGTCGAGTCGGACCTCGGCTCAGGCAGCGTATTTCGCGTCGTTTTGCCCTCGTCGAGCCAACCGCGAGACCGCATCGAAGTCGTGATCGAGCGCCCGACCACGGTGAACCGCCGCGGGCGGATCTTGGTCGTCGACGACGACACGCTCGTGGCCAAAGCGATGTCGCGGTTGCTCGCCGAACATCACGAAGTGCTCGCACTCACCAGCGCCGGCGAAGCCCTGGCGCGCCTCGAAGGCGGCGAGCGCTTCGATCTGATCTTCTGCGATCTGATGATGCCCGTAACGACCGGAGTCGAATTTCATCAGCGACTGCTCTCGCTCGATCGCAAACAAGCCGAGCGCACCATCTTCATCACCGGCGGCGCCTTCACCGAATCCTCGCGCAAGTTCCTCGAAACGACCGAAAACGATCGCCTAGAAAAACCCTTCGATCAGCAAAAGCTGCACCAAATCATCGCCCGATACCTGAATTAACGTCCCCCCTGAGATTGAACCGCAGAGCCGCAGAGGTCACAGAGATCAGAAGGGAGTTTTTGGGTTAGCGGGCGCGGGCGTCGAAGCGCGCCGCGTAGCTCTTAGAGCGACTCCCAGCGAAAAATGCCGTCGCGACGACGACGCAAGCCGCGAATAGCAACCCCAATCTCTTCTCCCTCAGATCTCTGCGGCCTCTGCGGCTCGGCGGTCTATCTCTCTCCCTCCGAGCCGCAGAAGGGTTAGCGAATGCCGATTGCGCTGCGCACGCGGTCGATGGTGGCGCGGGCGACTTCGCGGGCTTGGGCCGAGCCGCGTTGGAGTACGTCGTCGAGGTAGGCGGTGTCTTTGCGAATGCGCAGGTACTCTTCGCGCTTGGGGGCGAGCTCCGCTTCGACGGCCAGATAGAGGTCTTGTTTGGCGTGGCCCCAGCCGTAAGCGGGATCGGACGCCAGCTGTTCGACCATTTGGGCCGCGCGTTCCGGCGTGGCCAGTAGTTTGAACAGCTGATAGACACTCGACGGGCCGGCTTCTTTCGGCGCGTTGAGCGGCTCGGAGCCGGTTTTGATGCGCAAGATGGCGGCGCGCAGCTCTTTCTGCGGCAAGAACAGCGGCACGGTGTTGTCGTACGACTTGCTCATTTTGCGGCCATCGAGACCGGGGACGAGTGGAGCTTCGCCGACCACGACGTTCGGGACGCGCAGGGTGTCGCCGAAGGCGTGGTTGAAGCGCAAAGCCACGTCGCGCGCGACTTCCACGTGTTGCTTCTGATCTTGTCCAACCGGCACTTGGTCGACGTCATAGAGCAGGATGTCCGCGGCCATCAGCGCTGGGTACCCGAACACGCCGCCGTTCGGTGACTCCCCGCGATCGAGCGCCGACTTGTAGGCGTGGCCGCGCTCGAGCTGGCCCGCGGACAAGCAGCACATCAGCACCCAGCACAGCTCGAAAGTTTCCGGCACGCGCGACTGCAAGAACAAGCTGACCTTGTTCGGGTCGAGCCCGCAGGCAAGCCAAGTGGCGGTCACCTCGTGCACGCTCTCGCGCAGCGCAGCGGCATCGTGCACGCTGGTGAAAGCGTGATAATCCGCGACGAAATACAGCGCTCGGTGCGCCGGGTTTTCGGCCAACGAAAGCGCTGGGCGAATGGCGCCGAAATAGTTGCCGAGATGCGGGGTGCCGGTGGGCTTGATGCCCGTCAGGACAGTCTTCATCAGATGCGGCGCACTTTATGCGGTCGTGGCCCAATAGGCCACGCTCCATTACAGCGGCCCGATAGGCCACGCTCCATTGCAGCGGCCCGATAGGCCACGCTCGATTGCAGCGGCTGAATTGGCCACGTTCGTTTGGCGCAAAGCAACGGCATGGTGTGCTAAAACCAGCGGGATGCTTGCTCACTGCCCCAAGTGTGCCACGCAGCTGCTGGTCCCCGTAGAAGGCGTGCGCGCCAGCAGCGGCGCCTCGGCGTCGCAATGCCCGAGCTGTTCGGGTTTTTGGGTACCTCCGGAGGTGGTCTCCTTGCCGGCAACCCTGTCGGTGCTGGGCGCGCGCGACGTGCGACCGACGCAGCCACACTTGGAAACCCAACGCACCGGGCAATGCCCGGACGGTCATGGGCTCTTGCGCCGCGCGCGCGTGACCTTCCATGATCCGTATTTCTTGGAGCGCTGCGGTCGTTGTGGCGGCGTGTGGTTCGACGCGGGTGAGTGGTCGCGGGCCGTGGCGGACGGGCTACTCGGCAACCTGTCCGAGGTGTGGAGCCCCGCCTGGCGCAAGCACCTGTCCGACCAGCAATCTCACGATTCGCTCGAGGTCGACTTGCGAGCCAAGTTGGGTAGCGACCTGTTCAGCGCGCTCAGTAGCCTGGCGGAAAAGCTGGAACTCCACCCACAGCGCGGAGTCGCCTTGGCCTACCTGAGCGAGCGCCTCCGCCACCCAGAGGCGGAAGACGGATAGAGCAGCGAGTTGCGAGCGCCCCCCTCCAACCCAAAAAGGTCCGCAAGGGACCCCCCTCGCCCCTCGTCCCCAGCCCGGCCCAATTTCCCACCCACTGCAGCACGCCCGTGCCCAACTGCCCGATTTCTACGGGCAATTCGGTGCTCAGCTTGGGAATAAAAGTAGCCGTCTAACCCCGCCCGCGGATAGAACGATCTTGCACGAATCGACGGGCTCGAGTGAGGTGATGCTAGAACGCGGCGATGGAGCCCAGCCCCTTCGCTGAAACAGGACTGGAAATCGATTCGGCGATCTTGGCCGCGTTCCAGGCCGACGGGATCTCGGAGCCGACCCCGGTGCAGCTGGCAGCAATCCCGGCGATCTTGGCTGGCCAGCACGTGGTCATTCAATCCGGTACGGGGACGGGCAAGACCTTGGCGTATCTCCTGCCAGTCTTACAGCGCCTGCGAGCTCCCGAGAGCGGGCGCAGTTTGATTTTTGCGCCGGCGACCGAGCTCGCACTGCAGACGCAGCGCGTCGCGGATCGCTACAAGCATCCGAGCATCAACACGGGCGCCCTGGTTTCGACCAGCAACACACGCAAACAGAAGGCAAAGGTCACGCAGAGCACGCGGCTGATCGTCGGCACGCCGGGGCGCATTCTGGAGCAGTTCGCGGAGCGCAAACTCAAAGGAGTGACGACCATCGTCTTGGACGAGCCGGATCCGATCTTGGCAACGAAGGGCGCGGACTACCTGAGGGAGATCTTGTCTCGCCCCGAGCCGAAGGTGCAGTTGATTTTCGCCGCAGCCACCCTGGGTGCGAATGCCCGGCGCTTGGCAGACGAGTTCATGGGCGACGCGCGCGCGCACACGCAAGTGAGCAAGAGCGCTGATCCGTTACTCACGACCATCACCCACCAGTACTTGAACGCGCGCAGCGAGAGCACGAAGGATTTGGAGCTTGCGCGCTTCATCGAAGAAGCCAAGTGCAAGCGAGCGATCGTGTTCGTGAATCAGCCCAACCTGATCCGGCATTTGTATCGGTTTCTGGGTGAGCGTGGACTCAAGCCGGTAAGTCTGAGCACCGAGCGCTCGAAGCTCGATCGACAGAACGCGTTGCGAGCGTTCACGGCTTCGGAGGCGCGCGTGCTGCTCACGACCGATCAATCCATGACTGGCATCGATATTCCCGACGTCGAATGGGTGCTGCACTTCGAGCTCCCGAGCTCTGCGCTCGCCTACGTGCATCGCGCAGGGCGCACTGGACGGGCTGGAAAGAGCGGGCATTCGGTGGTGATCGTGACGCGCGAGGATCGGCCGAGGCAGGAACGCATCGCCAAAGAGCTCGGCCTTCGCTTCAGTTCGGCGCGCTCGCAGGAATGAGATTTTCGCCGAGCGCGTGCCACATTGGCCGTGTTCGAGCGCACACGCGGGACCGATCGCCGCGTCGATTCGGGCTGGGTGTGACAGGCTGCCCCGCAAAAGCCGCGCAAATATCAGAGACTCCGTCGCAAACCTGGCTGGCATCGCGCTTGCTATTCAGCTCATCGAGAGTCGATGAGGGTTTGGATCAAATACGTCGCAGCTGGCTTGATGTGCGGTGCGCTCACCTTGGGGAGCAAAAGCGCCGCGGCGCAAGGCACCCAGAGCAGCAGAAGCATCCAAGCAGAGACGCTCCTCTACCAAGCTCGCGCACTGCTCGATGCCGGTGATGTGACTGCGGCGTGCAGCAAGTTCGAAGCCGCAGAGACGCTCGAGATCGGAGTGTCGACGCTCATCCAACTGGGTGATTGCTATCAGCGCATGGGGCGCACGGCCAGCGCTTGGCACACGTTTTTGGAGGCCGAAGCCCTAGCTCACGACAAGAAGGATCGCGAACTGTCGCAGCTCGCCGCCGAGCGCATCGCGCGGCTCGAACCAAAGCTGAGCCGCATCGTGTTCGTAGTGCCGATGACCAGCCGCGTCCCCGGTTTGACGGTGCGCTTGGGCGCCAATACGGTGCCCGCGAGCGCGTGGGGCGCGCCGATCCCGATCGACCCGGGCGAGCAACGCTTGAGCGCGTACGCGAAAGGTTATCGCCCGTGGAGCGCTGACCTCGACGCCAGCGGCGGCGAAGGACGGCGCTACTCGATCAACGTTCCGACGCTCGCGCCAGAGCAGCCTGCCAGAGCAGATCGCGGGCGAGCCTACCGCACCGCTGGCGTGGTCACGGGCAGCGTCGGTTTGGCCGGGATCGGCGCGGGCGCGCTGTTCGGGGCGCTGTCACGCAACGCGGACAACGCGAGCACCTGCGTGAAGGGCGTAGTCCAATGCACGCCGAGCAGATCGAGCAGCGTCATCTACACCGACGCTGAGACCGTCAGCTACGCCATCGGCGGCGCCTTGCTGGCGACAGGTGTCACCTTGTTCGTGGTCGCGCCGAGCGCGGACCAGCAGGAGCGCCACGCGCTGCGCGTCGCTGCCCGCTACGCGAGCAGCGGCGGCCGCTTACAGCTCGAAGGCGTTTGGTAGCGCGGGCCCGAGAATGCCTAAGTCGCTCGCGGGCCCTCAGTCGATGGCCGCGCGCAGCTTTTCGATCAGCGGCGCAATCTCGGCGTGACGCAACTTGAACAATGAGCGATTGGCGATCAGCACGCTGGAGATTTGGCAGATGGTCTCGGTCTCGACCAAGTTGTTCTCGCGCAGCGTGGCGCCCGATTCGACCAAATCGACGATGGCGTCCGCCAAGCCGACCAACGGCGCGAGCTCCACCGAGCCTTGCACGTAAATCACCTCGGCCTGCACGCCCTTGGCAGCAAAGTGCTCGGTCGCGATGCGCGCGAACTTGGTCGCGATGCGCGGCAACTCGGGGACCGCTTTGCCGGCTTCGGTGGCCACGACCATGCGGCATTGTCCGACCTTCAAATCGAGCGGCTGGTACAAGTCGTAGCGGCGCTCGAGCAGGGTATCGCGCCCGGAAATGCCGAGATCGGCCGTGCCGTATTCGACGTAGGTTGGCACGTCATCCGGCTTCAACAGCAGGAACCGATACTTGCCATCGGCGCTTTCGCGAATGAGCCGGCGATCGTCGGCCAGCAGCGCAGCGGTGTCGAGGCCAGCGCGCTCGAACAGGGGAGCCAGGGTTTTGATGATGCGCCCTTTGGGCACGGCGATAGTCAGCGGTTTCATCACGGCGTCCATCGGACACCCGGGGCGTAGGCCGGTTTGCCGAGACACGCAAGAAATGAGGCGCGCGGCCGGTCAAAAACGGTACTAGCCTCAGCGGCTATGCGGATTGGCCGGTTCGCGGCGGCTGTTTCATTTGCCTGTTTCCTTGCACCTCTGGCCCACGCGGCCGACCCGGTGCCTTCGCTGGATCTGAGGGGCTTCCATCCTTCGACCGATCCCGCGGCCAATCTATACGTCGAGCCCACCGCGACCCCTGGCCACTTGAAGTGGAACGTGGCTGCTTGGGCTTCCTATGCACACCGGCTCGTCACTCTGAGTGATGCCAGTGGCAAAGAGGTCGCAGTCCCGGTCCAAAACCAAGTGTCGATGGACTACGCGCTGGGCGTTGGCCTCACGGACCGCCTGGCCCTGGGCGCGCTGCTGCCAACGGTGATCTACCAAGAGGGTTACGGGAGTGAGCTGATCGGCGGAACGCTACCGCATGCAGCAATCGGTGACCTGAGGCTGGACGTGAAGGCAAACTTGTTGCCGGGTGGCGAGCTGGGCGGCTTTAGCTTAGCCGCGCTTGGCTCGGTCACTCTGCCGACCGGCAACGCTTCGTCTTACATCTCCGAGCAGGCGGCCACCGGTGAGCTGCGCGTGCTCAGTGAGCTACGTCTGATCGCGGTGTCCCTGCGCGCGACCACCGGCGTGAAGGTGCGCGGCGCCGAGCAAACCTACGTTGGGCAGACCTTCGGACACGAGTTGCCTTGGGGTTTGGGGCTCGTGCTGCGTCCGCAAGTCTTTGGAATCGACGAGAAGGGGCGCTGGGAATGGGCGCTCGAGGGTCACGGCGCACTTGCACTCACGCCCAAGTTCGGTTCGAAAGCGCAGTCGCCCGCCGCGATCGGCTTGTCGGCGCGCTACACGCCGGGCACGGTTTCGCTGATCGCGGGGGCGGAATTGCCGCTCGACGGCGCGGTCGGCGCGCCGTCCGTGCGGGCCGTGCTCGGACTCGGTTGGGCGCCGCGCGTGCACGATCAAGACGCGGACGGCGTGCCGGACGACGTCGATCAATGTCCCGAGTTGGCGGAAGACAAGGACGGCTTCGAAGACAGCGACGGCTGTCCCGACTTCGACAACGACGACGACGGCGTGCCGGACGACAGCGATCGCTGTCCCACCGAAAAGGAAGACAGCGACGAGTTCGAGGACGAAGACGGCTGCCTCGACGCAGACAACGATCACGACAGCATCCTCGATGCTCAGGATGCGTGTCCCAAGGAGGCTGGGGCCGCGTCGAGCGATCCGAAGCAAAATGGCTGCCCCGAGCGAGATCGCGACGTCGACGGCATTTTCGATTCGCAAGACAAATGCCCGACGAAGCCTGAAGATCGCGACGCTTTCCAAGACGAGGACGGCTGCCCGGATCCCGACAACGACGGCGATCACGTGCTCGACGTGGACGACGCTTGCCCGCTCGTGCCGGGCGAAGAGCGCTCTGACCCGCTGTTGAACGGCTGCCCCAGCCCGGACAAAGACGGCGATACGTTCGACGACCAAGACGATCGCTGCGCCGATCAGCCGGAAGATTTCGAAGGCGTCGAGGACCAAGATGGTTGCCCGGAGGCACCCGAAGGCAAGCAAAAGCCCAAGCCGGCCCTTGTTTCGCTCGATACCAGCGCCAAGCAAAAGGCTCTCGTGCTGCGTGGCCCGATCGCCTTCCAAGGCGCTGCCGACAGCGTTGAACTGGATCTGAAATCGGACGGCACCGTGCGCGCGATCGCGCAGCTGCTGAATCAAAGTCCCAACCTCGTGCTGTTGGTCGGAGTGCGCCCCAAGAACAACAGCGTGGAAGCCGAACAGCGTGCGTTGAATCAGTCATTCGCGCTGGTGTTCGCGTTACGTCACCTCACCCACCGTGACCAAGTCGCCGAAACGGTCAGCTTCCAAGTCGTGAAGCAGACTCCCGGCGCCGCGGCGCGCGGTATCGGCTTTGGGCTGCTCGAGTGACACGCCATCGCTGGCCCGTACGCACGCTGCTGCTGGCGCTGCTGCTCACGCAGCCTGCAGCCGCGCAAATCACCAGCGCGCGCAACTCACAGCGAGTCGACCCGAAAGCGTTGCGCCGGAGCACGTTGCGCACGCACCTCGGCATCGAAGTCGCCCAGGGCCTGCTCAAGGAGCAATCCGCGGAACAGCGTCAACGCGGCTTCGAACGCTTGGGTAGCATCGGAACCGCACAGTCGCTCGATCTGTTGCTCAAGAGCTTCGAAAGCGGAGGTGCGGCCCGTTCGGCGCAGGACCGCCTGATCGCGGTGCGCGCGCTGGCCGAGCATGCTTCCGTGCCCGCCGTGCGCGAATTCTTGGTTCGGGTGATGGTCGGCGTCGGTAGCAATCCGAGCCGTTCGGAAGCCATCGACGGATTGATCGAATCGACCGCCGCGCTTTCACTGGCGCGCTCCAATGACGAAACGGCGCTCACTGCGTTAGGCAAAGTGCTGTGCCAACCGGGACACGTGGCCGAGACGGCGAGTGACGCGTTGCTCGCGTTTCCACCGCATGATTTACGCCCTGTCGTCGCCGGCGCACAGACGCCGACGCGGACCGCGGTCGCGTTCTTCGGTGATCTCGGCGATCCGCGCGCCATCCCTTTGCTGCGCCGCAGCATTCGCAGCGGCGCGGGGGATGTGCGCGCCGAAGCGGCGGTTTCGCTGGCGCGTCTCGGCGACACCGACACCCTGGATCTCGCGCGGCATTGGCTACAGCACGAACACGGGGCGGAATTTCGAACCGCCGCTGCGCGCATCCTGCTCGAACTCCACGCGCCTGACGCGGGGCAGGCCATTGTCAGCTTGTTCGCAGAAGAAACCACGCGAAAGGGCGCGCTCGAGCTCGCGGGCCACGCGGTAATCGCGGACCTTGCCACGCCGTTGATTGGTGAAGAAAAGCAAGTGTCGGACGATGAGCGCGAAGCAATGTTCGCCGCGCTCGGCCTGTCTGGCACGCGCTCCGCCTTTTCTTTTTTGGGGGGTGCGCTCGGCAAGCGCGAAACGTCATCGGCGGCGGCACTGGCGCTCGCGCGGGCGCCAGCGAGCGACGCGGAAGCGATTCTCGAACAGGCGCTACGCGCTCCGGGCACTCGACGCGCGGCGCTGCGCGCGAGTCTGGTACGCACGCTGGCGCTCGGCCGCACGCCGAGCGGAACCGAAGCCGCGCTGCGCGCCCTGTCGACTTCACGTGACGAAAGTGACCGGGCGCTGTTCGTGCAATCACGCGCGCTATTTTCGCGTTCGGATGTCCCCGCGCTGCTGAAGCGCGCCACGAGCGTGGAACTGCGCGCGCTGTCGCGATGCGCGTTGTTGCCAGGAGTATCGCGCCTGCTCGGCGAGCGCCTCGCGGTGGAACCGGACCGCAGCGCCCGCGACGCCTTGGCCGCGAGCCTCGCTTCGCTCGACGCAGCGCAAGTCGTGCCCAGTGATGTCCTGCTCGAGATGATCGAAGCGCGCGGACTCGGCGCGCCGCTTGCGGCCCGCGCACTCGCGGCCCGCGACTCGCGCAATCTCCGTCCGAAGCTCATGGCGTTGCTTTCGAACGACGATGTGCTGTTCCGCAGCCACGTCGCGCTCGGGCTCGGTCACAGCAGCGAGAGCAGCGCGTTGGGCGTGCTCACGCAGGCCTACCGCTTCGAGACCGACGCCAGCGTGCGGCTCGCCATCGTCCGGGCCCTGGCCGCGCGCAGCGAACCCGCCCGCGCGCGAACTCTGCGCCTAGCGCGGGACCTCGACGGCTCATTGGCAGTACGGCAAGCGGCGACGTTCGGCTTGGCGTCCGCGACTCCGGCTCCCGAGTCGCCTGGACCGGAAACCCTGTGGCTCGAGCTCGGCTCGGCGGGGGCAACGACAGCGACCAACCCCGCGAGTCTTCGCGGCGGGCTGGTGGTCACCCCGAGCGGCGTCGCGTTGCCCGCCTTTGCCGATCCAGACGGCGTTTTGTTGCTCCCGGCGCTGCCGAGCGGTCCTTTCGAGCTCAGACTTGCAACGGAGGCCAGAACCGACAACGCTGAGACGCGACCATGACCCGCGCGAAAGTCGCACGTTCAGACGCACCCCCAGAAGCAGGCGACGGCCTGGCAAGCTTCGAAGCCAGCCTGGAGCGGCTGCATCAGATCGTCGAGCGCCTGGAGTCCGGCGAGCTGGATTTGGAGGACTCGCTAAAGCTGTTCGAGGAAGGCGTGCGACTATCCCGCGCCTCGCAAGCACGCCTCAATTCGGCGGAAAAACGGATCGAAGAGCTGCTTGCGATCGACGAAGCAGGCCGTCCGATCGTGCGCGAAATCGACGTCCCGGTCCCCTAACGTGATGAGCCGAGCATGAACCCACGCGTCGTTCGTACCGCAGCTGCGCTGGTGATCGGCAACGAGCTACTCAGTGGCAAAGTGCTAGACGCGAACGTGCACGCGCTGGCTGGCACGCTGCGCGCGCTCGGCATCCGCCTCTCGCGAGTGGTGATGTTGCCCGACGAAATCGGCGTCCTTTCGGACGAAATCCGGCGCCTGAGCGCCGAATTCGACGTGGTGTTCACCAGCGGCGGCGTCGGTCCGACGCACGACGACGTGACCGTCGAAGCTGTCGCGCGCGCCTTCGGCGTCGACGTCGTCCTCGATCCGACGCTCAGCGACCTGTTGCGCGGTGTCTACGGCGATCGACTCACCGACGCTCACCTGTTGATGGCGCGAGTGCCGGTCGGCGCCACGCTCTCGGGCAGCCCCGAAGTTCAGTGGCCAACGCCCGTGATGAACAACGTCTGGATCCTGCCCGGGATCCCCGATCTATTCAAACTCAAGCTGCTCACCGTTCGCGCCTGGCTGCGCGGCCCCATCACCTTCGTCAGCCGCGCCCTATTCTTACGCATGGAAGAGCCAGTCCTGAAGCCCTTCCTCGACGCCGTCGTGCAACGTCACCCGCGCGTCGAGATCGGCTCTTACCCCAAGTGGTTCGACCCGACGTACCGCACGCAAATTACCTTCGATGCAGAAACCAGCGACGCCGCGCAAGCAGCGCTCGAGGATTTGCGCGGCTTGCTTGCGCCGAGTGATGTGGTGCGCGCGGAGTGAGCGCCTTCTGAGTGTAACGGCGGCCGCCGCCAGCCAAAGATTGGCGATCGCCAAGGGCTCGGCCTCGCTCGAGCGCGGTCTCAGCGCTGATGTCAGCGGCACCGTTCCTGCATTCTGGAAGCTCGCCAATGGTAGATCTCAGAGAACACGCACTCGCGTTCGGCGTCCAAAATCTGGCCGACGTCGATTTACTCACGCTGCTGCTCGGCACCGGCAGCCCCGGTGAATCCGTCGCGCTCTCGGCCGCGGCGTTGCTCGAACGCAGCGGCGGCCTTGCCGGAATTGCGCGGCTCGGCCCGCACGCGCTAGCGCGCCGCGGTATCGGCCCTGCGAAAGCGACCCGCATTGCGGCAGCCATCGAGTTTGGTCGGCGTGCGCTATTGCGAGCACTCGCCGAGGAGCGCGAAGTGCTCGATTGCTTCGAGCGAGTGGTGCGCTGGGCGCAGCCGCGGCTCGCTGCGCTCGAGCACGAAGAGGTTTGGTTGCTGTCGCTCGACGGCAAATATGGACTCAAGTCCGCGCGCCGCATCGCGCAGGGCGGCTTGCACGGCTGCGCCTTGCTCACGCGCGACGTACTCGGCCCCGCCCTGCGCGACGGCGCGAGCGCAATCGTGCTGATTCACAATCATCCGAGCGGTGATCCCACACCCAGCGCCGAGGACATCGCCATGACGCGCTCGATCCGCGCGGCCGCCGAGCTCGTTGGCGTGCCGCTGATCGATCATGTAGTCGTAGCTCGCACCGGCGCTCGCTCGCTGTGCGAGACCGACAGCGTAAATGCGGCATGAATCGACGAGCCCTAGTCGCCAAAGGTCGCTCGCGACAAACCAATAAATTCGGCAAACGTCGGAAATATCCGGCCGCTTTGCGGGATGCTTTTCGGCGGGGACGCGCTTGCACTATCCTGACCGATGATGAACGCCCCCGAAGTCAAGTTCGCGGCCCTGACCGACGTCGGCAGAGTCCGCGATCAGAACGAAGACAACTTCTTGGTCGACAAGAAGCTCGGCTTGTTCATCGTCTGCGACGGGATGGGCGGACACGCGGCGGGCGAAGTCGCCAGCGCGCTCGCCGTGCGCACCGTGCACGAAGAGATCAAGAAGCAAGTCGACTTGATCCAAGACTACGCGGATCAGGCCAAAGGCGCTGCCAAGGTCACCAAGCGCGACATCCTGAACATGCTCGAGTTCGCCGTGAATCGCGCCTCGCAGCGAGTGCACGCCGAAGCCGTCAAGGACACGAAGAAGCGTGGCATGGGCACGACCCTGGTCTGTTTGCTGGTGATCGGCACGCAGGGCTTCTTCATCTACGTCGGCGACAGCCGAATTTACATGCTCCGTGATGGTGTGCTGGAGCAGCTGACCGAAGATCACACGGTTTACAACGAGCTAATCAAGCGCAAGAAGATGCCTCGCGAGCAGGTCGAGCAGCTCGCGCAAAAGAACGCCATCACGCGCGCGGTCGGCGTGTACGAGCACGTGGAGCCCGACACGCTGGTCCTGGATCTGACAGCGGGCGACCGCTTTTTGCTCTGTTCGGACGGCCTATGCGGCTATTTCGAGGAGGATCTGGAAGGCCTCGGTAAGCGCCTCAACAACCCGGACGCAGAAGCCGCCTGCAAGTCCTTGGTCGACGCCGCGAACGAGCGCGGCGGCAAAGACAACATCACGTCGGTCATCGTCACGGTGGGCGACGTGACCGCACGCGACGAAACACGCGCCAAGCGGCTGCAGCTCAAGCGCGATCTTCTGGCGCGCATGCCGCTCTTTCGCCCACTCAACGATCGCGAGATCTTGCGCGTGCTGCAGGTAACGGACGTGTGCGACTACCAGAACGGCGAGACAATCATCAGCGAAGGTGACAAGGGTGAAGAGCTGTTCATCGTGCTTTCGGGACACGCCACGGTGATGCGCAACGGCGCGGAGCTTGCGACCTTCAATCCGGGCGACCACTTCGGAGAGATGGCGCTAGTGCGTAGCCAGCCGCGCTCGGCCACGGTGCGCTCTGCGGGGAACAGTGAAATGATGGTGATTCGGCGCACCGAGTTCTTCGAGATCTTGCGCAAAGAGCACCAGCTCGCGGTCAAACTGCTGTGGCAATTCCTGGGCGTGCTCGCCGATCGCCTGGCTGACACCAGTCGCGAACTGGGCGCCGCGAAGGAAGAGCTTGCCTTGGAAGACATCAGCGGCGACATCTTTTCCGACGACGACGACGACAATCGCAAAACGCTGCTCATCCCGCCTCCCCCGCCGTCACTCCGCGGGGGTTGAGCAATGCCGAGCGTGCGGCGTCATCTGGATCGGCTCGTGTGGCTCGCGCTGAGCGTCGCCTGCGTCGGCTGCGGAAAGCGTGAAACTTCGAGCCAGCCGAGCACGGCGAGTGCTAGCGCCGCGCCGAGCTCCCCACCGAGTCCACAGGCGAGTGTGGCGCGTGAGACGATTCCGGCCGCGCGCGAGCCGCAAGTCAAACCGGGTTGCCGCGCGCTAGTCGTCACCGGGGATGCCAGCGTCGACGGCACGGCAATCACGGTTTCCTCGTTGCTGGATGGCGAGCACTGGGTCGAACTTGCTGCCGGTTCTTCGGTCTCGTTGCGGCACACGCAGACTAGTCGGGAATTCAAACTGATCGGACCGGGCCACGCCCTGCCGTGCCGGGACGGCTCCGAGCAGATCCTGCTCGCTGACGGGCAACTTTCGACGTCTGCAAACCTCGGCGTTCGCCCAGGCGCGGAGGTCCTAATCGCAACCCCCGGGGGGGTGGTGCACTACGGGGATGCCGCGCTCGACGTGGAGTACGGGAGCAAGGGGCTACGCGTCCGTGTCAAGCAAGGTGAAGCTTGGGTGGAGCCAGAAGAAAGCGGCAAGCCCCGCTTCAAGAACCCGGTTCACAGCGGCGCAGAAGCCCGCTTGCCGAGTTCGCCGCCCAAACCACAGGCACTGGTCGGCGCTTGCGAAAGCGCGGCGCAAACGGCAGATGGCAGCGCTCGGCGCGTTCTCCAAGGCGAGGGCAGCGGAGGCAACGACTCACTCGGAGCTCGCGCTGCAGCCCACATGCGCGAGCGTTCCAAGGCGCGAACGGCCTGCGCAATCGCCGCCGCCGCGGCCTTTACCGAGCACGATCCGGCCGCTCGGCAGCGGTTGTCGGCCTCTGTCGCACACGCGGACGCGCTTTGGCAGAGCGTACCGCGTGCACGCCCCTAACCCGGCGTCTATTCAGCCCACAGAACGACAATGCCGTCGATCGCGAACGGCTCTTGCCAAAGGCTGCGGCAGTAGTGCTACCGTCCGGCCCGGGCGTATTTTACGCCCAATGCACGCGAATGAGTCTCTTCAAGCGCTTCGTCGTCAAAGCCCCGCTACTGGGCCTGTGCTGTATGGCCTTGTGTCCCGCGCGCGCCCAGGCCGAAGAACCGCACAAGGAGAACGAGCCGCGCGTGCTGAAAGAGCCAGCCGAGATCACGCAAGTCGCCGATGCGTTCGACGACGATGATGACATCTTCGACCTGAATTTGTCGCTCGGTTTCGAGAGCACCTGGACCTCGTCCGTGATCCGCCGAGAAAGCACGATCAACCAGCCCGGGTTGGGTGGCGGCGGTTACGCGCAAAGCAACCTGAACGTCGCGCAGTACAAGCAAACGACCAGCCGCCTTTTGACGCGCGCCGACATCGGTTTGTACAAAGACATCGCGTTGGTGTTCCGCGTGCCGATCATCCTCTCGGACGATCGCGAGCTGTCGGGCATTGCGGGGAGTGAAGGGCAGCAATCGGTGACTCTCGCGGGCGCACCGGGTGAGCAGCTCTTCAGCTTGCCCTTCAAATCTCCTACACGCAGCGGCATCGAATACCTCGCGGTCGGCATCGACGCCGGCTTGATGAACCAGATGCGCAACAGCGCGCGCCCCACCTGGGTGATCGGCGTCGAAGGCCGGTTCAGCGTTTCCGAGCCGATGCACGCTTGCAACCCAAACAGCAATGGCCTCAATCAGGCGGGTGGACAAGTGCAGTGCGCCTATCCATCGGACCTGAATCGCAACGGCAAATCGGGTGAATACCCGAACATGGATGCCGGGTCGCTCGAGGGCAACTTCAGCGGCTCGCGTTCACCCGGCATTAGCCGCGGGACGACCGCGCTCGAAGGGCACACCTACCTCTCGCGTCGCCTCAAATACGTCGAACCTTACGGCGGCTTCCGCGCGTTGGTGGAATTTCAAAACAGCTCGACTGATTATGGATCCACGAATCTGCAAGGCGTGCTCGCCAACCATCCGCCACTCCGCGGCACGCTGCTGTTCGGCCTCAACGTGATCCCGTGGGAGATCCGCGAACAGTTCCAACGCATCACGATGGATTTTCGTTTTACGGGCACGTACGTGTCCGAGGGTCGCGACTATTCCGAGTTGTTCGACGCTCTCGGTTCGAGCGACGCGCCGTCGCTACGCGTACCGAACTACGCCGAGTACATGCAGAACCCGAATTGCACCGCGAGCACGCCATGCAACGAGGCACCCTCGGTGGTCAATCCCAAGTCGGAGAAGGTGTACTTCACCGGCATCACCGACGTGCAGGCCCACGGAACGTACCGCCTGAGCAGCGAATTTACCTGGCAGGCCGGCGAGTACATCAAGTTTCACGTGGGTACTGGGTACACACTCGTGCAATCCCACTTCATCACCTTCGATCAGTCGTGCAACCCGGCTTTCGCCAGTGATAGCGGCAAGGCGGGCCCTTGCCGTTCTGGGGGCACCGCTGCGGGCTCCGGGACCACCGTGACCGGCACCCCGAACCCCAATTATCGGCGCGTCATCGACGATCCGGGGCAGCGCTTCAAAGTCGACAATTCCCATGCGGTCGACGCATGGATCAACGCCACCGTGATGTTCTAAGCTGCGGCTCAGGCCATGCGAAACCTCGCCGTAGTTGCAGCGTTCGGCATCGCGCTCTTCGCATCGGTTGCACCTCGTGTCGTCTTGGCCGCGCCGAACGAGGCGATCTTGCTGCCCACCGCCGTCCCCGCCAAAGGCGAAACCGCGGTGCAACCCGAGGATGCCGAGCAGTTGACCAAGCTCGCTCGCCAGTTGGACGCCATCCTCAGCGAAGCGGTGCAAGACCTCGGGCTCACGCTGACGGTTTCGAACCGCTCGCGCGTGCTACCCACGGACGACGCGCTGATCGAGCGCGCGCACGACTCCTGGATCATCTCCCCGCGCATGAGCCCGGAGGGCAATAGCGGGGTGCGGCTGCGCATCGTCGCGGTCGCGCCCGGAGAGAACGTGCTTCGTGAACGCACGCAGCACGTGGACGTGCAAGCGTTGGAGATCCGCGCCAACGTGATGATGCGCGACGTCGTGCATAGCGCGCACCCCGCGCCCGAGCGCGGCCCCGCGACGCTCGGGCCCGAGCGCGCGATCGAGAGTGAAATCCCGCGCTCGCAGGGGCGTGCCGTGTTGGCGTTGAACGCCGCGGTCGTCGGTGGCTACGTCGGCTTTTCGCTGCAACGCGCGAGCGGCTCGGAAGACCCTCGGCTGACCTACCCGTTGGTCGCGCTCGGGACCGGCATCGGCTTGGGTGCCTCGATGCTCATCGCCGACGAATGGGACATCACCCTCGGTGACGCCTGGTTCCTATCTGCAGGCGCATGGTGGCCGATCGCTTCCGGCGTGTTGATCGCGAAAAGCTACAAGGTCCAGGAGGAGGACCTATACGTTTATGGGCTCGTGGCGGCCTCCGCAGGCGTCTCACTGAGCGTCGCAGCGCTGACCGCAAAGCCCATGAGCGAGGGCGGTGCGCTGCTCGCGCACTCGGGTGGCGCGGCGGGCACGCTGCTCGGCGGCCTGACCCAGATGGCCGTCGAGGGCACGACTGCTTTCACCGAGCACACGCCGCAACGCGGCATGGGCTACGGTGCAGGGATCGGCGTGGTGACCGCCGGCGCATTGGCCACGCAGGTGAAGGTCACGTCGTCGCGCATGCTGCTGATCGACCTGGCCGCCAGCCTCGGCGCGCTCACCGGTGCGGCAGTGGCCAGTCCCCTGCTCTTGGTCAACGAAACGGAAGATCCGACGCGCAATCGCATCTGGTTGGCGAGCATCGCGGGTGGCACGGTGATCGGCGGCGCCATTGGTTGGTTCTCGACCCGAGGCGCCTCCAACAAGGAAGACAAGCCTTTGCGAGCTTTGCCCTATTTCAACATCGAACCCGCCAATCCATCGCGCGGCACCCGCTCGTTCATGAGTCTCGGCCTACACGGGGCGTGGTGACCGCGCGGCGCTTCGAGCTGGAAGCGCGCGAGGGCGACAGCGGAAATCGGCTCGACAAGTTCCTCGCTCAGCACGTAACCGG
>DASQCO010000159.1:0-5564 GCA_035634635.1 Polyangiaceae bacterium
TTGCTGCCGCTGGCTCCAGCCTTGCCCGGTCCCTCGCCGCCTCCATCGCTATCGCTACAAGCGGCGAGGAAGCAGGTCGCGGCGACGCAGGCCAAGCCCAGCGCGTTTGCTACGTGAAGTCGGCGTTTTCGAGATCCAGACATTGAGCGCTCCGTGTTTCGTTGAAAGTCGGCCCGGTTTTCGGGCCTCAGGGCCGGCTCGTTCAAAGTCAGCCCACCACCAAGTGATATTGATAATGAACATCATTTTCAATAAAGGTTGTCAAGCCGTTAAAGAACGGAGTGCTTCACCGGCCGCT
Source organism: Polyangiaceae bacterium (assembly GCA_035634635.1). Taxonomy (GTDB): domain Bacteria; phylum Myxococcota_A; class Polyangia; order Polyangiales; family Polyangiaceae; genus PMG-095. The sequence goes on from DASQCO010000159.1 coordinate 299, forward strand.
CGGCGGGGTCCCAGCGCGACGAACGCGCGCGCACCCCAACCCGTGCGCCAAGCGCGTTTGTTTTTTTGATGGTCACGCGGCTCTCCGATTGCGGCGCAGCCTTCGGCGTCGAGTTGCGGATCAAAAAGCGCTGCCCGGCACTCGCACCACCGAACGAGCCATCGCGATGCGCAGCTCTTCAACGCACGAACTCGTCCTGCACATGCGCGCTTTTTTTGAACGAGCGCGCGGAAGCCGCGCTCGACCGCACAGAGGCTCGCGTCGCAGAAGGTGCGCCGCGCGCGCCACAATTGCCCGCGTTCCGCCTCTTAAACGACTACTTGCTCGACCGTTTCACCCTCGAGAGAGCATGGCGCAACAGGCACAGCGAGAGATCGACGAGCGCTTCAACGAGTTGAATGACCGGGACGCCTTTTGGGGTCCGCTGTTGATGTTCCGGCCCGAGAAGAAGCAGTGCATCAGCAGCTTTCGCGCGCTGACCATGGCGACAACGCTGGGTGGCTTCTACGGCATGCTGCTCAACGTGATCATTGCCTTGCTCTGCCGTCACACCGCGCAGCGCGTGCCCGCGCTGTACATGATGCCTGCGATCCTGACGTCGACCTACTTCGTCGCCTTTCAGCTCACTCTAGGTCCGGCGTGGAATCGCCGCGCCAAGCTGATCGCGCGTCGCGACGGGTATCTGCAGAGCCTCGACCGTCGCGGCCGCTGATTTTCAGCGTCCTGCGCGAGCCCCACCTCGTCGGCGAAACGACTTCAAAAAAAGCGCGGAGGGGGAGACGCTTGCAGCGTCCCTGCCCTCCCCTCCGCGCCCCGGAGTTGTTGCTCTCGTGTCGATTGATTCAAAAGAAGCGCGGAAGAGCGTCCCTTCCCCTCCGCGCTTAAGCTTGCTTTGCGCTACTCGGCCGCGACCGCTTCGGCGGCGTGGGCGTCGTGATGTTCCTCGTGCACTGCGGGTGCGCTCACGGTTGCAAACTTCGCGCAACCGAAGAGCACGCCTGCGGCGCCCAAGTAGGCGACGGTCATCATCGGTGATTGATTGATACCGATGGCTTCACCATGCATGAAGCCGAAGAAGGCCAAGCCACTAGACACTGCCGCGAAGGCCGCTGCCTTGGTGAACGCGCGGTCGATGATGAACGCACCAATCGCGCCCAGCATCAGCCCACCCAGGATCGAACCCCCACCCATCACTTCGAGGCCGCGGTAGAGCACGCCCATCTGGCCGAGCTTGTCCAAGCCCACCTTGTCAGCGCTCGTGCCCGCAGCCCCCAATGAATTGTCGATCAGGATCTTGCCCCACGCAGCGAGGTGCGGCGTGAGCGCGAGCACGATCGCCGGCGCGTGCGACTTTGGGCTCTCCTGAAACGCCTGTGATCCGATTAGCATACCGATGTACAGCAGGATGGGCGAGATCGCGACCACGGGCACGAGCGCAACCATCACCGAGATGACGCCGAACCAGGCCAGCACGATCACCGTGACCCCAGTCGCAGCCGAGTAGCCGATGCGCCCACCCATCGCCTTCCACCCCGGGTGACCGATGTACACCGCGTTGATGAACGGATTGCCCATGCAGCAACCAATCAAACTGACCACGCCATCCGCGGTGAGCACGCGCGTCGTCGGAAAGCTGTCGCCCGCGATGGCCGCGCTCTCCACGTTGTCGAGCGCCTCGACCAAGTCGTAGATGCCGAACGGAATGGCGGTGACCAAGATCACGCCCAGGAACTGAAAGCCGGAGAACACGTGCCCGAACGCCGGCAGCGGGATCGAGAAGCCGAAGTTCGAGACCGACTCCGACAATTTACCGACCGTCATGCCGCCGAAGTTGTAGCCCAGCGCTGTCGACCCCCAAGCGATCGCAGTGCCGGCCGCGATCGCGACCAAACCCGCAGGAATGCCCTTGAAATAGCGCACACCGCCGAACCAACTCGCAAGGATGATCGTGAAGCAAACCAGGCCGATCACCGGTGTCATGAACATCTCGAGCGCCGGCCGCATCGAGATGAAAGACACGGACACGCCAGCCAAGGTCCCGAGCAACGCGGCGCGGGGCGTGATCTTGCGAATCACCGGCGCGATGAAACCGCCCGCCATCAGCACGAAGCTCTGCACGAACACCCAACACAGCCCCGCCTCCCAGCCCTTGATCGGATCCCCCGTCTTGAGCGCGATCGGCAACATGATCACGAACACCACGACGAACATGTGCGGCACGCTGATCCCCGAAGGCAACGCGCAGACGTCCGTACGGCCCGTCTTCTTGGCCAGGTTGTAAGCCAAGCGAGCGTAGTACACGGTGCTGAGACAGAGCATCAAGCCGGTCGCCGGTAAGATGCGTCCAAACACGATGTTGTCCGGCATCTTGAGTACGAATCTCAAGAGACCAGTGAGCACGAGCAAGTTGACCAGAATGTTGGTGCCAAATCCGAAGTAGGCATTCCAATCACCTGGCGTCCACAGCTTTGGTTTCGCACTTTCGGTTGTCATTCGCTTTGGTCTCCGTCGTACGGCGCAGGCGCGCCTCCGCTTCTGAATGTTTCGAAGCGTTTTCGGCTATTGGGCGAGTTGCGCTCGGCAGAGAGCGCACGATTCACTACGATTGTGATCTAGGCTCGCCTCACCGCAACTTGTCCAGCGCCAATTGGCGCACGCACTGCTCTCAAAAACAGAGCAGTGCAGAGATCGCGCGTGAATCAGCCGCGCCGCGCGGCCCTGCGCAGGCCTGGAGTTGCGCTCAAAGCTCGTCGAAAACCGCGATCAACAACTCGGCAAACGAGGCAGCGGCGACCGGCAGCACGCGCCCACGACGGCTCGCCAGGCGAAGACTCGCGTGCTGCAATTCCGGATCGCTGAGTGGGATGGAGATCATCCCCGAAACATCCGGCTTCTTACCAATCTGAAACGAGAAGCACAGCCCGTTGCTGGAGCGCGCAAACATCTTGGTCGTCTCGATCGAATTGGAGACGAGCGCCGGCTCGAAACGAATCGAGTGCCGGCGCAGCGCGATGTCCATCAAGGCGCGCGCCGCCAGCGTCTCGTCCGGCATCGCGATCGGGTAGGCCACACATTCGCTCAGCCGCACCTGTGTTCGCGATGCCAGAGGATGCTCGGGGGTGACGAGCACGCACAACGGCTGAATCGTCTCGGCCAGCACCACCATTTCGGGGTCGTCACTGTGCTCGTGCGTCAAGATCAGCTCGACCTTGTCGCGCAGGAGCGCAGCGGCGATCTCCTTGGGTCCCCCGACTCGTACCGAGAAGCCAACCCCGGGGTGCTTCCCGTGGTACTCGGCGATCGCGTCGGGCAGCATGCGGCCCGTGACCGACTCGGCAACTGCGATGTGCACGCGACCGTGCACCAAACCTCGCAGACCGTCGATCTGAGCCTCGACCAGGCGCAGCTCTTTGAGCGAGCGGCGCACGTACGCGAGCAATAGCTCACCCGCGGCCGTCGCGCGCACGCCGCGCGGCAGGCGCTCGAACAGGGGCGAGCCGACTTCGGCCTCCAGATCGAGCACACGTCGATTCAATGCCGACGAAGCGATGTGCAACGCGTCGGCGGCTTTCCGAATCGAACCGTGATGTGCGACCGCATCTAGGTAAGAGAAGATGGCCGGTGGCTGAAGCCGCCACGAGGCGCCGTCAGCGCCCGCCACGCCACGCACGGACACGGGACTGCCCTTCTGGGAACGGTCGACGGGTTTGCGAGGCACGGGTATCGAGAGGATGCCGTGAAAGCGTGCATGGGGTCTACGGGAGCGCGCGCCGGCGCTCGCTCGGGCTGATTTTTCGGTGGACCTGATGCTCGTTCCTGCCAATCCCCAACCGGCATCGGCTTGTGACGCGATGCCTCGACGCGACGCATGCGCGCACTGAAGCGACCGTCGCGGCAATGCGATCACGCGTGAGCGCGCTGAAATCAGCTGGAAATATCGGAGCTGGCGCTCAGCTCCGCATTGGTCTGCTTATTGCTCGAGCGCTGATCGCTTCTGCGCAGCGTGTCGCGCCTCCGGCGTTAGGCGCGGGTGGGAGCAGAAAAGGAACAATCATGAGACATCTCGGACTATTTCTGATGGGGTCGCTCGCGCTCGCCGCATGCGCCTCGAATGGCACGCCACCCGCCGAGTCGTCGAACTCGGTTGCCCAGGCGACGAGTGAACCCAACCGTGGGCCGGACTTTGCACCCGCGTCATCCGACGGGCTGGCGACCGCGCCCGCGGAGCGGCGAACCCAGAGTACGACGCAACCCGCGCCCGCCGACAATGCGGCCGCACTTGCCCCGAGCAACCATGAGTTTGCCACTGGGGAACGAGAGCGCGCCGTCGACACGGCCAGCGCCAACGCGGCCGCGGCGCCCAGCGAGCGCTCTTCCGCACCCAACACTCCCAGCAACACCGCCGCCGACAACTCACGCGTCAACCAGCGCGATCGAAGCAGCGCAAATTTGACGCCGATGGATCAAGGGTCGAGCGCCTCGGATCGCAACATCACGCAGCAGATCCGCAAGGACCTGATGAAGGACAAGACGCTCTCGTTCACCGCCAAGAACGTCAAAATCATCACCATCGACGGCAAGGTCACGCTGCGCGGCGCGGTGAAGTCCGAGGCCGAACGCAGCGCGATCGAGGCTGCGGCAAGGAGAGCAACCGGGGACGGCGGCAAAGTCGATAGTCAGTTGGAAATCAGCAAGTAAGGAAACAAGACCATGAAAAAATCAGTGATTGCCATCGTAGAGACGCAGATCCAAGCAGAACGCATCGTCGACGAGCTGCAGCAACGCGGCGTCCCGTCGGGCGACGTCTCGGTCTTGTTCCCCGACAAGCGCGGCACGAAAGACTTCGCCCACGAGCACAATACGAAGGCGCCGGAAGGCGCAATCGCCGGCGTGGGCGCGGGCGGTGTCGTGGGCGGTACACTCGGCCTGCTCGCGGGCATTGGCGCGCTGGCCATCCCGGGCGTCGGACCGTTGATTGCGGCAGGTCCGCTGATGGCGGCGCTCAGTGGGGCTGCTGCGGGCGCTGCGGTCGGAGGCATCGCGGGCGGCTTGATCGGTATGGGTGTGCCCGAGTTCGAGGCCAAGAGCTATGAGGGCAAGATTCGGAACGGCAATATTCTGATCGCTGTTCACACCGACAGCAGCGACTCCGAGAAGCGCGCGAAGCAAATCTTCGAAGCGAATGGCGCGCACGACATCGCCGTCACGGGAGACGCGAACGTGCCGAAGAACGGCGACCAAGTCTCGCGTTTCTAGGCCGCAGCGA
>DASQCO010000160.1:0-41909 GCA_035634635.1 Polyangiaceae bacterium
TTGACGCCAAGGACGGCGTTGATGCGGGAGAGTCGAGCATTGCGGCGTTCGTGAAAGAGTCGACGAGTGTTGCGTTGCGGAGAGTGAAGCTGGTCGCGGGGAAGGGCGTGGATGGGGCGGATGGGGTGCGGGTTGATGTCGTGTTTCCGACGCAGGGCGATCTTAATGGGAAGGCGGCCACCGGGGACATTGGGGGAAATCCCACCCTGCAAATGTGCGCGGCCGGCGGGAGCACCCGCGGAGGACGCGGTGGTGAAGCTGGGGGGAGCAGCGCCACAAGTGGAGGACCAGGAGCCCCGGACCTTGGCGCGGGCGCCGGCGGAATTGTCACCAAGGCGTGCAACTCGGGCGGCGGCGGAGGCGATGGCGCCGACGCCCCACTACAGCCTCCATCTCCTGGCGCAGCCAAAATCGGAACTATCACGCCGACAGGTTGGAGCGGAATTCCAGGAACTGACGGGACCCCGGGTATCCCTGGACAAGGCGGCGGCGGAGGCGCGGGCGCTGGAACAAGTGGCGGCGGAGGTGGCGGCGGCGCGGGTGGTTGCGGCGGCGTAGGAGGCACGGGTGGAAAAGCTGGCGGCTCATCCATCGCATTGCTCGTTCTAGGCTCCGCCCTCGCCTTCGATGCTTCCGAGCTCTCCGCCGCAACGGCTGGCAACGGCGGCAAAGGCGTCGCGGGACAAGAGGGACAACCAATTGCAGGAAGTCCCGGAGCTTTCGCGGGAGACGGTTGCGGTGGAGGCAAAGGAGGCAAAGGCGGCTCGGGTGGCGCAGGGGGCGGCGCAGCCGGCGGCATCTCTGTGGGCATCGCATATCAAGGCACTGCGCCGACCCCCGACGCTGCCACGACGATCACCGTCGGCATGAGCGGAACCAAAGGCCTCGGCGGAGTTCCGGGAACCAATGATGGCATCGATGGCAAAGCGCAGAGCATTCTCGAAGTGCCTTGACGGCATCGCGCGAGCGGCGGGCACTGCCGCGTCCGTTTGGCTATTGGCGTCAAACACCACGGCGTGCGGCGATGAGTTCACGACTTGTGGAACGACTCGAACATGCGCGCCCGCAGGAATGAGTGGAAGCAGCAATGCTGGCTCGAGTAGTGATGGCGGCCGCGGCGGCGCGGGCGAGCACGGCGGATATGGTGGGCACGGCGGATATGGTGGGCACGGCGGATATGGTGAGCACCGCGGAGTCGGCGCCGAAAATGCGGGCGCCGGTGGCATCGAGGATGCGGCAGGCAGCACCGGTGATGCTGGCGCGGGGGGCGAGCACAAATCGCCCTGCGATCCGACACTGAGTCCGAGCGCAGAAGCGTGCTTGGTCAGCAACGAATTCGCGGTCTTCGTTGACCCTGCCGGGAATGACAGTGGCTCGGGCACCAAAGCGTCACCACTCAGAACCATTACCAAAGCGCTCCAGCTCGCAGGCGCCGACAAGATCGTGATCGCGTGCACCGCGACGTTCGATGAGCAAGTGAAGGTCTCGGCCGGCGCGAGGATCTATGGCGGATTCGCGTGCAGGGGCAGTGCCGCGCCTTGGACGTATGAAGCAGGGAAGCGTGCGAAGGTGGCGCCAACTGCGCGTGGCTTTGCTCTGAGTATCGCTACCGGTGCGGCGGTGGTTGATATCGCGGACATCGAGTTCGATGCCAAGGACGGTAGTGATTCCGGAGACTCGAGCATTGCCGCGTTCGTGAAAGAATCGACGGGCGTCGCGTTTCACAGAGTAAAGTTGGTCGCGGGGAAAGGCGTGGATGGGGCGGATGGAACCCGCACGGATGTGGTGTTTCCGACGCAAACTGATCTCAACGGGAACGCGGCGATTGGGGACGCCGGCGGCGTGCCGAATTCTCGCATGTGCTCTGCCGGGCGGAGCACGCGTGGTGGGCGGGGTGGCGACGGTGGAGGGCCTGGTGCCGATGGAAACCCGGGACTTCCCGACCTGGGCGGGGGAAAAGGTGGAACAGTTGGAAGCTGCGGCCCGACAGGCACAGGCAAAGATGGCACGGACGCGCCATCTCAACCGCCGGCCGCGGGTGCGAGCAAGGTTGGCGCTATAATCCCAACGGGTTGGATTGGCATTCCGGGACTCGACGGCACTCCAGGCTTTCCAGGCCAAGGCGGCGGTGGCGGAGCAGGTGCCGCAACGGGGGGCGGCGGGGGAGGAGGTGGCGCTGGCGGCTGCGGTGGCAACCCTGGCACCGGCGGGAAAGCCGGCGGCTCGTCCATCGCACTACTTCTTCAGAACTCCACCCTCACCTTCGATGCTGCTCTATTCTCTGCAGCCAATGCTGGAAACGGCGGTAAAGGCGTCGTCGGGCAAGAGGGTCAACCTCAAGGTGGGAGCGGAGGCGACAAAATCTCCAAAGGCTGTGCCGGCGGAGCCGGCGGCAAAGGCGGCTCAGGTGGCGCTGGCGGCGGCGCGGCCGGCGGCATCTCCGTTGGCATCGCTTACCAAGGCACCACGCCCACCCCCGACGCTGCCACGACGATCACCGTCGGCATGAGCGGAACCAAAGGCCTCGGCGGAGTTCCGGGCACCAATGACGGCATCGACGGCAAAGCTCAGAGCATTCTCGAAGTGCCCTGACCGCGCCGCCTTAACGAACCCTCAATGCACCAAATTCGGCGGCGCAAAGTTAAACCCCCAAGGGTTATCGAGATTCGTCAACGTGCTCGGAAACTGCCGGAACCCAGACTGCTGCGGTTGATGCGGCACGACGCCGTGCGCGTGCGGCGCGTGGGCCACGCCGGGATACGCGGCGGCGCCTGCCATGTAGTTCAGCATCGCGAGTTGCTGTTGGATCACGTACACGTCGCCTTGGCGCACGTTGGTGATGTACGTGTTTTGGTTGACGTCGCCGATGTGAACGTCGACGGGGCGCGCGTCGTTTTGAGCGACAATCGCGGCGGTCGGCGGAACGTCGACAACAACTGACGGTGGCGCCTCAACTGGCGGGGCGGCGGGCGCGGGCGCGGGGGGCGGCGCTACAGGTGCCGCGACGGGGACGACGGCTTGGGCAACCACTTCGCGCGGCGGCTCGACCTGAGGCGGACTCGTTGGAGGCGGCGCGCTGCGATCGGGCGGCGCTGTCGTCTCATCGCGCGCGGCGGCTTCCGCGCGGGCAGCGGCGATCAAGCGCTGCCGATACGCGGCTTCGAGATCCGTCAGTACATCTGAAACGGCGCTGCCACCTGGAGGCGCAGCCTCCGCGGCGGGCGCGGGCTCAGCCTTAACAGCGTCGACGTGATCGGTGGGCTCAGCACGCGCAACCGCGCGCGCCGAGTCATCGCTCGCTTCGACTGGCGGCGCTACGTTCGGTGCCACGAGCGATGCAGTCACGACGTGAGCGCTGCGCGGCCGGGGCTTCGACGTCGCGTTGCCCTGCTCACCGCTGTCCGCGCGCCAAACTCCGAACAGCAGAGCCGTGCTCAGACAACCCACCCCAAACGCAGCGAGCAGTGCCACCCGACTCGAAATCATTTTGGGACTTTACCACAGCGCAAAGCCACAGGCGCTCCACCGCGCACATTGCCACCGCCCGCCTCGGCGCAAGTTCCGGAAATGTGACGAAACTTTTACTCGAAATTCGGGGTCGCGAGCGGGTTGCGCGGAGGCGCGCCAGGTACGGGTGGCGCGCCGGGCGCGGCGTTCGCGGGCAAGTACGTCGCGAGTACGGCGATCGTGTAAAAACGGTATTGATGCTGCGTATTGCCCCAATCTGGGGACGTGAACGCGCGTTTGACGCAGTTGACCGAGCGGCGCGCCTGCTTGCCGCGCCATTGGCCACTCGCGCCGGGAAACAGGTGCAAAGATTTGCGTTTGAAATCCACGGTGAGCACGTAGTTGACCGTGCCCTGTTCGTTTTGCTTCGGCGCGCAATCCGGATTTTCGCGCACCGCTTTGCTCAACGCTTCTTCGAAGAAGGGCACGCTGTCGCAGACGTTGCCTTCATGTCCGCCGTTGGGGGTCGAACCGCAGCGCACGTGCTGAACTGGCGCGACGCGCAACCGCTCGGGCGGTTTCCCACCATCCAAAGGAGTGACTTGCGTTCCTGCCGATCCAGCAGCAGCGGGGGCTTTGCCAGCATCGAGGCCAGCGCTCGCGCTCGCGCTGGCCACGGTCGCGGATTTGCCGCCCGGACGGCGCAGCAAGTAGAGCGGCACGGCGATCAAAATGCACACGGCAACGAGCGCGACCACGATCTGCGCGCGCAGCGGGCGATCGCGTCCGCCTGAGCCCACACCCAAGCGCCGGGACGAAGGGTCACCGGAGCCAGATGGAAACGTCGTGCGTGAGGGGGGTCCTGCCATGCGAGCCGAGCTCCGCCTACTCTGTCAGGTGGTTCGCTCAATCATCGAGCAGCGCCTGCACTTGGTGACCTGGTTCGACCTTGACCAAGGTTGCAGCGAGATCGAGCGCTTCGGGCATCAACCCTTGCACTTGTGAGACGACCTGTTCGACGACGTTGCGCGCTTCGTCCGGATTCGGGCCGGCCATGATCAGCGCGAACTTGAGCGGACCAATGCGACCGCCGGTGATGGGCACGATGCTCAGCAACAGCATTTCGGTGAGCTCGACCACGCGCTGTGCGGCGCGGCGCAAGGCCAGCATTTCGCCGATGGTTGGCCGCTCGCTGACGTGGCGATTGGGGCCGCGAATGTGATAGCGCGCGACGGACAGCGGTACCGCCGCCCATTCGGCGAACGCGCGCTCTTCATCCAACGCCTTGATCAAGTGATCGCGCTGCAAAAGGCCCGTCAGGCCGTCGCGACGCGCGAGGTACGCACGCGCACGCTCATGCGGCGGTGAGTGCTCTTGAAAGCTGACCAGCTTGACGCGTGACTCACCGAGTTGAACCTCCGCGCCGTGCAAGAGCGCGATCGTCTTCTTACGTTCGTAGCTGTGGTCCGCGTACGTGCCGTTGGTGCTGCCCGTGTCTTCGATCGCCCAAGAGCCGGCGTTCCAACGCAGCACCGCGTGTGAACCGGAGACCGTCGCCTCGGGCATCACGATGTCCTGCCCACTGCGCCGACCGATGGTGATGTTCGGCTTGTCGAGCACGAACAACGTGCCCGCGGCTTCCGGCGCGTTGGTGCAATAGGTGACCAAGAGCGCCTGCGAGGACGGAACGAAGGCCTCGCTCGCAGCGCGCCCGGGCGGCGCACCCGGCGCGATGCGCTCGCGCGGGATCTGCACTTGGCTCGTCGTGAGCGAACTCGGGTTGAAGAAGCGCAGGTGGCGTGCGGTTGGACGCAACGCGGAATCCTCCGCCAAGCAGCGGAAGATTTGCTTGATCTCGTCGACGGAGAGGCCCGATGGCACGTCGAACATAATCTGCGAACGCATCGGCTTGGAGCGCGGGCGATAGCCGGGCTCTGGCACGCGGCAGGTCCACATCTCCCAGAGCGTCAGCCCGAGCGCGTACATGTCGTCTTCCGGGCTCGCGCCGCCGGAGCGAAGCCGTTCGGGCGCCATGTAGTTCGGCGTACCGCCGTCAGGCGGCGCACCGGGACGACGCGCGCTGAGCCGCGCGCGCTCTTGCGCGAAACCAAAATCCAAAATGATGGCGCGGTCGCCCGTGACCATCACGTTGCCCGGCTTGAGATCGCCGTGCACCAAACCCTGCGCGTGAATCGCCGCCAAGCCCGCCGCGACCTCGCTCGCGATCTTGCGGAACTCATCAGCGGTGTAACCCCCCTGTGCCTTGCGACGCCGAATGTGCGTGTGCAGCGTCTGCCCGGCGATGTGCTCCATCACCAAGATCGGGCCCCAGGGGCTGGGCGCGAGATCATGCACACGACAAACGTTCGGGTGACTCACGGAGCGTGCGAGCAGCAACTCTTGACGCAACGCTTCGTCGTCGCCGGGCATGCGCGACTCTTCGCGCACGACCTTCAACGCGCCGGGCTGTTGAGTGCTGCGATCGTACGCAAGGAACACCTCACCCATGCCGCCTTTACCCAGGCTTTGCCGGATCTCGTAACGATCGTTGACGACGGTTCCGTGCCCTAACGGAGGGACGTTTTTCGGGGATTGAGCCATTCAGAGCGGCGCTTCAGCGAGCGGGTAGCGTCCTCGATTTAGCAGCACACTGCAATCGGCTATGTTCATAAGTGTGTGTAAGGCAGCCCTGGACCCAGGCTCGCCGGCCATGGTACACGCCGGCCTGGCTCGGTCACTCGACCGAACCCGTGACCGCGGTCTAAAAGCGGCCTTTCTACCCTAATAGGTGGAAAAGGCCGTCAGGGAAGCCGGTGCGATACCGGCGCGGCCCCCGCCACTGTAACCGGGGACAAAGTCCGACAAATCCACTGGGCGAAGAGCCTGGGAAGGGTTGGACCAAGGAAGATCCGGCAGCCAGGAGACCTACCGCGTTCGCGCCCGCGCCCCGCCAATTCTTGGGGGGCCGGTTCGACTTGCGATTCCGCGGGGCGCGGAGGCGAGACGACCAGGGCCCCGATCTGCCCGCGGCCGTTTCATTTTCGGACCCCCAACGGCGTCGCGCACCGGAGGCACACATGGCAAAGCGGCACTTATTGATATTGGGTCTTCTCTTGAGCGGCGGTGCATTCGCCTCCGCCTGCAGCGACACGAAAGCCACGAGCATCGAAGGCGATGCCGGCGCTGGCGGCGAAGCGGGTGAACAGAATCAGGGCGGCTCGGGCGATGCGGGCGGCCACGCGGGTTCGGCCAACGCCGGCTCGGGCAACGCGACCGGCGATGCGGGCGCGGACAACGCAGGCGGAGAGGGCGGCATGGGCAGCGTGAACGGCGAAGGCGGCGAAGGCGGCGGCGAGCCCCCTTACGAGTTCCCGCCCTCACTCAATCCGCAAGACGTGCTCGTGGTCGGCACGGCAAGCGGTGCCTCGACCAAGCTGCTCGTCCAAGCCTCCGATTACAAGACCGGCAAGGGAGAAATCGTCAGCGTCACGATCGCTTCCGGCGCAGTCGGTGACACGGCGACCTACGACGACTTCGATCTCGTGGCGATCAGCAGCGCCGGCATCGGCTTCGCGCTCGAGCGCACGAACGACAAGCTGCACCAGCTCGACGGCGGCAAGATCAGCAAGACCATCGATCTGAAAGACGCCGGCACCAACAAGCCCGTCGCCGGCACCAAAGCCTACGTGCCGTTTTACAACCAGAGCCTGATCGCCGTCGTGGACTTGACCGAAGGCACGGTCAGCCACCGCATCGATCTGAACGCATACAACGCGCCGGGCGATAGCGACCACAGCGCCGACATCACCGAAGCCGTGTATGACCCGAAGAGCAAGATCGCTTACTTCTTGCTGCAGCGCATCGATGTCAACTCGATCAACATGGCGACCAACTACCAGCTCCGTTGCACCAAGAACCGTGCGCTGATCGTCGGCATCGACACGCGCGTCGATGAACTCATCGACCTCAACGGCGACGCTGCGGGCAAGGGCATCGAGCTCAATCTGGTCAATCCGCGCTCGCTCTCGATCAACGCGGACGGAGACACGCTCTACATGCTCGCGGAAGGTTGCTACGAAGGTGACCACAAGGCGCTGCGAGGCATCGAAGTCGTGGATCTGAACGACGGCAGCACGACCGTCGCCTATCAGGCAGCCGGCGATGACTACCTCGCGAGCATGATCAAGACCACGGGCTCCGACGCGCTGATCGAATCGCTGGACGACCTGGGCGCGAGCCTCTGGCACAAGATCGACCTGGCTCAGGGCACGCTCGGCAACCAGCTCGCGAACGTGCCGCAAGCTCCGAGCTTCGATGGAGCCGACCTGCTCGGCGTTAACGTGACCGCCAAAGTAGGCAAAGTCGTGCGCTACAAGATCTCGACCGAAACCTCGACCGAGATCAGCCCAACTTCTTGGGGTGGAGATTATACCCGCGCATCGTCGACTGCGCTCGTGCAGTGAGCACTCGCGGTCTCTCGTGCAGCGACGCCTGCTGCTGATTTCGTAACAGTTCCGTGCTTCGAGCGCGCTTGTGGTAAAACCGCCGGCGCACTCGAAGCGCGGGCGCGATCCGAGGCAATAGGCCGCGTTGCTGCCGATCGGCGCGCTGCTACCCTGAAGAGGGTAATGCGAATCGGTCGAATCCTCGGCTACTACCTGGCAGCAACCGCCTTGCTGCTCGGTTGCGGCCAGAGTTCGCTGAACACGCCGAAGCCCGCGCCGCAGGCGGACATCGAGACTCGCGTGACTCCCCAAAAGCAACCGCTCCCACGCCTGATCGCGCCGCCGCCCAAATACGGCAACAAGATCGTGATGGCGCAGGCCAGTGCGGCCACGCGACACAACTAGCGCAGCGAGCTAGCTCACTGCACTTTGAGCGTGATGCCCGACCAGGACATCCCGCCGCGATTGTCGTGCGCGACGGCCCAGATGCGCAGCGGGCCGGTCTTGCTCGGCGCGTAGAAGTCTGTCCCGTAGTCGTCGTTCCAACCGTTGGTGGCGTCGTTCAGCAAGCGGACGGGAGATTTGAAGCCGCCCGCGTCCGTGTAGTAGTTGATCCACATCTGCTCGCCGACGTCGCGACCGAGCAGCATGACCGACACTTGGTCCTTGTCCTGATTCTCGGTGGCGGTCTTGTCGATCGTGGGGCGAAACCCGTAGCCGGTGCAGCTGGGGTCGCCGTCATCCCCGCAGGGCGGCACGCACAGCGCGCTCATCGTCGGGTCGTCACAATTGATGTCGACGTCTGAAGCGGGCGCCGAGCCGGCGCGTGCCTGGCAGTCATCGCCAATGCAGAACGCGCCTTCGGGCACCGGACTGCCGCGAAATTCGAAGCCGGATATCTTCGGATTGTTGTTGGAAATGCCCTGGAACGAATAGATCGATGTGTAGCCGGCAACGAAGTCGTCCGGACCGAGCAGGTTGCCACTCGAATCCTTGCAACCAACCGGAAAAGCGCCCTCGCCCGGGTTCGTTAGCAGCGAGAGCTGCCCCGCGCACAGTGCGAAGAACACGTAGGTGATGCCGTAGGGCGGATTCTTCGACCCGTCCGTTACCGGTCCTCGCCTCGAGATGATGTCGTCCGGGATGTGGACTGTCGCGCGTTCGGTAGACGATGGCGCCATGTCACCGAACAAGCTCTTGTCGGCGAAGCACGCGTAGTACAGATCGCCGGGCGGATCGTAACACCCTGGCGACCAAGCGATCTGGATGGGACGGTCCTCTCCGGCGAGAGGCGAAGCATCCTGCCAGAGCATCTGCATGTTCACGTCGCTGCCGGGTTGGGCGTACGGATGGTCCTTCTGCACCGCCAGCACGCGCAGGGAATGGATCTCGCTCGGTGGGTCGAAATCCGGCCCACAGCCAGCCAAAAATAGCGAAAGCACCGAGACACAAGAAAAGATGCCGCTTGGCAACGCGATGCGCATCAGAACTCACCCCTCATCCCCAAACTGGGGATGATCGGAATGCCCGTCTGGTAGGACTGCCGGCTGTAGTTGTAGTTGTAGGCCAGCCCCTCGACCGCCGCGTTGTTGTACACGTTCTGAATGTCGAGATAGGCCGAGAAGCGCCAGTCGCGGAATTGCCAGCGCTTGTCGACGCGAATGTCCAGCTGGTGAAAGAGCGGCAAACGGTCGCTGAACGGTTTGCTCTGGAGCGGGCTGTACGTGGCTCCATCGCTCGAATACACGGAAGACAGCGCGGGCGGCTTCAACACCGGCGTATCGAGGCTGCCGGAGACGATACGAAAGCGCGCACCGAACTCCCAGCCGCGCCCCAAGCGATAACTGCCGAGCATGATCAGATTGTGCGTCTGATCGTATTGGAACAAATACTCCGGACTCGAGGCGTCGTCACGGCGCACGCTGCGCGATAGCGTGTACGCGATCCAACCGAAGAAGCGCTTGCTCGGTTTGTACTTGAGCAGCGTCTCCAGACCGATGACCGAGCCCAGACCGAGGTTATTGTAGGTATAGGTGCCGGCCGCGTTGGGAGAGCGCGCGACTTGATTGGTGAGGTCTTTGTAGAAACCTTCCACGCTGAGCTCGATGTTCTGCGTGAACTCGCGCTCGACACCGATCGAGTAATGAATGGCGCGGTTCGAGGTCAGACCCGGCGTGCCGAACACCGGGTTCGTCTCTTGGAACTGCGGCGGTTGGTAAAACACGCCGACACCACCCTTGAGGGTTGTGCGTCGTTGATCGGGGTGATCGGGATCGCCACCCTTGGTCAAATCATAGCGGCCGACGATGCGCGGCGAAAAATCCGCGTGCCCCGTGTCGCGCGCGTAGTCGACGCGCACGCCGGGCACCAAGCGCAAGCGACTGATCGGTTGCAACTCCGCTTCGGCGTACCAAGCGGGGCGGAACGCGGTGCTCTTCTCGTGTGACTCCTTCGGCGGCTTGGACGCAAAGGGTCCGGGATCGGGCTCACCCGGCCGCGGCGCGGGCGGGAAGCGCACCGTTACCTCGTACGGCGCGATCGCGAAATCCAAGCCGGTGTTGATCTTGACGCCAGAGGCGACCTTGAAGCCGAACTCCTCGCGCGCGTAGATCGCCCAGTTGTCCAGGCTGAACAAGTAGGTACCGAGGGAGAAGCCTGCGTGGTCTTGACCGACCGAGAGCATGGAGCTCGCGCTGACCGCACGCGACAGCTCGGTCTCGTACAGCGCTTGAGCGCGCCAAAAGTTGGTCCCGAACTTGAGCGCGCCGCCGATCGCCGGATCCTGCGCGGCCGGATCGGTGATGATGACGCGGAATTTGTCGTCCGAGCCGAAGGCTCGCAGGCTGAAGCGCGAGGTGTTGGTCTTGTGATCGATGAGCGCTTGGTAGTCGTAGTAGACGGGCGCGGAGGTCACGCTCGAACCCGCGCTTTCCAGCACGGGCTTCAACCAAGCGTCGATCCAGCTGCGCCGACCTGCCACCGCGAACGACCAATCCTTGGCGGGGAGCGGGCCCTGCAGCATCAGGCGACCGTCGATCATATCGACCTGCGCCATGCCGTGGAAGCAGCCCTTCTTGTCCGTCGGCACGCCGTAGGGGCCGTTGCATTGCGTGTCTGGACTGCGCAGACCCACGTCCACGATGCCGCCGCTCACGCGGCCAAAGCGGCTGCTGAAGTTGCCCGGATAGAAATCGATCTTGTCGAGTAGCTCGGTGGGCACCACGCTCGACAGACCGCCGAAGTGATAGACCATCGGCACCAAGCCGCCGTCCACGTAGACTTGGGTGTCGGTGGGCGCCGAGCCGCGCACAATGAGGAAGCCAGCGAGCCCCGGTGGGCGAGCCACGCCCGGTAAGCTTTGAATCGAACGGAGCGCATCGCCGCTAGTGCCCGGAATGCGGTCGATCTCACGCCGCTCGATGGTCCGGCGCGTCACCTCGCGGGGCGGCCGTTCACCCTGGACCGTGATTTCAATCCCTTCGGACACGGGGGCCAAGCGGTAGACCGCGTCGGTCTCCTCCCCCAGCCCGACTTCTTCTTGATTCTCGACTGCCTGAAAACCGGGCGATTCGATGCGCACCTTGTACTTGCCGGGTGGCAAGCCGTCGATGCGCCATTTGCCCGTTTCATCCGTGAGGACCTGGCGCTGCGTGCCGTCCGCGAGCGTGATGGTGACGGTGGCGCCGGCGAGTGCGGCGTTGCTCTCGGCCAAGCGCACGGTGCCGAGCAAATTGCCCGTGGTCGGCGCGGGTGGCGGCAGCTCGGCCCCCGGCTTCACGGTCAGCGTGAACGAGTAACGGTACGGAATGACGACTGGGATCGGTACGCCGTCGCGCGTCGCCGGGGTGAACTTGAACTTCAGCGCGGCCGCCTTGGCGGCTTCATCGAAGCCGTTGCCGACGGGCTCGGGCACGTCCGCCTTGGTCACGTTGCCTTCGCGATCGACGGTGAGCTTGAGCGTCACGTCCGCTTGCAGCCCGGCCTTCTCGGCCTCGGCCGGATACTCCGCGTGCTCGAAATGGGTTAGCTCGGGTAAGACGATGACCGGCTTCTTGACTGGCTCCTTCGAAGGAGCGGGCGGTTTGACGACCGCCCCCGAAATGCCGCTCGGAACCGCGCCTTGATCGGCAGGCGGGTCGTCCGTTTGCGCAACCGCGAGCCCGCTGCGAGCGAGCAGCACTGCCAGCACCACCAAAGAGACTCGGGTCGGAGCAGAAACCATGGAAAGCCCGGTACTTCGCTAGTGCACACGCGGGCCCCTGACAAGCGTTTCCGAGACTGTGACGAGCAGGACCCGCAAGCAGCAGGAGTGGGCGCGCCGTGAACAACGCGGTTGCGAGCGGAAGCGCGCAGTATTACGGCGGGCCGAAGTGAAAGTCGCCACCTGGAACGTCAACTCGATTCGCGCTCGCCTCGACCACGCTTGTGACTGGCTGGAACGTATGCAGCCAGACGTCCTGTGCATGCAGGAGACCAAGGTCACCGACGACGACTTTCCGACCGACGAGTTCATGCGCCTCGGCTACGCCGTCGCCATGACCGGCCAGCTCTCGTACAACGGTGTCGCGATTCTGTCTCGGTTACCGATGAAGGAGATCACGCTCGGACTCGCAGGGCAGGCTGCAGACGCCGACAAGCGCGCCATCGCCGCCACGATCGCGGGCGTCCGCATCTTCTCGGTCTACGTGCCGAACGGCAAGACCACGAGCTCACCGTCGTTCCCCGAGAAGCTCGCTTGGCTCGAGCGGCTGCGCGTCACCCTCGACGAGACCACCAACCCGAACCACGACGTGCTCGTCTGCGGAGACTTCAACATCGCCACGGACGATCGCGACGTGTACGCGCCGGAGCTCTTCCGAGGCAAAGTTCACTTTCATCCCGATGAACACCGCGCGCTGGCCAGGCTGCGCGACTTTGGGTTGAAAGACGCGTTTCGCGAGCACCACGAGGAAGGCGGCCAGTACAGCTGGTGGGACTACCGCGGTGGTGGCTTCCGCAAGAACGAAGGCTTGCGCATCGACTACGTGTTCCTCTCGGAGTCGCTGGCGAAACGCTGTCGCAGCGTGGTCATGGATGTGGAACCGCGACGGTTGGACAAGCCCTCCGATCACATCCCGGTGATGGTCGATCTTGCCTAACGAGGCTTGAAACCGAAGCCAGCACGGCATTGGCGCGCTGCCTCGACGCTGACACGCCCGTGCTCGAAGTAGCCTTCGAGTTCGGGCTCCGCCTCGAACGCGCGGGTCACGCGCGCGAGTGAGACCAAATACACGGATTCGCGCGCCAGGCCGCCACCGCGGAGCGCGCGGCAAGCTGCTTCGACGGCGCTGGCGATGTCTTGGCCGAGCGCCAACAGTTGAGCCACGATGTCTTGGAAAGACGCGCCATCGCGCACCGCCTGCGCCGCCAGGTGTCGTCTCGAGAGCTCGCGACGGCGTGCGCCTTCGAGCACTCCCGCCCCGCGTTCCAAGAGCAGGGCGCGCCCCTCCTCGTCATCACTGCTCTTGGCCGAACCGACTCGAAACAACCCAAGCTCTTCGCGTTGCGCCAGCACGCGCGGTCGCACGTGGCCTTCGATTTCGTGTAACACGATGCGCGTCACGCTCTCCTGGCTGTGCCAGAGCCCCGCCCGAACACCGACGAAGCCATCCCCGACCGAGGCGGCGGCGGCTTGGTTGCGGATCTGCACCCGCACCGGCAGGCCTTCGGTGGCTCGCTCCAAGGCGCATATCAAGCTCTCGGGATCCGCGCGGTCGTCGCTTCGGTGCAGTTTGGTCGGGGCTTCCTCGGGAGCCAGGATCCAACGAGTGGCCCAATTGTCGGCGGTTTCCGTGTCACCCGACACTTCGAGCGGGTAACGACGCGCACAGCAGCTGGCAAACGCCGGCGTTCCGATGTGCTCCGCGGCGGCAGCTTCGCATTCCAGCTCGAGCGCGCGCGCCGCATAGGCCGCGCCCAGCGCGCCGAACCCTCCAATCGACGTAGCGACGGTAGTGAGGGCGGCGCGTAGCTTTCCGAGCTCGGGCGGCGGCGCGTATTCGAAATTCGGCGCGCGGTGGCGACCCGCGCCGTAGTCCACGATCAGCGCTTCGCGCTCGGGGACGGCGTTGGTCGGCTGCGCGCGATCGAGCAGCCGAATTTCTGCCTCGGCGCGCCGCAGCAATTGCTGCGTATTCTGGAACAGCGGCGTTCGATCCAGTTCGATCACACCGCGTGGCTGCGGGGCGATCGCCATGGCCTAAAGCTTGTTGGCGGCGATGTTCGCGAGTTCGCTGCGTTCGCCTTTGGAGAGCAGGATGTGACCGACGATCGATTCGCCGCGCAGGCGATCCGCCGTGACCGAGAGGCCGTTCGTGGCGTTGTCGACGTATGGGTTGTCGATCTGGAATGGATCACCCGTGAGGATGATCTTGGTGCCCTCACCGCAGCGCGTGATCACCGTCTTGACCTCGTGCGGCGTCAGGTTCTGCGCCTCGTCCACGATCACGTATTGCTGCGGCAGACTGCGGCCGCGAATGTAAGTGAGCGGCTCGACCTGCAACTGCCCTGCGTCGAACAGTTCCTCGAAGCCGCGCACGCCTCGGCGCTTGCTGCCGCCCGCGACGAGTAAGAACTCGAGATTGTCGTAGATGGGCTGCATCCACGGATTCAGCTTCTGGTCCACGTCACCGGGCAAATAGCCGATGTCTCGCCCGAGCGGCATCACCGGGCGACTCACCAAGAGTCGCGCGTAGGCGCCATCATCGACCACGCGACGCAGCCCGGCGGCCAGCGCGAGCAAGGTCTTGCCGGTGCCGGCTTTGCCCACCAGAGTCAAGAGCTTCACGTTGTCGTCGAGCAGCAAGTCGAGCGCGAAGGCTTGCTCCTTGTTGCGCGGACGAATGCCGAGCAGCCCTTCGCGCGGCGTCTTCAACGCGCGGATCTCGCGCGGCTCGTTGTGGAAGCGACCGAGCGCGGTGCGCGGACGAGCGCTGTCGTCGCGCAGCACGACGCAAGCATTCGGATTGATCTTGTCGGCGTCGGCAGGCTTGAGCGCACTCGACTCGAAGAACTTGTCGAGCTCCGCCGCAGTCACCGCCAGTTCGATGATGCCCGTCTCGACGCGATCCAAATCGACCGCGGAGTTTTCGTAGGTCTGAGTAATCAGACCGAGCGCGTCTGCGCGAATGCGCAGGTTCACGTCCATGGTCACGAAGATCGTCGGCTTGTCCGGCGACTCGTCGCGGAAATCCAGGGCGGTCTGCAAAATCGCATGATCGCCGGTGTTCGGATTGAGCGCGATTTTGAGCTCCAAGCGCCGCTGCGGGACGTGCACGCGCAGCGAACCGCCGTCCGGCAAATCCACGCCCTTCGACAGTGGGCCCTTGGCGCGCTGCGCGTCGAGCAAACGCGAGACCGTGCGCGCGTTACGCCCGCGCTCGTTGGCGTCGCGCTTGAACTGATCGATCTCCTCGATCACGTAGATCGGGAGGATGACGTCGTTGTCCTCGAATTTGAGAAATGCGTGCGGATCGTGGATCAGAACATTCGTGTCGAGGACGTAATTCTTTTTCATCGTCACCTTGGCGCCCGCTCGCGGCACCGCAAGGCCGGATAACCCTGCCCCACGGCCCGCGCAACGAGGAAACCCGTGTCGTTCACGTACGGCCCCAGGGTCGCACAAATGCCGTTTCACATCCACACGTTATGCGGGAGGGCGCGGCACCCGAGAAATAGTCCCAGTCCGGCATGAGTCACGCGCTAGGCTCGCGCGGTGACGGTCTCCAGCCGCTCTCGCTCGTTTTGGCTCTCGGCCGCCGCACTCGCTTACGTTTGCGTGGGCGCCGCGCATTTGGCGGGCACTCCTCTACCTTGGTTTGCGCTGATTTCGCTGCCCGCGTTGCTCGCGGAGGCATTCCGACGCACGGCGATAGCTGCGGGCAAAGACGACGTTTCGCTCAGCTCTCGTAGTGCGCTGCGCGCCGTGGTCTGGGGTAGCCTGATGTGGGTCGCAGCGCGCACCGGTCCCGCCGGTCGGCCCGCGTTGGACGCGGCGGCAAACTTGGGGGCTGGCACCGCCGCGGTCGCCGCGTTGGTGGCGATCGCACGCATCGCCCCGCGCCCCGGCTTGCTCAAGCCGCCGAAGCAAGCCCTCTCACTCGACGCGGCAACGTTCGCCGGTCTGCTCTGGGCGATCGCAACCGCGCTTCCGCTCGGCTTCGCCCTGCTGCCCGCGGAGCGCGTTCGGCTCGATCCATTGATGATCGACTATGCGACGACCAGCGCGGCGATCGCCTCGCTGCTGGTGTTCGTCGCAGCGAGCTTTCGACTGCATGCGCTGCGGCGCTTGGAGCTCGGAGTGGGTGATCGCGCATCTGGCGCATTGTCGCTCGCGATCACCACGTTCTCGGTGGCCATCCCCGCCGGCCTGCTCGACGTCGCGCCGCCGGACCGCATCCTGCCAATCGCGGTCTGCATCGCCGCAACGTCGATGACCTGGGCCGCGACCACGCCGGAGCCGACCACGGTCTCCGTTGGATTGCGCGGCATTCTTTCGATTTTGATTTTGGGCACGCCGATCATTCTCGGCGCCGGAGCCGTGGTCCGTTCTGCCCCCGAGCACTCGGGCGGGATCTTGCTGCTCGCGACGACACTGTGCATCTTCGTGGGCTTGATCGCGCGCGCCGTGGCCAAGCCGCTCGGGCCCGAACAATCGCGTTGGCTCGACGCGATCGAAGCCGCCAGCCGCGGCGCGTTGCAGCCCGAGCCGGATTCGGCGCTGTGCGCGGCGCTCGAAGCGCTCAGCAAAACGAGCACGACGCCCGATGCCCGCCCCGCGATCTTTCGCAACAATCCGCCCGAGATGCTGTCGGTGGACGTCGCGGGCTACTTGCATGTCGAAGCCGCGGAGGCTCCGCAGCGCCTATACGAGCTGGCCAAAGAAGAACCGGAACGAACGCTGCGCGCGGAAGCCTTGCAAGCGCTTGCCGTACGCCGCCCCGAAGTACGCCCATTGATCGCCTGGTTCGAAGATCGCCGCGCGTTCTCGGCCACGCTCGTGGTCGACGACGACGGCGCGATCGGCTTCATCTTGCTGCCCGCGGGCACGCGCACGTCGGCGATGACACTCGAGGAGGCGCGCGCGGTGCGCGTGCTCGGCGATCGCATCAGCGCGCTCTTGGCAGTCTCGTCAGCGCTCGCGCGCTCACGCGAACGCGAGCTCAAAGCAGTCGCCCGCGCCGACCGCGTGGACGACGAATGCAAGCGGCTCGAGCACATCATCTTCGCCGCTTCCGGCCGGCATTTGGAGCTCGCCGAGCGACTCGCGCGCAGCGTCCGCACGACCGCATACAGCCCAGCCGCGCGTCAAGCGCTCGAACGCCTGGAGCGCTTGGGCAAACAAGGTGCGCCCATCTCGCTCTTGGCGCCGCCGGGCGTGGAAGCCATCGGCTGGGCCGCGCACGCGCATTTGCAGAGCGGGCGCGCCAATGGCGCGTTCGTGATCGTCGACGGGACCAATCCCACCGAGCATCCGCGCGAACTCTGGGAAGACAAAGAGCGCTCGCCGCTGGTGTTGGCCGACGGCGGCACGCTCGCGATCTTGGACGTGGCGGTGCTACCGCTCGAGATCCAAGACCTAATTGCTCAATATTTCGCGCGCCGCCAAATTGCACCGAGTGTCTCCGCGGTGGCAAAGCCCGGACTTTTCGTCACCTTGCGCGTACCGCTCGCGCGTTTGCTCGAAGAGCAACGGCTGAGCCGTGACTTGTCACGTTGGCTTGGGGCCTCCGAGGTCGGACTACCGACGCTGAGCGAACGCGCCGAAGATCTACAGGCGCTCGCGCTCGAAGCGCTGTCACGCGTCGGACTCTCATTGCGCGGTGAACCCCTGGGCTTGGAGCCCGCCGCCATGCGCCTGCTCGCCGAGCACGATTGGCCGGGAAACGAATTGGAATTTCGCTCTCGGCTCTTGTCCGCCGCTCGCCGTGCACCGGGAACCGTGGTCCGCGCCGAAGACTTGCTCGCGACGGGCTTCGCGCCAGCTGCGCCGAGCGCGCCAGATCTCAGCCCGCCTCCCCCGCTCGCCGTGCGCCGCCCACGGCCGCGGAGGGCACCGCGTATGCGGTGACATCTCTCGGGTACGCGCGGCCCGCCCGTGCTATCGTGCACTCGTGTCGATCGTTGCCTCAGCGCCGCGGATGAGTGCCAGCGAGTATCTCGCCTGGGAAGCCGCTCAGCTCGAGCGCCATGAATTTTTTGACGGCGAGGTGTTCGCCGTGGCAGGTGGCACACTTCGCCACAACGCCCTCACCGCCGCGGTAACGATGGAACTGGGCATCGCGTTTCGCGGCGGAAAGTGCCGAGTGCTGTCGACCGATCAGCGGATCGTCGCTCGTGATCGAAAGCACTACGTTACGCAGACGCGAGCGTGGTGTGCGACGCTCTCGAATTGCAGCCCGGCACCACTGATGTCCTCATGAACCCGAGCGTCGTGGTCGAGGTTCTCTCGAAGGGAACTGAGGCCTATGATCGTGGACTAAAGTGGGAGAGCTACCGGGCGCTCCCCTCCGTGACGGACTATCTCCTCCTGTCTCAGAGCGCCCCTGGCATCGAGCACTACCGCAGAGAGGCGAGCGGCGAGTGGCACTACCGAGCCGTTCCTGCGGGCGGGACCGTCACCCTGACCAACGGCGCGACGATCTCGGTAGACGCGGTCTACACCGGAGTATTCGAGCTGCAAGGCGAGTGACCGCGCCATTCGCCGCACACCGCGCTGATCGTGCCAGTCGACGCCCGCTGGCGCGAGGACTAGTCTCTACGAGATCGTGTCCATCGCTCCCATCACCGAACGTAGGCAGCTAGGTGAACGCTTCGTCGTCGAGCGCGAGGTCGGGCGCGGCGGAGCCGGCATCGTCTATCGCGCGTATGACCTGCAGAGCGAGCGCATCGTCGCGCTCAAGGTGATCGCCTCCGAGGCTGGCGACGCGCCCGAGGAAGAAGCGCGCTTCACGCGCGAAGGGCAGCTGCTCGAGAAGCTCGATCATCCCGGCATCGTGAAGATCGTCGGCTTCGGTGTGTTCGACGAAAATGGCCTGCCGTTCGTGGCCATGGAGTGGCTGGAGGGTGAAGATCTCGCCGCTCGACAGAAGCGCGAACCGCTGACCATCCCGCAAGCGGTGGACCTGACTGCGCACGTCGCCGAAGCGTTGCAGGCGGCACACGCCGCAGGCGTGATTCATCGCGACATCAAGCCCGGGAACTTGTTCCTGTGCAAGGCGCCTGGGAATGAAGGTTTCCTGGGTCCATGGCTAGTCAAGCTGGTGGACTTCGGCGTGGCCGCCAAGAGCGACATTCGTATCACCCGTACGGGTGATGTGGTCGGCACCCCAGCCTACATGGCACCCGAACAGGCGCGCGGTGACGCGCCGATCGACGCGCGCTGCGACATTTACTCGCTCGGTGCGACGCTTTTCGAATTGATCGCGGGGCGCCCGCCGCACGTCGGTCCAACCGTGATCGCGACGCTCGCTCGCTTGGTCACCACTGCGCCGCCACGCCTGAGCGAGCTGCGTCGCGATACGCCGCCGGAGATCGACAATCTGGTGAGCGCCATGCTGCACACCGATCCGGCGTCGCGCCCAAGCAGCATGACCGAGGTGCTAGCCATGCTGCGCAGCGCCTCGGACGACGTCGAACGCCTGAGTTGGCTCGAGCAAATGCCCGATCCGCGCTCTTCTCGGCTCGGGTCCAGCGCCTCGCGACTCGTCACGTCAATCGTCGCGATTCGCTTTGCGACGGCATCCGCGCGCGAACGAGCGCTGGAGCAACTGCGCCAGCGTGGCGCGGACGCGGTGCCGCTCGGACAAGACTCGATCGTCGCGCACTTGGGCGCGCGACGCGCCGTCGGCAATGAAGCCGCGGTGGGGCTCGAGCTCGGACGTCGCTTGGCACGCGCCGGGGCGCGCGTGGGCGTGGCCAGCGGGCGCGCACGACTGGACTGGGCTCACGACGTCGGGGACGTCCTGCCCGTGGGTGAAGTGGTGGACCGCGCGTCCTCACTGTCTCGTGATGCGGAAGCGGGAGTCGTGCTCGCGGATGCCACGACCAGCGAGCTCGGCCGCGGTCGCTACGAGTTCCGCACCCGCGACGACGGCTCCTCGGTCGTCGGCGAACCCGTTCATGGGCGACGCGGCGGAGGCGGCGCGCCATTCGTTGGGCGCGATCCAGAGCTCGCGCAGGTGCTCAGCGCGTTCGAGCGCTCGCGCCTCGATACCACGCCGATCCTGGTGAGCATCGCGGGACCGCCAGGGATCGGGAAGAGTCGCTTGCGGCGCGAAGTCATGGCGCGTATCTCCGCGCAAGCCGAAGCACCGCACATCGTGCTCCAGCGCAGTGAAGCGTACGCGCAGGGCCACGCGCTGGGCGCCGCTGCGGACGTGCTGCGCGGCATCATCAGTTTGCCCAAAGGTGCGACCAGCGCCGAGGCGGCCAAGGCCATCGTCTCTCGGCTCGGTCCGTCCACGCGCGACGAACTCACCGCCAAGAATCGCGACTTGTTGGCGCGCCTATTGGCCAACGAACCCCTGCCCGAGGGCCTCGACCCGCGCGGCTCGCGCGACGTCCTCTGGCTGGCCATGACCGACCTCGTGTTGCAGGTCGCCAGCAACGAGCAAACCGCGATCTTGATGGAAGATCTGCAGTGGGCAGATCCGGAGAGCATCGGCTGGCTCGACCACTTGCTGGGTCGCGCCACCGGTCGAGCACTCGTAGTCATGGCGCTGGTGCGACCTGATTTTTGGTCAGAGCAAGCCAACCGCTTCGCAGGTCGCGATCACGTGCGCCTCGAACTGCGCCCGATTTCGAAGCGAGCCTCGCGCGCGATCGCGCGCGCCGTCGTGGGTGAAACCGTGGCCGAGGACATCGTCGAACGCATCGCCGAACAGGCCGCTGGGTTGCCGCTGTTCGCCGAAGAATTGGCTCGATTGAGCGCGTCTGGCCGAGACACCGCGCATGCGCCCACGATCGAAGCGGCAATTCAGGTCAGCCTCGACGCGCTCGATGAAGAATGTCGCGATGCAGTCGGACGCCTGAGCGTGTTCGGTTTGACGTGTTGGGATTCCGCGCTCGAGTCGCTAGGCATGCCGCGCGCCGAAAGCGTGATGAAGGCGCTCGTGGCTTCGGAGATCCTGACCGAGCAAAACGTATCGCGCTTCACCGGCACGCGCGAATGGGTGTTCAAGCACGCTTTGGTGCGCGAAGTCGCGTATGCCTCGCTCGGCGAACGCGAGCGGAAAGAGTTGCACGCGCTGGCCGCCGCTTGGCTCACCTCCATGGGTGAAGACGCGGCCACGGTTGCCGGCCAGTACGATCTGGGCGCAGAGCACGTGCTCGCGGCCGAACATTGGGCGCGCGCCGCACAGCGCGCACTCGCCGCCAACGCCTTGTCCGACGCGATGACCATGGCCGAACGCGCGCTGATGTTCGCCGAAAACAAGCCCAAGGGCTTCTTGCGCGCCTCTTACTTGGACGAAGCGTGGAGCCGCCTCGATCCGCGCGCGAGCGATCGCGAATCAGCCATTTTGTCCATGGAAGACAACGTGTACGACGAAGCCAGCGCGGTCCGCGCGCGCGGCGCACGTGCCCGCTACGACGACGCGCGCGGCTCCGGTGAAGGCATCAGTGAGCGCTTGGCCGAGACACGCGATCAAGCGGCTGCACTCGGCTTGTTGGACGAAGAAGCACGCTGCTCGGCCGTGCTCGCGTTGCGTGTGGCCTTCGCCGGTCGCTTCGCCGAAGCGGAAGCCGAGATCAAACGCTTGCTCAAGCTGGCCCGGCAGCAAAGCGCGAGCGCCGCAGCGGTGGACGCTTATCAGACGCAAGCCATCGTGCGCCAAACACAGGGCGCGCTCGCTTCCGCTTTGGAAGCTCGCCGAAACGCCGCCAGCGCCGCCCGCGCCGCGGGCCTGAAAGAGCGCGAGGCCATCATCATGACGAACCTTGGCTTCGCCTTGACCACCATTGGCGCCCGCCAAGAAGCGCGCACGGCACTCGAAACCGGGCTCGCGTTGTCGGACGCCATCGGAAGTCTCGGCGCGGTGCGCCACGCGCAAATGAATTTGCTCGGTTGGGCCGCGACGTTCGGCAACGATCGACTGATGGAAGCCCATTTGGCCGAAGTGCGCGCGGACGCCGACGCGGCTGCTACCGGCGCCTGGGCGGCCCCGGATCGCGCCAATTTGGGCATGTTGTTCTACCGCGGCAGTGAGCTGCTACGCGCCAGCGCCGAGCGCGAATGGCGACGCGCCCTCGGCCTCTTGCGCATCGCCGCGCAGTCCTACCGCACGACGGGCCACCGCGATCTCTTACCGGTCGCACTCGGCCTGTGGGCAGAAGCGGAACGCCGTTGTGGCAATCCCGGCGGCGCCGTCGAACTCGCACGCGAAGCCGCAAACCTGCTCGACCAAGGCGCGCCCAGCCTGCTCAACGAGTCCGCCGTATACCTCGCGCTACACGCGGCTTACGCCTCGACCGGCGAAGAAGAAGCCGCACGCCAAGCAATCGCGCGCGGCATGCCGCCACTCGTGCGCCGCCTCCACGGTCTCGTCGGCACCCCTTACGCCCGCCAATTCCTCACCGAACTCCCCGACAACGCCCGCCTCCTCGCCGCCGCCGAAGGCTACGGCCTAGTCCCCGACGCCATCCACCGCCTCCTAGAATCCGCTTCCTGAGAGTGGGCGGCCGCAATCCGGCCACGCACCTCAAACAGCCACGCTGTTCTCGCCGCAGGAAGGTCCATCAAAGTCGCACACGGAACGCGCTATCGAACCCCTGCAGCATGCAGGAGCACTCCTGAGTTTGAACCGCCAAGTCGCCAAGCCGCCAAGAAGAGGAAGATTGGGGTTCGCAATTGGAGACGCTCGGCATTACACAGCCGTCTGTGTGCGTCTGTCG
Organism: Polyangiaceae bacterium; assembly: GCA_035634635.1. GTDB lineage: Bacteria > Myxococcota_A > Polyangia > Polyangiales > Polyangiaceae > PMG-095. The sequence goes on from DASQCO010000160.1 coordinate 22,824, forward strand.
ACGAAAGGGATTGACCGCCAAAGCGTGCAATCCAGGTAGACAATCTAGGTAGACCTGCGACTCAGCGCGACGTGTTTCGCGCACCCCAATTACCCTGAACTGCGGTGGATGCTGCGGGCTCCGTGACGTTGAAAGGAGTTGGCGGCTTGGCGACTTGGCGGTTCTCTCCCCCTCCTTCGTCCGCGACGCCGAAGGCTGCGACGTCCCGGGCGTGGCGCGTGACCATCAACCCAAAATCAAAAGTGTCGCGGGTTGGCCGACTGGGGGATGGTCAGCTTTTGCTTTTTAGGAAGCGGGCGATGCGGGTGCAGGCTTCTTGGATGCGCGGGGGGTCTTCGATCAGCGCGAAGCGCAGGTACTCGTCGCCGCCGGGGCCGAAGCCGACGCCGGGGGAGACTGCGACGTGTGCGGATTCGATCAGCTCGGTCGTCGCTGCGAGGGAGCGTTTGCCGCCGAAAGCGGGGGCGATCTTGGTCCACACGAACATCGTGCCGCTCGGCTCGGCCACGTTCGGCCAACCTGCGGCGCGCAGGCCTTCAACTAGGGCGTGCGCGCGCAGCTTGTACAGGTTGCGGATCTCGTCCGGAAAACGCTCGCCGTGTTCGAGCGCCCAGGCCGAAGCCAGTTGCAGCGGCGCGAACGTGCCGTAATCGAGGTACGTCTTCATGTGCGCGAGGGCTGCAACCATGCGCTCGTTCCCGACCATGTACGCGATGCGCCACCCCGGCATGTTGTAGCTCTTCGACATCGAGAACACCTCGACGGCGAACGACTTCACCACTTCGCGATCGACGCCACAGTCGAAAATGCTCGGCGCAAAGCGGCGCGAGAAATCGAAATCCGCGTAAGCCAAGTCGTGCAGCAGCATGGCGCCGGACTTGTGCACGACGCGCACCAAATCGGCCAAGGCTTCCGGGGAGATCACCTGCCCCGTCGGATTTTGCGGGTAGTTGGCGATCACCAACTTCACGCGCTGGCCACGTTGCTCGACGCGCGCGATCGCGTCGCTGATGGCCTTTGCGGGTGCGATTTCCGTGCTCGCGGGATAGTATTCGACCCTGGCTCCGGCGATCTGCGGCGCATACGCATGGATCGGGTAACAGGGGTCGGGAACGACTGCGACGTCACCGGCGCTGAGCGTTGCCAGGCACAGATTGCTCATGCCCTCCTTGGCACCCATCGTGATGATCACTTCGCGCTCGATGTCGAAGCTCGCGCCGTAGCGGCGCGCGTACCACGCGGCTGCTGCGACGCGCAGCGGCTTCAGGCCGCGCCCCGGATGATAGCGGTGGTTCTCCGTTACCGGCGCTGCGGTCTGCAGCTGGGCAACGATCTCGGGCGGCGTGGGGCGATCGGGATTGCCGAGTCCGAGATCGATGATGTCCGCGCCCGATGCTCGTACACGCGCCTTTACGGCGTCGGTAACCACGAATGCGTAGGGCGGGAGCGCTTGTGCGCGCGGAAAGGTCCAATCCTGAGCTGTCACGGCGGGACTCCTTATCATGGAAGTCTGGGCCTGCCGCACCTACCGAGCAGCTTTTTTGCGCGGTTTGTCGTTTTTTTCGAAGTGGCCCCGCGGCTCATTTGCGGATTTGCCGGCATTTTCCGGCGACGCCTGCTTCGTGATACACGAAAAAAGCCATGCTCCGATGTGAGATACGCGGTGCGGTTCGCTCCGACGAGGAAGAACTGCTGGGCCTTGCGCGCCACCTCAACTCGGTGAACCTGCCCCACGACCGAGCGCACGTGCAACGTTTGCTCGACCATTCCGAGCGCAGCTACTCGGGCGAGATCAAGGACCCGCGCAAACGCAAATACGTCTTCCTACTGCGCGACCTCGAGGCAAAGGAGGCCGTGGGCACGTCCATGATCGTGGCGCAGCTCGGACGCCGCGATGCACCGTACATCTACTTCGACGTGATCACGGAAGAGAAGTACCACCTCGCGCTCGATCGTCACTTCCAGCACACCGTGCTGCACCTCGGCTTCTCCTATCAGGGGCCGACCGAACTCGGCGGGCTCGTCGTCGCTCCCGAACATCGGGCGTCGGGCGATCGCTACGGACTTTTGATCTCGTACGTGCGCTTCCTGTACATCGCGGTACACCGCGAGTTGTTCCAAGCGGAGTTGCTCGCCGAGCTGCTACCGCCGCTCGAAGCGGACGGAACGAGCCACTTGTGGGAAGCACTCGGTCGGCGCTTCACGGGCATGAGCTACCGTGAGGCGGATTTGCTTTCGAGCACCGACAAGTCCTTCATCCGCGATCTCTTTCCCAGCCAAGGGATTTACGCCAGCTTGCTCTCGCTGGAGGCTCAAAACGTCATCGGCAAGGTCGGAGCTCAAACCAAAGGCGTAGAAAAGATGCTGCGTCGGATCGGCTTTCGTTACGCCGAGCGCATCGACCCGTTCGACGGCGGGCCACATTTCATCGCCAACGGCGACGACGTGACATTGCTCCGAAACGCTCGTGTCGTCCGAATCGGGCGCGCCGCCGGTGCACGTCCGCCAGCTCGCGCGCTGCTCGGCCGCGATCTCGCGGGGCCGCCATTTTTTCGGGCCGTTCCCTGTGATGTTCAGCCCTTGGACGAGACCCACGTCGCGGTCTCCAGTGAAGTTCAGGCGCAGCTGGATTTGGCCGACGACGACACTGCATACGTCCTGCCGCTCGGATAGCGACAAGCACGTGCACTTTGGCCCGAGCTCGCGTACGTTCCCGGCGTCATGCAGAAATTGGTCAAAGGCATCCACACTTTTCAGCGCGGCTTCTTCGCTAGCCACCGTGACTTGTTCAAGCAGCTCGCTGAAGCAGGACAGCAGCCCGAGACGCTATTCATCACTTGCTCGGATAGCCGCGTCGACCCCAACTTGATCACCAACTCGCAACCGGGCGAGCTTTTCATCGTTCGCAACGTCGGTAACGTGGTCCCCACTCGGGATCTGCCCGGTGGCACGGCCGCAGCCATTCAGTACGCGGTCGAAGTGCTCAACGTCGAGAACATCATCCTGTGCGGGCACACTCAATGCGGCGCGCTCAAAGCCATCTTGGATCCGGCAAGCGTCACCCACCTCGAGTACGTGAGCCGCTGGGTCAAGAGCACGATCAGCGTCAAAAACGTGATCGAGGAAAAGTACGCGCACCTCGAAGGTGAGGCGAAGCTCACCGCAGCCATTCAAGAGAACGTGCTGGCACAGATCGAGCACCTGCGCGAGTACCCGTTCGTGGCGGAGCGAATGGACGCCGGCAAGCTCCACGTAAACGGCTGGGTCTTCGACGTCGGTCGCGGCGAAGTGTTCGACTACGACCCGGAGTACGGCGAGTTCTTGTCGCTGAGCAAGCTGTGAGCCGGGAGCGCAAAGACGCCCCAAGCACGGCGTTTTTTGCCGTTACGAGGGGAGTCCTCCGCTAGTTCGCTACGCTGGACGGCGCTTGGCAAGGCGCTCGGGATTCACCTCGTAGCCGAGACCTTTGCAGGCTTCTATGATAGCGGTCTCGCGCTCGGGCGAATCCGCCACTGCCCCTGGGCTCAAGTCGAAGTCAAGCCGCAAGCAAAGTCTCGCCATGAAGAACGGCCCCTTCTCCTCGCGCACGAACAGTATCAGCTGATCTAATTTTCGGCCCATCGGGTGCTCGAATCAGGCGAGGCCGAAAAGCGCATAGACCCAGCCGGTGTAGAACGGCCGCCCGTGACGGTAACAGCCGATCTCCCCGTTTGCGACGATGCCCAGTTGATGTTTCACCTTGAGGTGTCGGCGGAGCTCCGTTTCTTCGCCGGCCACCTCTGTGCCTAGAGTGAAGCCCCGCAAGGAGCAAGAGAAAGCGATCACCGTGTCGAACTCTTCGCTGCCGGCGTCCTCTTTCAGCATTGTCACGGCCTGCCCGATGGCTTGCATGCATGCGGCCGGATCGATCTTGACGACGGAAAGGGCCATGCCCTTCCTGGCGCTGAAGTAGTCCAAGGCATAGCCTTCAGGCGTGAAGATAACTGGCATGTGACACCAGTAGAAGTCACCCTCGGGATCGGCTGCAGCCAAAGTGATGCCGCGCTCGATGCTCATGATCATCGGGTTTTTCTCGAACAGCGCGCGGGACGCCATGTCGTCCTTGGGCGCGAGCAGGTCCAAGATCGCGTCAGCAGCGCGACGGCCGTCGATCTCCTTGATCATCACGCCTTCGGCGTCAGTCACGAAGCCGCCGGTGCCGACGGCCTGCATGCCGTTCGCCGTAGCAAAGCCCATATCGACGTTGCCAGCGAAGCAAACCAGGACGCAGCCCAGCTCCTCGACTCGGTCCGGCGTGAAAGCGAAACCCGGTTCGATCAAGCCCGTCACTTTCATGCCACCGCTCAAGCCAGTGCCAGACAGGCGTAGTCGAGGATTCACGGAACGGATGCCGTCGAGCAAACCTTGGTCGCACGGCGTGGCCCCCGCTGCTAGTCCAGTCCCGAGCAAAATGCCGCCAGTTGCACGCACGCCGAGCTGCTCCTGGACCTGCTTTGCGAGGTCCTTGCCCGTCTCGATCGGATGGCCCATCGGGCTTGGCGCAAACCCGACTCCCGCTTTTAGCTCGTCACCCCCGAAGAGAACGACTGCCACGGCGCGCCGATTGGCGAATAGCGCGTCATAGCGGGCTCCGTCGTAGATGAGACCGTTCACCGTGCCGCCGACGACCCGCACGCCTTTCGGCAACGCGCTGGCCACCGCTTGCGCCGCTTCACGCAGCTCGCCAACCGGGTAGTTGTGAGTGGCGAATACCAGCGCGACCGTCGGATTCTTGCATTCGTCGAGCGCGGTGCGCGCCGCTTCTGCGGCTGCTGCGACCACACTCTCTTGGCTCGAAAGACCGGTTCCAGTTTCGATTCGCAAAAGGCTTCTCCCTCTACGCCTTGTCGGCAATTCTCAGTGAGCGCTAAACGTACCTCAACCGCGAGTTTCTGGAAACACCCTAGGTCCGGGCGTCAACCGCGAGTGAGGATCGAACTTTTCTTTGGTCGCCAGCAACCCCTGCCAATCGGCGCCGAGCTGCTGCTTCCAATCATCAGAGGTCATTTCACCAATGGGGTAACCGATTGGATAGACGCTCGCGCCGAGCTCTCGGGCTCGACGAAACACATTTCGGCAGCTGTCTTCGAAACCGCTCAGTTCGGCGTGTCCTGAAAGGTGGGGAAGGACGTCGAACAGGTAGCACTGATCTTCGTTCGGCAGGCCGAGCATCGGCGTGTCGCACAGGCGTCGCGTGAGTGGGTACGTCATGACGTAGCCACCCGCGAGCTGTGTGGGGCGAAACTCCCGCAACGCCTGCTCGAGCAGCGCTTCAATCCCGCTAGCGCCGATGAACAAGTCCATCCACGGATGAACGGCTCCGCCATGAACGGCTCGTTTCATCCCGTCGCAAATTGCGGTTAACCGGTTCACATACGCGGCATAGTCCGAATAGCGCAGCTCGGTCAGCTCGGGAACACACGAAAGCCCCGCAAGAATGCGACCGTCGATGGCTTCTTCGGAAGGTGCCAAGTATTTGACGACTTCGATCACGAAGCGCCATCCGTCACCAGACGGCCACACATTGCCGAGCACGTAGTCGAAGCGGCCATCCGACATCAACGTCGCCTGATCGGCCAGGAAACTGCGAGCGTCCGCGTAGGACAAATTGCAGACACAGACGCGCGTTGGCGCGTTCGTCAACTTCAGCGTCGCTTCGACGATCATCCCAAATTGCCCGAGTCCGCCGCGGCAGGCTCGGAACAAGTCCGCGTTCTGCCGTCGATCACAGTCGACGAGGTCCCCCGTCCCCGTGACGACCCGGAGCGATTCCACATTATCAGTCTGCATTCCCCATCGAAAGGATTGGCCGCCAACGCCGCCGACCGAAAGCGTACCGCCAACACTCAACCCCAAGTAGTCGGTCAGCGTCGGCGGCGTTTGCCCGGTTTCGAGCGTTCGGTCCAGCAAAGCATCCCAACGGCAACCAGCGCCGGCCTTCACCCAACCATCGCCGACTTCCACGTGGTCCAGCTTGCGCATGTCAACCACTAGTCCGTCTTCGACGAGCGCTTGTCCGCGGGTTGTGTGGCCTTGGCCGCGCGCAGCGAGCAGGAGCTTTTCACGCGCTGCAAACGCGACAGCCTCCGCGACCTCGTGCACGCTACGCGCTTCGAGCACGTATCGGGGCACACGCCGCACGATGCCTCCGAAGTCCGAACCGGCCGACGTTCGGAGCTGAAGGTCGGTCGAGAATGCCGCCGTGTGAGGCGCGTCGGTCAACGGGTCAGCACCTTGCGCAAGGTTGCCACTACGTGGTCGCACTCGTCGAGCGTCGCACACGGGTGTGGCGCGAGGCGAAGCAGCGTCTGCCGTCTCTGGTCGACGTCGATGCCCTCTTTGGCCAATGCCTCGACCACCGCTTCTGGGTCTGGAAGCGCGAGGCAAATGCCGCCGGCGCGCTCGGCGGACGGACGCGGCGAACGGACGTCGAAGCCGCTCGCCAGGCACTGCACGTACATCCGCTCGGTCAGCAAACTATTCCGCTCGCGCATGGCGGCGGCGCCCACTTCGAGCAGGAACTTCAAGCCGGCACGCGCACCATAAATGGGCGCCATCGCCGGTGTGCCCTGCTGAAAGCGACGCGCACCCGGCATCGGGGCGTAGCGGTCGATGAATGCGTGCGTGTGCACGAAGGCATGAATTTCCGAGTGACCGAACCAACCGGGGTACGCTGGTTCGAGCCGCGCGGCCAGCTCGGGACGAACGTACATGAACCCGAGGCCCGTTTCCCCCGAGAGCCATTTGAGCGTGCCGCCGACGAGCACGTCGGCGCCGATCGTTTGCACGTCCAAGGGCAGCACGCCGACGGCTTGGTAGGCATCCAAGATCGTCAGCGCACCGGCCGCGCGCGCGGCCGCAACGACGCTCGTCGTATCGAGCAAGGCGCTGTTCCTCGAAACAGTCGAGATCGCGACGGCGAGCACGCGCTCGTCGATGCGACTCACGACGTCAGCCGGGTTCACCGAGAAGCCATCCGCCGCAGGCGGGACCACGACGATCTCGAACCCGCGCTGCTCCTGCGCGCACCAGAGATGCAGCGAAGAGTGGAAATCCAGCGCGGAAACCAGGATTCGATTGCGCTTACCAACGGGGTGTAGCGAACTCGCGATCGCGGCCTGGCAGGCCGTCGCGCTGTCGCGGAGCGCCACCGAGCCACTCGGTGCGCCGAGCAAGCGCTCGATCAGCGCCGTCACTTCTTCGATGCGTACGAGCCAGGCGCCGAGTGCCCGACTGTGCAACTGACGCGCGCTCACATACTCGGCCAGATCGCGCATGCCTTCGGCCAGCAGCGGACCCATGCATTGGCTCGCGAAGTACAGCCGCTCGGCGAAAATCGGAAATTTTTCGCGATGAGCGGCGAAATCGACGGAGGTCATGAGAAACAGAGTGCGTATAGGCCGTCGAAGTACTCTTCGGAGGCTGCCACTACTCCCGCTGCCCCACGCCAGGCCGATTCCAGCTCTGGACCGCCTTTGGGCACCAGCTTCGCCAACTTCAGTGAATCGCCGGCGTGATCGACTTCCAGAGTCTCGTGGAGGTGAAGCCAACCGAGCGCACCGGGATCGAGTTCTTGCTGACGACGGAACTCAGCGCCCATGCGGGTGTCGGTTTGGCTACCGTAGACCTCCACCATCATCAGCGCGCCCACGGCTTCCCAGGGATCCGAGCTCAGCATGTGCTCGGCCAGGCGCTGCCCGAAGCGACGCCCGGGGGCCATCAGTTTCGAATCGTCACCCGACATCTTGTGGGGTTCCAACGCAGCGACGAGGCGGCGAAACATCGCCTTGTGCGCGCGAGAGAAGTCTCCCTCGCCAAGTTCGTCGTTCAGCTGCTTGACCATCACCGACTTCACTTCGTCGTTCTCGATGTTCGCGATCGCGCGCGCGAGCTTGGACGGGAAATCGTTGACGATGGCTTCCCAGAAGTTCGCCATGACCAACCACAAGTGCGGGAGACGCACCGGCTCGCGGCCGAGGCGCTGGAAGAACGGGTGATCGGCGAGCACGATGTCCTGCTCGTAACGACGGACGATCTCCTCCGCTGGCAGCGGTCCCAAGTCTTTGGCCTGTGGCAAGGTTCCGGACTCCATCTTGAGAGGTTCCCTGATCTGGTAAGTCTCGGGCGACAAATAGAAGGTAATGCGAGGGCGGGTCGAATCGTAGCGCAGCGAGACGTAGCTGTGCAGACCGACTCCCGCATCGAGCGGACGCCCAGCAAAGCTCGTGATTGCCGAGTCATACGAGTCGGCCGGCAGGCCGCGCGGTTCGAGGTATTTCTTGATTCGCCGGTGTGCTTCGGCGTCGTCGTGCACGTAGGCCGAGATCGGCACATACAGCGTGCGCCTCGGCCTGGCAGACTTGTCGCCGGCGACCAGCGTGGTGCAGGTGAACAGCGGGCGGGCCACGAATGGGCCGTTCGCATCGGCCATCGCTCGGCAAAAGGCGCTCGCCTCGCCGGCGGGCATCGCGCCAGTTTCGCTCAGCACCGTCTCCATGTCGGCAATCGAGGCAGAGCGATGTCGCACGTAGAGCTTCACGCGACTGGTCTTGCTCTTCGCTAGGTCCAGCGAAAGATACTTGAACTCGTCCAGCTCGACGCCGCGACGCGCGGCAGTCGCCACTCGAGTCCAAGCGTCATCGAAGCCCAGGCGGGCCAGCGCTTGTTCGAGCAAAGCCCCCGCACGTCCCAAGCCCTGCGCCTGAGCATCCAAGTACACCTTGAACTCGGGCGCGCGATTCTTGAAAAAACTAACCGCATGCCAGATCGCGAGTTTCGAGCCCGGAGCGGGCGCAAACAGATCCTCCACGGCGTTCAAGCGGTCGAGGGTGATGTCGTACTGTTTGGCCAATTGCGCCGATAGCCGGCGTCCGGCTTCCCAGTTCGACGTCAGTGTTGGAGAATCCCCCAGAGCTTCGACCAATATCCGGAGTTCGGGCTCTTCCCCCAACACGAACGAGAACTCGTATGGAGTGTGGTCGTCGCAAACATCCGAGAACCAATCCGCTCTCGGCGCAACCGGTGTGTCCCCCCAAGGAGCGATCATTGCCGAGAATAGCCCCGTAACCTCGGCTTCCTTCCCCTCCAAACCGATAGCTCGGCACAACGCCGACAGCTTCTCGATTCCTCGCTCGACATGGCTCGCACGACGTTCCCCGCCGATACGACTGGCAACCAGCATGTAAACTCCTTTTCCTTGGGCGACTTCAGAAGCCAACGCCAGGGAAGCCGCGTGCCGGCCCCTGCGGTGGACTCAAATGACAATTCGAACAATCGTTGACGTTTCCGGGGAAACGGTTCGATCGGCTGTGCACGAAGTGCACTCGTATATCGAGTGCATTGTCCGGCTCGAACGACAGCGACGCGTGGCAACCAAAACAGGCCGTTCGATCACCGAGGCCGTGATTGACGATGCCGAGCGATGAGCGATCTTGATGGCAGTTGTTGCAATGGCCAGTGGTCGCCACGTACGAAGTAGCCGTGCGGGACCCAACTTGCAGCGAAGCCGTCGCGCCACGGTTCAATGCTTCTCCGCCCCACTCGCGGCGCGCTTTGATCGCCGCAATATAGGTGCCCGGCTGTGCGTCCATCGGAATGGTCAAAGACTGCACGTCCGAGTTCGGCAACTCCCACAGAGAGGGATCCTGAAATCCACCGATGATTTCGGGCAGCGGCGGAATGACCTCGGCCACACCGCTCCAGCCTTCACTCGCAGCCCGCGCAACGGTCACTTGCGGGCCGAAAAACTCGGAGATATCGATGGTGTTGAAGGGATTCTTGAACTGGCTAGTCGGGCCGCTCAACGCGAAGAGCATGTTGCCCTCGCGATGCTTCAACGCGTAGTAGAGCGTTGGCGAAATACCCAGATCCAAAAAGCGCAGACCACCAGCAGAGGTCCCCGCCATGAACTCACCGTAGGTCGGCAGGGATCCGGGCGGGTTCAATCGATTACCCGCACCGTCTTTGAACGTGATGCGAAACGAAACGGTGTCGCCGGGGAGAAAGTATTGGCCGTTCGCAGGTTGGGTGAGCACCTCGACCACCGGCTCGAAGCCGTAGCCATAGGTATGGTCCGTTGGCTTGGAATGAGTCAGGGTCACACTGCGGTTGGTGCAGTTGTCTTCTGACCAAACCAGAGATAGCTGCGTCGCCTTCGCGGAGATTTTGGCAGCGCGGCGATCCGCATGCAGATTTTGTCTGGATTGCACCAAGGCCTGCGCGATGAACGTGGTGGCATGCGAGCAATCCGTGGGCGACGTGCACCCCATCGTGATTTGCCGAACGTCGTAGCGACGTACGAACCCGTCGTCGGACTCGTTCCAGTCGTTGTCCTGGCCCGCCAAGAACACCATCGGATCGCCGGCGAGTCGCCCGCGCGCATCCTTCGGGATGGCGACAAAAGTACTATCGTGCCCCATCCACTTCGCGCCGCGATAAAAGCGCTGACGAGTGTAGGTGCCATCACCAGGTGCGCGAAAATCTTCCTCGACGAACTTCACCCCACGCCAATCTAGATGCGCTAGGTCCGGATGATGAATGAGCGGAGTGATGCCTTGATCGGTCGTTGTGGTGACGGTGGTAGTCAGATCGATCTCTTGTAGATAGCGCGAGGCGTCACCCACGAGATCGATGCTTTGGGCTGTTCCGTTCTGAAAAAATAGGCTCAAACCCACGGGGTCAGGCGGCTTCGGCTTGCTTGAATTCGGCGTTGCCGGCGCGACGCCAGCTGCGACCGCGAGGACCAACGGCACGACGACCACTTGAACGGCACGACGCAAATACATCGGCACCTCTTCGAATTAGAGAGAATCGGACAAATTTAGCAGACCGGTTCGCTAGGATGCAACGGTCTTCCGGTGAACTTCATTAGCTCGGTATCGCTCTTTTGTTGCTGGCTTGCTCGTTACACAACGTGCAATTTCAGGAGTGCTCCCGCATATCGCCACGATTTGTCGGCTTCTCAATTTCGCGATCATCGAGGCAGTGCCGTCATCGATGACTGATGATAACCCGTCAAGGTTACTAGGCGATGTCCTGAAACAAGCGCTGTTTATCAGCCTTTTTTGCGATCTTTCGGCACGGTAGTGCACGGATTTCTTGTCGGCCGCCGACACACATTGGCATCCTCGTTTCGATAGCGGAACGCGGATGTTCTAGACGTTGCGCACATGTTACGTGCGTAGCGCTCGATGTATGCAAAGGTCAGCGGGGCAATTGACCCCAATCCGACTCCGTAGCGACATCTTCTCAAGCGTCGAGCACCCGCCAATCGGCGAAACACACGACGGCCGAACGCAAGTGCTCGAATGGCACTAACGCCTATGGTCTCCGTGTGTTGCGACGCAGTCCGAACTAGAGAGTCGGTGACTGCGTAAGCCCCGACGAGTGATCGCGTCCCACGTCGTCGAGCTCCACTCGCCCGTCGCGCATGCGAACGACGCGCGGCATGCGCTCTGCAAATGCGGGGTTATGAGTCACGACGATGATTGTCGTGCCATGTTCGCGATTTATCTGAAAAAACAGCTCGTGAATTGCGTCACTGGTCGCACTATCGAGGTTACCCGTCGGTTCGTCAGCGAGTACCAATTTGGGATCGAGCGCGAGTGCGCGTGCCACTGCAACGCGCTGTTGTTCGCCACCCGAGAGCTCACCGGGACGGTGCGAGGCGCGACTGGTTAGTCCCACCTCCTCCAACAGCGACTGCGCGCGCTTTTCCATTTCCCGCCGCGGGCGTCCCTGAATCAAACCGGGAACCATGATGTTCTCCAGCGCGGTGAATTCAGGCAGCAAGTGGTGGAACTGAAACACGAAACCGATGTCGCGATTGCGGACCGCCGCCAAGCGCGAGCCGCTCATGGTCGTGAGTTCTTCGTTACCGAGGCGAATTCGCCCAGAACTCGGCAGATCCAAAGTACCGATGCAATGAAGGAGCGTGCTTTTTCCGGCCCCCGACTGCCCAACGATGGCCAAAATTTGACCAGAGTAGATGGTCAGATCGATGCCCTTCAACACATCGAGCGTGCGGCCCATGTGTTGAAAGCTCTTCCTCAGGTCTTCGATCGTAACTAGGGCTTCGGGCACGGTTTGCCTCACTCGTAGCGAATGCCTTCGACCGGCCGGAGGCGGCTGGCAGCGACGGCGGGGTAGATCGTGGCGATGGTGGTGATGAGCAGCGCGGAAAGAGCCACGAGCAAGAACTCGACACCATCCACGTTGATCGGCAATTTGTCGACGTAATACACGTCCGGATCGAGGCGCACACCGAACCACTGCAAGCCCAAAGTCGCGGCCAGTCCAGTGGTCACGCCGAAGATCGTACCGATGCCGCCGATCATGACGCCTTCGGACATGAAGATTTTCAGAATGGCGTTGTCGCTCGCACCGAGCGACTTCAAGATCGCTATTTCTTTGCTCTTCTCGGTCACCATCAAGAGCAGCGTGCAAATGATGCAGAAGCTGGCAACGAGGATGGCCAGCGACAGAATGATGAAGGTCGCGATTTTCTCGAGCTTCAGCGCGCTGAACAGGTTCTTGTTCAGCTCTTTCCAATCGCGAATGCGCAGGTCGTCACGTTGGACCTTGGCTTCGATTGCAGGCCTTATCTCGGAGACGCGCTCGGCGTCTTCGACCTTGATCTCGATACCGGTCACATTTTGCTTCAGATCGAAGAAGTCCTGCGCAGCCTCGATCTTCACGTAGGCGTGGCTCGCATCGTATTCGTACATCCCGCTGTAGAAGATGGCAGCCACTCGGAACTTACGACTGCGCGGCAAGACGCCCATTGGGCCGAGATCACCCAATGGCGAAATCAGCGTGAGTTCGTCACCGACGTAAACGTGCAGTGATTTGGCGAGCTCTCGACCGATCACGATGCCCGGAAACTCGTCAGAGGCAACCACCGCGTCTTCGACGTCCGAGTCGAGCTTCGACAGGTACGGTTTGATGTCCGGACCCTTGAGATAATACTCGCCACCGCTGCCGATCCCAATCGGCTCATCGGGCGGTAAATTGGCGAGCTTCTTGCGATCGTCGAGGTACGCGAACTTGCCCACCTCGACGTTCTGCAAAAGATCGATCACGGTGCCGATGGTCACGGTGTCGATACCGCGCAGGTTCACACCGGCGGTGTTCGAAGAGCTGGAGGCCATGGCCTCGCCGCCAGCGACGGGCGTCGCAGCACTGACGCCCTTCACCAAGCGCATCTCGTCCAGCAGATCACGCCAGTGCTCGAAGCCGCCTGTGTGCTTCGCCTCTATCTTCACGTGCGCGTTGTTACCCAGGATCTTGTGCTTCAGGTCCGCGCCGAAGCCGCCCATGATCGAGACCACGGCGCACAAGGCGAACGAGCTGACACCGACGCCTGAAATCGAGAGCAGCGAAATGACCGTAAGAAAGCCGCTCTTTTGCGCCCTCACATGGCGGGCAGCCACGAACGCCACGAAGCCACGCCCTTCGAAGCGGTCCATCAGCCAGGGCACAGCCAAGACCATGAAGCAGACCACGAACGCGGTGCCCGAGAGCGCGGCCCCCACACGCACGATCTGATGCCAAAGGATGAATGAAGCGCCGCGCGGTTCGGGCAGTCGCTTCACCCAGCCGCCGAGCCCAACCAGCAGCACGAAGCTGAGCGCGGTCATCCAGCGCAATAGGTTCTTGCCGCCCTTGCGCAGCGCGCGACGAATCAGGAACCGCCAGAACAGCCCGCTAACGATGGAAATCAGCGCGGCGACGAACGCGATACGCCCGGGCGTGCCGCTGCCGAGCCACGCCCGCGCCAGGTACTGACTAATCGGCCCAGCGAAGATCATGCCGACTCGGGGCGGAGTAGCGGAAACGCGATCACGTCGCGGATTGACGGCTGCGCGGTGAGCGCCATCGCCAAGCGATCCACACCCAAGCCGAAGCCAGCGGCGGGGGGCATGCCGTGTTCCAACGCCATGACGTAATCCTCGTCGTAGTCCATCGTCTCTTCGGCACCGCCCGCTTTGAGTTCGAGCTGGGCGCGAAAGCGCGCGGCTTGATCGTCCGGGTCGTTCAGCTCGCTGAAGGCGTTGCACAGCTCGCGGCCATGCACGAACAGCTCGAAGCGATCGACCAGCGTCGGGTCGGCGTCTTTCTTGCGCGCCAGTGGCGATACTTCGGCGGGGTAATCGGTGATGAACACCGGCAAGCTCTTGTCGCTGCCCGCGGCTCGATAATCCACGGCCAAGAAGGGCTCAGCGAGGTACTCGTACGCGACGAACAAGCGCTCGCCGTCCGACTTGCAGTGGGTGAGCGCGCGCCGCAGGTTGCCCCAGTCGATGCTCTTGGCGCGCTCTGAGCGCTGCTTCCAAGATTCGACCGCGGCGTCGAGCGCGCTCGGCAAGCGCTTGCCGTCCGGGCCGAGCACGAAGGCGAGCTCGGCGAACTGTGTCGAGATTTCCGCGGGCAACTCGGCGCGGGCCAATGCCGAATCTACGGCGAGCTTCATCGGCACGCGCGCGAAGGGTTCATTGAGCGCGAACGGGCGCTCGGCGAGCCAGCGCTGGTAGTGCGCCGCGAGCCCGAGCGCCGTCAAACGCCGCTCGAGAAAGGCGTCCACGTGGCGAAACAGACGCTCGGCTTGGTCCATCAGAGTCTCGTACGTGGCGTACGCCTGATAGAACTCGAGCATCGTGAATTCTGGGTTGTGGCGCGTGCTGATGCCTTCGTTGCGGTAGCAACGGCCGATCTCGTACACGCGCTCGAGGCCGCCCACGAGCAAGCGCTTCAAGTACAACTCGGGGGCAATGCGCAGGAACAGCTCGAGATCGAGCGTGTTGTGGTGCGTCTTGAACGGCTTCGCCGCAGCTCCACCAACCAGCGGATGCAAAGTTGGCGTCTCGACCTCGAGGAAGCCCTGTGAATCCAAGAAATCGCGCAAGCCCTGGACGATGATCGAGCGAGCGCGCAGCGCGACGCTGACCTCGGGGTTCGCGACCAAATCGACGTAACGACGGCGATAGCGAAGATCGACGTCGGTCAAGCCGTGGAACTTGTCCGGCAGTGGGCGGAGCGCTTTGGTCAGCAAGCGCAGTGACGTGATCTGCAAGCTGAGCTCGCCGGTCTTGGTCACCATCGCCTGACCGCGCGCTTCGAGGTGATCGGCGATGTCGATGTCTTCCAGCGCGGCAAACGAGTCACCGAGCACATCTTGCTTGGCGAACAGCTGCAGCTCGTCGCTCATGTCGCGCAAGCGAAGGAACGAAGCCTTGCCGAAGCCGCGGCGCGAAACCAAACGCCCGAGCACTTGGTACTCGCGGCCGCCGGCAATGGCTTCGACCTTGGCCGGGTCGTAGCGCAGCTCGGACACCGGCTCGATCAGCGCGGGCTCGAACTGCTCACGCAGCTCGCGCAGCAGGCTGCGGTTCGCGATCGCAGCGTCGTTCGCGAACGGATTTTGACCGCGCGAGCGCAGGTGCTCGGCTTTGCCACGGCGCGCCTCGATCAGCGCATCTTCGCCACTTTTCTCCATGCTTTTCCGCGCATCCGTCTAGCGCGAGTGGCAGGGGGCGTCTACAACGCTCAGGCGAGCGCCAGTGGCGGCGTCCCCTGCGTGTTCGCGATGCGATCGGCGTTCTTCAGCAAGTACGCCTCGATGAACGCATCCAGATCGCCGTCGAGTACGCCCTGGACGTCGGAGCTTTCGTGCTCGCTGCGGTAGTCTTTGACCAGCTGATAGGGCTGCATCACGTAGCTGCGGATTTGGCTGCCCCAGGCAATTTGGCCTTTGGCGGCCTCGTAGCGCTCTTGGGCCGCTTCGCGCTTGGCGGCTTCCAGCTCGTACAGGCGAGATTTCATGGTCTTTAACGCCATGGCGCGGTTTTGATGCTGGCTGCGCTCAGCGCGACACACGACCACGATGCCGGTCGGGATGTGCTTCATGCGCACCGCGGTCTCGACCTTATTCACGTTCTGGCCGCCTTTGCCACCGGCGCGCATGGTCGTGGTCTCGAGATCGGTGTCTTTGATCTCGATGTCGATCTCGTCTTCGATGTCGGGCGTCACTTCGATCGCCGCGAAACTGGTTTGCCGGCGGGCATTGCCGTCGAACGGGCTGATGCGCACCAGGCGATGCACGCCCATCTCCGAACGCAAATAGCCGTAGGCGTTGGGCCCGCTGACCGTGAACGAAGCGCCGTCGATGCCCGCTTCGTCACCGGGTTGAAAGTCGATCACCTCGGTCTTGTAGCCGCGGCGCTCGCACCAACGCAGATACATGCGCAGCATCATTTCGCCCCAGTCTTTGGCGTCCGTACCGCCGGTGCCGGGGTGAATGCTCACGATCGCGTTCGCGTGATCGACCGGGCCGGAGAGCATGCGTTGCAGCTCCGCCTTGCGCACGCGTTGTTCGAGTGCCGGGATCTGCGCCTCCACCTCGGAGACGATGCCTTCGTCATTGTCGGCCGCGCCGAGTTCGAGCAGCTCCGACGACTCAGCGACGTCTTTGGTGAGCGCCTCGATCCAGACTAGCTTTTCCGCTGCTGCTGCGCGTTTGCGCATCAGCGCTTGGGCTTTTTCTTGGTTGTCCCAGAATTTGGGTGCCGCAGACAGTTCGTCGAGCTCTTCGATTTCCCGCTTTAGTGCGGGGACGTCAAAGAGACCCCCTTAGCGCATCAACGCGCCTTTGGAGGTCGGACAGGGAATTGCGGGCATCAGCGAGCATGGCGTGCCGTCTTTACCTCGACTCGGACCGATCCGCCACTTTCGCCTGCGGGGCTCCGTCGCTTTCGCCGATCGCCTGCGAAAACCAGCCGTCCGTGAGCACGTCGAGCTCGACAGCCGCCGAGATGGCCGAAAGCTCCGCCGCCTCACGCTGCTCAGGCTCGGCGTTCGGGTCAGCGGACCGCACCTTGCCGCGCTGCCACAGCTCCAGCCGTTCGAGCACGTAATCGATCAAACGACGCTCGGCGGCGTCGCGTTCAATCTGCAAGCGTTCGAGACTCACCTCTTCGTCCGCGAAGACCAAGCGATCGAAGTGCCAGGTGAGCCGCGCCTCGATCGTGAGCTCGGAGGTGCCCGCTTGCGTATAGCGATTGGGATCGTCGACCGTGGGCGCGAGACGCAACAATTGTCCCGAACTGCGCAGCGTGCGCACGCCGAGCTCGGGCAACACTGCCGAACTGCGGGCGCGTGAAGCCAAGCCGAACAAGCGCGAGCGCGCATCCAGATACCCGGCGCTCGCCAGCGCATGCCGCACCGTGCCGCGCGCGAGTCGCTTGCTCAGCACCGGCGCGGACACGGTTGGCGCGTTCGGTGCGGCTCCGGCAGCGGGGGGCGCCGATGGCGCAGGGGTTGCTGGCGTGGGTGGGCTTTCTTTTTTTGGGGGTCCCTCTGACCAACGCGTTTCGGCGTGCATAGCTCGCGGCGCGACGAAGCGATCGAACGGCACATTCAGGGCTAAGAACGCCGACCACTCCTCGGCAATGTAGCCACGCCGATACTCCGCCGAGAGTGAGACGGAGAAATCGGCTGGACCCGGCGAGGCACGGGCCGGTGATGCGGCCAGAACCACGCTGCACCCTGCTACCACCCAAAAAATCCGCATGCGGGAGAGTTCGGGCAGAAGGGCGCGCTGGTTGCGCACGGAATGAAGATCAATGCGCCGGACGGCGACTGCAGTGGCTGAGCGCGCGCTGCTCTACCTCATGGGCGACTGCGCCGACGAGCGAGTTCGCGCGGAACGGACCGTTGCGCCGTCCGCTCGGAATGCCCGAGGGCAGATCGGAAGCCACCAAATACGGCATGAAGCGCCCCTCGGTTTGCCAACCGAGGACCGCTCGCACAACCGCGTCCGCACGCAGATTCGGGAGCACCGCGAAGCCCACCTCGGAATCGGGTGTGAGGTCGTTCGAGTGACGCTCGACGCGCCCGGCGCGCGTGCGAAACGTGATCACGCGAACCACGGGGCGCCCACTGGGCGCATGTGCACGGAGCGCGCTGAGCGATTCAGCAGGTAGCTCCCAATAGATCTGGCGTTGTCCGGCGACCGAGAGAGTGAGCAGCGAGGCCGGAGCAGGAGCAGGAGCAGGCGCAATTGACTCGGGCTCGACCGCGAGTGGCACCTCGTCCGGCGCGGCTGCGACTGGCTCGGTGTGCGGTGGAACGTCAGACGGCGTTGGCTCGATGTGGGCGGCGGTCACCTGCAGCTCGGGCTCGTGTTCGGGCGCAGCGATCGGCTCGGGTTCGACAATTTGCTCAGTTTCCGGCGCGGACGCAGCGACGGGCTCGGCTTCCTGCGCGGACACAACGACCGGCTCGGCTTCCGGCGGGGGCGCAACGACCGGCTCGGGCTCCGGCGCGGGAGAGAAATCGAGCGTTGCTTCCGGCTCGGGAGCGACCGGCGGCGAGGGAGCGAAATTGATCGTCGCCTCCGGCTCGGGTGCCGTCGTGGGGTCGCTCTCGGAGACGACCGAGGGCTCGGCGGGCGCGGGCGCGTTGAACGGTGAGTTCTCAGCAAAGGAGATCTTTTGACGGCGGCGCGCTGGCGAAGCTGGCAGATCGGTGGCGGTCGCCAGGCGCGTGCGAAGAGCTCGCGCTGCGTCGTGATCGGGTTCCTTGGCCAGCACTTCATCGAGCATGCGCAGCGCGCGATCCAGGTGACCTTGCGTCGCGTAGATTTCCGCCAGCGTGACCGTGGCGACTGGCGGTGGTCCCTTCCAATGGGTCTCGCGGTTGGCGTCACCGCGAATGAGCGCCGCGGCGTCTGGCAAGTTGAGACCAGCTTCGACCACGCTCGCAACCAGATCGCGCGCGACGCCCAGGAAGCCGCGTGCGCGCTTTTGCTGAGCGATGTCCGGCTCGGAGCAGCGCACGATCTCGTCGCGCAGCTCGACGCGAGTCATCAACTCAGGGCGCTCGACGCCGAGCACGCGCGCTTTCAAGATCAGCTGTTCGCGGCTCAGTCGCTCGAGGTCGTCGCTGTTCTCGGCCATGGGCCGGGTATTATTGCGGCGCCGAGCCGCGCGAGGTCAAGGTCCTTGGTCGTCAGAACCAGGCGCCGTTGGCGAGCGGATCGGGTTTCGCCGA
>DASQCO010000161.1:0-3877 GCA_035634635.1 Polyangiaceae bacterium
GGTGCGGGAACCGACAATGACTGAACGCATGCGGGCGTTGGCTGCGACACTGCGCAACCCGGTGGATAGTGCGTGGCTGGCCGCGTTTCGCGTGCTGTTCGGTCTCACGTTACTGACGAGCAGCTTGCGGTTTCTGGCTTACGGCTGGATCGATCAGTTGTTCGTTGTTCCGCAGTTTCATTTCAAATACTGGGGGTTTTCTTGGGTGGCGGTGCCGTCCGCGCCCGTGATGCACGCGCTGTTTTGGTTGCTCGCGGCGCTGTGTGTGCTGGTCAGCGTTGGACTGCTATTTCGTGTCGCAGCCTTTGGGTTGTTCGTCGGATTCACGTATCTGCAGTTGCTCGATGTCACGACGTACCTGAACCACTATTATCTCGCGAGTTTGCTCGCGTTGTTGTTGGCGGTCTCTCCCGCGGGAAAGGTCTGCTCGCTCGATGCGCTCCTGCGGCCGCGCACGGCGCGCGCTACCGTGCCGGCTGCGTGGTTGTACTTGTTCCGGTTTCAGGTTGCGGTCGTGTACACCTTTGCCGGCTTGGCCAAGGCGCATGGGGATTGGTTGTTCCACGCCGAGCCCGTGCGCATCTGGCTCTTGTCGCGAGCGGATACGCCGATCCTTGGCATGATCTTGGCGCGGGACTGGGCGGCTCCGGTGATGAGCTGGGCGGGGTTCGTGTTCGATACGAGTATTCCTTGGTTGTTGATGGTGCCGAGGTTGCGGCCGTACGCATATCTGTTGGTGATTGGCTTTCATTGCATCACTGGGCTGCTATTCCCGATCGGGATGTTCCCGGTCATCATGGTGTTGTCGGCGTTGGTGTTCTTTTCGCCGAGCTGGCCGAGAAAGCTCGCTACGCGCCTAAGGGTACGTCTCCCGACCACCATCGCCGAGCCAGCGGTTTCTCCACCTGCCAATCGCTGGTCTCGAGCTTGGTTCGCGCTGGGCGTCGCGTACTGCGTGTTCCAAGTCGCATTCCCGCTTCGGTTTTTGGCTTATGGTGGCTCAGTGCGTTGGCACGAGCAGGGCATGCGCTTTTCTTGGCGCGTGATGGTGCGCGAAAAGAACGGCAGCATCACCTTCGTGGTGCGCGCGCCGCGTACGGGTCGCACCTATTTCGTCGCGCCTCATCAATACCTCACGCGCTTGCAAGAGCGCGAGATGTCGAGCCAACC
Organism: Polyangiaceae bacterium; assembly: GCA_035634635.1. Classification (GTDB taxonomy): domain Bacteria; phylum Myxococcota_A; class Polyangia; order Polyangiales; family Polyangiaceae; genus PMG-095. The sequence goes on from DASQCO010000161.1 coordinate 1,171, forward strand.
GGATTTGATTTTGCAGCTCGCCCACCGCATTCGTGATGACTACGAGGCGAAAGGGCTAGGCCCAATCGAAGTACGAGCCGACACCTGGGTTTCGCTCAACGGCCGCGCGATTCGCCGGCTGATTGATCCGAGTGTGGACCTTTCGCAGATCGAAGACGGATTTGGCAAGGCCGATTGGATTTTGCCCGAGCCGAGTGAGCCGCCGCCCAGGTTGCATGCCATCCGATCTTAGGTTCCGCCGCTCCGCCTGCGCGGGTTTGCCTTTGTCGCGCGGGCCGAAGCGGTCCTGACTACGGCTAGCGATCAGATCATCGGGCGTCAGCAGCAAGATCGCGAAGTCGAACCGCGGGAGCGCGTTGATGAGTGACTCGATGAATGTCTCGCCGAGCTTGAAGGTGCCCTCGTCGTTCCACAAGGTCACCTCCGCATCGGGGTCGAGTTGGGATCGGACTGCCCGGGCGAACTCCAAACCTTCGGTGGATGAGCCGATGAAGACAGCCGGCTTTGCCATGCGCAGCAGCACGGTAACACGCCCGCTGAACCAAGGAAATTTGGCATCGCTCGCGACTCTCGCCAAAGCGGAGCGATCCGACACGCAACGCCTCAAAGACCCTCTGCCGGCGGGACGAGCGGTTGGGCGGAGGGAAAGAGAGTCCACGCCCGCCGGCAGGGGAAAGTCACAGTTTGATCTTCACGCCGATCTGAAACATGCGCGGTGCATTCGGACGCGCGCCAAAGGGACGGCGCGAAACGAGATCGAGCTCGTTGAAAAGGTTACGCACGTTGCCGTAGATATCGAGCCAGCGCAGCGCGCGGTACCTCGCGCCGATATCCATGACGAATTGCGAGTCCGTGGCGATCACCTGATCGAGCGGCGCGCTGCCGGCCTGCTCGCGCATGCGCGAGATGTACGTCGCATTGCCGTAGACGCTCGCCGGGCCGTATTCGGCGGCGAGCATGGCGTTGAACTGGTGACGTGGGACGTACGGGATCTCGTCGCCCTTCTTGACGTCACCGAAGACCGGATCTTCGGAAGAGAAGCTGTTCTGAAATTCCGTGCGCGTCAGCGTGTACGCTAGAGAGAGCGGAAACTTCACCGCTCCAATCGCGGGTTCACTCTGCGCGTACGCCTCGATGCCGTAGATGCGAGCCTTGCCTGCGTCGTATTGCTTATCCAACCCCGCGTCGACGCAACCGCTCGACAGCGTGCAGATGTCGGTCAAGTTCGAGTAGTCGTTGTAGTAGCCGATCAGTTCGAGGCGCACGGCGCGAGACATGTAGCGCGCGCCCACTTCGTAGTTCACGCTCAGCTCGGGGGACACGCCCTCGCTGCCCGGCGCGGGCGGACTGAAGCCGCGATACACGCCGCCCAGCACGCCGAAGTACGGAAACAACTCCTGGTACACGCCGATGCCCGGTAGGATGGCGTGCGCAGTCCCGTAGGTGGTGGTCGGCGTATCACCGAGTTTGTCCAAGAACTTGGAGCGCATCAGCTCGAAGCGAAGCCCGGGCGTGACCGTTAGTTTGCGCCAGGTCACCGCGTCGATGGCGTGCATCGAAAACGCACTCGTCGTGGCTTCGTTGAAGGCGGTGACCGTCGTTGGGGTGCCTTCCGGCAGCAAATCACCGCCGGCGACGATGAAGCCGTCCTCGCTGTGACGGCGCTCGATGCTGTCGTTGTGAAAGCGCATACCGTACTCGACGCGGTGCGCGAGCGGTCCGGTCGTGCCCGCCAAGGTCGCGCGCGAATCGATGCCTTGCGACACGAATTCGCGCTGGTTCGGCCCGATCATGAGCACTTCATTCGCGTTCGAGGTGTCGGCTTCGCCCGCCAAGATCGCGCGATAGACAGCGTTTTGCGCGCTCTCGGCGTCGCTCAACACGTCGAACAAGTTTGCGCCGCGAAAGCGATTCACTTTGCGCCACGTGCGGTGAAAGTCATGACGGTAAGCGTTGGTCGTCACGGTCATGTTGCGCGTCGGATGCATCACATGGCTGAGCACCGCGGACGTGCGATGATTCTTCATTTGGTCGAGCGCCGTTACAGGGTAGCGCAACAGCGGATTTTCGCGAAAGTCAGCGTCGCTCAGCCCGAGGTAAGTCTCGTTCGAAACCTCTTCCGAGTAGGTGAGCTTGAGCCTCAGCTCTTGGCGGTGTTCCGAGTGGGGATCGAAGACATGCTGCATTTTGAGCATGAATTCGTTGCGATAAAATCCGGTGTTGGCGTCGTCCTTCAGCTCTTTGAAGCCGGTGCTCTGCAGGTGAGTGCCGGTCAAGAGCACGCCGTTGTGATCGTCGCTCCAGCCGTAATAACCATCGATCTTGCCGTAGCCGTAGCTGCCGCCGGCCACGTCGAGCCCGAATGCGGGCGCGGTCGGGATCGGCCGCGTGATGAGATTGAGTGCTCCGCCGATCGTCTGAGGCCCGTACACGATCGCGGCAGGGCCTTTGATGACGCTCACCTGCGTCATGCGCGTCATCAGCGGAAAGTAATATGCCGCAGGTGCAGAGTACGGCGCCGGGCCGAACGGCACGCCGTCCTCCATCAGCGCCACTTTCTTGCTCCGATCCGAGCTCGTGCCGCGTAGCCCGATGTTGTTGCGCAGCCCGAAGCCGTCTTCACCGCGCGCATACACGCCGGGGATTGACTGCAAGACCTTGGCGGGATCGTCGTACTCCATCCGCTCGAGGTCCTTGTTGCGGATGA
>DASQCO010000162.1:0-15822 GCA_035634635.1 Polyangiaceae bacterium
CCGGAAGACGTCCCCGGTGGCGTCATCGTGAAAAACGGCACGGGCATCGTCGCAGCCGACGTGAACGGCGATCACCTGAGCGACTTGGTGTTCTCGGAGTCCGGGCAGCTGCGCGTCCTCAAGGCGGGGCTAAAGGTGCCATGAGGCGCGCATCGATTGCGTTGTTGCTGGGCGGTCTGTGCTGGCCGCTGTCTGCGCTCGCCGCAGATCCGCCCTCGGATCTCGATCGCGCCAAAGAAGACTTCAAGGCCGGCGCGACAGCGTACGCAGCGGGCGACTACTTGGCCGCGATTCAAGCGCTCGACGCGGCCTATCAACTCACGCCGCTGCCCGCGATCGCATTTTCGCTCGCGCAAGCGCATCGCCGCCAATACTTCGTCGATCACGAACGCGAACACCTGGATCGCGCGATCGCGCTGTTTCGTCAGTACATCGACCTTTCGCCGACTGGGTCGAGGCGAGCCGATGCGCTCGATGCACTCTCGCAGCTCGAACCGCTTGCCGCCGCACAACCCAAAGCGACCTCACGCCCTGAGCCGAGCTCAGAAGCCGTTCGCCGAACCCGCGTGTTGGTCACGACCGACGCACCCGGTGCCGAGCTCGTGCTCGACGGCGCGCCCGCCACGTCTTCGCCGTTGATTCGCGAAGTCGAACCCGGAAAGCACCGCGTGCGTGTCAGTGCGCCCGGATTTTTCCCGACCGAGCGCGAGCTCAACGCGATCCCCGGCGAGCTCACGCTAACTCCCATTTCGCTGCGCGAGCGACCGAGTACGCTCGGACTTTGGACGTCCCCCGACGCCGACATCTACATCGACGGCGCCTACGCCAGTGCGGGTGGGGAAGGGGTGAAGGTGCAGCTGTCGAGCGGCAAGCATCGCGTGGCCGTCGCTCAAAAGGGGCACACCGTCGCGTTGCGTGACGTGACACTCCAACGCGGCAAGTCCCAGAACATCCGCGTGACGCTCGATCAGACGGCGCAGCGCATCGCGTCCCAAGGGATGTTCATCGCGGGCAGCGCGGCGTTCGCCGCGGGCCTGATTCTCAGCGGTTTTGCGATCCGATCCGAGGGCGACGCCGAGCAGTTTCTGGGTAGGATCAAGACGCAGAACGTCAGTCCCGCCGAGTTGACGGGCTACAAGACCGCCATCAATGATCGTGATCGCTACCGGCTCGCGACGGGCGTAACGCTCTCCGTTTCTGCTGGTTTTTTCATCACTGGGTTGTTCCTGCACGAGCTCGACCAGCCCGATCCACAGCTGTTGTTTCGCACTGGGCCGCGGCCTGGCGCGTTGCCGCCCGCTCCTCCTCCCGCTCCCAAGGCGAGCGTGCGAGTGGCTCCGGTTTTTTTCGCCGATGGCCTCGGGGCCATGCTCGGAGGTACATTTTGAGCTCGCGTAGACTTGGCCCGGCTCGTGCTTACGCAGCAGGGATGTTCTCTGGTGTCCGCTGCCTGGCTGTGTGTGCTGCAGCCGCGTGCATGCTCTGCACGCAGCTCGCGCACGCCGAAGGTACCGACACGCTACCTACGTTGGACGACACGCCGCCGCCTGAATCGACGCCGGAGCCCACGGAATCTGCGCCGCAAGTAGTGGTGATCGACCCAGCGCCAAAACCCGTTCGGCCTGCGACCGGGCCGATTCGCGCACAGCGTCGTCTCGCGATACTTGGTGAGGTCGGTTGGAATGGCATCGCCGGTTTCGGCCCCAATCTGACGTACCGCGCGCACCCCAACATCTCGATCGATCTGGGCGCTGGCCTCGCGTTCGTGGGCTGGAAAGTCGGCTTGCGAGCTCGCTATTTGATGCTCAAAGGCCCAGTCACGCCGTTCATCGGCGTTGGCGTGATGGCCGCGAGCGGGCTTGGCTCCGAGCCGCTCGATCTTACCGACAAGACCCAGGAGCCCAATCGCGTGCCGCTGCAGGTAAAGATCCTGCCTTCGACCTGGCTGCAGAGCACCGCTGGCGTGGACTGGGTTTCCAAGAGCGGCTTTACCATGATCGGCGCAGTTGGCTGGGCTTCCGTGCTGGGCGACGATCCGGTTCAAGTGACGAACGGCACACCTACACACGACGAGCAACAGGCGCTGACCGCAATCTTCCGCAGCAGCGTCGTGATGACGGTCGCGATGGGCTATTCTTTTCGCTGATTTCGCGCGGACAGCTGTCCGGACGAGTGTCCGAGCTTGTCCGCGCGACGCTGGGCGCGCTGTAGACGCCGACCCTTGTTCGGTTATGCTGCTCGTTGAATGGGTGCGTACGCGAGCGTCCAAATCGTGCATGAGCTGATGGGCTTCCTGCAATGAGTTCCGTTCGTGTGCTCATGAGGCCGTTGCCCGCTCCCCAGGGTGACACGGTTCCTGCGGTCGTCCGGGCGCGCCTTCGGCTCACCAAAGGCGGCGCCGGCAAATCGCTCGCAACCAAGGCGCCGCAGCCCGCTACCCTGGTCTTCACGCTCGGGACGATCGAACAGGTCCGCCCGCCCGAAAAGAGAACTGACAGCGCGTGGCTCAAGATCGCGGGGCAGATCGTGTTGGTCGGCGACGACCAAGTGCCGCGATTCACGATCGGTTCGAATCCGGTGACGCTCGACGATCCCTCGCTCTCCGCGGCTCCCGATCCGAGCAAGCCGCAACGGCCGTCACGCTCGTTCTTCTTCGAGTTCGACGATGCGTCGTTCGTCGCTGCGGGGCCGCTCAAGGTTCCGCTGCCGGAGATCGCGAACGAAGTGCGGCACATCGAGATCCAAGTCGAGCTTCAAATTGCCGGCGCTACGGAGAGCTCGAAGGCCATGAATGACGTGTTGGATAAACCCGTGTTGAAGCAACTGATCCACGTCAGTCCACGGCTCTGCCTGGACACGCCGATGGCGGATGCTGCCGAGCACAATCTCGCGTTCCTTCTCGGCGTAACCGGCGATCGAATCGACGTCGAGTCCTTGCACTTGGGCGACGACGCATTGGTCGAAGGTGAGCAGTTTTTTCAAACAGACGGTCAGGTTTACTTTCGGCCGATCGCCAAGCCGGTCGCTCCGCTGCCGGGCGTGCTCATCACTACGGATGGCCGTGAATTCGAATTCGAATTGGGCGTTGCCAAGACGCTGCGCGAACGCATGAACTCGTTGGCGCTGCAGCTGAGCAATATGAACGGCTTTGCCGAAGGCGCAGCCAATCAAGCTCGCCAGAACGGCGTAGAAGAAGACGAAGCCTCTCGCGTGCGTGACGTGCTGCTCGTCGAGGCTCTGGATCGCAAAGGGCGTTTGCTCGACAGCATCGAGGGCACACTGAACGACAATCATGAGTTTGCGGCTTTCTATGCGCGCGCAGCAACGCTTCCGGCCGTTCGTGACGACGCGGGCAGTGATGAATTGGCTTGAGGGGGCAGCGCAATGACGACGTTCAAAGCCCAGCCGATCACGGCCAGCGGCTTCAAAAAGATTCGTACCCTGCTCAGTGGCGGGATTGGGTTCTTCTCGGACGGTCCTTATCGCTACGTGGTTGCCGACAGCGACGTCTTTCGCTTCGATGTCGTGCGACGCGACAAGGTGATTACCTGGTCGGACACGATCAAGGCGCTCCCGACCGCGTTCAAAGTCGTGATCAATGGGGGCTATTTTTCGGGCAGCCAAGTGATCTATGGGCTAGCCCGTACCGGTGTTCGCGATCCGGCCGACGTCACGAGCAACGGGGAAGTGAAACAAGCGGGCGCGGTGGTCTTGCCGGACAACGGCAAGGGCAGCGACTTCTTCTTCTTCGGCAGAAATGGCGCAACGCCTCCCGCTTACAGCGCAGGTCAGGGCAATCCACCCGGGTCAGTCAATGAGGGTTCCGGCGGACTCGGCCCGATGATCTTGCCCAATCCAGGCACGGGTGCGCCGCTCAAGTTCGGCACGGGCAACGTGTACGCCTCGGATCCGAAGAAGAGCTCCATCCCCGCAAACCCGAAAGAATTCGCGGATTGTGTCCAGCGCAACAACAACCGCTACGCAGCCATGCAGGTCGAAACCGGTTCTCCGGCAGGCACCGGCTTCGGTGTGGTCGCGGTGCTGCCCTCGGACAAGCTGTTGATCGTCGTGCTCAAGCCGCACCAGACCGTTGGTGATCTGGATACGATTCGCGACGCGCTGTTTTCCGTGGGCTGCACCCTGGCCTGCTTCACGGATGGATCCACCTCCGCTTGCCTCGCCGTGAACGGCAGCATGGAGCCGGGCATGGCGCCCGCGGGTTTCAAAGACAATCTGATCGAGACCGGTTTCGGCCTGTTCTTGTACAAGGCAGCGCCGCCGACGAAGGTGAGCGTGACCTTCACGCTCGTCGAGGTCTTGGATGATGCGACGTTCTTTGGCTCGAGTAAGTGGACGCTGACCGCAGACGTCCTCGGATCGAGCGTTACGCTCTTGACCACTGCCGAAGTGAACACGGGCGATAAGATCGTCATGGGCGGCGGTGGCTTCGGCACCACCGTAACCGTGCCGTCCGGCGCGGAGCTGGCCATCACGTCAACTGGCGCGAGTGACGGTGGTGACGACTTGGGGACCGCAACGGCGCGCTTTGGATCCGCGTCAGCGCCCGCGTTCGGCGTCGGCACACACCTACTCAGCACGCTGTATTATCGACTCACCTATGTGATCGCCATCGTCCCGTGAGCCCGCGCCGAGCTCGCGTTACCTTTGCGCTGCTGGTCACATCGATGACCGTCGTTGACGTAGCGGTGTTTTGCTTTGGACGTTGGATCAATGACATTCAACGTCAGGAATTGTTCTGGGTCGTCGCTGAATACGCGCAGCCATGGGCGACGCTGTGCTTCGTCATCGTTGTTTTGCTCGCCGCGTTCGCGTTTTGGCGCGCGACGTTTGCCGCCAATCTTGCCGCTTCGAAGCGGGTCGCGTACATCGGCTTTGCAGGGCTCGTCAGCCTGCTGAGCGCGATCGAGCTGGGGATGGGCATTTACTATGATCACATCCGAGGCGAGTTTCGCATCAGCGAGCTAATGCTCGAGCGTACACATCTCGAATTCCGACACACGACTGATGACGTCTTCGTGTGCGCCGATCTGAACGGATTCTTTACGTGGCGTCTGAACGAGAATGCGGTGCACCCGCGGCTTTTGCCGCTTCCGCTCGATGATGGGGCGCTCAAAGCGAAGCTCTCGTCGGGCACTTGTAGGGGCCCTGAGACGCCCTGACCATGCTTGGAATCATGGGGGCAGCGCGCTTACTTCTGATGGTGCTTCTAGCGGCCGCGTGCAGTCGCACGCCTTCCGCGGGCGCGCGACCAAGTGCAGAGGCTACGCTCGCTGTTTCGGTTCGACCAACCGTCGCCGCGCCGAATCCGCTGACGATCCGCAATCAAGCGGATTGTCCCGAAGGCATGTTGTTCATTCCGGAGGGAGATCTCTCATTTATCGCGCAGGTGCCGGGCAAGCGCGACCAAAGCCCGCAACGGCAATTTTTTCACATCCAAGCGTTCTGCATCGACCGCACCGAAGTGCCGACGCCCAAGTGGAATAAAGAAACGTGCGGCGAGCAAGACAGCGTATGCATGATGGGTACGCCGGCCGAAAGTCCAGCGGCGTGCATCACCCAGGCTCAAGCTGAATGCTATTGTGAAAGCTTATTGCCGGGCAAGACAGCGCGCTTGCCGACGGATCCAGAGTGGCTGTTCGCTGCGTTGGGCAGTGACGGGCGGAAGTTTCCTTGGGGCAACACCACTTATCCCGACGGCCTAGGCAGTCGAACGCCAGACTTCTGCGCGATCGAAGCGCGAATGCCGTATGAGCCGTGCCGTGTCGACAGCAACACTCGAGACAAGAGCCCGTTTGGGGTCATCGGAATGGCGACGAATGGCTTTGAAATGACCGCAAGCTGCTTCACGCTCGAAGCGGATCCGACCGGTGGTCAGTATTGCGTTGCACGCGGACTCAACCACTCCACAGACGTCCCGCCGCTTGTGGAATTTGCCGCATTGGAGCCCCGGGAGACTCGGAACATCAGGGAGTCCATCTCCTTTCGATGCGCGACCTCCGAACGCGCGCAACTTTAACCCGTCCTATCCGCGCTGGTATTAGTCATGGTCGAAATCACCTGGGCGACGCGCTTACCTCTGATGGCGCTCTTCGCGACCGCATGCAGTCACATGCCTTCCGCGGGCGCGCGAGCGAGCGCGGAGGCCACGCTCGGTGCGTCGGCTCCGCCAACGGCAACTGCTGCTGTGCCTTCGAGAAATGCGGTGGCAACGTCCAACCCGCTGGCGGTCCGCGATCAAGCCGATTGCCCCGAAGGCATGTTGTTCATTCCGGAGGGAGATCTCTCATTTATCGCGCAGGTGCCGGGCAAGCGCGACCAAAGCCCGCAACCGCAATTTTTTCACATCCAAGCGTTCTGCATCGACCGCACTGAAGTGCCGACGTCCAAGTGGAATAAGGAAACGTGCGGCAAGCAAGACAGCGAATGCATGAGCGGCACTTCGCGCATCGGCCCCGCAGCGTGCGTCTCTCAAGCTCAAGCCGAGTGCTATTGTGAGAATGTGTTGCCGGGCAATAAAGCGCGCTTGCCTACGGATCCGGAGTGGCTGTTCGCAGCGCTAGGTAGTGACGGGCGCAAGTTTCCTTGGGGAAACACGCCGTATCCCGACGACCTGGGCAGTCGAACGCCAGACTTCTGCGCGATCGAATCGCGCATGCCATATGAGCCCTGCCGTGTTGACGGTAACACCCGAGACAAGGGCCCCTTTGGGGTCATCGGAATGGGAACCAATGGCTTTGAGATGACGGCAACATGCTTGACGCTCGAAGCGGCTCCGACTGCTGGTCAATATTGTGTCTCACGCGGACTCAACCATTCCACTGACGTTTTTCCGCTTGCGCAATTTCCCGGACTGGAAGACCGGGAGACTCGACACATCGGGGCGTCGCTCTCCTTTCGATGCGCCACCTCCCAACGCGCGCAACTTTAGCTCGGTCAGCTAGATGCCCCTCGTTGGCGTTTCGAGCCTAGGACCTGAGCCCTGTTGCCAGGCATTGCCATCGTTGCCACTATCCGCCCATGCTTGGAACCCCGTTGCCAACGCGCTTGCCTCTGATTGTGCTCCTCGCGACCGCGTGCAGTCGCACGCCCTCCGCAGGCGCGCGACCGAGTGCGGATCCCACGCCCGGTGAGTCGGCTCCGCCGACGGTGACTGCTGCTGTACCTTCGAAAAGCACCGCGGCAGCGTCGAACCCGCTCGCGATCCGCAACCAAGCGGATTGCCCCGAAGGCATGTTGTTCATTCCGGAGGGAGATCTGTCTTTTACGGCAAGAGTGCCAGGTAAGCGTGACGTCAGTCCGCAACGGCAAACCTTTCACATTCAGGCATTCTGCATCGACCGCACCGAAGTTTCGACGCCCAAGTGGAATGGCGAAAAGTGCGGCAAGCAGGACAGCGTATGCATGATGGGCACGCCCGACGAAAGCCCAGCGGGGTGCATCACCCAAGCTCAAGCCGAGTGTTTTTGTGACAACCTGTTGCCGGGTAGGCGGGCGCGCTTGCCTACGGACCAGCAATGGCTGTTTGCCGCGCTGGGTAGTGACGGGCGGAAGTTTCCGTGGGGCAACACCCCCTATCCCGAAGGCTTGAGCAGTCGAACACCGGACTTTTGCGCATCAGAAGCACGCATGCCTGACCAGCCGTGTCGAGTTGATAGCAACGTTCGGGACAGAAGCCCGTTCGGCGTCATCGGTATGGCGACGAACGGCTTTGAAATGACGGCAACGTGCTTCACGCTCGAGGCGGCCCCGACTGGACAGCAATACTGCGTGGCACGCGGGCTGAGTCACGACACCGATGTTCCTCCGCTTGCGGACATGGTGGCATTGAGGCAGCGGGAGACTCGCCACCTTGTGCCTTCGCTCTCTTTTCGATGCGCCACTTTCGAGCGCGCGCAACCGTAGCACGGTCAGTTAGAGCTTCTTGACGGCGGTTAGTGCGTAGTACCAGGCGATTTCCCCCTGGCCCGCGTACAGCGTCACCGCCGTCAACCACGAGCAGGGAAACTCCAAGGTATCGCTTTCGGTCAGCGCAGCGACCTGCTTGGGGACTACCTTCTGACCAGGGACGGGTGTACTCGCAGGGATCACGTACAGACCATTTTGGATCAATTGCGCGACGCGATCGATTGATCGAAAACGATGACTCCTGAGGTTTCCGCCTACCAGTTCGCGCTGAAAGTCGCCCTCGGTCTCGTTGAAGAAATCCATGCCTCCTTTGACCTTGGGCTTGCCATTCTCCAAAGTCGGACTGCCGAGCTGCAGGTTCTTGACGCAGTTCTTACAGTCATGTCGCGTGCTGAAGGTGCACTCGCGTTTGGCTTGAGTCCCCTTGAACTTCGAGAGAAACACTTTGACGCCCTCGGTGGCGCTCTCGATGCCCGAGGCGATCACCAATGGGATTGGCGGCGGCCCCCCTTCAGTGCCCAACGGTACTCCAGCGAAGAACTCGAAATCCGTGAGCGGGCCACGCGCTGGATTGGGCGGATTCGATGTTAGTCCGGTGGTGATCGCCAGTTGAGTCTGCTTGCTGAACGTCGTGAACGCCGAAACACCCCAACCGCGACTCGTGCTGAGCTTACTGCCCGGCGTGGTTCGTTCCCGGAAGAAACTGCTATCGCCTGGCGTGGACCAATCAATGCCCAGCTTTACGAAGGGCGAACCGCCGCCGAAAGAGCTTGTATGAGCTCCGCCGCTCTCGTGTTTAAAGATGAAATTGATGATTGGCAGAGGCGCATCGGTTCGACCAGCCGCTGCGACTGCCGCATTGACAGCGGTCGGAAGATCCGTGGTCAAGTTGAAGGCGATGATTTCCTTGCCCATCGGCGTTCGGAAAATCGGGATCCCCGCGAGTGAGCCGTTGATCACCATTCGGCGGATGTAGCGCGCAGTCGCTACGTCTACTTGGCCGAACTCGCGCAGCAACTCCACATAGCTGTCCATCAAAGTCGTTGCATCCGACTTTTGGATCTCAGTGCGATAGGTAGTGATGGTTGCTTGGAGCGTGTTGATGGTGGCCTGTATCCCAGCCCATTCGGTCGGCGCAGAGAAACCAGCTGCTTGCCACTGTGCTTGGAGCGTATTCATGCGCGTGGTGAGCGCGGGTACGGGGCCCAGGCTCACCGCCGGCGATTTACCGGGCACCGCTGGCGCCGCCGGCTGAACCCAGAACGCGGATTGCGTGAGCGCGGTGTTGCGAAGATTGGTGAAGCTGGGCGTTGGTTTGCCGGTCCGAGGCCGGTTGTTCAACGCCGCCGCCGCGGCAGTCGCCGCGTTCATGTCCGTGTTGATGGTCTTGAGCGTGGTGCTCACGAGATCCGCAGCATCCGTTTGCGCGCGCAGGTCCTTTTCCAGTTGCGAGCTTCGACCGGCGAAGCTACTCGGCTGTCCCCGCGTATTGGCTGCGGTTCTCGTCTTGCCAATCTTCGTGTCGATGAAGGTGACCACGAGCCGCTGGTTTTTGATGATGGCTCGCGACGCGCTCTCATCGTTCACGACGCGATCGAAGTTGGTGAGCGCAGCTGCGAGCGGAGGTGCGAGCGGATCGGGTGCGGCCGGCGTGGAAGCGGTAAGCGTCAGCGGTGCGGGCTGCGGCGGAGTTGCCGGCGCTGACGGGGGTGGCAGTACCGCGTCCATCGCTTGCGTGTCCTGCTCCGCGGTTGCCAATGCCGTGCCGTTCGCGTTTACCTCCGCAAGCAGCGCGTCGACGGCGGCAACCAGTGGATTCACCTGTGCGTCGACGAGCGTCCCCGCCTTGCGGGCTAAAGTCAGGCGCGCGAGCTGTTGGGCGAGTGTGCTCCCATCCTGTGCCGACTTGGTCACAGCGGACTTCAGCGTGTCGCGAGTTGCGCCGAGCTGAGTGACGTTCGCTTGCAGCGTCGGAATGTCGCTCGGTGACTTTTGGCGATTGAATCGATCCCAGAGCGCGGCCCATTTCTCGAGCGTCGCGGCTACCAGCCCAGGCGTCGGAGTCGTCGACGAACCCAGCGCCTTCCCCCAAGTGGGGACGGACGAGTAGACTTCACTCGGACTCATCAAGCCATTTTTCGGAAAGAAGATGGGTAGAGAAGTACCCTGGTCATCGTCGGCTGCGCCGGCGCCCGGCGTGGGTGTCGGGGCAGGCGAGGCGCCCGGCGGATTCGCAGGAGCTTGAGACTGGCCGGGCGGAGGCGCTGCAGATGGCGATGAGCTCGCCTGAGCTTTTGCCAGGCCCTTGGCTTCTTCGGTCTTTTGATCGGCGACTGCTTTCTGAACCTTCGCCAAGTCGTCTTCAGCAGTCACCTGGAACTGTTCTGTCAGGAAGCGTTTGAAATCGAGCACGCCGCCGAGCAGCATGGTGCTGAACACGCCCACGGTTTCGCCTCCACGCGCTGGACCGTAGAACCCGAGTCGCAGCAGATCGCGTTGAAGCTCGCCGACATAATGCGCGCCTTGGTGATGGGGATCCGTGTTGATCTGCCCTTCGAAGATCGTTTTCGAATCGTCGTCGCCGAAACGCAGCGAGAGTCCGCCATAGGGGTCGGCGGGTAGTGCCTGCGCCGGTTGCGCCACCGTCAACGGGATGTTCGACTTTTGCGTGAACTCGATTTGCGTGATCGTGTTGAGGCCGCAGCTCGGGCAGGTCTGATTTTCGACGATTCCCGAGGTCGCCGGCAGGGAGCCTTTCAGGAAGCTCGCGTGATAGTTGCACCGGACGTTTCGACAGAAAAAATATTCGACGACCTGATCGACGGGCCTTTTGGCCGCTGCGCTCTTCGCTGGCTTTACCATGGTTGTTTACGCAGGCGCCCTCAGGGGAGCGGTGTGAAATCGTTCGTCGAGGTGAAGTCGCTCATCGTGGTGTTGTGATCATCCAGTGAGGTGTCGAGGCTGTTACCCGTGAGCACGTCTGCGGGGGTGCTGGCGAGGCTTTGCAACTCGGCAACTGGATCGTGCTGATAGTTCGCGTATTCCGAGCCGAAGTGCACGAAGCGCCCGTCCGTCAGTCGAATCGCGACCGTTCCGGGCGGCACTTGTTCGTTGAGGTTGCCTTGGTCATCCGTACGCAGTTCCTGCTCTTCGCCATTCGGCATCGTCAGGATCACGATCGTGTTTTCCACCGGAAATCCCTGATGATCGACGATTTGGAGGGTGAGCGGCACGCGCCGCGCCGAGTCCGACGGAGGCAGTGGCTCGCGCTTGTACAACCCCGGCAAATACAGCTCGCTGGTCTGCGGATCGGCGGCCGCGTGCGCAATATCGGGCTCTTCACCGGGATCGAAAAACAAAAGTTCGACTCTGCGATTGGCCTGACTGCGGAAGTTGTCGACGCCGAGTTCGTCGATCGGAAAGAACTCGCTGAATCCGAGCGACTCGTGATCGGGGTCCGTGAACGTAATCTTTTGCCGCAGCGCGGCTAAGTTCGCGGGCGTTTCGCCGAGCTCTTGCTGCAGCGCGAACTCGTAACAATCGAAGAACGCGCCCCAAGTCAGCTCGCCCGCCGAGCCATCAATTCTCAAATCCGCGGCGGTCGAGCCGATGGTTTTCTTATTGGCGTTGAAATCGCGTTGGAAGTTGCGCAGTGGATGATCGAGCGTGGCCGCGTTGTCGTCGATTGGACCCGGGTCGCAGTCGAAACGAACACCCGAGAATGCGCGTGAAGCCCAGGACAGGATTTGTTTGATGTCCGCGACGGTGTGGCGCGCGTTGCACAACTTTCGGAACGTATCGCGTGATTCGCTACCGCCCTTGAGCAGCGCGAGGGCGACCTTCGCGCGTTCCTCGCTCAACGTCTGGTTGAACTTGGGGTCCCCGGTGGTGTCGGCGTGGCCGGCAACCAGCATGGTGCGACCCTCGTGATCTTCGTTGAAGCGGAGCGTGGTCGCAATCACGCCGACCGAGCTCAGGCTTTCATGCCCACCGTCTCCATCCGGCACTTCGCCCTCGGGCAACACGACCGCGCTGTTGGTGCGGAAATGGGCATCTGCCAATTCCGCAAAGATGACCTCGGGGCCATCCAGATCCCCCGCCGTCAGTTCCACGACTTCAGTGACGCGATCACGCCATGCCGGGTACTGGGTGCTGCCAGGTTTCGAGTTCTTGCTCGGGGGCGGCGGAGTAATCCCGAATTCCGGATCGAAGAAGAACAGCTCGACGCGGCGGTCGATGCGATCGCGCTTCTCGTCTTCCGGAGCTGCGTCTAATTCCTCACCGCTGTCGTCGAGCGGAAAATTCTCACCGACGCCGTGCGCGATGACGTCGATCTCGCCGTTGCTTTGAACCGGTTTAGACATGCTTACGCCCCCTTCGTGCCCGTGAGCGACGCACCATCGAGCGACATGTACTCTTCGATCAGCGCGTGGCGCGTTTCCTTGCCCGCCTTACCGTCGATCCCGAGTCCTCGCGTGCGCTGGAACCAAGCGATTTCCCCTTCAGCTTTCGGCTTGGCCTCGAAGCCCGGCATGGAGATGATCATCAAGTGATCTTCGACTTTTCCCCACCGTTTTTGAGCGGCGATGTCCGTGCCGTAGAACTTGTACCAGGCGTCGACATCGTCCTTCAAAAAGGAAGCGGTCGCTTCAGCGCGTTCGAGTGAAAGGGTGTCGTTGTAGCTAGAGCCACCCTTCGTGTCGGCGTGGCCCACGACGAGCAGGTGGGCAGGCACGTTGTCTGTATAGATCTGACGCAGCTTTTGCACTGCCGGAAGCGCCGAGGGCAAAAGGAACGCTTTGTTCGTGTCGAAGAACATATCCAATTGGGTTTTGACGACGCGTGGCACGGCGCCGATCATGCGCAGTTGCGGCTCGCTCACTCGCGCGTCCAATACCAACAACTGGGTCTGGTACGTCTCTTGGATTTCGTCCGGCTCACCCTCGAAATGCTTGAGGGTCAGAGTGAGCGTGTAGTCGCCGTTCGGCACCTCTTCGTGCCGCAGTTGACCACGCTCGTCGGTGGTGCCCTCGAGCTTCATTGGCCCGCTGATCGTGTAGTCGCGATTGGCGTGCAAAACTCGACCACTCTTGTCCCACAGCTCCGCGAACAGGTTGCCGAGCTGTGGCCTGAGGATGATGGTCTGCGGCTTGTCGCTCTCCAGTGAAAAGGACGAGAGCGTGGGCGTAAAAACGAAATCCCGAGCGTTCGGATCGGTATTGGGCTTCGGTGTTCGAAGCTTTTCCCAGCGTGTCTCGAGAAGCTCGCCTAGCTTCGTCATGTTGACGACACTCACGCTGGCGAAACTCACCGGGATGGTGGTCCGGGCAACGCCGCCGCCGTCCGTGGTCTGCTTGTCCTGTTGGCCGCCGCCACTGAAGACGACTTCCATGCCGTCGATCGCCTGACCGGCTTCATCCACGAAGCGGACTTCGAACTTGCTCGATTCGTCCTCCGACTCGAGCGGCTGGGGGCCGAGGTTGGGCGGGACCGAAGTCAGATTTCTGGGCGCCGGGCGCGTCGAGCGCCACGACTCGGCGATCTCGAGTCGGCCCGTTCGCAGCGCCGTGTGCAGATCGCGCTCGAACTCAGCGTGGAGTTGGGGCGAGTGAGCCTGCGAGCGCGAAAACCCTCCCGGAGCGCCAATGCCACGCAACGCGTGGTGCACTTGCTGCAGCGTTCTGAAAACCTCCACATTGGAATGGCGAAGTTCGAACAACAGTTCGTTCAAGAGAGCCGCCGACGAATTCTTACGCGCTTCGTCGCGGCCCGATGACACCATACGAAGCGTGAGGTCCCGAAACGGACCTCGCACACGCCACTCCCGGACACCGAGCATTGCTCTTATTGGTACACCAAAAGCCGCGCGTGGCGGCGGGGAATTTGAACCGGTCGACCGCCTCTTTTGGTACCGCGTCCAACAACTGTGGTTGGGCGTCCCACTCGCGTGATGAATGAACCGGTTCCCGTTCGTCGGGATACCGGCTCAGCCCCGCGTCAGCGTCAACCGCCCGGTCCGACTCGGCAGCGACGCACTACGGCTCGGCAACCAGATCGAAACCTCGATTCCGCCGCCTTCGCGCCGCGCGACGCGAAGTTTTCCGCGGTGTGCCTCGACGATCTCTCGACACAATGCGAGCCCCAATCCGGTGCCTTTTTCCTTCGTGGAGAAGAAGGGCAAGAGCGCGTTCTTCAGCACTTCATCGGTCATGCCCGTCCCGCGATCCGAGACCGTGAGCGTGGCCGCGCCACCTTCAGTCGCGCTGACCGAGAGTTCGACGCCTGCGCGCTCGCTGCTGGCTTCGAAAGCGTTCTTCAGCAAGTTGATGACTGCTTGTTGGATCTGGCCCGCGTCGAAGTAGCCGTCTTGGCTGGGCGCTTCGCTGACGGTCAGATCGGGATAGAGCATGCGGATGCCGTCCAAGAACGGCGCCCAGGGTACGCGCACCGCGCGCGGCTTGGGCAAGCGGGCGAAGCGCGCGTAGCCCTCCAAGAACGCAGCCAAGTGTGAGGTACGTTCCTCGATGGTTTCGAACACGCGCTCGAGTTTGTCGAGCTTTTCTGGGTTTTTCGCGATCAGGCGCGCGGAGTGCACCATCGAGGAGATGGGCGCGAGCGAGTTGTTCAGCTCGTGGTTGATGATGCGAATCACCTTTTTCCAGACTTCGATCTCTTGGCGACCGAGTTCGGGAGTGAGGTGCTTGACCATGAGCAGCGTGTACGGTTGATGCTCGAGATCGAAGTAGCGCTTAGCGAGGTGATACGTCCCGGCTTGCCCGTCTTCCTCGACGGTGAACAGAGCGTCACTCTCGACGACCAAGGCTTGGCGCAGCGTTTCTGGCGCGCGGTCGAGCAAGCGCAAGAAGTTCTCGCCGGTGAGCGATTGGCCCTCGAAGAACAATTCACGCGCCTCGGCGTTCGAATAGAGCAGCTTCCCGGTCTGGCCGTAGACGACGATCGCCATCGGCGCGTTCTCGACTACGGTCTGAAGCAGGCGCTCCTTCTGTTCGTGCTCGGCGCGGGCGTCGCGCAGCGCCTGCTCGAGCAGGCTGACCTTGAGCGCATTCTTGCGCGCGAAAACCAGCGCCGCTAACAGCCCGACGCTGCTGACGACGAGGCCGATGAGCGCGGCAGACATCAAGCCTTGGGCCTGCGCTCGAGCTCGATCCCCAGGCGATCCATGCGCCGATACAGCGCTTGGCGGCTGATCCCGAGCAGCGCCGCGGCAGTCGCTATCACGCCACCGCTCTCCACCAACACACGCTCGATCTCCATGCGCTCGGGATCTTGCGCCGATGGCGGCGAAGGCACCACTGGCGTCGCAGGAAAGGCGAAGGGTGGGGGTTCGGCACCGGACTGCGACGCTCGTTTTGCCCCGTTCGTCGAGGGACCAAGGCCAAGATCGGAGGCGGTGACGCGCGCGCTTTGGCAAACCAGAGTTGCCCGCTGAATGCGATTCTCGAGCTCACGCACGTTCCCCGGCCATTCGTGATCGACGAGCGCGCGACGCGCTTCACCATCGAGCTCGTAGTAGCCTTTGTTGCGCTCGGCGTGTCGCGCGAGAAAGAACTCGGCGATCGGCAAGATATCGTCCGGTCGATCGCGCAGCGCTGCGATCTTCAACTCGATCACGTTGAGCCGGAAAAACAAATCCTCTCGAAAGGCACCTTGGCTGATGGCTCGCGGCAAGTCTGCGTTGGTGGCGCTGATCAACCGCACGTCGCTCTTACGAGTGACATTGCTGCCCAGGCGCTGAAATTCGCCGGTTTGCAGCACGCGCAGCAGCTTCATTTGGCCCATCATGGAAAGATTGGCGATCTCGTCCAAAAACAAGGTGCCGCCATCCGCTTCTTCGAAGCGGCCAATGCGTAGTTTCTTCGCGCCGGTGTACGCGCC
>DASQCO010000163.1:0-10685 GCA_035634635.1 Polyangiaceae bacterium
GTCGCCCGACGCCTTCGGCACCGCCAGACGTGGCTAACCCCTGCTGACAAGAGATGAGGGCGATTGCGGCGCAAAATACCGTGCCTTTGATCACCCCTGACACGATGTCGCTGGCCTTTACCGCGCTCTGGAGCTGGATCATGAAGCTCTGCGGATTGATGTCCAGGGACAGCGATGCCACGAGCGCGCCGCCACAGATCCCGACGGCATCAGCCATTAGTACCAAAATCGGCGCGAGCAGTATCAGTCCGAGCGCTCGCGCCGAATTGCTTGAGTTGGGCCGCACTTTGGTAGGCCATCACGAAATCGATCAGAAAATTGATCAGCAACACGATGGGCGCAGCATCGGCCCCGGCCCGCTCGATCGTCAGCCCTACGTCGCGCAGATTGAGGCTCTTCGGTTGTCTCAATACCTGCAGCGTCGACATCACGAGTCTGCCCAAGAAGTCGAGGATTTGCTTGGCTTCGCCGATCAGGTTCAGGGTCGCGGTTCCAACCTGTGCAATCGCGCTGACCGGCCGGCGCTTGGCCATTGCACGGCGAGGCTTTCGGCGTCCCCCGTAGAGATCGACGATGCGTCGCACGTCCGCGCTGCCACGGACAAATTCGCAGCGCACTTTGCGAGCCCGCAGATCGGTTCGGAATTGGACCAAAAGAGCCATGCACGCGCCGTCAATCATTTGAATCCGCGACAGATCGACCTCGACCTCGAGCACCGCTTCCATGTGAGCGAGCGTCTCGCTGACTCGCTTCCAAAGCGCTGCAGCGTCCTCGATGGTGATTCGACCGCCGAGCTCGATGCGGGAGCGCGTAGCGTTGAGCGCGTGACTTTCCCAGGTGAAGCGCTGCACGCGGCCACACGCTGAATCTCGAGCTTCCCAAAGAGGGACGGGAGGCGGGGTTTGATCGCCGCTTGGTCAAGCCCGCCGATCTTGCCCAACTAAATGCGGTGTTGAATGCTGTGCGAGAACGGAAGGCGGAGCCGAGAAGCGAGACGGAAGCGCTCAGCGTTTAGCACGACGGCGCTTTGAAGCCAGCAATAGAAAGTGCGCTACGCTCTCGTCGCTTGTCGACCTAATTGCCTCGTGGCCGCAACCATTCTGCGCCGGCACGGCTATCACGTGCTCGACACTGCGAACGGCATCGAAGCCGTCACCGCGAGCGAGCACCACGTTGGCAGCTGATCGACTGTCGGCCGTGGGTCAACCCAGCGCCAGCCGATCGCCGCGCGCCGCTGAGGTTCGTGACGTAGAGCTGGCTGGCATGTCTCGAAATGCCGCGTTGTGGAACATGTGTCACAGCGCGGTTACGCAGAAGCCCGTAGCCCCTGCGGCTCGGGCGGCTGATTGATGGATCCCCAGAGCTCTCGCTTGTAGCGCTGAAAACAGCGTGCCCCAGCGCGCAGGCGAAGTAGCGCGCCCTCCGCGATGCAGCGCGCCGCCTCGGGCGCTTCTTGCACCAAGGGCGCCAGAACCTCGGTGTTCCAGGCCACAGGAACAACGGGTCGTGCTGTCCTGGCCCTGTTTGCTCGATCGATTCGAACCAGCTCACGAAGCGCGCCGGATCGCGAGGGACGTTGGCGACGGCCGCTGCAACTTCCTTTCGCTCTGCTTCGACGAAGCGGTGCTCGACCAGGCGGATATCGAACTCTCGTTGCAGAGCGCGCTCCCAATCGCCCACTTCGGTGCTGGGGTTCAGGCGACCGCTGTGAGACGCAGCGAGCAAGCGATGCAAACGTTCGGGATCAGCGGTGCTGGTCATGTCGCTTTCCCTGCAAAGCGAGTGCCAGTGGCACGATTTCTGCTGCACATGGGCGCGAATGTCTGATGCCTTAGTCGAACTGGGCCGAGGGTTGCGTGGGCTGGGCTACCGCTTCACCGCGGTCACGCCGGGCACCCAAGCCATCGTGAATAGTCGCGCCGCGACGGCGGAGGCGCGCTCCCTGCGCGACGTCTTTGGTTGGAATAGGCCGTTTGCCGCCGAGATATTGCCCAAAACAGTGTTCGAGTCGATGCGCTCCGCGGACGTGCTCGAGTCCACTGGGGCAGGGAAGTGGCGCTCGACCGTCCGCTTCTCGACGATAGACGACCAGTTATTCGTCCATTCCGCGTTCCCGACCGACAGCCAGGACGCAGTCTTTCTGGGCCCGGACAGCGTTCGCTTCGTGAACGCTATTGTCCGATCGGCGCCGCGCTCGGCGCGCATCGCCGATATTGGTTGTGGCACTGGAGTCGGCGGTATCGTGCTGGCGCGGCGCGGCTTTGCCGAGGGGCGCGTCGTCTTGGCGGACATCAATGAAAGCGCGCTGCGCTTGGCTCGAGTCAACGCGGAGCTAGCCGGTGTCGATGTCGACTTGGTGCAAAGCGACGTGCTGAGCAACGTCCGGGGTGAGCTCGATCTGGTGATTGCGAACCCGCCCTACCTGAAGGATGACAAACATCGCTGGTATCGTGACGGTGCCGGCGAATACGGTGAAGGGATTGGCGCGCGCATGGCGCGGGCAGCACTGAAGCGCTTGGGCGAGAACCCGCGAGGGGGAACATTGCTACTCTACACGGGTGCCGCGATTGTCGCGGGAACCGACACCTTTCTCGCCTCGCTGCGGGCTGATTTGCAGCGAGCAAACGCGCGCTACGAGTACGACGAAGTCGATCCAGACGTCTTCTCAGACGAGCTGACCAAACCCGCTTACGTGAACGTCGAGCGCATCGCAGCGGTCTTTTTGCAGGCGCGCGTGGGGCCGATTGCCCGGTGAAAGCGCAGGCAGAGCCCAGCGGTCTTGTGCGCAAGCATTTGAAGCCGGATGATCCGTTCGGCGCGTGAAAGCACGCAGCGCGCGCGCGTTGCAAAAGGCGTCGGAGGCGACCGGATGTCGCCGAAGGCCTCCTCATTGGCGCCGTGCTTCCGCCCACGCATGGCCAGCTCGGCGCCCTTGTTTGGTGAGCCCAGCTCCAGGGACGGGCATGTCTCGGTTGGCGAAGGTCCAGCATCTCGATCACGGTCCGCTTATTGCACCACCGTGCATCGTGAGGCTTGCAACGGAGCGGGATCCGTCGCGTTGGCCGCGCTGCCGAGGACTCCAATTTGAACTCGCCCCCTAAAAGCCCGAACAGAGTTGCCCTCGTTCGGTTCGAGCCGACGCCCAAGGGGCTTGCTCTTACCGCGCTCGCGCTCGCGCTCGTCTGGGTTGCGCTGAAGCTTGCGCCGGTACTGCTCGTCTTAGTGGTGGCGCTCATGTTAGTGGGCACGCTCAACCCAGCCGTGGAGTGGCTGCAGAAACGGCGCTGGCGAAGGGGCTGGGCAATCGGCTTCGTCTTCTCCGTACTGCTGCTCGTTGCGCTGTCGCTGATGGCAGTCACCATCCCCGCGCTCATCACGCAGGTCTCTGAACTGGTGAAACAAGAACCACAGGTTCGCGAACGTGTGGCAAGCTTACTCTCGCGCTCGCAGCTCACCGCCTCGCTTGCGCGCTCAATCCGCGAGGTTCACTACTCGGCGTTGGCAAAGTCTTCCGCAGGCACAGCGTTGGATTATTCTTCACGCTTCGTCGAAGTCGTCGCCTATCTGTTGAGCGCAGTGTTTTTGGCGCTGTACACCATGATCGATCGCGATCGTTTGCGCGGTGCGCTGTTCGCGGCCGTGCCCCGCAGCCATCACATTCGCTTGACGCGAATCATGCTCAACTTGGAAACCATCGTGGGCGGGTACATTCGAGGACAAGCGCTCACGTCGCTATTCATGACGGCTTTTACGGGCGTGCTCTTGTTGGCTTGCGGTGCGAAGAGTGTGCTGGCCATTGCCATTTTCGCCGGGCTTGCGGACGTTCTGCCGTATGTCGGAACATTCCTGTCCATAGGACCGGCGTTGGCGGTCTGTGTGCCGCGGGGACCAATCGTGGTCGTGATCGTGCTCGCGGTAATGCTCGCTTACGAGGAGTTCGAGAGCCGATTTCTCGTGCCGAAGGTGTATGGCAATGCGTTGCGGCTGCCTGCCTCGGTCATTCTTTTCGCCCTTCTCGTGGGTGGCACGTTGATGGGGATCGCCGGCGCCCTTCTCGCGTTGCCTGCGGCCGCTGCCATTCGAATGTTAGTTACGGAATTGCGCATCGCCATGCCTGGTGAGGTGATCGACGACGACGAGCTCCGAGTGCGCGATGAGCGCGCCGAAGACGAGTACGTGCGGCGTGCGGAGGGTTTGCCGGCGGAGCGAGCTGCAGCGATCGCGGTGAACATTTCTGAGCAACGGCAAGAAGAAGAAGAAGGAGGCGCACGTAAGGCTGCAGAGAAGCCAGTAACCTCGGGAACCGGGGCGCGCGACTAGCACTTCTGCCACAGTTCTTAGCTACGGACGAACCTGCGCACCCATTCGCGGAATTGATTATAACGAAGTCGTGCGATATGAAGAGGCGTGTTTCGAAGTTTCGGCGATACTAGGCCACGGCGATGAAAGGATCCCGCCCAGAGCTGGGATCTCCGTCCTCCGCTCGACTTCGCTCGCAAACTCCCGCCCCAGAGCGCCGAGCGCATGTTTGGATCATCGATGATAGCTCGCTGCAGGCCGAGTTCGCACGATCAGCACTGACAGCGCGGTTCGATGTCTCGATGTTCAATGGTGGCGCTGCTGCGATTGAGCAAATGGCTATTGGCGTGAATCCGCCAGACGTTTTGGTTGTGGATTGGCACATGCCTGACATGAGCGGTGCGGAACTATGCGTCTTCGTTCGCTTCCAATTCGACGCAGCTCAGTTACCCATCCTGATCCTCACCGCAAATGCGACTCCGGACGGCGTGCTCGATGCCCTTGCTGCGGGCGCCAACGACTTCGTTCGAAAGCCATTTCTGGAAGCCGAGCTGAACGCACGAGTCGGAACCCTCGCGCAATGTGCTCAGCTCCATGCGAAGCTCACTGCTGCGGAGCGCGTCATGCGTGTCGAGGCGGAGTTTCGCGAACGGTTCATCGGCATGCTGGCTCACGATCTACGGCAGCCGCTGAATACTATCTTCGCGGCGACCCAGTTGGCTGAGACGGCGCCCGAGAATGACAGTCGCTTTCGGAGCATGCAGCTGCGCGCGGCGCAGCGGATGAAGCGCATGATCGCAGAGCTATTGGATTTTACCAGAAACCGCCCGGAGACAGGCATGCCGCTCGAGCGCCGGCAGGTAGACTTTGCCGCACTCGCGGCGAGCAGCGTCGAGGAAATGCGCATGGCGCACTCGTCTGAGAGTCTTCTGCTCACCGTCGACGGGCCGTGCGTCGGCAACTGGGACTCTGACCGGTTGGCTCAGATCTGCAGTAATTTGGTCGGTAACGCGATCGAGCACCGCCTAGCCGACACACCCGTGTTGATCTCCCTCCGCGGCACAGAGACGGAAGTCGTGCTCACCGTATCGAACCAGGGTACACCTATCCCAGATGCGCTTCGTGCCACGATTTTCGCACCGTTCCGTCGAGGCCACGGAGCGCGACCTGCCGGCGGAGTCGGTCTGGGGCTTCACATCGTGAGCCAGATTGTGCAATCACACGATGGCAAACTCTGGCTTGAAAGCGACGAAGCAGGCACACTCTTCGGCGTCAGCCTTCCGACGAACACTGGGGGAACGCAAGTTCTATGACGATCAGTAGTGCTGGAGCGAATCGCCCCCCCTCGTACGTTACACGCGCGCCGCGCTCTTCCCGCGTTTCGGTGTCTTTGCACGCACTGGCTTTCGCAACGTGTCGTCGAAACTAGCGAGCACCGCTTCGTGCCCACGCTTCACATTTACTGCGAACAATGCGTGCATTTTCGCTCCGAGCTTCCGGAGTGCGGCATCCGACATCTTTCGGCGGACGGCGGGAAACAGCTCGCGCTCTTCTTCGTGATGATGATTCGTCATTAGCTCTTTGAGCGCCTTCAGACGCGCTTTCAATGACTTCTCGGTCGCTCGCGTGCCGAGCAAGCGTTCGAGTGCAAAGCGGCCCATCGCGTGCTCTTCGAGCCCTTCGAGGATCAAGTCGGGATTCACTTTGCGCACCGCTGGATAGAACAACTGCTCCTCAATGGAGATGTGCGCGCTGAGATCATCGGCGAGTTCGCGAAGCGTTTGATTGAAGCGCTTCTTCGGAGACTCCAACCGCTCGAACAGCTCTTCCACTCGCCGATGCTGATGCACGAGCAGATCCGTGGCACCCGGCGAAGGTCCAGGGTCGGTGCCCTTCGTGATGGGGGAGGCTAGGTCGCGAATCAGTTCTTCAGTTTCACGCACCACGCCGGCCGCAAACGACGCCGTTGAAGCGATCGCGCTGCCGACCATCCCGACCGTGCGGTGCGCCTTCTGCCGAGTCGAACGCTTGCTGGGTCGCTTCGCCGTTTTCTTTTTCATTGCGCCTCAGCCTAACCCAACACGTCGCGCGCCATTGCTAGCATAGCTGCCACAGTAGGAACTTGCCGTGCTTGCAGTTCAGCCTCGCCGTGCGCGCAAGTGATCGGTCGTCTACTTCATCACTTTGCCCACGACTTGAAGCCGCGAGAGGAAGCTCGTCTTCGCGCCGCAGTCAGAACATCTGCCCAGCTGAGAAGTAGCCGCTCACGGGATTTGCATCGGGGGAGGCGGCAACATCCAACCGAATCACGAACGAGGAGCCGGATTGGACGCGCAGCCCACCGCCGTAGCCATACTTGAGTCCCAGCCCTTGCCCGTCGAGTTCTGGTTGTGGCTTGGTGTCGGCCCACAGCCTCCCGACGTCGAAGAACGGTGTGAGGCTTAGGGTCAGCCATTTCCCGACGGCGCGAAAGGTCGCCACTTCGAGCCGCAGCTCGATGTTACCAAGCAGCTTGCGCTTGCCGTAATAGCGTTGGGCGGGCACCCCGCGAACGCCGAGCGTGCCACCAAGCGCGTACGTATCGTCAAAGCGCGCGAGCTCGTAGAAAGGGACGGTTCCGAATAGCCAATCGCCAACGACACGCGTGGCGAGGGCAACGTGCGGCGTGCCGAGTGTCACGAAGTGACGGAGGTTCACGGTCGCCTCACCGTAGCGATAAGGAAAAGCAGCCGTCCCGCCCGGGCTCAACTTGACGTCCAAGGTGTCGAACGCGCCACTGTGGGTTGTGGTCTCGTTGTCCCGAGTGTCGAACTGAAGGCCGTATTTGAGGAGCCCGACCGAGTGCGATGTTGTTTCGCCGATCAGCTGCTTGACCTCCGCGCTTCCGCTTCGTTGATCCTCCGCCAGCTGCGAATCCTCTGGCACGCGAATCGAGTTGTAAATGTAGCGAAACCCGACGCGCGCCGCGAGGTGGTCGACGACGCGCACGCGCACGTCGACGTCGAACTGCGGATGTCCGCGTTGATACTTCGAGTAGTCCGGATTCGGATTGTGGTCGGCGGCTGTTCGCGATGAGGCGTTCCCCATGCCAAAGTAGTCGATATTTTCCCAAGTGTAGGAGGGACGAACTTCGAGCCGCAGGGGGGCTCCGAGGAGTCGGGGGATGGTCAACCGAGCGTACACATCTTGGTAGGGGCTAGTGAAGCCGGAGCGCGCGCTGTACTTGAACGTGATGAGCCCTGAAGAATCGATGTTCCACAGAAAGGGGACCACTCCTTCCTTCACGCGCGCGAGTCCTGCGAAATAACCGCCGCCGAACCCAAGATCCGTGCTGCCCCCGGCAACCGGCACCACATTGAGCTCGTTGTGTGCGGTGTCGTCGCTCGCCCGCGCGTCCGTCGGCGCGGTGATCGGTGGCTGCTTGTCCTCGGGACGATTGCTCGAATTCAACGGATCGAGGGCATACGCCGACGCGCTCCAGCATGCGGCGAGAACGAAGGCAGGGCACGAGCGTTGCGCATAGCGCGCGAACCATGCGGGCACCGTTCGCGAATTGCACGTTTCATGCCGCTGCCAGGAGCGGACGTTCACTTCGGATCGCGAGGCCTTGTTGGTTTTCGGGGTCTGCGTCGGTCGCGAAATGTCACGCGGCGGCAGCGTGACGCGCCGGACTAGCGAAACGCCGAGGGCTGCGGTGCCTCCAACTGCGGTCCGACTTGCCCTCTACACCGACCACAGGTCAGCGAAGCTTGCGACGACGGTCACAGATCTGGCTTAGGCGACTAGTCGTCGCTCTAGCCCGAGCAATATCGCGGTATGCAGCCCGCGCTGCGCCCCGGCAACTACACGTGGAGGGTCAAACACTGCTCCGCCCTGCTGGCGGCACGAGACTCAAGAGCGATTGGGGCAGAACGCACTGCAGCCGGTTGCCGAGCCTTTGGCACACAACCTGCGTCTACATGGCAATGGACCTCGCTAAAGCGGCTCAACGAGCACTCGGCGGCATGCTCGTCTTCGCGGGGGTCAGCCATCTGACTTTTGCCCGGCGAGACTTCAGGGCGCAGGTGCCGGACTGGGTACCTCTGAGCAAAGACGAAACCGTGCTCGCTTCCGGAGTGGTCGAAATCGCGCTCGGTGCGAGCTTGATAGTCGCCGATGAGTCGCGGCGAGACTTGGTGGGCAAGATCGCAGCTGCGTTTTTCGTAGCCGTCTTTCCGGGCAACGTATCGCAGTATGTCAATCGACGAAGCGCGTTCGGCTTGGACACGGATGCGAAGCGATTGGCACGCTTGTTCTTGCAGCCCGTGCTCGTCTATTGGGCGCTCAAGAGCGCGGGCAGGACGCTTTGAGGAGGGCAACCCTTCGCCGTCGAGGCAAAATGCGTCGCATGCGACGGATGTCGCCTCGAGCCCGCCTCGTTGGTGTAGTGCCGACAGCGCGTGCACCCCACGGCTCGGCGCCTCTTTTGGTGCCTCGGTTGTGCCATTTCTGGCCGTGCGGCACTATCGCATGATGTGCGACGAGGGCCAGTACGCGGGAGCTCTTCAGGGCCTGTTGAGCGGGGAGGGGCCAGCGGCGCTGGACGCGATCATCGGTAGTGCCTCGGACGTGATTGGGGTGGTGGACCCTGATTTCGTCATTCGCTACGTCAATTGGACTGCGCCCGGGCTGACACGGGAGGCGGTGGTCGGGCACAGCGTCTTCAATCTCGTGCCCCCAGGCTATGTCGATGTGGCTCGAGACGCTTTCGAGACCGTGTTGAAGACCGCCTCTCCCTCGAGCTTCGAGACGATGTACCGCAATGAGCACGGGGTATTGATCTGGATGGTCCGTGTCGGACCCATCGTGCACGCGGGGCAGGTAATTGGCCTGGTGACCATCAATACGGACGTCACCGAACAACGCCGTGGCGAAGCCGACCGCGATCGGTTCTTCGCTCTGTCCAACGATATGCTCGTCGTGTTTACCGAGAAGGGCCGCTTCAAGCGAATCAACCCGGCATTCAGCGAAATGCTGGGTTTCGATTGGCCCCAGCTCAGCGACAAGCTCTTCATAGAGTTCGTCCACCCGGACGACGTCGCGACTACGATGACTCGGTTCGCGGAGGCCCAGTCGGGCAACCCGACTGGTAACTTCGAAAATCGCTACCGGCGACGTGACGGGACCTATCGCGTGCTGTCGTGGCGGGGAACGGTCGATCCGGTGACCGGCGACGGATACGCCGTGGCGCGCGACGTGACCGAGCAACGCGCAGCAGAGAGCCGCTTACGGCACGCAGAAAAGATGGAAGCGGTCGGGCAACTCGCCGGCGGAATTGCACATGACTTCAACAACCTGATGCAAGCCGTGCTCGGCAGCGTGGACATCGCGCTCACCGCTTCACCGAACCCCGACGTTGCGGAGAGTCTGCAAGAAATTGCCCAGGCTGGGCAGCGCGCCGCCGATCTGACCAGGCAATTGCTCGTGTTCAGCAGGCGTCAGCCGCTGCATCGCGTGCCCGTCGACTTGAACGAACTGATTCACGACTTGATGAAGCTGCTCCGACGCTGGATGCCGGAAAGCGTCGCCATCGAGCTGAAGATGGATTCACGACTGAACTCGTTGAGTGCAGACAAGACTCAGCTCGAGCAGGTCGTCATGAATTTATGCGTCAATGCTCGCGATGCCATGGCGGAGGGCGGACTGCTCCGCATCGAAACCGAGAACGTGAAACTGACCGAGCGCGATTGCGAGGCGAACCTCTGGGCGAAACCCGGCAGTTTCGTGCTGCTTCGGGTGACGGACAGCGGCGCAGGCATGGCTCCAGAGGTGCTGGCGCGTGTCTACGAGCCGTTCTTTACGACCAAGGACAGCCACCGCGGAACCGGCCTCGGCTTGGCGACCGTGTACGGAATCGCTCAACAGCACGGCGGGTTCATCCAGGCTTCGAGTGAGCTGGGGCGAGGGACCACCTTCGCCGTCTATTTGCCGACCGAAGGGACGAGCATCGCCAAGACGCGCCCCGCCGAGCCCGGTGTGACGCCCGTCCAGGCTAGCGGAGAAACCGTGCTCATCGTCGAGGACGAAGAGATCGTGCGAAAGTCGATGATCCAGATCATCGGACGCGCAGGCTATCGAACCCTCGCCGCAACGAATGGACGCGAAGCGATCCAGGTCCTGTGCGAGCATCTCGAGGCCGTAGACATCGTGGTGATGGACGTCGTGATGCCCGAACTCGGCGGACCGCAAGCCTGGGAACAGATGCGCGTGATGCGTCCTGACCTCGGCGTGGTGTTCGTGAGTGGTTACGCGGATGCCCAATATCGTGAGCGTATTCCTGCAAACGCTGAAGTGCTCGCGAAGCCGTTTCGCGCCGAGCAGTTGTTGCTCGCGATCCGCGGCAAGCT
>DASQCO010000164.1:0-10317 GCA_035634635.1 Polyangiaceae bacterium
CCGGGGGGCGGCAAGGGCGGGGGCATGCTCGGACCACCCTGGCCCGCGGGGCGCGGCAGGGGTGGCGGCGCGGGCGCGGAGCCACCGCGGCGCGGGCCCGTGGCCGCCGGCGGCGGCAAGGCAGCACCACCCGTTGGCGGCGGCCGCAGCGAGGGATGCGCTTGCTCGTAGCGATGACGCTCTTCGAACAACACGACCTTGATCAGCGAGTCCACATCAGCATCGCGGATCACGGGGTCATTGATGTCGATGCTCGGATCGAGCAACTCGATCAACGCGAGCAGTGCGCTCGACATTTGCGCCGGGTTGGGGAAGGACTCGCGGATGCACAGCTCGCGCGCTTCGTCGGTCGAGGCGCTCAGCAGATCGGCGTACATCGACTCGATCGAGAGCAGCACGGGCGTAGTGAGCGCCTCGTGATGCGGCGGCAACCGGCTGATCCCGGCGAGCTTTTCCAGCACGCGACGACGCGCTTCTTCTTCCGGAGCGGGTCGCTGTGCGTTCTGAATCAGCTTGTCGACGTCGTCTTCGGCGGCTGCGATCTCAGCCAGGCTGTCCTCTGGCTTGCGCGGTGAGCCACTTGGCGACTTAGCTGCAGCAGCTTTCCGCGAGTCGACCGCGGGCTCTTCCTTCGCGGGGGGCGCGGGTGGAGGTGGAGGCGAGGACTGGCGATTGGGTTGCGCGCTGGGAGCGGGTGATGACGGAGGCTTGGCCTCGACGGCCGCAGCGGCAGCTTGCGCGAGGAAGCCCGAGGGCTTGGCTACGCGTTCCACGATCACCGTCTTCCACACGTGCTCGAGCGGCACGTAGCCGACGATCTGCGGCAAGGACACGCTGTCGAGCAATGCTTCTTCGGTCAGCGGCTTGCGCTCGCGGCCGAGCTTCAGCGCGTGCGCGACCAATTTCTGCAGTTCCTTGTGCGGCAAACGCGTCGACAGCATCTCGAAAGTGATGCCGTCGGCGATATCCGCCAACGAGATCAAATCCTCACGCAGCGCGTTCTCCAGCGTGAACGTCATGCGGCCAATCGCGCGCTCGCGATTCGCTTCGGCGTTCAGCGTGGACCAAAATTCGTCTTCGACCAAGAACGTCCAGAGCCGCGGTGTGTCCAGGTAGCGGACCCGGTCGTCGGGTGGAAACAGGTCCAAAATCGCAGCGGCGTCAGTCAGCCCTTCTTCGATCGCGATGCGCAAATCTTCCGCGCCAGAAGTGGTCGACTTCTTGATTGCGATCTTTTGGTGGACACCGGCGGCTTTGACCAAGATTTCGGCACGCAGTTCGTGCGCCGACTCGAGCGCAACCATCAAGTCGAGGGGCTTGAAGTGCCTCAGGAAATCATCGGGAGTGCGGAAGCCCTGAGCGAGCGCGTGGGCGAGGGCTTGGGCGAGAAAACGTTCAGCTCCAGTCTTCAGCGAGGACTTGAATGTAAAAGCGGTGTCGTTCGAGATTTTCCCCATGGGTGATGCAGTATCGTAAGGGCATTTGTGGTTGCATCTCAGACCTTTTTGCGATTCTTGCGTAATCTACCCCGGGTAGAACTTTGCGCGCTCAGCCCATGAATGCGTGCAGCGGCCTCGGCCGCCGCGTCATCGAAGCGGTTGAGCGTCTGGTCGCGCTGCGCGGGAGGTAGGCGCGTACCGATGAACAGGTCATTGGGGGTAACCGAGAGTGCCTGTGCGAGCTTGGCGAACAGTGCGGGGTCGAGTTGGCCGGCGGCGTTCAGCAGCACGCTGCCGTCCAGGGCTAGCGCCAGCGGCGGCGCCGAGAGGGTCCGTTTCTTGGGCATGTGTGCCCTTGCCTGTTGCGAAGCGCATGCCATCAAAAAAACCAGGCAAATTGCCCAAATCGGGGTCCCGAAATGAGATGTTTGTCTCGACTTCGTCGTCTCGTTCGCGGACAGCGGGGGCTGGCGGACGGCCGATCGGCGGCCGGTTTTTCGCCGCCAAGGACTCCTCCCCATTCCGGGGGCGCCGAGTCGGCTATCCTTTGGACAGTGAGCTCCGACAACATCCCCAGGTCTGGAGGTTCCGCCGGGATCGCCCTAACCGCGATGCAAGTGGACGTGACCACCCGCCTGGGTTCGCACGCGCCGGCCACGGCCACCGGTTTTCCTACACTCGACAGAATGCTTCATGGTGGTCTACGGAGCGGAACCGTCTTGGCCATTGCCGGTGCCCCTGGAACGGGCCGCACAGCGCTGACGCTATTGATCGCGTACATGGCTGCCCGCGCCAAGGCCGGGGTAGTGGTTGCCAGCGCGTCATTGGACGCCACCGAGGTCGTGGCTCGCCTGACCGCGCGCGCGATCTACCGTGAGTACCCCGAAGTCAACACGACCTACGGCATGATCTGGTCGGGCCAGGCTTGGCAGGGCGCAACCCATCGCCCCGTGGCGGACTCGGTGGAAACGGTGGTGAAGAAGGTGGGCGCGCAGCTTCACCTCTACCGAGCGCGCGGGCTCGAGCCCACACAATCGCTCGCGGAGTGCGCCGCCCAACAGTGGTCGCGCCACGAACGCGCAGCGCTGATCGTCGACGACATCGAGGCTTTTTCCGCGATCGGCAATGGCTCGGCCTCGCAGGCCCAGGCCGCCAACAGCAGCATGGAGGGGCGGGTCACCCACGTTGCCTACGATCTCCGGCGGATCGCCGATCAGGGCTGTTCGGTCGTGTTCACCGCGCTCGCGCGGCACGCCGAATTCGTGGCCCCCGCGGCAACCATCGCTGGCGAGCTGCGCCCCGTTCCTGACGTCAAAGTCGAGGAGGGCGCACGGGCGATGGAGCTCTACATCTACAAGAATCGCATCGGCGAGACGGGCAGCGTGCCGCTGCGCTTCATCCCTGGCGCCAGCCTGTTCGAGGAAGCTAGGAATCCCTAGCGTATTGCCCGTGACCGCGGCTGAACCTAGCGCCCGCTTCATCCTGCACGCGGACATGGACGCCTTCTACGCCTCGATCGAGCAGCGCGATCGTCCGGAGCTGCGCGGGCTGCCGGTGATCGTCGGAGCCAACTCGGCTCGTGGCGTGGTCTCGGCGGCATCGTACGAAGCGCGCAAATTCGGAGTCCGCTCGGCAATGCCCGGCTTCCGTGCACGCGCGCTCTGTCCCCAAGGCGTGTTCATTGCGCCCAACATGGCGCGCTACGCCGAGGTCTCCGAACAAGTGCACGCGGTCTTCGCCGAGTTCACTCCAGAGATCGAACCGATCGCGTTGGACGAAGCGTTCCTCGATATTACTGGCTCGGAGCGTTTGTTTGGGGGGCCACTGCAGCTCGCAACCCAGCTCAAGCAGCGCGTCAGAGAGCGGACCGGCTTAGCGGTGACGGTGGCTGTGGCTCCGAACAAACTCGTCGCCAAGATCGCATGCACCCTGGCCAAGCCCGATGGCTTGCGCATCGTCGCGCCGCACGAAGTGCGCGCGCTGCTCGCTCCGCTACCGCTCCGTCGGTTGTGGGGTGTCGGACCCGTGCTCGCCCAGAAGCTCGAACGATTGGGCCTAAAAACGCTCGATGATCTGGTGAACTACGACGAACGCCAGCTCGCTCGCGAACTCGGCGATCGCGCGGCGCTGCTACAAGCGCTGGCGGCGGGTCGCGATCAGCGGCCCGTCGTTTCCGAGCGCGCCGCCAAATCGATTGGCGAAGAGAACACGTTCGAAGTGAACGTCACCGAACGCGAACTGGTGAGCGCAGCGCTGACCACGCACGCCGACGAAGTCGCTCGGCGCCTGCGGCGCTCGGGCTACGTGGGGCACACCATCACGCTCAAGATCAAGCTCGGCCAGGCGCGTACGCGCCGTGCGGCGCGCATTCCCGGCGAAGACGCGGACGAGCCCGTGTATCCCGTCCTCACCCGCGCCAAGACCCTGCGGCTCCCGACCGATGATGGCAGCGTGATCCGCAAAGTGGCGCTCGAGCTCTGGGACGCGGCCAAGATCACGGAGCCCGTGCGGCTGCTCGGGGTGTCGATCTCGCAGTTGAGCTCCGCTCAACAGACCCAGCTCGACCTGTTCGCGTCGCGCGCGCGCCCGAAGCCCCAGCTCGGCGCGGCCCTGGACGCAATTCGCAACCGGTTTGGGCGAGACGCGATCGGCCCAGCCGTCGGGCGCCTCGAAAAAGTGACGCCCAGCATGCGAAAAAAGCGCGGCGAGTAGGAATTGCGGGCACTTTGGGCCTTGGGCCGAGGCCACGCCAAAAACCCCCATGGTTTTCGAGCTTTGCCGGGGAAGGAGTGGGCGGCGCCCAAGCTGCGACCCGGGCCTACTGCCGCTTACCCGTGCAGTTCCGGCGGAAACCAGATCGTCATAGGATTGCAATGAGAATCGAGGGGTTGTAAGAGGGCTGCCACCATGACACGAAAGTCGGGGTTCATGGTGGACGGTGTGGGTCTCGCACTTGCACCTATCTTAGAAACGTCAATAGTTCTTATTACTTAGCCGGGACCCCCGGTGCCGCGTCAAAGTGGCACACAAACTGCTTAAGGCCCGGCGGGCGATCTAGCCCCACGTGTTACGAGACTAACCTAGGTTATTTCGGAGGAATTGAGATGAAGAAGCTAACTAGCTTGCTCGCAGTGGTCGCGCTCGGCGCGGGCATCGCGCTTGTGGGATGCGGAAGCGACGACGACACGACCAATGGCGGCGGCGGCTCCGGCGGCGCTCATGCCGGCGCGGGCGGCAAGGCTGCTGGCGGGCATGCTGGTACCGGCAACGAAGCTGGCGTGACCGAAGAAGGTGGCACCGGTGGTGTCGCTGAAGAAGGTGGCACCGGTGGCGTTCCGTCTGAAGGCGGCTCCGGCGGCGACGCTGCTCCCTCCGCTGGTGCTGGCGGCGACGCCACCCCGGCTGGCGGCGCTGGCGGCGAGCACGCGTGAGTGCCTCCGTTTTTTGGCTGAGTGCTGACGCGCTGAGCTGAAGAACAACCAGATATTCGCGACGAGCATCGGCGCGGCAGGTCCGGACCTGCCGCGCCGATGTGTTTTGTGGCCGACGATTGAAGCGCTAGGCTGAGCAGGATCATGACTGCGACGAGCGGCGCGAAACGTTGGGAATGGTTTGCCGGTGTGCTGTCGTTGGCCACGACTCAGGCCTGCGCCGGGCGCTTCGATCCCGCCCATTTCCAGGGCACGCGCGAAGCCCGCCGCGCCGAACCAGAAGCCTTGCTGGAGTTGAGCGCGCGCACGAGCGAGCTCGAAACGCTCGGTACCGTCCGCGCCACGTGCTCGCTCAGGCCTGGCTTTCGTCGTCTCGACAATGAAAAGCTGAGCGACTTCGATTGTTCGAACGACCGGTTGCTGTTCGCGCTGCGCGAATCAGCCGCGAATGCGGGCGGTGAGGCGTTGCTTGGAGCACATTGCAGCTCACAGCCGCTCGGTTCGACTACGCCCGCTGCGTCTCAGTTGTCGTGCGCGGCCGAAGTGGCGCGCTTTCGAAATAGTGCGCAATCCGACTCCAGACCGCTGAGCGCGCCGCGCTCGCGCCCGCCGGGAAAGCCCGCGCCTAGCGCCAGCGACGTGAAGCGGATCGACGAGCCCGACGTTTCACTGGCCTTCCGCATCGCGCTGAATTTCGAGCCGACCGTGGCCCAGTTCGAGCGTCGCGCCCGAAGCGGTTCGGAGGTTCACGAACTGCCTCGAATGCCGCTTTCGCACAGCTCGCTCGGCGATCTTTCTGCAAGCTGCGAAGACGGCTGCGACGAACGCGCGTTGCGCTACGGCGTCCTGATCGCCGCGGGCCGCCTGGGCGCGCCGGATGTGGTCGGGATCCGTTGCTACCGCGACGCGCGTGGCGACGCCTGCGTGGGCACGCTGGCCGCGCCGGAGCTCGACGAATGAGCGCCTCGCGCTGAGCTCACTCGCTCTGCCACTCGAAGCGCGTTGGGACGGCGATTGCGTCCAAGAGGCTCAAGCGCACGGGACATTGGTTCGCCGCTTGTTCGAATTCCGCGCGCGCCGCCGCGACGCTAGCGGTCGCCGGGGGCGGGAACGAGACTTCGACCGCGAGCTCTGCGATCCGGCGGGGGGCGACGCTGGTCATCGTCTTCTTGACGTGGACGCGGGTGCCGTCGAGGCGCAGGCCCCGCTTTTTCGCCAGGATCCCCATCACGGTCAGCATGCACGTGCCGAGGCCGGTCGCGACCAGATCGGTGGGCGAGAACGACTCACCACGACCCTGGTTGTCGACGGGCGCGTCCGTGACCAGCACCGCGGCGGATGGACCGTGCTGGGCGCGGCAGTGCAGTTCACCCTCATATTCGACGTTGATATCGACCACGCTTTGGCTCCTCGGTTGTTCGGTTCGACGTTACACCCCAACGGAGTTGGGGTGAGTGAGATAGCCCAGACACCGCGTCCAGATCACGGGGAAAGGGCCGTGAAGTTCTGGACCTTCACCCGTGGAGGTCCAGAACTTCACGGCCCGTTCAACTGGGAAGCGGTTTCCGCTGCTTTGCGCGCGGATTCTGGCAAACTCCGGCGCGACCGCCCATGGAAATCATGCTTCTGCGTCACGGCGAGAGTGAAGGAAACGCCCAAGGCCGTATGCAAGGCCGGCGCGACTTCCCGCTCAGCGCGCTGGGGCGCGAACAAGCCGCGCGGGCTGCTGCCTTCATCCGCACGAGCGGCTTGTCGCTCCACGCGGTGTACACCTCGCCCCTGAAGCGCGCCTTCGAAACCGCGGCCATCGTGGCCGAGGCGGGTGTTTGCGCGCAGGCTATCGTGGACGAGGATCTGCCCGAGATCGGCGCTGGCGTGCTGGAGGGCTTGAACGAAGCCGAGATCCGCCTCGCACATCCCGAGTTCATGCATCGCCCGCTCAGTGAAACCGGGGACTTTGCCGCCTACGGTGGCGAAAGCAACGACGACGTCCAAGCGCGACTCACGCGCTTGATGGCGCGACTCGAGGCGCGTCATCGCCAAGCCGAAGAGCGCGTGCTTCTGGTCGGCCACGGCGGGTTCCACTACCAATTGGTCAAAGCGCTGCTGTGTGAGCCGATCCCGCGCGTGTGCATCCTCAAGTTCGGCAATTGCACGGTTTCCTTGCTGCGCATGCGGCTACGGCGCGGGCTGTACATGGGTGAACTCGTGTTTCACGTGCCGGTCGAGCTGATGGGTGGCGCGCCCTCCGCAGAGGGCGCAGGGCGAATGTTCGGGTGAGCACGGTGGAGCTGCGTTTTTCGGCCGGAACGCTCGAGCTGCGTGGTTCGTTGCCTGAAGGCTTGAGCCTCGCTCCGCACGCCAACTGGGACGCGCGCAGTCGTTGCTTCCGCGCGCCCGCGTTGGCCTACGCCGATCTCGTGCGGCTCTTGCATCGCGAAGGGGCGGCTTACGAGGATCGAGCTCGCAGCTATGTCGAACTGGAGCGTGGGCTTGCCGTGCAGCGCGAACCGCGGCCGTTCCAAGCCGAAGCATTGAATGCATGGCGTGAGGCCAAGGGCAGGGGCGTCGTCGTTTTGCCGACTGGCGCCGGCAAGAGTCACGTTGCCGTACTGGCCATCGACGACAAACGACGGAGCGCGCTGGTCGTCGCGCCCACGCTAGATTTGGTGAGGCAATGGTACGATCTGCTGCGTACGAGCTTCGCCTGTGAAGTCGGAATTGTGGGCGGGGGGAGCCACGAAATCAAGCCGCTCACGGTCACGACGTACGACTCCGCGTGTCTGCACATGGATCACTTCGGGGCTCGCTTTGGCCTCGTGGTGTTCGACGAGTGTCATCACCTTCCTGGTCCAAGCTATCAACTCGCGGCCGAATTTTGCCTCGCGCCGTTTCGGCTCGGTTTGAGCGCGACGCCAGAACGCGCAGACGGCCAAGACGCCAAGCTCGCGCGCCTGATCGGTCCGACGGTATATCGCAAAGACATCGTCGAAATGACCGGCCCCTATCTGGCCGAATACGAGACCGTGCGCGTCGAGGTCGATTTGAGCCCGAGCGAGCGCGCGGAATACGAGGTCGAGCGCGGTATTTATCTGGAGTTCGTGCGTAGCCAGGGCATTCGCATGGGCAGTCCTCGCGGTTGGAGCGATTTCATCATGCGTTCTGCGCGGACCAGCGCGGGACAGCGCGCGATGCGCGCCTATCGCCGGCAGCGTGAGCTCTCGCTCGGCGCGCAAGCCAAGCTCGACTACATCGAACGCTTGCTCGAGGCTCATCGCGACGAAAAGGCGCTGATTTTCACGCAAGACAACGCGACGGCATACGCCATTTCCAAGCGCTTCCTGATCCCGATCATCACCCATCAGACCAAGGTCAAAGAGCGCAGCGAGATCTTGGAGCGCTTCGCGGATGGTCGCTATCGCGCGATCGCCACCTCCAAGGTCCTGAACGAGGGCGTGGACGTGCCGGATGCGAGCGTCGCGATCATCATCAGTGGCAGTGGGTCCGTACGCGAACACGTCCAGCGCTTGGGCCGCATCTTGCGCCGCAAGGGCGACAAGTTCGCGACGCTGTACGAGCTCGTGTCGCGCAAAACCGGCGAAGTGTACACGAGCGATCGCCGTCGCGAGCACGCGGCGTACGGGGGCGGCTGAGTCGTGATTAGCCCCGATCTGGTGCGCGTCAAAAAGAAGAACGGCGCGCTGTCACTGCCCAAGGCATCGGCGGAAGCCACGCTTCGCGCGCGAGCGTTGGCCGAGCAAGTACTGCTCGTGCTGGCTGGCTTGCAGAGCGAGACGCGCCAAGTCGTCGAAGAGGCGCTGAACGAGCTCGAGAGTGCCCCCCAAGAAAAGAAGCTGCTGCAAGCGCTACGAAAGCTGGCACTGGATGACTGCGCGTTCGACGGCAATGCGGCGCTCGACGCTCCGTCGCTCCGTCGCGAAGTATTCTCGCGCGCCGCAGTGAGCCGACAGCAGCTGGCGATCGGAGCGCATTTCGACCGCGATCAGGTGCTGACCGAGACCGCGAGCGCCCTGGGTATCACGCCCGAAGCGCTCGAAGCTGGGTTGTACGCGGATCTGCGCAGTGCCGAACGCCTGCTCAAAGCGCCCGCCTACGACGCGGACGGGCTGCTCGCGCGTCACGCGCGCGCCGAGGTGCAAGCGGTGCTCTTGTGTTCGGTGCGAGTCGTCGTCGATGTGCGTTGCGCGACACCGGACCAATACCGCGCGCTCTTTCAAAAACTGAAGTTCCGACAACTCCTCTTCAGCCTGTCAGCGCGCCCCGACGGCGGCTATCGCATCGAGATTGACGGCCCGTATAGCCTGTTCGAGTCCGTCACCAAGTACGGTCTCGAACTCGCGTTGCTCTTGCCGGCGCTCGAAGCCTGCGAAAACGCAAAACTCACCGCCGACCTGCGCTGGGGCAAGAAGCGCGAGGAACTCTCGTTCACCCTCGAGCTGACGCAAGCCCGGAGTTCGGAAGCAAGCCCCGCGCGTGACGAAGTGCAGGCTTTAATCGACGCCTTCAAGGACCACCAAGAATGGCGGGCCGAGCTCGCCCAAGACGTACTGGAGTTGCCCGGCGTCGGCCTGTGCGTGCCGGATCTGAGCTTCACGCATCAGGGCACCGGAGAGCTCGTGTTGTGCGAGGTGCTCGGGTTTTGGAATCGGGCGGCGGTTTGGCGTCGCATCGAACTCGTCGAGCAAGGGCTGGCGAGCAAGATCGTGTTCGTGGTCAGCGCGCGATTGCGGGTCAGTGAAGAGCTGCTGGATGGCGCGGATTCGGCCGCGCTCTACGTTTACAAGGGCACGATCAACCCCAAAGCCCTGCAGCGCAAACTCGATGAATTGGCGGCGAGTTGGAGCCCAAACCCAAACCCGGGCCCGAGCGCGCGTGCTGCGCGCAAGAAGTGAGCAAACTCGGTGCGCTCGACTACACCACGTGATTTGCTCGGTCACTGCGCGCGTTGCCTGCTCAAGCTCGAGATCTGCGTGTGTGAAGTGCTGCCGCGCGTCGAGGCGCGCACCGAGGTGGTGCTGATCCAGCACATCACCGAACAGTTCCTGACCAGCAATACCGGGCGCTTCGCGGCGCTCGCCTTGCCCAATTCGCGGATCATCGCTTACGGCGGTGGCGCTAGTTTCGACCCCCGCCCGCTGTGTGCGCCGGGCAGCGTGCTTCTCTACAGTAGTAGTCCCGCGATGGCGCGCCCCTTGCCGTTCGTGCCCGAACGGCTGATCGTCCTCGACGGCAGCTTTCGGCAAGCGCGGCGGATGTACAAGCGAGAGCCAGCGCTGCGCGCATTGCCCGAATTCAGCCTGCCCGCGCCGCGAGTCACGCCGACCCGCCTGCGCCGCCCGACCCAGCCTGAAGGCATGTCGACGATCGAGGCCATCGCGGCAGCGCTTTCGGCACTGGAGGGAGAGGCACTCGCCGCGCCCCTCTGG
>DASQCO010000165.1:0-5218 GCA_035634635.1 Polyangiaceae bacterium
GGCGAAGAGCGCTGTAAAACCGCCGAGTGCGCTGCCGTATCCGACCGACGTCGGCACGGCCACGATCGGTGCGCCGATCAAACCGCCTACGACGCTGGGCAACGCGCCCTCCATGCCGGCGACGACGATC
The DNA here is from genome assembly GCA_035634635.1 of Polyangiaceae bacterium. Lineage (GTDB taxonomy): Bacteria > Myxococcota_A > Polyangia > Polyangiales > Polyangiaceae > PMG-095. Next base: position 131 of record DASQCO010000165.1, read on the forward strand.
ACCGCCGGTGCTCCGCTCAGCACCTCGACGTGACTCATCAAGCGGTGAATTCCGGCGACCCCGACGTCGAAGTAGCGCTCCGTCGGCACACCGAACATGCGCAGTGTCTCGTACGCCTCCTCCGCGACCGGAATGTCGCTGGTGCCCGCGGTAACGATCGGCACCGGCTTGCACGCGCGCTCCGGAATCGGTCGCTGCACGAGCTTGGCGGTGCGGGCCAAGGTCGAATAGGTGAGCGACGGCAGTGCCTCCTGAACGAGCTCCGCCGCTCGGCCCACGAGCCGCGTCACGAACACATTGTCACCCGCGTCGATGATGCGCTGAACGATGCCGATGATGTGCTCCGGCGTTTTTCCCTCGGCCAGCACGACCTCCGCGATGCCTTGGCGGAGTGCTCGGTGGTGATCGACGCGCGCATAACCGAGGTCCGAAAACGGAAGTGTGGCCAGCGAGCTCAGCGCCGAATCGATCGGGAGTGAGCCAGCTTTGACGGCCTCGAGCAGCTCTCGCAAACGCGCCGCGTCCATGGAGCAGGTGCTCTAGTCCAGGGTCCCGCGAACGTCGACCTACTTCGGCATTTTTCCCGGCAAAAGAAGCGTGCGTAACCGCGGTGGCGCGGGGCACTCCTGCAGATTTCAGGCGGTGTTGCCGACAAAAACGTGGGAAGGTTCCGAGGTGCCCGCGCCCTTGACCCCTCTGCTTGGCTTTACCCTGGGCGTGGCCTGCGCATGGGCCGCCGTGGGTGACTTGGGGCGTTCGACCTCGGGCCTCGGCGGTCGCGCGTTACTGGTCACGATGGCCTACGCGCTGCTCGTGTTCGCGCCCATCGCCGGCTATTTCGTGTCCTTCGAGCCTGATTGGTCGTTCGCGTACTTCGTGGACAGTGAGCGTTTGCCGGCAGTGGTGCCGATCGCCGTGGTCTTACTCGCCGCAGCTTCTGTACCCGCGGGGTTCCTTGCGGCAGCCGCTGATGCGCGGGCCCACCGGCTTGGCCGCGTGTTGCGCAAAGCGGCCGTGCCCGCCTTTTTGGCCACCACGTTCTTGCTTGCGACGTTCTCACGGCTCAGCGTGCACGCCAATTACGCCCAATTTCACGGCGACTTTGGCACACGCGGCGTGGCGGGCGGCCCGCTCGGTTACGCTCTTATTTGGATGCTCGGCGTACTCGCAGCGGCCACGGCTTGGACGCTGCGAGCGCTACAACGGATGAGTCGCAAAAGCTGATGCTAGGCTCCTGAGCCCGGCCGGTCACTACCAGGAAAGCGCGCACATGGAACAGGACGAGTCTCGAGAGCTACTCAATTTGGCTGCTGAAGTCGTGGAGCGCGCGCGCCGGGCGGGAGCGGACGTGGCCGAGGCCAGCGCGCGCGGCGGTTCGGATCTCAGCACACGCGTACGCCTCGGCAAACCCGAGCTCGTCGAGGAGGCGGGTCACCACAGCATTTCGCTGCGCGTCATTCGCGCCGACCGCGTGGCGCTCACTTCTACGAGTGATCTCAGCGCACGCGGCATCGAGCGTTGCGTGGCCGACGCGCTGATGCTGGCCGAGCTCAGCGAACCCGATCCATTCGCGGGTCCGGCCGATCCGAGCCTGCTCGCCAAGCCGCCCTTCCCCGAGCTGGACCTGTTCGACGAGGGTCTATTCAAGATCGACGCGGGCCGCGCCATCGAGCAGGCATCGATCGCCGAGCAAGCCGCGTTCGATTTCGATCCGCGCATCAAGCTGAGCGAGGGCGCTACTTTCTCGCGCAGCAATTCGACTAGCGCCATCGTGCTTTCGAGCGGTTTTCAAGCCACACTGCGCGGCTCCTACGCTTCGCTCACCGTCGCGCCCGTCGTCGAGGACGAAGGCGGCAAGAAGCGCCGCGGGCACTACTGGACGGCGACGCGCCACCAATCCGAGCTCGAAGCTCCGACGTTCGTCGGCCAAGAGGCGGCGCGCCGCACGCTCGCCAAGCTCAACCCGCGCAAAGTTCCGACTCAAGAGACCACGGTGATCTTCGACACCGACGTGTCGCGCTCGATCATCGGCGCATTCATCGGTTGCATCTTGGGCGGCGCGGTGTGGCGTAAATCGAGCTACCTCGTGTCGCGTGAAGGCACTGAAGTTGCGAACTCTGGCGTCACCCTGATCGATGATCCGCTGATCCCGCGCGCCCCCGGTTCACGTCCGTTCGACGGCGAAGGCCTGCCCTCGCGCAAAAACGTCGTGGTCGACGGAGGCGTGCTGAAGACGTTCCTGCTCGACTCATATAGCGCTCGAAAGCTCGGGCGCGCGTCCACGGGCTCGGCAGCGCGTGGTGGCGGCAGCGTCTCCGCGTCGACCAGCAACCTGTTCATGCAACCGGGTTCGATGAGCCGAGACGAGCTGATTGCGAGCACGCCGAGCGGCCTGTACGTGACCGAAATGATGGGCTTCGGCTTCAACGCCATGACCTCCGACTTTTCGCGCGGAGCCGCGGGCTTTTGGATCGAAAACGGCAAATTTGCCTTCCCAGTCAGCGAAATCACGATTTCGTCCACGCTCGACGCGATGCTCAAAGGCATCGACGGTATCGCCAACGACTTGCGGCTGATCACGTCGGTCGCGTCGCCCACCTTCCGCACCGCGCGGATGACGATCTCGGGCAGCTGACGGCGCAGCATTGGAATTAACCGCCAGAGCAAAGCAGGCGTTAACTCCTCCCCTCACGCATCAACTCATCGCGCCGTCCAAACCACGGCGCGTTCGTTTCTTGTTGATGGTCAATCAACACGCCCCACCTCGTCCCAGCCTTCGGCGTCGCGGACGAAGTGAGAGGGAGAGACCGTCAAGTCGCCAAGCGCTCTGAGCGGCCCATCGCGACGAAGGGCACCTCAGAACTCAAGTAATTTGGGTCACATTGTGGGGCCCGCGTTCGAAGTATGTACCGCGCGTGCGATGCGACCTCCGGTTCAGACTTGCCCTGAAATTCCCGTGAATGATTTGCCGGGCAGCGCGATTCCCCCAAACTCCCTCTCTCCTTGGCGGCTTGGCGGTTCAGTCCTCCGGGAGCGGACTGAGCGCACTCGGCTTGGCCCCGGGTACGTCGTTCGTGGCACTCGGTGAAAAACCGGAATGGGCCGGGAACAGCGTGGGCTGTGAGGTGCGTGGCTGGGTTGGGGGCGCCCCTTCCTTGAACCGGGCGAAGGGCCCGTTTTAAGATCCGCCCCTAGCGCTCGCTGTTTGCGCTGGCGCCTTCGGTCAGCGCGCGAACCTGCTGACCACGGATCTCGAGCACGCTCGGCTTGCCGCCGTAGAAGCGCGACAAGCCGACGTCGATGCGCCATACCTTGCCTTCACAAGCGCTGTTGATGCCCTGCTGTTGAACCGTATGGCCAACGACCATGCGCTGGGCTGACAGCGCCGTGAGTACGCGGCTCAGTTCCGCACAGCGGTCCACAGCAGGCGTGCCATCGGAATAGTCGCGAACCCAGATCGGCGCGCGCTGGTTGGAGAGGCTGTTCGGTGCTGGCTCGCTCGGCGCGCCGGCCATCCAGGCGCTGGTTTCTTGATTGATGCGGCCCACACCGTAGCGAACGTGTTGCTCGAGCACGCCGCCATGCACGAACACGCTGTCGCCGATTTGAAGCACCACCGGTTGCACGGCGAGCCGCCGCGCCATCTCGCCGCCGGGTAAGAAGGCAGCGGTGCGTCCGCGCTGCTCGGGAGCAACGCTCGCGCTCAGCCGTTCATGCACGGCATCCGGGTGACCAGCGGAAAAGTCGTGAAAGCCGTCCGGCGTAACGTAGCGAAAGTCGGCCTGGACGTTCATCACCTCGTGATTGCCGTTGAGCACGTGCACGGCGCCGCCGGCGGCCTGAGCCTCATTCTTGAGCCGCGCGAGCAGCTCGATGATTTGCGGCTCATCGTCACCGCGATCGAGCTGATCACCAGTTTGCACCACGACCAGGTTCTTTCCGATCCACTTGCCTTCTTGGTCGATGGCGCCACCCAGGCGCAGGGCCGCGCGCAACGCACTCACATCGCCGTGCAGATCGCCGATCGCGACCATGCGCTCCACCGCAGGCAGCTGAAAACTCGGATCACGGGCGAGCGCAGGCTCGACTTTGGCGCTCGCGACCACAGGCGTTTTCGGGGCGCGTTCGGAGCCCGCGTCTGGGACGATGCGAGGCGGCTCGGTCTTGCCGCAAGCGGCAAGCAGCAAGACGAACACGAAACCGGCAATCCGCGGAGCCATCGCTCGGTCCTATCAAGATCGCTCGATGCACTCAAGGCGCCACCGTCAGCGCGCTGTTGGCAACACCGGGCGTCGGAGTTCCGAAGCCGAACGCTTTGGGATCGTCATCGGCAGAGGTCGGCGTGCGACGGGCCAAGCTCTGACCCGCCTTGCCCGCGAGCGCCGGCAAGACCGAGCACTCCACACCAGCGCTATTCACGAGCGACAGACGTTCACCGGCGTTGGAGAGGCCTGACTTGCCGAGCGTTGGCACACGGATCAAGCGCGCTCCGGTCGCCGGAGGCTCATCAGCCCCGTTCGGTGCGAAATCATCGCGCACGAGCAACGCATATTCGTGGGGGGCCAGCAGCGCGTGAGGTAGCGCTGTGCGGCCGCCACCATCTTGCAGCGAATACTCGGCGAGATCGACGGCCAAGGTGCCATCATTGAGCAGCTCCACCCACTCGGATTGCGGTTCCGGACCGAGCGCGTCCGCTAAAGCTTCGTTCAGGATGGGCCGCGCACGGGCGGGTGCAGTGTGCAACTCGACGTCGAACGCGCGGGACGCGCCGCCGAGGTCGTGCGTATTGCCCCAAAGCCGTTCGTTCGCATCGGGGAGCAAGCCGTCGACGGTGAGCGGTCGATTTGCGGCGCTCACCTCGACCAGCGCGCCACGCGAGGTGTGCACGATCCAGAGCAGCGGCGCGGCGGGCGTCCGCACCGTAAGACGATCATCGGCGGCGCTAGCGCAACCGGGCCCAAACGCGATCTCGTCCGCACGACAACTCACGACGTCTCTCGCATCGGGCTCGATTGTGCCAAAAATGGCCGGCGAAAGTGCCCAATCGCCGAGCATTGGTGGGGGAACCCAGATCTCTCCGGGAGCGAG
>DASQCO010000166.1:0-32721 GCA_035634635.1 Polyangiaceae bacterium
GTTTCCACGGTATCGCATTCATAGTCCGGTGAGGGGCGAGGCTTTTCGTCCACGTCGTGTCGCGCAACGACTATCTCTTCGGGTGGCCTGCCGTCTACATCGAGGAGCTGGACGTTGAAGTCGCTAGTCTGGTTTAAACAAGCCGCGCTCCCCCTCGTGACGTGAGCGTTGCTCAACGCCACGGGCCGTCCAAACCTACCCGACTCCGAGATTGGTACGAGCCAGCTTTTGGTGTCGCTCGCGCGCCAGCGCGAGTCCGGCCGGTCGTGCTCGGTTGTCCACACTTCCGCGAGGCGCGCGTCGCCCCAGTCGCCCTCCAATACGCTGAACGACAGCACGGAGCCCGATGCGACGGGACCGAGATCCAACGGTCGCGAAGCAAACTTGCCGGAGCCTGGCTCTGGAGCTCCCGCCGATAGCGCCAGGAATGCATGCGGGCTCAGCTTCTCCTCGCAGGGCCATGTGAGCAGATAGCTCACGAGCGCTCGCTCTCGAGGCATGGCTTCGGCTTGGATGCTCGCGACGTGAGGCGCGCACGCGCGAGCTTTCACCGGCGCATCGAGCGCTGCGTTGAAATAGTTAAAGTAAGTGACGTCCGCCTCGATCTGACCCAAGAAAAACGGAAAATCATGCTGACCGACAGAGTCCGTCCAGGTCCCGCTTACCACCAGACGGCCGCCGGCGAGGCTACAGCCTGCGGCCACGTGCCCGATCTGCTGTTCTGCGTGGAAGGCATCGAACTCACAGTCGAAGCTGTCACCTATCTCGCCCATGGGTCCGAAATCCGGCACGCTCGTGCCCCGGCCCACTAGGCGCGACGCCTGCTCTTGCCCGCGTTGCTCGTAACTGCCTTCCCAAGCGTCGCCTGTGGGCCCCGCCCAATCAGCGCTGCGGGTGACCGCGAGCGTGGCCAGGATGGCTTGCTTTCCGATGTAGCCAGAGAGCTCGAGCTTCGCCTGTTTTGGAGGTGTCGCGGACTGGGGTACCGCAGGCGACGGCATCGCGGAGGGTGCAATCGACGCGGTGGGCGTAGTTCGTGCAGGCGCGCGGCTCGGCGCGCCCGAAGTAGACGCCTGAGCGGCGACGCTTGCTCTCGCTGACGAGCTCGGCTTTGCCGACGCACAAGCGAGCACGAGCAATACGGAGCCAGACCACGATGCTCTTCCCACGTTCACCGCGTCAGCCGTATACCTCCAGCTGCGCTTACGCGAACACTAAGTGAGGAGAGTCAGAGAGCCACCGTCAGCAGGCGCCTTCGTCGCTTCCACCCCACAAAGCAAAAAAGCCGGCTTTCGCCGGCTCTCTCCTCTTTTGCGCACCCGGGCGGATGAATTTAGAACTGCGATTGGCTAGCCGACGGTGGCTAGCGACAGTCCCGAGGCGTTGGTCCAAGCTGTCCAAGCCCTACAAAGACGATTGAAAGTCGGCGTAATGCTGCCTTAAAAGCGGCGGATGACTTGTCGTCTGATGGGTGCTTGTCTTGGCTACGGACACGTTATCCTCGGGGTGGTTCTGGCGTGCGTTGCGGCTTCCGGCTGCAGCTCCCCGAGATCGGACGCTCCGGACGGAGAGGGAAAGGCCGGCTCGGGATCGACGATCACGATTCCGTTGCCGGCCCCCGTCGAGCAACGCTTGACGTCACTGGTCGAGCAGTTGGCTCCGATCGTCTGCGAGCGCTCCCGTAACTGCTGTCCCGGCTACGGGCTCCGCTCCCTCGGCGATTGCACCGATATTGCCGGGGCACCGTTTGTCCAGCGCGCAAGTCAGGTGTTGTTCGGTGGCGGCCCCGACGGCACCGACTATTCGATCGATGAAGGGCTTGCTGCGGCTTGCCTACAATCCGCGCGCTCGGTCGCAAACGACTGCGAATTCGCGACCGAAAAGCTGCTCTATGCGTGGACGCTGCCCTGCATGCACGCGCTCCGGATCGTACCGAAGGGCGAGCCGCCGACGGAATGCGACGACGATCATGACTGCGAGAGCACGCGGGGCGCGGGCCACCGTTGCTTCGAGCATCGCTGTCTTGCCGTCAGTGTCATGCCCACGGGTAGTTCGTGCGCGGTGCCGAGCGGGCCGATCAATATTCCCGGCTGCGGCACCGCGGGTTACTGCAATTCCAAGCAAGTGTGCGCACCGATCGGCGGACTCGGTGAAGCCTGCGACGGGTCCGCCAACGCCTGCATTGCCGGCTCCTACTGTCAGCCTGGGAATCCGCCGGTTTGCGCTGCCCAGGTCGGCGCGGGTGCGCCGTGTGACAGCTCTCCCGAATGTCTCGAGGGTACCTGCGCTTGTCCTGCAGAAGGTTGCACTGGGCAGAGTACCTGCCTTCGGGCCTCCGCGATCGGCGATGCTTGCACTACGGACAACGGCTGCGGTGCGCTCCTGCGCTGCCTCGGAGGGCGCTGCATGCCGCGAAAGATCGGCATCTGCCAATAGACCAACCAACCAAACGACCAAACCGTTGAGCGGCTGACGCTTCGTGCTAGCGCAAGGTGTCGCGACGGTGATGAGATCGCGGGGACGTCCACCGAGCTATGGGACGTACTCGGACGCTCGCGCCCGCTTGCCCAATTCCAAGATCTGCTGGGTGTTGGTTAAGCGGACCCAGCGCTCGCGTCTCGTCGCGCAGCCCGGTCAGCGACCACAAGCCCCAAAATGCCGGCTTTCGCCGGATCTCTCTTTAGCTTCTGCGCACCCGGCAGAAGAATTTAGAACCGCGCTCGTCCAGCCCCTATTTTACTCGCTCGGGTGCCTGCAAGCATCGCGCCGAGTGTCCAAGCGGCCGCGAGTAGCACCAGCGCGAGCGTAAGCGAGTAGGTCGCGACTTTGGCGATGGTCAGAAAATGTGTGACCCGGGAAAGCCAGACCGGGTCATGTGGAAACGTCACTAGCAAGAGCGAGATGGTCGCGTTCTCGGCGTAGTCACAGAGCGCCGCGAGCACTGGCAACCCTGCCGCGCCCAGCCAGCGTCCCGGCGCGCCGAAGATCCGTCGCCCGAGGCTGGTGATGGCCAAAGCGCCAAAGATTGCCGTGGCCAGCGGTATGAGCATGTCGACCGTGCATGTGAGCAATGCTTGCGTCTGCCGCCCAGCAGGGCCGAAGGCGACGAGCAAGGCGTGCGCCTGCGTCGCCGGTTCGAATCCAAAATCCAAGAACGTCATGCCGCCGGTGACGCGGCGCATGTACACGACCCCCGGCGGGAATGGCAGCAAGTTCTCCCCGCTAATGAGCAACGTGAGTGCGATCAGTGAAAGCCAAGTTCGCGCTGGGGTAGCAACCGTCCACAGCGCGCGAGCAGCGCGGCTCACGGCCGCACCGCCTCGCTGACAAGCGTTGTTGCTTCTCGCCTCTGTTCGAGGAAAGCCTGAACCGTCGCCCGCAAGCCGGTCCGATGCGAGGGATAAAGGAAGCGGAATCCGGTCGCGAGCAGCGCCGAATTGTCGACCGGGGAATCGGCGGCGAGGGTGCTTGCGACGGCCGAGCCACCGACGAGCGACGCCAGCCAGCGCGGCACGCGATGTGGCGCCGGGCCACCCATCAGCCTTGCGCCGTGTTCGAACAGGTCGCGCTGCGTGCTGCCGGCGCCGTCCGCCACGAGCCAGGTTTTGGCGATGATCTCTGCCAGTTCGAGGGTCGTCAGGTGCACGAGAGCCCTCGCCGCGTCGGTGACGTGGATCAGTGCCATGCGGTTCCTGCCGTCGCCGATGATCGGCGCCTTGCCGCGCGCCAGATTCGGCAACAAGCGCGCAGCGAAGGCTTTCCCAGGACCGTACACGGTTCCCAAATGCACGAACGCTGCCTCCAAACCCGAGCGCTCCACCACCTCCCGCACCGGAAGGCCGATGCGAGCGAAGCCGCGCGGATTCGACTGTGGCCGCGACGACGCGCTCAGCATCCCGCGGCTGTCGCGCGCCAGGTCGGCAACGCCGCTCACCGAGATCAGCACCGGGCGCTGCCCCGTCGGCAAGTTGGCAATGGCGCCGACCAATGAGCGCATCGCCAGCACCCGTTCGGCACTGGCGCGACCAATCGCCACGCCACCCAGGCGCGGTGGTAGCGGTGGCTGGATGAGATCGAAGACATGGGTCGTACCGGCAAGCTGCGTTGCCCAGCGCCCACTTTCGCGCACGTCACCCACGACGGCCGTCGCACCCAGTGTGCGCAGCGCCTCTGCCTGCACTTCGTTGCGGCAAAGCGCCAGCACCTCGTCGCCACGCGCCAGGGCTTCCTTCACGACCTCGCGACCGACGAAACCGGCCGCACCCAATACGAGAATTCGATGCATTTTCCACGGTCCTTGAAGTTAGCAAATGCTAACCTCGCGCTCAAAAAGGGGGGTTAACGTGTCAACATCTTGAGGCACAGCACTTCGAACTCTGGCAAAACGTCGCGCGCACTCGACGGCAGCTCACCGAAATAGAGCGCCCGCCCGAGCTGCGCCACCATCCCAAGGAAGGCGTGGAGCTGCAGCTCGAGCGACTGCTCGCGCGCGACCGAACCCTCGAGCCGGCCTTGTTCGAGCAGCACACGCAGCATGCGAACAATCGACCGACGCCGTATGGCCGGGCTCACCTTGGGCCACAGCCGACGCAACTCTTCCTGGACGTACAGAAACGCCTCCAAATCCTGGTCGAGGAAGCTCGCGAATTCGTCGAGGAGCGTGTGGACCTTGTGCCGGAACGGCCGCTCGCCGCGCAGCGCCCGCTCGACGTGCCGGCTCAGCTGCTCGAAGCAGCGTTCGAACAGGTACAGGGCCAACTCGTCTTTGCCGGCGAAGTGTTTGAAAAGCGCGGGGTTGGTGTAGCCCGACTCAGCCGCAATGGTGCGAATGCTCGTCGAGGCGACGCCATCTCGCACGAACGCACTGAGCGCGGCCTTGAGGATCTCGCGTTTGGCAGGGGGGTCATCTTCCCGGACGAAGAACGGCTCAACGCTCACCATCGAAAGTTAGCGATTGCTAACTGACTGTCAAGTCGATGACGCTTCCCCTGCGCAAGGGAGATTGCGCGCTGCGGCTGCTGGTGGCTTGGGCAGCGGTTTGAGTGCGCCCGCCGTTTCCGGTGGGGTTGGTGGCTCGAGCACCTAGCTCGAATGATGCGGCGGGCCCGGCGCGATCAAGCACTCGAGTGGGCGCAAACGGCACGCTTCGTCGCTTCCGCCCCAAAGCAAAAAAGCCAACTCTCGTTGGCTTTTTGGTCTCTTTTGCGCACCCGGGAAGATTCGAACTTCCGACCCTCGGATTCGTAGTCCGATGCTCTATCCAGCTGAGCTACGGGTGCGTAGGGGGCGAGTGCATAGCACGGGTTTTTGGAACGTATAGCGAAAAATGCGCAGGGTGGGGGTGCGCACCTGGCGGTACATGTGGGCCGGGTCTGAAAAGATTGCAGGGCCGGGCGACCACCATGACAGCGAAGCCAGGTCAAACCAGTTTGAGCGGCGGCTCGTGGCACTGGAAAGATGCTTATCTGACCAGGATCGCTAGGCTTTTCTCGGCTCATTCTCGGCTGGCATAGAAGCTGCTTTTAGGAACCCTCGAAACGCCCCGAGGGTACAAGCCTCGAGACGTTTCCTTAGGTTGCTTTGCTTCTTCTTTAGCCGCCCGCCGGCGCTTCGAGACCGTAGCTTCGCTTCCGCTTCCTTAGATTTTTCTTACGCTTGCTTCTAACTTCTAGAGGCACGAGGCCCGACGAAGGTGACTTCGCTCGGGTCTTTGCTCATTTTGGGTCCGATTTTGCGAAGTGCACGCGCATTTCGCGTCTTTCTTTTCGGACTCGCTGAATCCAGAACGCGGGGTCGCTTGGAATGATTCCCGCGGCCTCATTTCAGCCAAGCGGGACGAAGCACGCACAACTTAAGGCGTGCGCGGTAGACCGAACACACCGTCTGACTGCGCCTGAGCGTGGCAGCCGGCGCACAGCGCCGGGGCGCCACCCGCAAGCGTTTGCCCACGCGAATCCAGCTCGAAGTAGTTCCATGCGCCCCCGGTCTTGCGCATGACGTAGCCGTTGCCCCCGCTCCGCGACAGCTCTGCCAACACCGAGCCGTCCGGGAACACGGTGTCGGTCACGAGCGACCCATAGCGCGTGCGGGCGACCTCGTTGGCACGCACCTCGACGGACTGCTCTGGGAGGTGGCCGCGGCTCGTGATTGGCGTCGGTGTGACGACCGGCATGCGTAACACGTCACGGTAGCCCTCCCATTCGGGGCGCGGCTGCGTCGGAGTCGGTGCCAATGTCGGTTCGGGTGCGCTTGCCCATGCATCCGACGCGCCCGCGAGCGGGCCTTGCACAGTCTCGGCGCATGCCACACCGCCAGCGAGACCGATGGCGAACAGGAGAGCACGGGCTGCGCGCAAAGGACGGGCATGGTACCACGACACGGTGCGCTTCAATGCTCGTGACCGGGGAGCACTGCTGCTGCTGGCATTCGCAGCGAGTGGTGCAGCCTGTAGCCGTGCGAGTGCAGGCGCAGAAGCCGCGCACGCGCCCCCCGCGCAGCTCGCCGCGCACGCGCCATCTCCCGCCCCAACGCCAGAGCCATCGCCGACCAGCGACGCGCGCGTCAGCGCAGAGCTCGATGCTGCGTCGGCTTCTGGCGCGGAGTCCGCGCCCCGCGCGTTCGCGCCACGTCCTGCGGCTGAGCGTGGTTGGCTCGGCGTGGAGCTGGCGATGCGTCAGGCGGATGAGCCAGGGGTGCTCGTGCGCGACGTGGTACGCGGCTCACCTGCGGCGAGCGCGGGAGTCGCCGCGGGTGACGTGATCATCAGCGTGGACGGCGAAAATGTAGCCCGTCCAGACGACGTGAGCCGTCTCGTGGCAGTGCGCGGCGCGGGTCAGCGTTTGCGTCTCGGCTTCGTGCGCGGCACGGAGACGCGCTTGCTCGCGATCGAGCTCGAGCGCTTCCCGAACAACGACGAAATCATGCGCCGCCAGTACGTGGGCATGCAGGCGCCCGAGTTCGATGCGCTGGAGACGGCGCAGGGTAGCGTCGAGCCGCGCTTGGCCAAGCTGCGCGGCAAAGTCGTGGTGCTCGAGTTCTGGGCTTCCTGGTGCGGTCCCTGTCACTTGCTGAGTCCAGTGCTGGAAGCCTGGCACGAGCGTTTCACCCCGCAGGGTGTCGTGGTGGCAGGCGTCGCGGCCGAGACGATGCCGGTGGTGACGCGCTCGGCGTCGCAGATGGGCATCGCTTATCCGTTGTTCGCCGATCCGAGCGGCGCGACCACCAAGGCGTATCGCGCCATGGCGCTGCCCACGGTGTTCGTGCTCGACAAGGGTGGGCGCGTGCGGGACGTGATGGTCGGCTATTCGTCGCCGGGCCTCGCGCGCCTGGAATCCCTGGTAAAGCGGCTGATCGAAGAGTCTTGAGCCAAGCCTTCCGCCTGCTCCTATACTGATCGGAATGGATGAACGAGACCTCGAGCGCGCACGTGCTCGCGCGCTAGCGGGTGGCGCGCCGAAGTATCACGAGAAGAATGCCGAGCAGGGCAAGCTGTTTGCCCGTGAGCGCATCGCTCACTTGGTGGACGCGGACTCGTTCTGCGAAGACGCGCTGCTCGCCAACAGCACCGCAACCGAGCTTCCTGCCGATGGCGTGATCACGGGCACAGCGCGCGTAGGCGGACGCCTGGTTGCGATCATGGCCAATGATTCGACCGTCAAAGCGGGCTCCTGGGGCAAGCGCACGGTGGAGAAGATCTTGCGCATTCAGGAGACCGCGCAGCGCTTGCTGTGCCCGCTCTTGTACTTGGTCGACTCGGCGGGCGCGCGCATCACCGATCAAGTCGAGATGTTCCCCGGGCGTCGCGGTGCGGGGCGCATCTTCTACAATCAGGTCGGGCTGAGCGGCTTGATCCCCCAAGTTTGTTTGTTGTTTGGGCCGTCAGCGGCGGGTGGCGCCTATATCCCGGCTTTTTGCGACGTGGTGGTGATGGTCGACGGCAATGCCAGCATGTATTTGGGCTCGCCGCGTATGGCCGAGATGGTGATCGGTGAGCAGGTCACGCTCGAAGAAATGGGCGGCGCCAAGATGCACACCTCCGTCTCCGGCTGCGGCGATGTGCTGGTCGCAAGCGAGCTCGAGGCGATCGCGTTTGCCAAGTCGTACCTTGCTCTTTTGCCCTCGAACCACGAGCAGTTCGCGCCGCGCACGGAACCGCGAGCGCCCAAAGCCGGCCTGAAGCCGCTGAGCGAAATCATCGTGGCCGACGAGAACAAGGCCTTCGACATGCGACTCGTGATCGAGCACATCGTGGATGAAGGGAGCTTGCTCGAGATCAAAGCGCGCTTCGCCAAAGAGATGATCACGGCGTTCGCGCGCATCGACGGGCGCGTGGTCGGCATCGTCGCCAATCAGCCGAAGTATTTGGGTGGCGTGCTGTTCGTCGACAGCGCGGACAAGGCGGCGCGCTTCATTTGGTTGTGTGATGCGTTCAACGTGCCGTTGCTCTTTCTGGCGGACGTGCCGGGTTTCATGATCGGCACCAAAGTGGAGCGGCAGGGCATCATCCGCGCGGGCGCCAAGATGATTGCCGCCGTCAGCGAGGCGACGGTGCCGAAAATCAGCGTGATCGTGCGCAAGGCCTACGGCGCGGGCTTGTACGCGATGTGCGGGCCTGCTTTCGAGCCGGACGTTTGTTTGGCCTTGCCCAGCGCGTCGATCGCCGTGATGGGGCCGCAAGCGGCGGTCAATGCCGTGTACTTCAACAAGATCCAAGAAAAACCCGCGGGGCCCGAGCGCGACGAATTCGTCGCCAAGTTGCGTGATGAGTATCGAGCCGACGTCGATTTGGAAAAGCTCGCGAGTGAGCTCGTGATCGACGGCATCGTGCCCTTCGCCGACTTGCGCCGCGAGCTCGTGCAGCGCTTCGAGCAGTATCGCGACAAGCAACGCCCGCGGACGAACAAGCGCCACCTGGTGCCACCCGTTTGAGTCGAGAGCGATGAGCGCGATCAGAAAGTGGCGCCACGTGGGGGCCAGCGTTTTCGCCTTGGGCTGTGGGCTGCTAAGCGCGAGGGCCTCCGCTCAAGTCGATCTCGGCGCAATGAGTCGGGCCTTTGCGCGAAAGCTCGATCCGAGCGTGGCGCCAACAGGGCTCCGCCTTCCGCAAGTGTTGTCGCGGGGTCGCGCTGGAGGGGTGCCGATCATCGTGCATGCCCCGGGCGGCGTCAGCGTGCCCGACCTCACGTCGGTGGGTGACTTCGCGGTCGGCGAATTGCCGGCGGCGCGCTTGCTCGAGCTGTCCCAGGCTCACCCGAGTTGGAAATTCGATTGGGCACCCCCGCGCCACGTACTGCTCGATCGCATCGAGGGTTGGGTGCACGCGGCCAGTGTGCGCGAGCAAACTCAGACGTCCGGCAAAGGCGTGGTCGTAGGCATCGTCGACACCGGCGTCGATCTCAATCACGGCGATCTGCGTACCGCGGCGAACGCGACGCGAGTTGCCTGGTTGCTCGACGTCTCGCGCAGCCCGCAGCACTTTCACGACGAGCTGGAAGCCGCCTACGGCTGTAACCTCAAGCCCGGCTGCGCCGTGTACGCCGCTGCCGATCTCGACGCGCTCAGAACAAACGGCATTGCCGGTGATGAACCGACGGATTCCTTCGGACACGGCACGCACGTCGCTTCGCTCGCTGCTGGCAACGGCCTCGCGAGTGCAACTCCGCGCTACATCGGCGTCGCTCCCGAGGCCACATACGTCGTCGCGCGTGTCGCGCAAGACAATGGCGGCATCCAAGACGCGGACGTGCTCAAAGCCGTCAAATTCGTGTTCGATCGCGCCGACGCTCTGGGGATGCCCGCGGTCGTGAACCTCAGCTTGGGCAGTGACTTCGGCGCGCATGACGGCAGCTCGGCGCTGGAAGTCGGCTTGAGCAGCATGGTCGGTGCGGCGTTCCCGGGGCGCGCGATCGTGGTCGCTGCGGGCAACAGCGCGGGCTTGTTCGATGGGCTCGGTGGCCCCTATCCTGGGCCGTTCGGTATCCACACCGAGGTGCACGTCCCGCGCGAATCGGTCTCGCGCGTGCCGTTGATCACGCCTGCGCTCAGTGGCAGCACCGTGAATGGCACCGCGTTCGTCTGGCTCGGATTTCGCGAAGGCGACGAAGTCAGCGTCGGCGTCGAGCGTCAGGGTAAGGTGTTGCTCGAGCCGGTTCGAGTCGGCGCTGGCAACGAAGCCGATCTCGGAAAATACCGAGTCGGTGTGCTCAATGACACGGACAGCGCTGAAGACGAAGCGGGAGTCGGTCCGGGCAAGCACAACGCGGTCGTGTATGTCGATGGCAGCTGGCCCGCCGACAGCGACTTCGTGCTCCACCTCGAGGGCCACGGCAGCGCGCAACTTTGGCTGCAATCCACGGGCGATTTGGATCCTTCGATCGCGCTAGGGGCCCTGTTTCCGCGCGGCGAGAAGGAGGGCACGATCAACGTGCCGGCAAGCGCGCCCGGACTGATCGCGGTCGGCGCCACGCTCAATCGCACGACTTGGACGGACGTCGCTGGCAACGCCATCGAGATGCCGGACTTGGGCTCACTCGACAACGCGCCGCTCGACAGCATCGCTTACTTCAGCGCGGCCGGGCCCAACGCGATCGGCACGGTGAAGCCGGACATCGTCGCGCCGGGTGTGAACCTCGCGGGTGCCATGGCACCCGCGGCGGACCCGCGGCTCACGGACAACGAGCTGTTCGCCAGTCTCGGACGCTGTCCGACCAAAGACGAATGCTTCGTGGTCGACGACAAACACGCCATCACCAGCGGCACGTCGATGGCCGCGCCCATCGTCGCCGGCGCGATTGCGCTGCTTTTCGAGCTCGATCCGAAGCTCACGCAAGACGGCGTGCGCGCGATCTTGCAAGCTGGCGCTCGTCCGCTGCAAGGCGTCGTGCTCGATCCGCGTCAGATCGGACCGGGCGCGCTCGATCTCGCGGGCGCGCTGCGCGTCGCGACCGCGGGTGAATCACCCGCACTGCGCACGCCGACCGAGCGCAGTTGGCTCACGCTGTCCGCTTCGTTCGCGCACCCGGATCCCGCCTGGCTCTTGACCGGCTTCGTCGATTTGCGCGACGACAGCGATCAGATCGCCGATGGCTTCGACCCGCAACGCCTCACCCTGTCAGCCACGCCCGCGCTGATTCACGAAGGGCTCACGCGAATCGCGCCCGGGTACTACCGTTTCGTGCTGAGCGCACCGGAAGGCACGGGCGGTGACGACTTGCGCCTTGCGGTAAACTTCGACAATCTGCCGATTGCCTCGAAAACGCTGCGCATTGCCGTGGATCGCTGGGTCGCGAGTGACGGCGTGTCGGCCCGCGGTGGCTGCAGCACGGGCACGGGCACAGGCACGGGCACGGGCACGGGCTGGTTGGGCCTCGTGCTGTTGGTTGGGATTTGCGCACGCCGTCACATGCGCGCAAAATACGCCGTGCAAGACTGAGCTTCGAACGGATCTTGATCGGGGTCGAACGGGTGCGCGAGGTCGACGCCGCCCATGTTGATGCCGATCGCCAACACCGCGCGCACGCCGGTCAGATTGACCACGCGACCTTCGGAAGATCGTCCGCGCTCTTGAAACGGCACGTCCACGCGCGCCATCTCTCGCCCCTGATCGTCGACGCTGATCAGACGCCACTTGAAGCTCACCGGCGCTTCCCATTCGCTTTCGAAGCCTAGCGAGACCCCGATCGGCACTTCATCCAGATCGATCCAAATCAGCTCGATGCCCGTCGGCTCGATCGGCCGCGAAGCGCGCACGCGCCGAGGCAGTGAAGAGAACTTGATCACCCAGTCGTAGCGCGGTCGCGCGAACGCCCCCGCCCACTCCAAAAACGGCGGGTGCGTGCCGTCGTCGCGATCGCCCAAAAACGCCCGCGAAACGGCGTAGTCGCCGAACAGCGACGCTGTCTTTGCCGAGTCTTCGTCCGCGCTGTGACGGAGCACGTCGAACACATCGGGCTCGTTGTTCCACTCGAATGCAGCACCCTTCGTGCTGCTGGTCGCGGCCGAGAGCAACGACGTCACGAGCGCCGCGGAGGGCTGAGAAGAGCGCGCGCTCTCCAGATAGTCGAACAGCAGCGTGCCCGCCGTGCTCGTCGTGTCGGAGCGGGCAGCGAGAGCGCGCTCGGGGTGCGCCTGCGCGTCGTCGACTGATTGCACGTCGAGTGAAGCGATGTGCCCCGTCGACCACCAGAGCTCATTGGCAAACGCGCGTTGAATCGCGGGCACCTCGCCCGGATCCAAGCGCTTGGCGATGGCTTCAGCAACGCACAGCGTCGCGCTGCGTTCGAGCGAGAGAGCGTCTTCGCTACCGCCGGCGATGCAGAACGCGGCAGCGCGGTCGCTCGCGCCCAACGCCACGACGTCGTGTTCGCTCAGCAACTCACGCCCATCATCGGTCAGGTACCAATCGAGCGCGTCGCTGCCGCCGTGACCGTCATCCGAAAGCGGTGCCGGCAATCTCAACACCTGCACGAGGCGCTCATAGGCGAGCTCGAGGGCCTGCAGCGCGATCAGCGCGTGCGTTTCCGAACCGCTGCCGTGCGGGTGAACGCACACGGGTTTCGTCGCCGAGCACGCCGCCGCACCGCTGTGCGGGCGTTCATGCATGGTCGCGAACGGCGCGCCCTTCGGCAGTAGGGGATCGATCTCGACCGGCGGGCGGATCGTGTGCGGGCCGCCACCGAACAGCAGGGGTGGATCCCGACGGATTCGATTATCGGCAAGAGCGCCCTTTGTAGTGAGCAGTGCGCACACCGCCCAGCCAAGAGCGAGGCCGATTCTGGTCCTGCTGCGCATTGCCTCGGCCACTTTAGCTCGGAACGCGCGGCCTAGTGCAGGCCCAGCGTGTGGTGTGGAGATCCTCGGATTGGCAGGGGAATTGACAGAATTTACCTAGGCGACCCTATACTCGCGCAATGCCCCTGGCTCCTGTGCCGGCGGTGAGCCACCCATGAGCCTCAACTTCGATCCGTCGTACGCGCTGGAGTTCGATTTCGGCCGCGGTCAGATCCGCATGGCCAACGCCAGTGAGCGAGTGGTCATTCCTTGTGACGCGCTGCTCGCCCTGTGTCGCGGCGCGAGCGAGGAAGCGGTGCGCGACTTCGGGCGTCGCTTGGGCACGGAAGCCGGTCGCGTGATGAACGACCGCCTGGGTGAAGCTTGGCAGGCCTCGCTCGAAACCGTGCTCGAGCACCTGGGTGGAGAGCTGGCCTTGATGGGTCTGGGCTCGCTTGGCCTGGAACGCTGGGGGCAAGCCCTGGTGCTCTCGTTCAGTCATTGTCCGCTCGGCGGAGCCGGCGATCTGCTGCTCGGTTCGGTGCTCGAAGGTGCCATGCAACGCAGCTTCGGCCGCGACACCGTGGCCATCAAGTTGATGCGAGACGATCAGAAGGTGCGCTTTCTGCTCGCCGGTCACGCGGGCGCGCGGAAGGCGGGCAATTGGCTGTCGGAAGGCGTGCCCTGGGGCGACGTCTTGAGCCGTTTGGCCACGCGAGGTGCGTCGTGAACCAAGAGGTCAATAAGCTTCAGGAGTTATTGGCGCGCGTGAAGCGCAACGCGGCTTTGCCGCGGACGATCGTATCGGGGCGCGCGCCCGAGCCCTCCGCACCGCGCAACGAAGCGCCGCCAGTCGCTTTCTCGGCGCCCAAGTATGTCCCGCCGCCCACCGAATTGACGGCGGAGGACATGTTTTTCCAGTCAGAACCGCCGCCGCCCCCACCAGCGGTTGCGTCGACACCGACGGCAATTCCCGAGCCTCCGGTCGTGCAGCCCCGCGCAACCCTCGACGATTCGGTCGATGAGCTGTTGCTCGAGGATCCGTTTCCGTCGCATCCGCCGCCTGCCTACGGCGAGGCATTGCCGGATCCGATGCATGTATCGCCCGGTTCACCGAGTCCCCTCGATCACGAGGAGGACGTCTCGGGTGTCGTCGCGATCTCCGAGTTCGCGGACGAGCAACCCGAGGAGTTGCTCGAAGACGACATCGTCGAGATGACCGCGAGCGAAGCGGCATCGCTACCCGCGGTGACCCACACGCTCGACGAGCTCAGCTTCGAGGATGTGGACGCCGACGAAAAGCGCGCTCCGCCGTCCAGCGAAGAAGAGCCGCCCGCGTCCTCCTCGCGCAGCAAGATCGCTGGCACGATGGACGAAGCTTTGGCGCGTGCCGCCGAGCAGATTGACCTCGAAGAAGACCGCGAGGTCCCGCTCAAGACCCCGCCTCCGGAGTCGGGTCCGCAAGCAGCCGTGGCCATGCCCCAGGGCATGCAGGCGCCGAACGCGCCGGACATCGACGAGCTGCTCGAAGCCGATATTCTGCCCAACACGGGCGTGCGCGTGGCGGTGCCGACGGCTGAACAACTCGGCCAAACCATCGAATTGGACGAGGCACGCGGCCCGTCGCTCGAACTCGATCAGCCCGCTGCCGCAAGCGCAGAGCCTTTGGAGCCCGAGGCGCCCGCCGAGGAACTCGAGATCACGCTCCCAGGTCGCAAGTACGCCGGCGACTATCAAGCAGACTTGATGCCGCCGCCCGAAGCGCGCGAAGACCTCGACGCACATCGGCAACGCCAGGGTGAGGATTCCGTACCTCCGCCTCCCGAATCGCTCGCGCAATATCCGTCGCAACGCGGTGAAGCGCAGTCGAGCGCGTTCGCACCGGTGATCGTTCCCGCGACGGTCAGCACCGACTCGTACAGCGAGAGCGTCTCGACCGTCACGGTCGACGCACCGCCGAACGCCGAGTTCGCCCCCGAGCTCCTCGCGCGCCCCGAGCTGGGCCCAAGCCCAGTCGCCAAATTCATCCGTACCGAAGCGCCCCGCCCGAAGACGTTCATGGAACTCCTCGACAGTTCCCTGGCGCTCGGCAGCGACTGATCCAAACTGGTTTTTTGGATAGCGGGCGCGGAGCTCGCGGATCGTCATGAAGCTCGCAAGTCGGCGACACGGACGCGATGGATCGCTGATGGTGGTCAGTCGTGACGGCCGGAGAGTGGCCTCCGCGAACCACATTGCGCCGCATTTGCAGGCCGCCTTGGACGACTGGACGCGCGTCGAACCCGAATTGCGGCGTCGCTTCGAGGCACTCGACAGTGGGCTACTGCCGGGTCAGCCGATCGCCGAGGTCGAGCTCACCGCGCCGTTGCCGCGCGCGTACGAGTGGATTGACGGCTCTGCCTTCACCAATCACATCCTGCTCGTGCGCAAAGCGCGCGGCGTGCAACCGCCGCAGACCTTGTACACGGAACCCCTAGTGTACCAAGGCGCGTCTGGTTGCTTGCTCGGCCCGAATGACGACTTCAGCCTCGGTGACCCGCGCTTCGGTTTGGATTTCGAAGCCGAACTTTGCGCCGTGCTGGGCGACACGCCGCGCGGCACCCAGGCCGCGGACGCAGCCTCCGCTGTGCGATTGTTCATGCTCGCCAACGACTGGACCTTCCGCAATCTGGTTTCACCCGAGCTGGCCAAGGGCTTCGGTTTTTTCGTCTCCAAGCCAGCAACTGCATTCTCACCCTTCGTGGTGACGCCCGATGAATTGGGCGAGTCTTACCGCGAGGGAAGAGTGCATTTGAAGCTAGAAACGCGGCTCAACGGCCAACTCGTCGGTGATCCCGACGCGGGCGAAATGCACTTTTCGTTCTTCGATTTGGTCGCCCATGTGACGCAGACCCGCGCGCTGACCGCTGGCACGATCCTCGGCAGCGGTACGGTCTCGAACGCCGATCCGGCGCGGGGCATCTCGTGTCTCGCGGAGCTACGTGCACGCGAAATGATCAGCAGCGGCAACGCAACGACGCCCTACTTGCAGATCGGTGACCGAGTCGAGATCAGCATGGTCGACGCTGCGGGCAAGAGCGTATTCGGCTCGATCGCCGAACGCGTGATCGCCTGAGCTCGCACCTGTTTCTACACGACTCGCGCTGATACACTGCGCGGCATGAGGCTATTCACGTATTGGCGGAGCTCTTCGGCATATCGTGTGCGCATCGCACTGGCGATGAAGGGGCTCGCCTATGAACCAGCGTTCGTGCATCTGAACCGAGACGGCCAGGGAGACCAACACACCCCCGTTTTTCGTGAGAAGAACCCCCTCAGCCAAATTCCGGTGCTCGAAGTCGAGGGGGAGGGCGGAGGCTCGGTGTTTCTCAGCCAATCTCTGGCCATCATCGAATACCTCGAAGAGCGCTATCCGACTCCAGCACTGCTGCCCAAGGATTTGCTGATGCGCGCTCGCGTGCGCGAAATGGCCGAATTGATCAACTCCGGCATTCAGCCCTTCCAAAACCTATCCACCACCAAGTTCCTCAGCGAACTAGCGCCAGAGCTCGACAAGCAGCGTTGGTTCGAAAAGTTCATCGCGGGTGGTCTACAGGTTCTGGAGGGCCGCGCGCAAAAGCTCTCCGGGCGCTACTTGGTTGGCGACGCAATTTCGATCGCCGATGTCTTGCTCGTGCCGCAGCTTTACGCGGCGCGTCGTTTGAACCTGTCATTCGACGGGTACCCAACGTTGCTTCGCGTCGAGGCCGAGTGCTTGAAGCTGGACGGATTCGCCTCGGCGCACCCAGACCGACAGCCGGACCGCGAGTAGCGTGCTTCACTGGGCTGGCGCTGCCTGAAAATAGGCGTATTTTGAGTGAATGGCAGACCTAGAGCCGCTCGGGATCGTCGGCCTGGAAGGTGTGCACTACTACGTCCGCGACTTAGAGCGCAGCACGCGCTTCTACGTCGATCGCATGGACTTCGCAGAGATCGCCGAGAGCGGCGCAGCGCTCAGCGAAGGCGGGCATCAACGCTCACGCGCGTTTCGCGCTGGCGATTACGTCGTGGTTTGTTC
Organism: Polyangiaceae bacterium; assembly: GCA_035634635.1. Lineage (GTDB taxonomy): Bacteria > Myxococcota_A > Polyangia > Polyangiales > Polyangiaceae > PMG-095. The sequence continues at coordinate 16,826 of DASQCO010000166.1, forward strand.
GACGCCGCTGGGTGAAGGCGGTCGCGCGGATCGCTTTCTGAGGAAGCACCCCGACGGCGTAGGCACGCTCGCCTTCCGCGTGAACGACGCCGAGCGTGCCTTCACTTTGCTCGACGGTCGCGGGGCAACACCGATCAGCGATATCGAGACGCACCGCGATGACGGTGGCACTCTGAAGACATTCTCGATCACGACCCCGTTCGGTGACACCACATTTCGGTTCGTGGAGCGCCGCGGATATGGTGGCTTTTTTCCGGGTTTCAGCCAGGTGCCACGAGCGCGCGCGGGCCAGAATCTGTGCACGATTACCGGCGTCGATCACATCACGTCCAACTTCCAGACCATGTCGCCCGCGCTCTTGTGGATGGAACACGTCCTCGGCTTCGAGCGTTACTGGGACGTCGAGTTTCACACGCGCGATGTTGGGCGCGTCAAGATGCGGGACGGCTCGGGTTTGCGTTCGGTCGTGATGTGGGACAAGCAGTCCGGATTGAAGTTCGCCAACAACGAACCGTACCGCCCGAACTTCAAAGCTTCACAGATCAATCTGTTCAACGAAGATCATCGTGGCGATGGCGTGCAGCACATCGCGCTCTCGGTCCGTGACGTGATCGGCGCGGTGCGCACCCTGCGAGCGCGTGGCGTGGAGTTCATGCGTACGCCGCCCACCTACTACGACCTTCTGCCCGAGCGACTGCGCGCGCTCTCGATCGACACCATCGACGAAGACATCGAAACCTTGCGTGAGCTCGAGCTGTTGGTCGACGGGCATGGCTCGCGGTCGTATCTCCTACAGATTTTCCTCAAGGATTCGGCCGGAATGTACGGCAATCGTGAGGCAGGGCCGTTCTTCTACGAGCTGATTCAACGCAAAGGGGACAGCGGCTTTGGTGCGGGGAATTTCCGCGCGCTGTTCGAGAGTATCGAGCGCGAGCAGAACGACACGCGCGTTACTTCAGAAGGACAAGTCTGATGCTCGAGCGGCGAAGCTTCGGCGAACTGCCGGCCAAGCCGCACACGACGCTCCACGCCGGCTCTGGAGCATTGCGCTACGAGGAGTGCATCACGCGCGCCGGTTTCGACGGCCCGTACAGCATCGTGTACCACGAGCGACGACCTCACGAAGCCGAGCCCGTCGACGCGACGCATGGCTGGGCGCTGCTCGTCGGGTCCGCGCAGCGTGCCTTGAAACGTCACCACTTTCGTACCTTCGAAGGGCGTTCTGGCGGTGCGCCGCTGGACGTGCGCCAGCCGTTGCTCGAAAACGACGACCTGGTGCTCTCGGTGCTCGCGCCCGACGAGGAAGACCCGGTCTACTTCGTCAACGCTGACGCCGACCAGCTCCTCTTCGTCCGCGAAGGTGGCGGTCTGCTCAAAACGCAGTTCGGGGATTTGCGCTTTCGCGCGAACGACTACCTGTGTCTGCCGCGCGGTCTCCTGCATCGCTTCTTGCCTGATTCGGGGCTTTCTCAGGCCTGGCTGTCGATCGAGAGCACAGGACCGCTGGCAATTCCGCGTCAGTATCGCAACGAAATCGGGCAGCTGCGCATGGATGCGCCTTACTCGCATCGCGACTTTCGCGCGCCGGAGTTCGCGGGGCCGTGTGACGAAGGCATCCGCCAATTGGTCGTCAAGCGCGGTGGCGCCTTCTTCGGCTTTCGCTACCAGCACTCACCACTGGATGTCGTGGGCTGGGACGGCACGTACTATCCCGTCGCGTTCTCGATTTTGGATTTTCAAGCCAAGGTTGGTTCGATACACCTGCCGCCCACCGTCCACGCGACCTTTGCCTTTCCCGGCGCGTTGGTGTGCAGCTTCGTCCCGCGCCCGTTGGACTTTCATCCTCGAGCCATCGCCTGCCCATATCCGCATTCGTCCGTCGATATCGACGAAGTGATCTACTACGTGCGCGGCAACTTCACTTCGCGCAAGGGCATCAGCCCTGGCAGTATTTCGCTGCATCCTGCGGGCATTCCCCACGGCCCGCATCCGGGTGCCTATGAAGCGAGTGTTGGCGGCGGCCGCACCGAGGAGCTCGCGGTCATGTTGGATTGCGCGCGCCCGTTGCGCGTGTCGAGCGCTGCGCTTTCAATCGATGACCCGAACTATCATCACAGCTTCGTCGACTCGGGCTCGAGCCACTCGACGGGCTGATCGCGCAGCCAAGTGCGCTGTCGACGCGCAAAGATGCGGGTAGCGCGAAAGATCGACAATTCGAGTTCGTCCGCGTCGATCGCGGCAGCGCTCTGGAGCGCGAGCGCGACCTGCTTGTAGCCCACGGACGCGAATGGCCGCGTGTCGAGGTAGCCGCGCGCCGCGAGCTCGCGCGCTTCATCGACCCAGCCAGCGGCGAGCATCGCCTGGCAACGCGCGCGAATGCGCCGATCGAGCTCGTCCTTTTCGCGTCGCACGCCGAGCAGGCGCGCGGCATGCCGCTCGGTCTTGAAGCCGTGTTGAGCTTGCCAGTCGCTCATGCGCACGCCTGTGAGTTCGTACACCTCGAGCGCGCGACTGACGCGGACGAAGTCGTTTGGCGCGAGGCGCTGCGCGGCCTCGGGATCGACGCGCGCCAGCTCTTCATGCAGCCCAGTGCGCCCGACCTCCTGGACTCGCGCTTGGTGCCGGGCGCGCAGCTCGGCGTCCGCGGGCGGCGCGGGGACGAGCCCGTGGATCAACGCGCGCACCCACAAAAACGTGCCGCCGCACACGATCGGGCGCTTTCCACGGCCGCGAATCTCGGCGATCGCCAGCTCGGCTAGCTCGGCGAAGCGGGCGGCGTCCATCGGCTCGCTCGGCTCGATCACGTCGATGAGGTGATGCCTGGCTCGCGCGCGTTCTTCGCTGCTGGGCTTGCCCGTGCCGATCTCGAAGTGGCGATAGACTTGAACGCTGTCCGCGCTCACGATCTCGCCGTCGAACCGTTCACACAGTTCGATTGCGAGCGATGTCTTGCCCGATGCGGTCGGTCCAACCACGACCCACAAGCGGTCGTCGTCCGTATTCGGCTCGAAGGTCATCTCGAGTCTAACGCCGCCCGACTTTGCGCTCGAGCTCGGCCCAGCTCAAGAACGTGACCACCGGGCGCCCGTGCGGGCAATGGCCGGCGAAATCGGCCTCGTCCAGAGCCTCGAGCAGCGCTTTGACTTCGCCCGGGGCGAGCGGATCGCCGGCGCGGACCGAACCATGGCAAGCCATCGTGGCGAGTGCCAAATCAACGGAGTCCGAGAAGCCGCGCCCGCCTTTGCGCGACACTTCGGCCAATAAATCACGCAACAAACGCTCGGCGCTCGCGCGTTGCAGCAACTTCGGCACCGCGTGAATGCTGATGCTCTCCGGACCCCGCACGCGCACATCGAGTCCGACCTCGGCCATCTCTTGGGCGCGTTGCTCGACTAGCTCGGCTTCAGCGGGCAGTACGTCGAGCGTGACCGGGAACAGCAGCGATTGCGAGGGCACTGCGCGACCTTGGTATTGCTTGCGCAAGCGCGTGAAGGTGACGCGTTCGGCAGCTGCGTGTTGATCGAGCAAGTAGATGCCTTCGCGGCTCTCACACAGGAGATACGTTTGACGGAGCTGCGCCACGAAGCTCAAACTCGACCAAACGATTTCTGGCTGCGGGCGATTCAGCAACGCAGATGAATCCCGCACTGCAAGCGGCATTGAATCGAGCGCGAGCAACAGCTCGGCACTCGAACCGTTGCTCTCCACGAGCGGGGCCAGTGGTGTAAGCGGGGTCGGCGGAGGCGGTGTAGCGGGCCGCGCTTCGAGCAGCGGTTCTGGCGACGTCCGCGGTGCCGGTGTGGACCACGCTCGCTCGCCTGGGGACGTGCTGGGTGGCACGTGTGGGGTTCCGAGCGGAGTCACTACCGGCGCTTCGGGACGCGGTTTCGCCCAGGCATTGCGGTTCGGCGTAGGCAGCGAGAACGCGCCAGCCAAGGCGCGCGAAAGCGTTCCATACACGGCGTCGGCGGTTGCGCGTTGATCGGCGAAGCGCACCTCGGCCTTTTGCGGATGGACGTTCACGTCCAAAAACTCGGCTGGCAAATCCAAATACACCACGCCGCGCGGATAGCGTCCGCGCTCGAGCACACTGCCGTACGCTTGGGCGATAGTCACCGCCAAGGCGCGATCGCGAATGGCGCGCCCGTTCACGAACAAGCGCAGGCCGCCCGCGCCCGTGCGCGCCTGCTCGGGGCGCGACAGATACGCCTCGATTCGCAATGGTCCGCGCGTGCCTTCACAGTGCGTCAGCTCTTCGCCGTTGCAGACTTGGACCACGCGTTCTCCGCGGCCGCTCGCGCGCAGAAACTCACGCACTTGCCGACCGTCACGAGCGAGGGTGAACGTCACATCGGGGCGCGTCAGCGCTGCTGCTTCCACCACCTCGGTCACGTGCCCGGATTCTGTGCCCGTGGAGCGCAAGAATTTGCGCCGCGCGGGCACGTTGAAGAACAGCTCTCGCACTTCCACGCGCGTTCCGACGGCCATGCCCGCTTCACGAAACACGGGTTCGGCGGTGCCCTCAATCAGTACCTCGACGCCGGCATCGCTGCTCGCCGGGCGAGAGCGCAACGCGAAACGACTGACCGACGCAATGCTGGGCAAAGCCTCACCGCGAAAGCCGTAACTCGTGAGGTTATTTAGATCGCTGATTTCACGCAGCTTGCTCGTCGCGTGTCGCTCGACGCTGAGCCGCGCGTTTTCCGCGCTCATGCCCATGCCGTCGTCGCTGACACTCAAGCGTGTGACGCCGCCACCTTCAATCTCGATGTCGACGCGTTGGGCTTTCGCGTCGAGCGCATTCTCGATCAGCTCTTTGACCGCGCTCGCCGGACGTTCGACCACTTCACCGGCCGCAATTTGGCTGGCTAGCGCGGGGGGTAGAACGACGATTCGGGGTTCCAAGGTGCCGGTCGTAGCATTGCACCGGTTCGAGTCGTGCTCAAAGCTGCAAAGCGAGCAGGTCGGGCATAGAGGTCATCGTCTCCGCGCGGGAGTGCGGGAATATGGACCGCGACATTACGATGTCCCCGAACTCGATCGCCGCTCGTTCTTGAATGACTGCATCGGGAAGGGTCTGAATGTCTCGCCGCCTGGGCAATGACTGTTGAGTCTTGGACAGGACAGGGAGCGCGTTGCCCGTGCGGATCGAGTTCAACGCGGCCAACCGTTACAATCTTGGATTTCGTTGCGCATTCGACAGCGCGCAATGAGCGGGTCGAGTGCTTGGCGTCACAATCGAGTACTGAAGGCGCTACAGCAATCCCGCGCGCATTGCCGCTTCAGCCAACCCACCGCCGCTGGTGTGGTTCGCTTTGAGGATGTCCGTCGCGGCCGCTTTCACGGCGTTGGGTGCCTGAGCCATCGCGAACGAGCGTCCGGCACGGCGCAGCATAGGAATGTCGTTGAGCCAGTCCCCGACGGCGACCACTTCCGCGGCGGTCACGCCGTGGTGCTGCGCGACCCAATCGATCGCCGTGCCCTTGTCGACGCCCGAGGCGCGGACGACTAAGCCCCACGTGCCGGCGTAGCCTGGGCGATTCACGTCGAACATCACGCACTGCAGGTGCCGATCGTGGTTCTTGATGAACGACTCGGTGCTGCGGATTTGGTCGGGAGTGCCGAGAGCCACGAGCGCCGCCAAACTGGCGCCGGGCTCGCGCCAAGAGTCGAGGTCCGTCAGGCGATCGACTTGCTGCGTGTGCTCCGTCCAGGTGCTCACGTAGTCGAGGTATTGCGTGCCTCGCTCGTCGTGGAACAGCCGATCACCGGAGAACGCAAAAGCGGCCGGGCGAATGCGCCCAAGCGCGTCGAACAAGAGTTCGGTAGCGACGTCCGAGAGCGGCGTGCTGTGCAGCTCCGCGTGGTTCGTCGAGTCAACGATGTGACTGCCGTCGATGCACGCCACGGGACCCAAGATGCGCATCGCCTCGGCGATCTCTCGGGTCCCGGAATACATTCGTCCGGTACAGAGCGCGACGGGCACGCCGCGCTCAATCAGTGCTGCGATCGCTTCCGCGTCGCTCGGGTGCACGTCCCCGTCTGCGCCCAGCAGCGTCCCGTCGATATCAGTGACGAAGACCTTTGCCACGCTTCCCATGGGCGAACAGGACTGGCGCAAGGGGGTCGCGCTCTACGCGAGCGAGCGACCCCAAAACACCCTAAAGAAACTCAGTTCGCGAGAGTCGCCGGAACAGTGCCCGCCGGGTACACGGAGACACGCTTCTTGGTGCGCGAATCGTGCTCGTAGGTCACGGTGCCGTCGACGAGCGAGTAGAGCGTGTAGTCACGACCCACGCCGACGTTGCGGCCCGGGTTGATGGTCTGCCCGACCTGACGAACCAAGATGCCGCCGGCGCGAACTTCTTCGCCGCCGTAGACCTTGACGCCGCGGTACTGGGCATTCGAGCCACGACCATTGCGCGTAGAGCCGCCGCCTTTTTTATGTGCCATTACGCGCTAACTCCGGTGAGGCCCGTGATCTTCACGGCCGTGTAGTTCTGGCGATGACCGGCCTTCTTGCGCGAGCGCTTACGCTTGCGGAACTTGAAGACGATCAGCTTCGGACCGCGGAGCTGGCGAACGATCTCGCCTTCCACCGCGGCACCCGCCACGAGGGGCGCGCCGAACTTTGCCTTGTCGCCAGAGACCATAAGGACCTGGTCGAACTTGATCTTGGTGCCCGGATCGCCCTTGAGGAGCTCAACCTGAACGGTTTCGCCCTCAGCGACTCGGTACTGCTTGCCGCCAGTGCGGATAACTGCGTAGGCCATGGGAATGGGGCGCGGAACCTAATGCATAGCTAGCGGCCAAGCAAGCACGCATCGCGCAATTCTCTCATCATAAATGCTGAACCCGTGCACAGGGAAGGCATTTCCGCGAGAATGCGGGGGTTTTGGGGTGCGCGTTCGGGCGAGTGCAGGCGAGGACTCTACCTTAGGGAGCGCCTTGGGTGGAATGGGGGAGGGAAAGGTTCCGCCCGTAGGTGAGCAGGAGGGCGCGCTTGGCTCTCGGTCCCGCGCGGCACGGTGGCGCTTGGTCTCCTCGAATGCGGTCCGGATGCCGGGGCGGGTCAACAGGGCAATCGTGCCCCGAGGGGGGGCCTAGTGGAAAGTGCATGCAGTTGGCGGCGTCGGTGACGACGCCGTAGGCCGCGCCAAACAGCGGGATTGGCGCGGCGATCGCGGCTGCGACGTAGTGCAGGGTACTGAGGAGGTTTAGTTGCTTTTCGTCATTGGGGGTCATGCCCACTCATCGGCGCAGGGTGCGGATGGGTTGCGTCCAGCGGTTGGCGATTTTCCGGGGCTTTGATCCGTCCTGTCCGCGCGCCAGCAAAAATTCGATCCGACCGAGAGCAAAACGAGCAACTGCGGGAAACACCGCCCCGATGGGGGAGCAACACGAAAGGAAATCGAAAGATGGAACCCGCACCCATGAAGACTCGCTCCCCGTTTCGCTCTCCCGCGCTGCCGAGTTTCGCAATGGTCACGAATCCGGCGCTCGAGCAAATCGAACTCGAACTCGTGCGTCAGCGCCGCGAACTCGATCTAGCGCTTGCCTCGGTCGACGGACTTCGGGCCGCGTCTTTCATCGTCGATCCCGAGCTACTCGAGGATATCAGCGCCGCCTGCAACGTGGTCCCGATGACGCGCGGAGCGCTCGTTACGTTGGCACGTTGCTGAGCAACCTCATCAATCAGATCTCAATCTACCAGGAAAAAACCATGTCAGTTCAAGCAGTCAACAGCTCCACCTCAGTCGTACCCGGCGCATATGGACAAGACGCCGGTGTCCAAGGCCTCACCGGCGACGCCCTGCTCACCTATTGCCAAACGCGCCTCGGAGATCTCGATGGCGAGATCAACTCGCGAATCGGCGAGCAAAAGGCCGCCTTGACCCGTCGGCAAGCAATCCAATCTGCCGAACTCGAGTTCAAGAAGTATGGTGAAGCCGGGCCGCAAACCCAAGAGCAGTGGGACGCCTGCGAAAACGCATTGTTTGCGGCGGAGAAGCAGCTGCCGCCAGGTGACCCGGGCATTGCGACGCTCGAGAAGTTTCGGAGCGATATGGAGCACCAATACTGCCGAGACGTTGCGCCAAACCCGCACTACCCGAAGGATGGCGAATGGAAGGGCACTATCGACGGGCTCACCAAGATGGAAGACGACATCAAGGGTGGGGCTGAGATCGAGATGCTTCAGCTGCAGCAGTTGATGTCCCAGCGACAGACCGCAGTGCAGCTCACGACCAACATGATGTCGAAGCTCGACCAGACGCAAGAGAGCGTCGTCAAGAATATCTGAGGGGATCGCATGGACGCCGCGTCATTCGTATCGCAGTTTCGGCGGGAACCGCCCAGTCCCACCGAGACGATCGAGAAACTGTACAGTGTCGGGCATTGGCTCCTCGAACAGGAGCGATACGCCGACGCGGCTCTCGCATTTCGAACGATGCTTCGAAGTGCCCCGACCGACGAAAGAAGCTGGCTCGCTTTGGGCGCCTGTCACGAGCGGGCCGGACAACTTCGCATCGCGCTGGAGCTCTACGGGGCGGGTACTGCGGTCGTTCCTACATCGGTCCGATGCCAAGTTGCCCGCGCCCGCGTACTCCGTGAATTGAACCGAGATGCACAGGTGCAAGACGCGATTGAGAAGGCACTGGAACTGGCGCGCGAAGTCGGAGACGAAGAACTAGTTCGGATTGTCGAAGCCGAAAGGGAAAGCCTATGTCATTGAGTGTTCAGGGAGGGCAAACCGTTCAGGTCGGAGCGCTCGGGGGAGCGCAAGCCATGCCTCCATCGCCGGGCTCGCAGCAAGTTAACCTGCTGCCGCCTCCGATCGGCGACTCTCAGAGCGATGCGATGTCATGGATGTACTTGTTGACCTCCAAGCAACAGGCTTTGGACGTCAACAACGGGCGAGCGGATATCAACCGCGCACAAGAGCAGCGAGCGGAGGCTTACAAGAAGGAGTTAGAAGCCATCCAACAAGCGATTGAAGCCGCGAGCCACCACAGCTTCTGGGATAGCGTAGCGAGCGTCGCGTTGACGGTCGCCAAAGTTGCCGCGGTTGTTGGGTCAATTGCAGTAGCTGTCGGGACGGGTGGCGTGGGCGTCGTGGGTGTCATTGCAGTTGCCGGTGCGGTGCTGTCCACGGCTGGCTTCGCCCAAGGCGAACTTCACGTACTCGAAAAGCTGGGTGTTGATGAGGGCGCTGCCACTTGGATTGGGATCGGGCTTTCGGTGGGCGGTGCCGCGTGCACCGGGGGCGCCGCGATCGCATCAGGTGGGAGTGAAGTCTCAGAGACGGTGGCCACGGTAAAGAAGGTAACTGCCGCAACCACCGCTGCAGCGACCGCGGCTGGCGGTGCAGCAAAGATCGAAGCTGGGCAATACGAAGGAGACCATCAAGACGCTCTCGCTGACCTTGCGCAAGCTCAGGCGGATATGGCGCGCTTGCAGCGCATGATCGTCATGATGCTCGATGACCTGAAGGCGTCTGATGAGTCAGATAACAAGGCGAAGAATGCGTTGCGTGGCGCGATGAATACGAAGGGCGAAACGCTGGTCTTGACCACGACGGGGAGGGCGTGATGACGATTCGAATCGACAGTAACAGAACCTTAGAGCCGACCACGGAAGTTGGTGCGAGCTCGACAGTCGGAACCGCCACTCAGGCGAGTGTTGAAACGCCTGCCATGCTGCCCGACCCCGTGCAGCGGCTGGCGAGCAGTGGAGACATGGTTGCGGAGTTGGTTGCGCTGCTCACTTTGGCGAGTCGCAGTGACCGCGACGCCGCACGAAAAGCAGAGCGAGCCGAAGATATGATTCGCACGCAGCAAGAGCAGCAAAAGGTCGCAAAGATGCACGAACAGGCGGATGACATTCGCGGGGCTGCATGGGCGTCTGGCCTCGCGGAAATCGGACAGGGCGCGTGCGAGGTGGGAGTCGCTTTCACTAGGCCGGTCGACGGCAAGTTCGATTGGAATGATGGTTTCAAGGCTGGCGATCCCGCGTTCAAAGCGGGCGGCGAGCTCGTTTCTGGGCAGTTCAAAGCGAGCGAGAAGCTGGACTCTGCGGATGCAGAGGAAGCAGACGCTCACGCGAATCGCGCTGGGCGTGCTGCAAAGGAGGCCAGTGACGATGTGGATCGTGCTCGCGAAGCATTGAAAAAGATCAGCTCCTTCTACGAGCAGATGCTTCAAGCGCAGACCGGGACCGTCAACGCTGCACTGAACTGGCGCGCCTAGCGACGTCGTCAGTGGGGGCGAGGGCGACATTTTGAGTTTGCCCTCGCCGCCGAGATTGTGTGTGCATGTGATCTCCCCGCGGTAACGACGTCGAACACCGGGCCGAGCGCCGTCCCCCGTGGATCTCCCCTCGCCACCCGCGTATGCTCGGAGGCGATCATGGGTCGTCGGATTTCCGCGCTCGGGGCTTGGACGGTATGCGCTGTGCTCGGCGTGTTCGTGCTCTCGGCGCATCCCGTCGAGGCTGCGCCGAAGGCAAAGCCGAAACCGGCCGCGCAGAGTAAACCCCCCAAAAATCAGAAGAAGCCGGAACCTAAGCCGGACGCGACCGAAGAGGCGAAGGCCGCGACGGATGACGACAAGGCCGACGCCAAGCCGGACAAGGGCGAGCCGAGCGGTGTGAAGGCTGCGGGTACCAGCGCCGCGAAGGGCAGCCCTAACGCTTCTGGGGCAGCGGCCGTCAAGGAGACGAAGGAATCCAAAGAGGGTGTGAAAACCTACAAGTTTGGAACCATCGAGGTCGAGGGTCGCTTGAAGTCGCCGCAGATCATTTACTTTTTGCGCCGCGTACGTGCTGAGTTCGATGCCGGGGCTTTGGGGCATCGCTCGTTCATGCGTGAGCTATCCGACACTCGTAACAATCCGGCGTTGCGATGAGTACACCTCAACAGTTGCCGGTTGTGCTGCGTACTGCGGCGGTGTGGGGAACCACCGTCCTCGCAGTACGCAATCTGAACTCCGGGCAATCACTGCAACTGAGTGACGGCGAGGACAACCTCGTGGCCAAGCCGGACGGTTCGCAGGTCTCGGATTTTCCGGTGCGCGCGGTCGGTACGGGCTGGGAGCTCGACGCGCGCGGGGCTACGGGTGGCGAGTTGCTGCTCCGCGGTCGCCGGGAGAATCCGGCGGATCTCGGACGCTCGGGCGCGCCGATTCCGATCGTCGCCGGCGATCACGGGCTGATTCAGTACGGCAATTTTTCCGTCTTCTTCCAGTTCACGCATGCCGCGCCGGTGATCAAGCGCCGTCGGCGTCCGGATTGGGCGCTGCTGCTCTCGTTCATCTTTGCGATGGTCGCGGTGGGCGGTGGCTTGGCGTTGATCTGGGCGATCACGACGCCGCAGGGCATTCCGAAGCCGCTCGAGCTCACGAGTCAGCAAGAGCTCGAACTGCAGTTCAATCTCAAAGAAGAAGACACGCCGCCTCCTCCGGCCACTGCAGGCAAAGAAGAGGACAAGGGCTCGGGCGTCAAAGATCCGGGCGCCAAGGACAAGAAAGAGCAAGGCGGCGGCAAGAAGATCCAAGGCGCCGAAGGCAAGCTGGGTCGTGACGGCAAAGAGAAGACCACCAAGCAAACGGGCGATATTCGCTCTGGTTTGGGCGGCATGTCCGAAGCCTTGTCGAGCGACGTGGGCGACGAGGTGAGGAAAACGCTCGGTACGATTAGCTCGGTCGCTGATGCTTTGGGCGGTCTGCGCTCCGACCAAATCGTGCTCGGTGCGGGCAGCGGCACTGGGCTCAAGGGCGGAGGCAAAGGCGGCGGCGGAGACGCTCCGGGCGGCGTTCCGTTCGGCTCGGGCACGCTCGACACTGGCTGGGGACCCGGCAAAGGCGGCGGCTACGGTTCCGGCTCAGGCGGCCCCGGTGGACGCGGCTTGGGCGGCAACGGCAAAGGCGGCCCAGGCGGCGGTGATGGCTCCGGCAGCGGCAATGGCACCGGCGATGGTGAGCACAAGGTCGCGGGCAAGGCGGCTGCTGCGGCGGGGCAAGGGCTCTCTGCGGAGCAGATCCGGCGCGTGGTGATGTCGCGTATGGGCGCGTTCCAAGCTTGCTACGAAATCGCGTCAGCGCACGATCCGACGCTCAAGGGCAGCGTGGGTGTTTCCTTCAGCGTGAGCCCGGGTGGTTCCGTCTCGAGTGCGAGCATTACCAACTCTTCGTTGAACAATCCGCGTGTCGAGGGTTGCATCTTGCGGCAGTTCAATCGCCTACAGTTCCCGACCGCTGACAAAGCATCCGGCGCGAGTTTCCCGTTCGCGTTCCGACCCAGCAAAAAGTAGGGGCCTGCGAATGAAGAAAGTCAGTAGCGAGCCGGCCGAGACCGCCGCGAGGCGGGTGACCGAGGAGCGAGCACCGGAGCCCTACTGGAGTAGGGCGAGGAGCACAGCGACGAGGCCGCCCGCCGCAGCAAGAGGCTCGGCGCCCCTCTGCGCCGTGCGTGGCACGGCCTTGGCATAGTCCAACGTTCTCGCAGAACGAGTCCTCAAATGATGCGAAAAATTGGGCAATCCATCGGTGTTGGGACGGGGGCGAAGCGCCCCGTGACGCGGGCTTGCGGCCCCCAGTGGCTGTCGGTGTTTGTCGTCTTCGGCAGCGTCGTGTTCGCGGTGGGCTGCGGCTCGCAGGAGAAGTCGCGCAACCTCGATACGGAACAGGTGGGGCTCACGCCCGACGTGCCGCCGATCTTCGAAGACGACGAGTCAACGCTGTATGAGGTGAAGCGCGGGCTGCAGTTCCCGATCCTGCAGCCGACCGCTGCAACGATGGACGCGTTGAACAGCGAGGTGGTCGAGCCCTATGGCAGGCGGCCTTGGATCACCAACAAGGACGTCAAGGTTCAGCTCACGTGGACCATCAGCAATCTCGATGAGGACCAACACGTGGTCGAGATGTTGGTGGATCCGTGGAACGAGTTCGGTCGCTACTACCCCGGTATGAACTTGACCAACGCGGACGAGCAGACGTTCAAGCCGAACTTCTCTGGCATCGACCGCTACTACGTGCTCGAGGGCAAGAGCGCCGGAGCGTCATCACGGCGTCACGGAACGTGCACGTTCGACGACATGAACGAGATGGCGATCGATTTTGCCACTGTGCAAAACATGATCAAGTTCCCGCCGCCGCCGCCCAACGGCGCGGAGGTGGATCCGGACATGCCGGTCGATCCGCTACCGACCTACGTCAATCACGCGTTCAACTTCATCAACCATTCGTACGACGATCCGTTGATTAAGCCGTACATTCCCGCGGTGATCGCCGGACTCACCGGTGTCGACTTCGGCTTCCGCACCACTGAAAAGGCGACCATCTCGCTCGACATCCAGATCGAGGTCGTCGACCTGGGTGAAGGTCGCGTACAAGACGCGGGCAGCAACGACGTACTGCTGGAGAAGCCCACCGAGGTGGTGACCGTGGGCAGCCCCGTGCCCGCCGGCATGGTTCCCGCGACGATGTAGCGCCCGCTGCTATTCGTCCGCGGCGGCTCGTGCTAGGCAGGGCCGCCATGAGCCGCATTTATCGTACGCTCCCGCCCACGGGCACCCGTCTCGGAATCGCATTTTCTGGTGGTTTGGACACGCGCTGCGCCGTCGCTTGGTTGAGCGAAATGGGCATGAAGGTGTTCGCCTACACTGCCGACTTGGCGCAGCCGGACGAGAGTGATCCGGCCACGATTCCGCCGGTCGCCCGCGAACACGGCGCGGTAGAGGCGCGCTTGGTCGACTGCCGCGAAGCGATGGCGCGTGAGGGCGTGGTCGCGATTCAGTGCGGCGCGTTCCACCTCTCGAGCGGCGGCAAGAAGTACTTCAACACCACGCCGCTCGGCCGCGCGGTGACCACGACCGCGATCATCCGCGCCATGCGCGAGGACGACGTGCATGTGTTCGGTGATGGCAGCACCCACAAGGGTAACGACATCCAGCGCTTCTATCGCTACGGCATTTTGACCAACCCGAACTTGAAGATCTACAAGCCGTGGTTGGATCAAAAGTTCGTGGACGCCTTCGGTGGTCGCACCGAAATGAGCGAGTACCTGAAGCGGATCGGCCGCCCGTACACGATGAGCACGGAAAAGGCCTACAGCACCGACGCCAACGTGCTCGGCGCGACGCACGAAGCCAAGGACCTCGAGCACCTGAACAAGGGCATGCACATCGTGCAGCCGATCATGGGCGTGGCTCACTGGAAGCCGGAAACCACGATCGCCGCGGAGGACGTGACCGTCGACTTCGAAGCCGGCTTCCCCGTCGCCATCAACGGCAAGCGCTTCGGCAATTTGATCGACTTGGTGCTCGAAGCGAATCGCATCGGCGGTCGTCACGGTCTCGGTATGAGTGACCAGATCGAGAACCGCGTGATCGACGCCAAGAGCCGCGGCATTTACGAAGCGCCCGGCATGGCGCTGCTGCACATCGTGTACGAGCGCTTGCTGTCCGCGGTGCACAACGAAAACACGCTCGATCTGTACTTCACGCTCGGCCGCAAACTTGGCCGCGTGCTGTACGAGGGCAAGTGGTTCGATCCCGAAGCCATGATGCTCAAAGACGGCCTCACGCGCTGGATCGCGCCGAGCGTCACGGGCAGCGTCACCGTGCAACTACGCCGCGGCGACGACTACTCGATCATGGAGACCAAGGCCGAGTACATGGCCTACGCGCCGGAGAAGTTGTCGATGGAGCGCGTGGAAGATCCGGCGTTCGTGCCGGCTGATCGCATCGGCGCACTCGAGATGCAGAATCTGTCGATCACCGACAACCGCAATTTCTTGATCCACCACATGGACAGCGTCGCGCGCCTCGGCCAAGTCGCAAACCCGCTGCCCGAATTGCTGGGCAAAAAGGACAACTAAGCGGTAGTCGATGGGCGAGCGGGCGGTCAGCGCGTTCGGCATGCTGGTCATGATGGGGCTGGCGTTCGCGCTCTGTCCGCCCGAACGCCGGCGCTTGGTCAAGTTGCGCACGGTCGGCGGCGGCCTGCTGATGCTGGTCGTGTTCGCGCTGATCGTGCTGCGCACGCCTGCCAGCCGTCTGTTCTTACTCGGCAATGACGCGGTCGATCGCTTGCTCGCCTTCAGTCGTGATGGCGCAAGCTTCTTGTTCGGACGCCTCACCACCGATCCCGCGTCGTTCGGTTTCATCCTCGCTTTTCAGGTGTTGCCGACGATCCTGTTCTTTTCGGCGCTGATGTCCCTGCTCTATCACCTGAGGGTGATGCCCTTGGTGATCGAGGGCTTGGGCCGGTTGTTGATGCGCGTGCTGGGCACGAGCGGAGCCGAGAGCTTCTCCACCGTGGCCGACATCTTCGTGGGGCAAACCGAGGCGCCGCTGGCGATCAAGCCGTATTTGGCCAAAATGTCGGCCTCTGAGCTCAACGCCTGCATGGTGGCGGGCTTTGCGACCACCGCGGGCGGAGTGCTCGCCGCGTACGTGGCCATGCTCAGCCACTCCGTGCCCGGAATTGCCGGCCACCTGATCGCGTGCAGTGTAATGAGCGCGCCGGCCTCGCTCGTGATCGCCAAGCTGATGTTACCGGAGGAAGCCGGACGCGACTACGAACACGAAGCGAGCGTCAACATTCCAAAGGCGAGTGAGAACGTGCTCGACGCTATTACGCAGGGTACGGGCGATGGCATTCGCTTGGCCGTGAACGTGGGCGGCATGCTGGTGGTGTTCTTGGCGCTGACGGCAATGTTCAACGCCGGCCTCGGCTATGTCAGCAACGCGCTGATCGGGCGCAACATCAGCTTGGAAATGCTGTTCGGGTACGCGTTTTCACCTCTGGCTTGGGTGATGGGTGTACCGAGCGCGAACGTGCTCAAAGTAGGTCAATTGCTCGGCCAAAAGACGGTGCTGAACGAGTTCGTCGCGTACT
>DASQCO010000167.1:0-88720 GCA_035634635.1 Polyangiaceae bacterium
TTGTTTAAACCAGACTAGCGACTTCAACGTCCAGCTCCTCGATGTAGACGGCAGGCCACCCGAAGAGATAGTCGTTGCGCGACACGACGTGGACGAAAAGCCTCGCCCCTCACCGGACTATGAATGCGATACCGTGGAAACCACCTCGTACACCGTGTATCAGCTCGCTCCGAGCGCAGCGCTGATTCGCATGCCTGCACCAAAGGGCATCCTGGAAAAGCTCGATCTCTGAGTACAACCGCGTTTGGGTTTCTGAATCTAGCCCCTCCGGACGGTCTCCTTCGACTTTCACGCGCTAAATGTGACGCACTTTAGCGCCTGCAAATTTGGGCAGCTATCCTGCGTTCATAGATACGCTTCATGCCGCACCCTGAGCGAAGTTCTAAATTCATCTGCCCGGGTGCGCAGCATCTAAAGGAGCCGGCGAAAGCCGGCTTTTTTCGGTTTGTAACGTGCGCTCGACTTCACGTGCGGATGGGATCGCGATTTCTCACAACCGCTTCGGGCGCCGACCGAACAGCGTCCATGCCAATCGCGCTCCTCAAGTCTAGCCAGTTCAAGCTACTCCCGGTCGCCGTGTTCGCCGTTGCCGTTGCTGGCTGCGCGGGGCACTCCGACTTCATGACCAAGGTTCCGCAAGGCGCCCCAGCGGTTGCTCCCGTGAGCGACCGCGCCACGGTCGCGTTTATCCGTGACTCGGGCTTCGGCTTTGCCGTGAATTTTTCGATCATCCCCACGTCGAGCTAGATCCGATCAAACCGAACGAGCCAGATGCGAGTTCGCTGCCCGCCTGGCTCGCCGCGACGGATCACCTTGCTCCGCTGATCCCCAAGGTCCCGACGAGTCTGGGGGAGAATGGTTTGCCCGATTGGGCGTCGAAGGCGTGGTCGACCCTGAGCCCATCGGACCAAGCCGCACATCCTCTGGTTCCGAGCGATGGCTGGCCCGTCGGACCAGCCAGACCACCAGCGCCGATCGTGGCCGTCGCGTCTGGCAATTGATCGCCAAAACTACGAGGCGTTCTTGATCCTGGCACCAAGTTAGCTAACCTTAGTCATGCGCAGCGTCAACGTCCACGAAGCAAAGACCCAACTCTCGAAGCTGCTCGAAGAAGTCGAAGCGGGCGAGCGCGTGATCATTGCGCGAGCCGGTGAGCCCGTTGCCGTGCTCGGCCCTTACAAGGCTGCCGTGCGCCGTCGACGTCTCGGTTTGTTTGCAGGGCAGGTCACGATTCGTGAAGACTTCGACGAGCTACCGGCCGACATTGCCGAAGCACTCGGGATGATCTCGCGGTGAAGCTACTGCTTGATACTCACGTCTTGCTGTGGGCCGCCAGCGAGCCGGATCAGCTCACGGCAGCTGCGCGAGACGGGCTGGAAGACGGCACGAATGACGTCTTCGTAAGCGTCGTCAGCGCCTGGGAAATCGCGATCAAGCAGTCTTTAGGCAAGCTCGAGCTGCCGAAGCCAGCGGAACAGTGGCTGCCTGACGTGCTACGCCGAAGCAACTTCGAGCTTGCAGAAGTCGGTTTGCTCGCCGCGCTGCGCGTTCGCGCCCTGCCTTGGCACCATCGCGATCCATTCGATCGACTTCTGATAGCTCAGGCGGCGGAAGATGGATACACAGTCGTCACGCGTGACAGCGCGCTAGACGGATACGGCATTCCGATACTCAGGGCATGATCCCATGCCGGGGCTCGCATCGAAGTTCTAATTCTTCTGCCAGGAGTCAGGTGTCACGAGGAAACGACACAGTCTCGCCAGGCCCGCTTCGAGCGACATGCTGGCGGTTCACCCAATGACCTCGGGCTGGACGATTGGCTTGCCACGGTCGTCGAAGAACGGGTGGGGGCGGTGACGCCGCAGCAGGATCCCGAGCAGCAATTCCCGCACGGATCGGAAAACCGTGCTCCACGGAACGGGGTGTGGGCCGTTCGCGGGGGTTGGGGGTCCGAGCAGGACTTCGTCGTCTGCGTCGATGGAGCAATTCATCAGACCTACGAACGGCACCCAGGCACGACGTGACGTATTCGCCACCGGCGTTTTACAGCACCCAGCGTACCAGCGGGTAAGGCCGCCTTCAGTGAGGCGTAGGCAGCGCAGATGTTCTTTGCCGACGTGGATTCTTATTTGGTCGGGCGTGACCTGCACGATCTGGTTTGCCAGAGAGTTGCCAAGGTGACGAGCATAGGATTGGCAATCGCCACAATGACAGATGATGCGAACACGGCTTCGTCTCGAGAAGTCCACGCTTCCTCGCACAGAGCCGCATCTGCAACGGAGCTCGACGGTGGTCATCCCAGCACCAACGCAAGCGTCGTGCCGTTCCAGCAATGAGCGTCGTTTCCTCGGCGGCCCTTGCTACTGAATGTCGCGAACCGCGTGTGCGTAAAGGGCGATGACTGCCACGTCCAGCGCGGCACCGACCAACGTGCCCACGATCCGAGGCGCAAGCGACGACTTCGTTCGGATAGTCTTGACACAGGCGAGCGGTATGGTGGCGCGCTGGATCTCGAACCGGCGTGATGCCGCACCCGAACTGTAGCCCTCGGGCGTAGGGCCGTCCGCCAACATTTCGTTCTCGAGCACGAGATTGCCCGCCTCGATTCCTCGATAAGCAGCAGTCGCGACACTGAGCTCAGCCGTAGGAGCGCGCGCCTGCTGGACCGATGGCCCGCCGGCGACCGGCACGTGCTCACTGGCGTCGGGCGCGTAAGACACCTCGACGTCTGTTCCAACCGGGACCGCCCGTACGTTCTCGGGACCGAATAACCGTGGTGCGGCCGTGTGGGCGCTGCCAACGCCGTAACCCACAAGTGTGCAGCCAGTCGATGTCTGCGCGACAAGCGCGAGGACCAGCGGCGCAAGTAGACGACAGCTGTGCCGCCAAGACCACGCGCAGGTGTTACACGGAAACGACACCAGTCTCGCCAGGCCCGCTTCGAGCGACATGCTGGCGGTTCTGAGCAACACTTGGGCCAGCGTGAGTTCAGCTGCTGGTAGGACCGCAGGCGCTCACCGGCACGCCGATCATTCGCTGACGGGGCTACGCGACGGGACTCGAGTGCTGGGTCCGCTTACCCAACAAGCTCTGGAATTTTGGCAAGCGGGCGCGAGCGTCCGAGTACGTCGCGTAGCTCGGTGAACGTCTCCGCGATGGCGCCGAACTTCGACGGCTCACACGGTCGCAGTCAGGGTTCGAGGCAGCTCGAACAGCTCGAACACTTCGGGCATCAGGAAGTGGTCAATGGCAACGATCGCGCCTGAGTGAGCGCCTACTACTTGAATGGCTTCGAGCTCGAACGTCCCTTGTTGGGCGCGGTAGACCGCGAACGCCACTCGTCCGTTTGCTCCCGTACGAATCAGCCGGAGCGGCTGCATGCGAGCTCGCTCGGCGACGTATCCTCGGATGAAGCCCGCAGTCGCAGCACGGCCGGCGAACCACGTGGGTGATGGCGGCATCGCCAAGACGACCTCCTCATGAAGCAAAGCAACCATCGCCGTTGGATCCGCGCTTTCCCAGGCTCGCACATAGCGCGCGAGCAGCTCGGCATCGATCGCTTCGTCGGAGATGAGCGACTGCTGCCCGATTGCCGAGCGAGCGCGGTGCAGCAAGCTCTTGCTCGCCGATACGGTCATTTCGAGCGCCGCAGCCGCCTCCTCCGTCGTGAGCTCGACGACGTCGCGTAGCAGCAGTAGCGCGCGTTGCTGCGTTGTCAGCACCTGCAGCGCAGCGATGAACGCGAGCGTTACGCTCTCCCTGAGCTCGACGCTGAGCGCAGGATCGCCCGGCGAGTCGCCGAGCCAGGTGTTGGGACAAGGCTCGATCCAGGCAAGCTCGGAGGTCGGAATTGGAGGTGCGTCGGGATCGCCGGCGGGCCCGGCGTTCACAGGGAGTAGGCGCTTCGGTCGCCGTGCGAGCTCGTCCAAGCACACGTTGGTCCCAATGCGATAAAGCCACGCGCGCGCCGCCTTCGGGTCATCGAGCGATTCCTTGGCGCGCCACGCGCGGAGCAAGGTCTCCTGAACCATGTCCTCCGCGTCGTGCGACGAACCGAGCATGCGGTAGCAATGCAATCGAAGCTCACGCCGGTATGGAACGACGAGCTCCTGGAAAGCGCGATCTTGCATCGTGGAGACGAGCTTAACCCAGCTTAACCCGAGTCTCCCAAAGCGCGCATTGCCGCCTGGGCAGAGGCCACGGTCCGCTTCACGCTCTCGCGCGCGTTCATGCGATCATTCCAGGCACATAGGTTTCGATACGGGGTGATGTCGAGCGCGCAGTCTCTGGCGGCGAGGTTGATGAACGGTTCGATCGCGAAGTCGGCAATCGACAACTTGCCTGCCACGTAATCCTTTCCGCCCAGTACTTCGTCGAGAACCTGCGCCGCGGCTGCGAATTCGGCGGTCCCGTTTGCTATCGCTACTGGATCGGGGGTCCGTTTCAACAACGGTTTGATGATCTTCTCGAATTCGACTTTCCATACCGCTGGAGAGAGACTGCAACTCTCCCAATACAGCCAGCGGTCGACCTCGGCGCGCTCGCGCGGCGTCGCCGGCAGCAGCGGCGGGCTCGATTGCTTGCTGGCAAGGTAGCCCAGAATCGCGTTGGATTCCCAAAGGAAGAAGCCATCATCTTCGAGGACGGGCACTCGCCCGTTTGGATTCTTGGCTAAAAACGCGGCTGATTTCGCCTCGCCATTGAATAGATCGATCGGGATCGTCTCAATCGCGAGGGATAGTTCGTGAGCGACAGAAAAGATTTTCCAGCAATTGGGTGATGCGGCAGACGAGTATATTTTCATCAGGTTGAGCTCCTGCTCGAGGTCCGTTGTGGGTAGGACTGACGCCGCGGCACAAAGGGTTCGCGAAACTGAAAAGATTGTTGGAGCTCGCAGTGAGAGTCATCCTTGCCCGTCATTTCGACGCCGCGCCTTACCGGGCTGGGCGCTGCTGACGGCGCGTGAGCAACGTTAGGGAGTGGGCTGGGCGTCGGGCAGGGCTTGGCCTCGAGCTTTCGGCAAAATCTGGTCGATGCGATACTTGAGCTCGGGTCGATCGATCACTGGGCGGTAGTTCTTGCGGAAGGGTGCCCAGGGGTGGCGCGCCCGCAGGCCGCCATTCGCGATGAGCACGAAATCGGGCAGCTGCTCGGGGGTGCCGTACGCCTTGCGCAGGATAGTGTTGCGGTACGCTGGCGTGTACATCCACGTGATCCAATGTGTCATCGAGCGCGGTCGCATACGTGTCGACAGGTAAGCGCCTGACATATTGTCGAACACGGCCAACGTTTTGTCGTCGCTCGCCAGCTGCTTCAAGTCGCGATCCATTTGCTCGAGCTGCTGTGCTCGAAACGGCGTAGCCAAGACGCCTTGGAACGGGCCCCAGCGCACGCGCGTGTCGTGCGCTGCGAGTTCCGCCGTGTCGTCGTCGTAAACGTTGTCGAAGTTGCTCCGGACTTCGAGCACCAGCATGGCTGCGAAGAAGGCGGCTACGGGAGCCTGGTAGCGCAGCGGGGCATGGTCCCTCAGTGCCAACTTCTCACCGAGCAACCCCACACCGATCACGCCGGCAGTCAGCAGCGGTAGGGCCATGAGGTGTGCCGCCGACCAACCATTGAGGCTTGTCACAGCCGGGGCGATCGTCGAAACGATGCCTGGCAGCCAAACCAGACTGAGCAGGCGTCGACGGTGCGGGATGCCCGCCAGCACGAGCATACTGGCCGGGGCAAGCGGAGCGAGCGAGGTCAGGAAGATGGCCTGGCTGTTGATTGGCGCGCCATAGTCGAAGTGCCCGTTGATCAGAGCGAGCAGTGCCGGAAGCACGACGATCAGCACAAAAACTGCACTCCGTAGGCGCGCCAGGAGCCATGGTAGCGTGACGAACAGTAGGGCGAATAGGCCTTCGCGCGCGAGTTGGTTGCGGGTGTCTTTGCTGAGCGCGAAGAACTTGGCAGCGCGAAGGCCGCTCGCGTGCCCATCAGCGCGCGAAAACTCGAGCGCTCTTCGAAGCCCCGCGGGCGTGGCATAGCCCACGAAGACCGCGCCCAAAACCAGCGCCAACAAGGCGATGATCAATAACCCTCGCAGCGCGCTTCGAAAGCTCGCCCGCGGTTCTTTGGAGAAGTGAAAGCCCACCGCTGCCGCTTGTGTCAGCACGGCTGGCGCGAGCGTCGGGTAGTCGAACACTGCGCTCAGGAAAAACAGGCCCGCGACGAACAGCCGAGGCCCCGGCCTTGCATCGAAGGTCGACAACGCGCTCAGCAAAACGCCGGCAAAAAAACCTAGAGCCCCCAGCGTGTTGTAGCCAAGTGCGGGCAGGTTGAAATAGGCCACGGGCATCACCAGCGCGGCCGCCCAGGCCGCGACCATGCGGGTGGTCACTCGGCTCGCGAAACGATACGTCAGCGTCGAACAGAACAGCAGATAGAGGACGTAAAGCCAGCGGTTGAAGACAATGATGCCGTCCGCCGACCCGCGTAGCCAAACGTAGACGCGAAAGAACGGCAGCTGAAGCAGCGCGGCGTTTTGTTGGAAGGAGAGCTCGTCCAAATACGCACGCGAGCCCAAGAGGAAGCTGTAAGGCATCGCGCTGTAGAACGCCTCGTCACCGTTCGACACGCCGATGGGTACACGAAACCACCAGGCAAGCGCGACGCAGGCCCAAGCCACGAAACCGAAGAGCGCGAGGACTCGGGCGAGCGCCGTTCCCGAAAGGAAGCGCCCCACGAGCTTACCGCTAGTCATCTTGTCCACGCCTCACCCCTTGACATCACGATTCGCCGATGGGCGGCCTATGCTAGTTGCGCGCCAGCCGATGGAAAGACATTTCCCACTTTTCCGTGCCGTCGCCCTTCATGCCGTGCCGTCCTTGCTTGCCGTGAAGCCGTCTTCGCGCTGGCTCACACGGTCGCAGTAGCACAACGCTTTCGTGACGAACCGGTCGCCTCGACAACACCCCGAGCCTGGCTCATTTTCTCTGGATGAAGCCGCTTGGCGCGCGTGATGTCGATTGGCCTCTGATTGAGGGAGCGCTTGCCGTTCGGCCGAGGGTGAAGGCCTCGAGAACCGGGCGCATCGAGCAGTTGTTGAGCCTATCGCGGCGCTTGCCCCGAAACGTCACGTTGCGCGGCTTTGCGTTCGCGGCCCTCGAAGGTGTGCAAGAGCTGCTGGGGCTCGACCGGGTCGCGCTGTTCATGATGAGCAAAAGCGGGCGCTGGCTGACGGGGCTCGTTGGCACGACATTGGAGCGGAAGCTGGTCGACGAGCGCCACTTACGACATGTCGTTGAAGAGCATGATCGAGCCCTGTGGCGCGAGGTGCAGGAGGGACGCCGAAGTTTCGAGCTCGTCGAGGACGCGCCATTGATTGCGCATGTCGGTGAACTGTCGCAAGTCGTCGGCCGCGGCTGGTTCGTCAAGACACCCATTGCGGACGAAGCCGAAGCGGTGGGCATGCTTTACAACGACAGCGCCACAGCGCATGCAGCCTTCGACGACGAGGCGCAGCAATTGCTCGCGGTGTTCGCCGCGATCGTGGCGCAGCCATTGCGGGCGCTACGCGATCGCGCAGCGCCCCCGATTCAGAGCGGGCTGTCGCAGTTGGTCGCGGATTGTTTGGAGCTCTTGACCAGCGATCTGTCGCAATCGCACCACCAGCTGGCCGAACGCCTCGGGGTAACAGCGAATCGCCTCAGTCGCAGCTTCGAAGCGGAGCTCGGAAAGGCCCTCGTCGAGTACCGCAATGAACTCCGGCTCGATCGCTTTTTCGAGCTGGCCGAGGCAGCGCACGAGCGCGAGCGCGGCAAGCTCGTGGACCTCGCGCTCGAATCGGGCTTCGGATCTTACTCGCAATTTCATCGCGTCTTCGTGGCGCGTTTCGGGCGCTCCCCGCGTTGCTACTTCGACGCCTAGCGAACCGCGCGAAGTTAATGACAACATCGAGCACGAAAATGCGAAGAGACCTGGCACGGGACGCGCTACGGCACGTCTCGAATGCTAGCGCTCACCCCTGTTCATCGTACCCCGAAGCTCGTTGCCGCACTGAGTCTTGCTTGGATACAGTCTTTGGTCGCCTGTGACGCCGGTGAGACAAGCCTAGGCACTGGTGGCTCGAGCGCAATCGGTGGCTCGAGCGCAATCGGTGGCTCGAGCGCCGCAGCAGCGGGGACCTCGGGAGCGGCGACCGGCGGGAGTGATAGTGCGAGCCTGGGTGGAGCCGGCTCCAGTGGCTCCGCTGGAGGCATACCGGCGAGCGGGAGCGGCGGCGACTCCGCCACTGGGACGTTTCGCGTCGAAGCAGGCAAGCTGTACGATCGCTGCGGCGAGCAAGTGATCCTACGCGGCGTGAACGAGATGATCGTGTGGTCACCCGGTCAAGATGGCGTGCCAGAGTTCGCGGAGATTGCGAAGACAGGCGCCAACGCTGTCCGCATCGTCTGGAACGACGAGGGAACCGCGGGGGGCCTCGACGTCGCTATCACTAACGCTTTGGCACAGCACCTGATCCCCATCGTCGAGCATCACGGCGCCACCGGCGACCTGGCGAAGTTGACGGCGGTAGTGGACTATTGGGTGCAACCCGACGTTGTCGCGGTCTTAAAGAAGCACGAGCAAGATCTCCTGCTCAACATCGCCAACGAAGCGGGCGACGGCATGGTAACAGCGGCCAGTTTCCAGACCGCGTATCAACCCGCCATCACGCGACTACGGGAGGCGGGCTTGGTGCTACCACTGGTCATCGACGCGCCGAGTTGGGGACAGAACATCGACGTCCTCCAAGCCACGTGGCAACCGCTGACAATGCACGACCCACGGCACAACTTGCTGTTCAGCGTGCACATGTGGTGGAACGATTCCGACGGTACTCGCGTGAAGGCGGAGCTCTCGCAGTCGACTGCAGCGGGCATGCCTCTGATCGTCGGTGAGTTCGCGCAACACGCGGTCAGCGGGTGCGCGAGTCAGCCGTTTGCTTTCGGAACTCTCCTGGAGGAAGCGCAGAAGGCTGGAATCGGCTGGCTCGCGTGGTCGTGGGGCAGCGTTCCGAACTCGGATTGCAAGGACGACGGTTCCTTCGATATGACCGTTGACGGCGTATATGGCAGTTGGAAGGAGCCGTGGGCCGAACAGGTCGCGTTGACACACCCCGCCAGCATTCAAAAGACGTCCGTACGGCCTGCATCGATGGTCGGCGGCGCTTGCCGCTAGTGATTGCGCGCTGCTGCCTGTAGGGATGGTCAACTGAATTTACTTCGAGCTCGTGTGATCGAGTAGCCCGAGATCCGTCGACAGGCTTACGATCGTCCCGCGTGGGGATACGCTGTCTTTCAACGGAATGCTCACGGCGAGACCTAGATCGCCGCCGCTCATGGCGGGCACGACCGCCATCAGGTTCAGGTTCGAGTAGTTGGTGGGTGCGAGCTGCGCCTTGGCCGCGGAATTGTCGCCGGCTTGGCGTCCCTCGACGCCAACGCCGAAGGCGAGTCGCTGCTTGGCGTCTTCTTTCATGCGCCCCGAAAGGATGAGCGCCGCGCCCCAGTCGAACGAGTAGATCACCTTCGGATCAGGCCCTGCCGCCGCGTCGCGCGAGTTGAAGTAGTCCCCCGCAGCGCGGCCGCGTACCTCCCAGTCCCACAGCGAGCCCTGTGGGATTCGGGCACCGGCCGCGATACCGCCCAGAATATGGGTCCCCTTGTCGCCGACGATTATCGTGCCGGACGGGTCACCCGAATCGACGCGAGCGTCGAGGCCCAGATAGTAGCGATCAGCGGCGCGACGGGCTTTCTCGATCTCGTCGAGCGCGGCCTTCCGATCCTTGGCGAGAGCTTCGCTGCCCAGGTCCTTGCCACACGCGGCCTTCGTTACCTTCCCCGTGACCGCAACGGCCTCGGCACAGGCCTTCGGATCCGGCGCGTTCGTCAACACGATCTGTAAGGAGTCGGCGTAGCTACCCTCTGCCTGCAACCACTTGTCGACGGCAGCCTGCAGCGGGGCGGCACTGATGGGCGCAGTCGCGTTGACGCGTAGGCGTGCCGAGAAGTAGCGGGTATCTTGAGTGACGCCGTTATCGAGATCGAATGGCGCGCTGACTGACAAGTCGAAAATACGACCCATCACCGCGCTTTCGGGCGAGACCAGCGCTAGCGGATTCACGGTGATGGTACCTACGCCTTTGGTACCCGATCGGGTGCCTGCCAACGTCACGGCACCGCCGGCCACCGTGATGGGTTGAATGGATTCGACCGGATCGGTCTGCGCGCTCGACCCGCTCTTGTTCGTCGCAGTTTGGCGATCGGCTGGCACTTTTTCGTGAATCGCGTCTTTCAGCGCCGCATCGGCGACCGGCTGATGCTTCTCGCCGAGATCGACCTTGACCGAAATCGTGGATGCCAGCGTGTCGCACGACTTGGGATTGAGCTTCGGCAAAGCGCGGCAGTATTGGCTGAGCGGCTTGCTCTCGAAAGCGGCGATATCTGCCTTGAGCGCGGTCGCGTTGGCTCGTTCGTCTTCGGGCAGGTCGTTCAGCGCCTTCTTGGCGTCTGCGAGGTGTGCGCAATCTGCAGCGGCATCGTCGATGACTTTTGCGCAGGGATCGGCCAGCGCTAGCTCGGGCATGAGCGCCAGCACCAAACCGAGTGCGATCGCGCGCCAGCTCACGGTCCCACCTGGTTGACGATGAACTCCCAAGTCGTCGTCTCAGTGAGGTCCTGATCGAGCGCATCTACGAGACTCTGATCGTCTTGTAGTACTTCGAGCTTTGCGGTGCCGCCGTGATCGAGGCTAGCGACGATGGTCATGCGGCGTGCATCGTCGAAGTCGGGCACTGTGCCCCTTCGCTCGACGGGAGGAGACGCGGGCGCCACATTCACCGTGCTCGAACTCGGCACCATGTGCGCCTGTTTCGGCACCCAGCCCACAATCAACAGCACGGTGCCCTTCGAGGAAGTGTTCGTGAGACGAACCGTATACTTCCTCCCTTCGTCTACCGTACCCATCACCAAGGTAGCCATGAACTCGTCCTTCTTGCGCAGGGCAAGTCACTCTTAGACTACCGGTCGCTAGCCTCGCTCAATGGTCATTTGTTGTCGAGACGGCGCGTGGGTCGTGGTTGGGAGCACGACCCACTATCATCACGCTGTGGCCTCCGAATGCGGAGGCCCGAGCTCAAAGCGTAACTGTGATCGAGGTGAACGTGACGTTCTCGATGATGCCGCCGAAGCTTGGGGCTTTGAAGAATAGGTACGATGGATTGAGGCCATCAAGAACTGTCAAGGAGTAGTCCAGCGTGAAATTCCCGATCGGGATGGTGCTGCTATTAGTACCCGTGAAAAACTGGACATTGGTAGAGGTGGTCTGCGAGTTGTCCACCAGCCAGCTCCGGAAACCAGTCGTGCCCTGGTTCGACCCCGTGACATGAACCACCACGGTTTGTCCGGGAGCCATGGTGCGAGGCAACGGGAACTGGATGTATTCCCTAGCGATGATGGTCACGGTCTGCGCGCCGGAATCGTAGCGGTAGCAGGCAGTGTCGACAGTACCCGAGCCCGCAGTACCGCCGGCCGCTGCGCCGCTGGAGCCGCCCGCGCCCGCGGTGCCTGTCGACGTGCCGCCCGCACCCGCGGTGCCTGCCGACGCGCCGCTCGAGCCGCCAGTGCCTGCCGACGCGCCGCCAGAGCCGCCAGTGCCTGCCGATGCGCCGCTCGAGCCCGCGCTGCCTACCGTACCTGCCGTACCTGCGCCGCCGGAACCGCCGACCCCGCTAGCGCCACCCGCACTCGATCCGCCAGTACCACTCGTTGGGGTGCACGTGGGGGTAACCGGGCTGAACTGGTTGATGGGGATCGAGCTCGTCGTTCCGATAAATCCCCCGCCGCCAGTTAGCCCGCCGTTCCCGCCGCTGTTCGAGGTTCCACCAGTGCCTCCATTGCCACCCGCTGAGCCACCGCTCGCTCCGCCGATCGAGCCGCCGCTGGTTCCGCCTTCACTCTTGGCGCCGCCAGTCGATCCACCCGATCCATCCGCGCCTCCAGTTTCAGCGCCGCCATTGGATGTGTCTGCGCCCGCCTCGCCGCCTTCGGACTCTTCGCCGCCCGCGGTGTTCGCGTGGCCGGCTTTGCCGCCGCTGCCACCTTTGCCACCTGTACCTGCAGCGTGCGATCCACCCGAGCCACCTCCGGCTCCGGTATTCGGGTCGTCGACACCACAACCCACGACCAAGCAAGCGCCAGAGACGACGGCCAACGAAGCAAAGGAGAGCAAGCGCATATTCATACCCAATGGCTATCCAACCTTGCGTTCCGTGTCTAGGTGAGGAATTCGCGCCGAATCTGGGCGTTTTCCCTAGGCGGCCTTTCGGGCGACAGACTGGCGTAATCCGCCACGTGACGCTGTGGAGCGCCGCCCAGGAGGGCTCTACTTACACACGAACGAAGTGACAGTCGTGCCGGGCAACATGACATTCAAAGTGCCATTCGTAACGGCAACCGCTGCGAGCGCTTCGAGACTCTTGGTGTCGGAGGTCACGTTCGGCGTGCACGACGTGGGCGCGGTCCCGCCAGAGAAACCAATGGGCACAGTAGCCGCCGCGCTGCCCTTGTTGACGGCAACGATCACGGTAGCGTCCGTCCCTTTGAACGCGGAGAGCAGGACATTGGAGTTGGTGTTTCCTGCGACCTCGACCGCAATGTAGCCAGGGCGCACGAATTTGCTGTAATTGCCGAGCACATAGTAGCGCTTGTTGGGGGTGCTGTTGGTCGCAACACCCTTGTTCAGGGCCAAGCCTTCGTTGTCGTTTTGATCGTAGGCCTGATACCACCACCAAAGCCAGGCTGAAGCCTCGCCGACTGTGAGTGCCGAGTGAATCCAACCGGCGACGGCGACGCCGTTGGCGATGTCAGTCGTCGGCCCTTCTTCTGGCCAGTACCTCACACCGGACATCTCGGTCTGCCAGACCTCATGGTCTGGCTTGCCGTTGCTGACGTCGGACGGCCACGCGAACGCAATCTGCGAGTCGTACTCGTGCACTCCGAAAATGTCGAAGGCCTTCCAGGCCACTTGATCCTTCCACATCCAATGACCGTAGTCGTAGCCATTGCCGTCGAGGCACGTTTGCGCGCAGGTCTTTTCTTTGTCCGCGGTGATCGCGTTCGCGTAGCAGCCACAATTCAGCGGATCGGAGCTGTCCGGATGGGCGGTAACCTTCGAGCCCGTAGCCGAGATGTTGCTCCATGCGTGGATCCATTCAGACGCTTCGGGGGCGATGACTTTGACCTTTGCATCCTGAAGCTTCGGCCCCACGAACTTCACCCATTCCACCATTTGTTTTGCGGTGTACGTCGTCGTTGGGTAGTCGGTGGTGCAGGGAGGGCCCTTGGACGCGCAGGACGCAAAGTCAGACTCGTTGCCGATCGACATGGCATAGAGGCCCTGAGCCTTGGCGAAGTCGACGATCTTCTTCGCCCAGTCTGCGAAGCAGGTGCCGGTGTTGGTCAAGTATCCGCCTTGCTCCAACTTGCCGTTGCTCTTGCAGCTAGTAGGCGGGCTCCAGCACGAGGCAATGAGCCGCACGTTGTGGCTCTTCGCATAGGCGAGATTGTCCTTATCCGTCCCTGCGATACCGCCTTTCTCGTCCATGCCAATGCGCATGATGGTCAGACCGATCGCGTCAGCGCCTGTCGTGCCGAAGAGGTAGTCCAACGCCTTGGTGCCCCAAGGGTTGCTCACCAGCGCGTCGTTGATGCCGAACCCCTGAATGGTCTGGTGCACCGCGTCCAACTTCACCGTCACGCCGCTCGAGCTGCCACCACTCGAGCTGCCACCACTCGAGTTGCCGCCCGTGGTGGCACTGCCCCCCGTGCTCGACGAGGCGCCGCCCGCCCCACCGGCCGCGCTACCGCCGGTCGGTGCCGCCCCGCCTGATGGCCCAGACCCACCGCTGGCAGTCGAACCACCGGTGGCGCTAGCGGAGCCGCCCGAGGCTTGGCTTCCACCGCTGGACGTGGCCCCGCCGCTAGCCTTCCAGCCGCCCGCTGAGCTGCCACCAGGAGCACCTCCGGAGCCACCAGAGCTATTGGAACAACCGATGCTTACGAGCAAAACGCCCGTCAAAATGCCGCTGCAAAGAGAGATTGTGCGCACATCGCGATGAATGGAGGCAAAACCCGCCAGCGATCACTCCGGACGAGAAAATCGCATACACGACCCAGCCAAACTCGGAGTTTCAGTTTTTTTGTTGATGGTCACCGAGAGCTTCGCGGAGCACCTAGCCTTCGGCGTCACGGACGTCACATTCGCAATAGGACGCCGAAGGCTACAGCTCCCTGAGATTGAACCGCAGAGCCGCAGAGATCTGAGGGATGTTTGGGTGCGCGCAGCCCGAAGGTTCGGTCTCGTTCACAACGAATGATGCACCGACAAGGGGCAACTGGCACGTCGAACGGCTCGTTCCGCCGACGCAAAGCGGCGCGCTGAGGAAACCCCTACCTCCTCTGCGGCTCGGCGGTTGTTCCCTCTCTTCTTCATCCGCGAAGGCGAAGGCTTGGGGCCTCTGCGACTCTGCGGTTCAAACTCAGGGAGCGCAATCAGCGCTGCCGCGTGCCAACTAGTGCTGAGCCGCGGAAGGACGGCGCGCTTCGGCGGCAGCGAGGATTACTTTTGCGACGTCTTTCGGGCGCGAGATCATGGGCACGTGGCTCGCGGGAATGCTCGTGAGCGTGGCGTGCATGCGGGTGGCCATCAACTCCTGCGCAGCGGGATCGATCATGTGATCTTCGCTGGCGCGCAAGTAGAAGACCGGTCGGCTGTGCCAAGCGGCAAGCTTGATCTTTTCGTCGAAGTTCTTCAGGAAAATGGGACCCTGTTTGGTGGCCACGATGCTGGCCTCGGCCGCGGGCAAGTCCTGGGCAAAGTCATGCAGCACAGTGCTCTCGGGTAGCCAGCCGTAGCCGCCGGAATCCACGCGCAGCGAGGTAATCCAAACGGGTGGTGGTTTGCCACGACCGAGATCGTTGATGGACTCGTTCGCGTCGGGACCGAACGCAGCAACGTAGACCAGGCTCTTCACCTTGGGGCTGTTGCCCGCCTCGGTGATGACCGCGCCACCATAGGAGTGGCCGACCAACACCACGTCGCCCGGCTGGGCGTCGATCGCGCGGCGCGCCGCAGCAACGTCGTCCGCGAGTGAGCTCAGTGGTTGATGCAACGCCACGACCGGGTAGCCCTTGGCCCGCAGCAACGGGACCACACGGTCCCAACTCGAGCCGTCAGCAAAAGCGCCGTGCACGAGCACGATAGTCGGCAGCGCTGATGTAGATGGTGTAGCCGTCTTGGGTTCGGCATGGAGATCGAGCGCAGCTCCACCCAAAAGGGTGAGCGTGGCGAGCGACAGAAAACGACGAATGTTCATGGCATGTGTCCTTCTGTGATTCGGAAGTCAGCGCGAGTTGCGCTGCCCCGCGACCTTCAGCAGAAAGCGTGCCGCGACACATGTCGCGAAAATCGCGGAATTCTAGGCAACGAGGGCATCGTCGGCGATGAGTTGTGGCCTGACTGACCAGAAATTGGTCGAGGGTGGCGGGGCGATCGCGCGAGAGCGAGCTCGTGACCAAAAGTTGGTCAGCGTGGCCAACCTCTTTGCTAGCTCGACCCCTCAGGCTCGGTCGGCTGCAGCGACTGCGTCACCTGTAGACCGAGCGCCTGCAGCTTGACGCGCATCGTTTGGCGCGAGATCCCGAGAATCTTGGCGGCGTCGCGTTGATTGCCGCGGGTCTGCTCGAGCACCATGCTGAAAAGTACTCGGTCGACCTCGCGATGCGTCTGGGCATAGACCTCGCTGGGGTCCGCGGCGAGCTGCCCGCGAATCAACGCCTCCAGATCGAAGGAGCTCCGCTCCAAAACGGCGACTTGGGCGTCAGAAATGGCAGGCTGCCCGAGATCGGGCAGGAATGCGGGTAGCAGCACCGAGCCACTGGCGCGCAGCAGCGCCTGCTTGAGCACGCTCTGCAGCTCCCGGACGTTGCCCGGCCAAGAGTACGCCCGCAATTTTTCGAGCGCCTCTGCCGAGATTTCGCGGACGTTTCGGCCGAGCTCTCGGCCGTAGCGTTTGAGGAAATGGGCGATCAGTAACGGAAGATCTTCACCACGCTCGCGCAGAGGCGGTAGATGAATCGTGAAGACGCCCAAGCGGTAGTACAGATCCGCGCGAAATCGCTCCGAAGCTGCCCGCGTGCGCAGGTCACGGTGGGTCGATGCGATGAGCCGAACGTCCGTGCGGATGGTTTCATTTCCGCCGACGCGCTCGAAGCGCTGCTCTTGCAGGAGCCGCAGTAGTTTGGCCTGCAAAGGCAGGGGCATATCGCCAATCTCGTCGAGCAAGATGGTGCCGCCGTTGCACTGTTCGAAGCGACCGATGCGGCGTCGATCCGCGCCCGTAAAGGCGGCTCTTTCGTGGCCAAAGAGCTCACTTTCCAGCAACGCGTCCGGAATGGCGGCGCAGTTCATGGCCATGAACGGAGCTGCCGCGCGAGCGCTGTGTTGATAAATGGCGCGAGCGACGAGCTCCTTGCCCGTACCGCTTTCGCCGGTAATGAGCACGGTTACGTCCTGAGCCGCCACGCGGCCGATGGCTTTGTAGACCTCGAGCATCGCGGGGCAGCCGCCGAAAATCCCACCCTCATCCGCCTCGGACTGAGGCTCTCCGAGCGTGACCGGCGAGCGCATGCGGCGGTCGACCTCCAAGGCTTCGAGCACTGCGGCCTCCAGCTTCGCGAGGTCGAGCGGCTTGTAGAGGTAGTTGAAAGCGCCGTGTTTCATGGCCTCGATCGCTGTGTCAGCGGTCTTCGCCATAGTTACGAAAATGACGGGGATGCGAGCGTCGATGGCGCGAATCTCACCGAACAGCTCCAGGCCGGACCGGTCGGGCAGGCGCAAATCGAGCAGGATCACGTCCGGCGGGTCGCGGCGAACGCTCGCAAGCCCCGAGCTCGCGTCGCTCGCGATTTCGACGCGGTAGGCCGGCGCCGGAAACACGTGGCGCACCTGCTGAGGAATCAGCAGCGGGTCGTCATCAATCACGAGCACATGAGGCATCTGTTTTGCCGACTCCAAAAATCCGTGCGCCAAGCTGAGCAAGAGACGAGCCACGCTCGCCGTGCGATCCCATACACGTGGGGCAACCAATCAGCCATCGCAAGCGCGAGCTGGTATGGTCGCTGCATGATGGCTCGGCCGCGGAGCCCATTTGATGACCGAAACGTCTCACGAGGACACTGAGACCCTGGACCAAACTGATGAAGTCGTTGCCCCAACTGCTGCGCGCCTAGCGTCTCATTCTGGGCGCGATTGGTCGCTGGCGACCTTCTTGCGCGTCGCCTTGGCAGCGGCGGGTGCCATCCGGCGACTCCATACCCGGGGGATGATTCACAAGGACATCAAGCCGGAGAACATCTTGGCTGATGTCGCACAAGGGAAGGCTTGGTTGACGGGCCTCGACGTGGTGTCGCGTTTGCCGCGTGAGCGCCAGCCCCCAGAGCCGCCCGAAGCGATCGCAGGGACCCTGGCCTACATGGCGCCCGAGCAGACCGGGCGCATGAACCGCTCGATCGACTCGCGCAGCGACCTCTATTCGCTGGGCGTGACGCTCTACCAGCTTTTGACGGGACAGTTACCGTTTCGTGCCACGGATCCGATGGAGCTCGTGCACTGTCACATCGCGCGCCAGCCGCCGCCGCTGACGAGCGCTGCTCGCGACATTCCGCTTGGCGTTGGCAACATCATCATGAAGCTGCTCGCGAAGACCGCGGAAGACCGCTATCAGACCGCGGCAGGTGTGGAGCACGATCTGCAACATGCTCTCGAACAATTGCAGACCACTGGCCGCATCGATCCTTTCGTGATCGGCAGCCGTGACGCTTCCGATCGCTTGCTGATCCCCGAGAAGCTCTACGGGCGTGCCGCGGAGATCGAGACGTTGCTCTCGAGCTTCGAGCGCGTGGTGAGCGAGGGTGATATCCGGCTCGTGCTCGTTTCAGGATACTCCGGGATTGGCAAATCGTCGGTCGTCAATGAGCTGCACAAAGCGTTGGTCCCTCCGCGCGGCCTGTTCGCCTCCGGGAAGTTCGATCAGTACAAGCGCAACATTCCCTACGCCACGGTGGCCCAGGCTTTTCAAGTACTGGTGCGACAAGTACTGAGCAAAAGCGACAGCGAGATTGAGCGTTTTCGCGAGCTGCTGACGCGAGCCCTGGGCGCCAACGGTCAGCTGCTCGTCAATCTCGTCCCGGAGCTCGAGCTCGTGA
Source organism: Polyangiaceae bacterium (assembly GCA_035634635.1). GTDB lineage: Bacteria > Myxococcota_A > Polyangia > Polyangiales > Polyangiaceae > PMG-095. The sequence continues at coordinate 18,291 of DASQCO010000167.1, forward strand.
TTGGCAAGCAGCTAGCGCCGCCGGAGCTCTCGCCGAGCGACGCTCAAGCGCGCTTTCAAGGGGTCGTGCGGCGCTTTCTTGGCGTCTTTGCGCGAGCCGACCACCCGCTGGCTCTATTTCTCGACGACCTGCAGTGGCTCGATGCGGCCACGCTCGAGCTGATCGAGCACCTCATGAGCGATTCGGAGGTGCGACACCTGCTGCTCGTGGGCGCGTACCGAGACAATGAAGTTGGCCCCAACCACCCACTGGCCAAAACGCTCGCTAGGCTGCGCTCGGCGTCGAACCGAGTGTGTGAGATCGTGCTGGCCCCACTCGACCGCGAGGACTTGACCGCACTCTGCGCCGACTCTTTGCGTACTCCGGCGAGCGCTGCACGGGACCTCGCGTGCCTCATTCACGAGAAGACTGCGGGGAATCCGTTCTTCGCCATCCAGTTCATGACCGCGTTGGTCGACGAGCGGCTGCTCAGGTTCGAGCCAGACGGTGGCGCTTGGCGTTGGGACGTGGCTGCCATTGTCGCCAAGAGCTTCACGGACAACATCGTGGAGTTGATGACTGCCAAACTCGACCGGCTACCCGCCGATGCGCGAAATGCCGTGCTGCGGCTGGCCTATTTGGGAAACGAGGCTCGCACCGAAACGCTCAGCGAGATCTCGGGCGTCACCGTGGACGACACTCATCGAGCGCTGAGCAGTGCGGTCGTCGCCGGCTTGGTGCTGCGTAGTTCCGCGGGCTACGCCTTTCTCCACGACCGCGTCCACGAGGCGGCCTACGCCATGCTGCCAGTGGCAGAGCGCCAGGCCGAGCACTTGCGGATCGGGAAGTTGCTCTTGCGCCGCACGACGACAGAAGACCTGGAGGAAAACGTCTTCGAGATCGTCGATCAACTCAATCGCGGCGCGGCGCTGCTCGACGACTACTCCGAGCGAGTTCGTGTTGCGGAGCTCAATCGCTTGGCCGGCAGGCGTGCCAAAGCATCGACTGCGCACTCTGCGGCTCGGACGTACTTCGCAGAGGGGCGTGCGCTGCTCGGCACGAACGGTTGGCTCCGGAACTTTCAGCTCACCTTCGAGCTCGAGCTACAGCTCGCCGATTGTGAGTTTCTGACGGCAGATCTGCAGAGCGCCGAGCAACGGCTCGAACAACTCGGCAAGCACGCGCTGAGTCTTCCGGATCGCGCGGCCGTGATCGAAGTGCAGGTAAACCTGTACACGGCCATGATCGACCACGCTGACAAAGCGGTCGAAATTTGTCTGCGCTACTTGCACCTCGTCGGCATCGAGTGGTCTGCGCATCCCTCCGACGACGCGCTGGCCGAAGAGCATGCCGCGCTGCTCGCGCGCATCGGTGGGCGTTCGTTCGACGAATTCTTGATGTTGCCCCTACTGACGGATCCCGACCTCAAAGCCACGAACGAGGTCTTGCTGTGGATGTTCACGCCGGCCTTCAACACCGACCCGCGCCTGGCTTCTCTCATCTTGTGCCGTCTGGGAAATCTGGGACTGGAGCACGGCAACAGCGACGCGACCTCGCTCGGCTACGCCTTTCTGGGCATGGTGCTCGGGTCCGTATTTGGCGACTATCGAACAGGGTTCTCGTTCGGCAAGCTGGCCCGGGACTTGGTCGAGGTGCGCGGGCTCGCGCGCTATCGCGGGCGCATCTACCACACGCTCGGCGCCCACGTGCTGGCCTGGACCGAGCCGATGATCAGCGCCGAGACGTCCCTGCGACGCGGTCTGGCGGCCATGCAGGAAGCGGGCGACGCGACCTACGCCAGCTTCGGACATATCTGTCTCAACGCGATGTTGCTCGGGCGCGGTGAGAATCTGGACACCGTGCAGGCCGAGGTGGAAAGCACGTTCGACTTGGTGCGGCATGGCAAGTTCGAAATTGCGATCGACACCTGCGTCGGGCAACTCAGATTGATCCGTGCGCTACGCGGTGAGCTGCCCGATCCCTGCACCTTGGATGAAGGTCTCGGCTTCGTGGCGGATTACACACGCCTGGAAAGGACTCGCGGCTGGTATTGGATTCGCACGCTGCAAGCCTGCTTCATCTATGGGGACTACAGCGCCGCATTGACCGCTGCCCGTCGAGCCGAGCCGTTTCTGCCGATGTCCATGAGCTTCATCGAGCTCGCGGAGTACCACTTCTACACAGCGCTAGCGCTCGCGGCCACGCTCGGCGATGCCTCTGCCCCGACGCATGCCGAGCGCCTTTCGCAGCTCGCCTCGCACCGGCAGCAGCTCTCCATTTGGGCCAATCACAGCCCCAAGAATTTCAGCGATCGCGTGGCGTTGATCGACGCGGAGGTAGCGCGTATCGAAGGTCGATGGCTCGATGCCATGCACGGCTACGAGCTGGCACTCCGCATGGCGCGGGAGCACGCATTCTGTCACATCGAAGCAATCGTCAGCGAGCTGGCCGCGCGCTTTTTCTCGGCGCGAAGCCTAGAGACCGCCGCGGTTGCGTACCTAGAAAGCGCACACGCCGGCTATCGGCGTTGGGGAGCGAAGGGCAAGTATCGCCAGTTGGAACGGCTGCATCCGCGCTTGTGTTCCCCAGCAACGGGCGAACCCGGTCCGTCGCTGGACAGCATCGACCTGCAGACCGTCGTGAGAACCTCTCGAGCCGTTTCCCTACAAGTGGGAGTGGGGCGCGTGATCGACTCGCTGATGGTGATTGTGCTGCAGCACGCCGGCGCCGAGCGCGGGCTGTTGCTCCTCAAAGAGGGTGACGTTCTATACACCGAAGCGGAGGCCACGACCGGACCTGGGGGCGTCAGCGTCAGGCGGCTCCACGAAATGGTGTCTGACACGATGCTTCCCCAGTCCGTGCTCCAATACGCGATGCGGACGCAAGATGCCGTGTTGCTCGACGATGCGCAAGCGCACGGCCAATTTTCGCTCGATCCCTATTTTGCCGAACGGGCCTGTCGCTCCATCTTGTGCTTGCCGCTGGTCCGACAAGCCGAAGTCATTGGCGCTCTCTATCTCGAGAACAGCCTGACGCCCCGTGCGTTTACGCCCGCCCACCTCGAGGTGCTCAAGCTATTGGCCTCGCAGGCCGCGATTTCACTCGAGAACGCGACGCTCGAGGCCAAGGAGGCGTTGCTCAAAGAGGTGCACCATCGGGTAAAGAACAACTTGCAGCTGATCAGCAGCCTGCTCAGCTTGCAGGCCTCGCGCATCAAGGATCCCGCCGTGGCAGAGTTGTTCGCGGACAGTCGGAATCGCGTGCGCTCGATGGCACTCGTGCACGAGAACCTGTATCGCGCCGGAAATTTTTCGAAGATTCCGATGCACAGCCACATCGACATGCTCTGTGCCCAGCTCATGCGTGCCTACGGTTCGCCCGATAAATCGGTCGAGCTAGTCGTCGACGTTGGTGACCTACACCTGGAAATGAATCGTGCTGTGACCTGCGGATTGATCGTCAACGAATTGGTCTCGAATGCCTTGAAACATGCCTTTTCCGGGCGCTCGCGCGGTCGCATTCAGATCGCTCTCGAGTCGACCGACGCCGGTCGCTACTCACTACGAGTCGCGGACGACGGAATCGGGTTACCCGAAGGGCTCGATTTCGGGCGTGCCGACTCGCTCGGCCTACAGCTGGTTCACGATCTGATCCAGCAGCTCAAGGGCCAGATCGAGGTCGTGCGCAAACACGGCACCCGCTTCACGGTGACGTTCGACGAGTCGAAAACCCTGGGCCGCACATGACCCCTGCCAAGATCATGATCGTCGAGGACGACCGCGTCGTGGCTCGGGACATTCAGCAGCAACTCATACGGATGGGCCATAGCGTCGTCGGCACGACCGCGCGCGGCGAGGACGCGCTGGCTTTGGCGCTCGAAACCAAGCCGACGCTCGCGCTGATGGACATCCGACTTGAAGGAGAGATCGACGGCATCGAGGCCGCAGCCCTGATTCGCGAGCGCTGCCGTATCCCAGTCGTGTTCCTGACGGCGTACACGGACGACCAAACCGTGCTGCGCGCGAGTCAGTCCGAACCTTTCGGATATCTGATTAAACCGTTCGAAGACTCGCAGCTTCGAACGACCATCGAGATGGCGCTGTACAAGCACGCCGCAGAGCTGAAGCTGCGCGAGAGCGAGCGGCGCTTCGCCGTCACGCTCTCGAGCATCGGCGATGCCGTGATCGCCACGGATGGCAACGGTAGGATCACGTTCATGAACCCGGCCGCGGCAGTGCTGACGGGTTGGACGGCCGCAGAGGCCACCGGGCAGCCGTTGCTCAGGGTCTATCGAGTCGTGAACGAAAAGACGGGCGAGCCGGTCGAAGACCCGGCAGCCAAGGTATTGCGGTTCGGCAACGTCCTTGGCTCGGGCGATCACACGCTGCTCGTGTCGCGTGATGGACGGCAAATTCCGATCGACGTTTCGGGCGCGCCCATCTGTGACGACGCAGGCGAGATCACCGGCGTCGTGTGGGTGTTCCGCGACGTCTCGGAGCGGCGGCAGGCGGCGCAGGCCGAGGCTTTGCGCGAGTTCAGGACGCGCGTCGAGCAGGCGCTGCGGGGCTCCGACGTTGCCGTGTGGGAGTTCGAGATGACGGACGGCACGGTCGAAACGGCGCGCGTCCACACCATCAACCACTGGGAACAGCATGGCTACGATGCGAACGCCGCGGTGAGCTTCGATGTCGTCGTGGAACGGTGGCATCCGGATGATCGCGAGCGCGTCGTGCGCGCGATCCACGCTTACTTGGCGGGTGAGACGGATCACTACGAGATTGAATGCCGCATCCGCCAGCAGAACGGCGGCTATCGGACTCGCATCGCCCGCGGCACGGTGATTCGCGATGCGTCGGGGGTACCGCTCAAGTTCGTCGGCAGCAGCGTCGACATTACCGACAGAATCCGGGCAGAAGAAGCCATGCGCCTGAGCGAAGAGCGCTACCGCAACACATTCGAGCATGCCCCAGCCGGCATGGTTCACACGGACTTCCACGAACGCAGCGTGCTGCGCGTCAACAAGACCTACTGCGACATGACGGGCTGGTCGCGCGAGGAGCTACTCGGGCGCGGCGGCATGGACATCATCCACCCCGAGGATCGGCAGGTCAGTAGCGAAAGACTCGCCGCTGTCGCCCGTGGCGAGCACGCTGCATCCTATGCGGCACAGCTGCGGATCATGCGCAAAGACGGCAGCTCGATGTGGATCCGGATCACGGTGTCGCCGGGTCGCGATTCGCCAGACGGTCATCCTTATGCCATCGGCATGATCGAAGACATCTCGGAGCGCATGCGGCTCGAATCCGAGCTCAAATCCGCCAAAGAGTCGGCAGAGGCGAGTAACCGCGCCAAAGACGAATTCTTAGCCAACGTCAGTCACGAGATTCGAACGCCCATGAATGCCATCCTGGGCATGACCGAGCTCGTGCTGGACACTCGGCTAGACGAAATGCAGCGCCAATCGCTGCAAACGGTTAAGAGCGCAACCGCCAGCCTGCTCGCGATCATCAACGATCTGCTCGATTTCTCGAAGATCGAGGCAGGCAAGATGGAGCTCGATCTCGCCGAGTTCCAGCTGCGTGCCTTGCTCGGCGACGCAATGCGCGCGCTGGCCGTGCGGGCGCATCGCAAGGGCCTGGAGCTCTTGTGCAGCGTGGCGCCCGATGTCCCGGATACTTTGATCGGAGACGCGGGTCGTCTGCGGCAGGTGTTGATCAACCTCGTTGGGAACGCGGTCAAATTCACCATGTCCGGCGAAATCGCGGTCGAGGTCGGAGTTGCTTCGCAACACGACCAAGACGTCGAGCTCGAGTTCGCGGTGCGCGACACCGGCATTGGCATCCCGCTCGACAAGCAAACGTCGATATTCCGCGCTTTCGAGCAAGAGGACATGTCGACGACGCGCAAGTACGGTGGCACGGGTCTTGGGCTCACGATCGCCGCGCGGCTCGTGGCGATGATGGGCGGAACCATCGAAGTACAAAGCGCTCCCCAACGTGGCAGCACGTTCGGGTTCACCGCGCATTTCCAGTGGCGAGACTCGGCAGAGTCCTCCAGCGTGATCCAGTCTCAGGCAGCGCTCCGAGATCTGAGAGTGCTGGTCGTGGACGACAACGCAGCCAATCGCGAAATCCTCGGGCGCTGGCTGACGGGTTGGCGCATGCAACCGACCCTGGTGAGCGACGGAGTAGCGGCAATGGATGCCCTGTGGCACGCGGTGACGTCGCGACAACCCTACGGGTTGATACTCCTCGACGCGCGCATGCCTGACATCGACGGCTTCACGCTGGCGTCGAAGATCCGAGAGCGCGCCGAGCTTTCGGCCACGCCGATTGTGCTTCTGACCTCCGAGGATCGACAGAGCGATATCGAGCGCCTCCGCGAGCTGCGGATCGAAGCCCATGTGCTCAAGCCAGTGCCGCAAGACGAGCTACTCAGCACGATCTACGAAGTCATGACGCGCAGTCGAACACCGCTGCGCGGTCCCGCGAGCGACAGTGTGCGCACCGCTGCCGAGAGGCCGGCGCACTCTTCGCTGCCGCTGCGCGTCTTGGTTGCCGAAGACAATGCGTTCAATTCGCAACTCTTGCAGCAACTGCTGACGAGTCGCGGGCACGCGGTTCGGGTCGCGCACAACGGGCGCGAAGCGCTCGAGTACGCCCGCAGCGGTAGCTTCGATCTACTCCTTCTCGACTTGCACATGCCGGAGCTGGATGGCTTCCAGGTCATCGAGGCATTGCGAGCACACGAGCGGCGCATCGGTGACGGGCGCCATCTCTTGACCATCGCGCTCACAGCGCGCTCACGAGACGAGGATCGGGAGCGCTGCTTCGCGGCGGGCATGGACGACTTCCTAGCCAAGCCCATCCAAGCCGACGCGCTGTGGAGCGCCATCGCGCGCATCACGGCGGAGCCGCCGACAGCGCGACGAGCGGCGTCAGCGAGCAGCCTGCTCAATCCTGAAGTACTGCTCGCCGCGTGCGGTGGCAGCCCCGTCATCTTGGAGGCAGTCCGCAGTGGTCTGCGCGCCCGTTTGCCACTGGAGCTCGAAGGCGTCGAAAGCGCTCTGGGCGCTCGAGATGCATTGCGTCTGCGGGAGACCGCGCACACCTTGTTGGGCTTGGTGTCGGCATTTTCGACGCTCGTCGCCGGGCTAGCGTCGAGTCTCGAGGACGCCGCTGCCAGCGGCGATCTAACGGATGCTCCCGAGTTGACCGAACGACTCCGCGCCATCGCGCCCCGCTTGCTCGAAGCAGTCGAGGGCGCGACGATCGAATCGCTACGCGCTGCGGTCAGCGCTCAAGTTGCGCCGGGCGCGAGGAACTGAACGAGTTGCGGAATCACTTGGTCCGGGGCCTCCTCCATCAGCCAATGTCCCGATCCCTTCACCACGACCCCGTGCACGTCGCTCGCGACCATGTGCCCCTGATCGATGAGGAACGTTCCGGAAGCTCGTTCGCCCGCGAGCACTAGCATTGGCATGCTCAGCTTTTGCTGTGCGAGGCTCGCGAAGTCAGCCGCGTCTTTCTCGAAGGCTTGAAAATACTCGAAGCCGGCGCGCATGCCGCCGGGTTGCGCGTAGGAAGCCGCGTAAAACCTGCGGTCTGCTTCGGGCACGGAGTGGCGCTTGTCGCTGGCAAAGTCGTTCCAGAAGTGCTCGAAGTAGATGCGCTCCCGACCGGCCACGAGCTGTAACGGCACCTCGCCATGGAAGTGGAAGTGCCAGAGATCGCGCATGAGCCAAACGTGCTGCCAGTCGCCGATGCCCGGCAGAAACGCGTCCATCAGCACCACGCTTTGAGTGTCTTCCGGATATTGCGCAGCGTACGCGTAGGCAACCATGAGCCCGATATCGTGGCCGACGACTTTGGCTCGCTGAATCCCGAGCCCCTTTGCCAGCTCGTGAATGTCTTGAGCCATCGTCTTCTTGTCGTAGCCGTTGGCGGGCTTTTCGGAGCCGCCCGCCCCGCGCAGATCGGGTGCGATCACGGTGTTGGTCTTCGCTAGCTGCGCCATCAGAGGTAGCCACATCCGGCTCGTCTCGGCGTAGCCGTGGAGCAAGATCACCGGGGGCCCGCTGCCAGCCTGCAAATAGTGCAGTTGGACGCCGTTTGCTCGGGCGAGTCGCGACTGAGTCCCCGCCGCGGCTTCTCGCGCGGCGTTCTCTTTCGCGTCGGGCGCGCTGGTGGCCTGCTTTGCTTCGATGCAGCCCGCGGCTGGGGTCAAAGACTCGCCGCCGCGTGCGCACGCAGTCGCTAGCCAGCTCAGTAGTAGGAGGGTCAATGCTCGCTTCATGGTTTGCTCCAAGGTTTCGCTAGCGACGGTGATCGCCGCTGGATGAAGCCGGCCGATAAGGCACATCGCGTGCCGTGCGCTCACGCTGCTGCGCCAGCAACGTGCTGCTGCGAATCGCGGCGGCAGCCGCGTGTCACGCGACGAGTTCTTCTCACGTTGGCCAGAAAGTGGACACACGCGCGATGCCAGCGACCGGGCGAGCCACGTCTTCGTGCGTCACGTTGCCCGGCACACCTCCTGCAACTGCTGGGAGTGATTCGATCACTGGCAAGCAAGAGGAGAGAGCAGATGCTGAAACGTACGAAGTTTTTCGTGTTCACGATGACGATCGCTGCGCTGAGCAGCGCGGTCCCGTCGAAATCCATACCCGAGCTGCGCATGACCCCAGCGGAGCTCAGCGTGGTTCCGAAAGATGCCAATCAAATCGGCAGCTCGAAGTTGTCCGGTGTCCACACCAAGGTGCTCGTGGGCGATCCAACGAAACCTGGTCTGTACTCGATCTTGCTGTTCGTACCCCCGCACACGTCGATCCCCGCGCACTCGCATCGCGACAACCGCATGGCCACGGTGGTCTCCGGCACCTGGCACTTCGGATACGGCGAGCGCTTCGATGCAAAATCTCTCAAGGACTTGCCGCCAGGCAGCGTCTATTCAGAGCCAGGCGTCGGGCACTACCACTTCGCCCAGACTGGTGACGAGCCCGTCGTCGTTCACATCACCGGCGTTGGCCCAACCGACACTCACTACTTCGACCCGAAGGACGAACCATCAGCGGGGACCAAATGAGCATCGGTTGCCGTAAAACCTCTCCCGCAGACACGCCCCGTTCAACGACTCGCTGCTCGAGTGAGTACTCGATTGTTTCCGCTGCCGCGAAACGATCACGCGTGTTGAATCGCGAGCAGGAGCTCGAGCTCACTCGAAGCATACGGGACTCGGGTGACAGTAGCGCAGCGGACTCGCTGGTGCGCGCACATCTGCGTCTCGTCATCGCGATCGCGATCAGGTATCGCCACTATGGGGTACCCGTGTGCGAGTTGGTCGCCGAGGGCAATGCGGGCTTGTTTACGGCCTTGGCCAAGTTCGATCCGGAGCGGGGCATCCGCTTCGCGACCTACGCCAAACACTGGATTGTCGCCAAGGTGCTGGGACACGTCATTCAGGCGTCGAGCGGGACCGGTGGTAATTCCGGTGCTCTTCGCTCTCGCTTGTTCTTCAAGCTGCGTCGCGAGCGGGCACGCTTCAACACCCTGCACGGTGAAGGTCCGGCTAGCTCGGAAGCGCTGGCGAACCGGCTCGACATGACCCCCAAAAAGCTCCAAGGCTTGCTCGATCGCCTCGATTCGCGCACGCTGCCCTTGGACGCGGAAACGCTGACCTCGACCGAGAATCCGGAACAGAGCTACTTCGAGGAGCAGCAGCGACAGACCTTCCAGTCAGCGGTATCGCAGGCGCTCGGGCAGCTCGATTCACGTGAGCGGTTCATCATCGAGCGGCGCACAATGGCGCTCGACAGCGACGAGCTCTCGCTGGCACAGATCGGCAGGCTGCTGGGAATATCGCGCGAACGCGCCAGGCAACTGGAGGAGCGCGCGAAGCGGAAACTACGAAACTGCCCAGCGATTCACCGTAACGTCCGCCTGAACGAGTGGCGTTCCAACTGGCAGCGCCAGCAAGCACCGCTTCCCAGCAGCGCACGCTCGACGTAGTCTCCCGGCGCTGCGAGAAGGCGGCACACTCTTTGCTCGGAGCGCTTCCATGGAGGAACGATTGCAGCTTGACGGCGCGCCTGGCGATCGGTGCGTCCTGGGAGTGCTCAAAAACTGGTCACGTGGCCCAGTTCTCGTCGCTGTTGCGGTGCCGTGAACCCGACGACACTCATCCTATCGGACGACGGCGAGTTCGTCCTCTCTCGCTGCTGGACCGCGCGCGGTACGTCGCTACGCCTCGAACCGTCCAAGGCCGAACCGGCTCTTTCGACGCTCGCTAAGCTGAAACACGCGTTCGAGCTGAGACGCGAGGTCGACAGCGGTTGGGGCGCAACACCTGCTGCCCTGAACGACGAAGGCAATGACCTGGTGCTTTTCAGCGAAGACCCTGGCGGAGCTTCGCTCGCCGCGCTGATGGGTCGCGGCCCTTGGGATCTCGGCGAGTTTTTCTCGATTGCGAAGGGTCTCGCCTCGGCACTCGACGCACTGCACCAGCGTGGCCTTTTGCACAGGGATCTCAAGCCGTCGAACCTCCTTGCGGAGGTCGCTGCGGGCAAGGTTTGGCTGAGTGGTTTCGGCCTCGCTTCGCGCCGTTCGCGTGGCCCACGCTCCCCGGTTCGCGCGGAGTCGCTCGTGGGCAGCCTGGCGTACATCGCGCCCGAGCAGACCGGGCGCATCAATCGGTCGGTCGATGCCCGCAGCGACCTCTATTCCTGCGGGGTGATTCTGTACGAGATGCTCACTGGCGTGCTCCCGTTCTCCGCGCGCGACGCGATCGAGTGGATCCATTGCCATGTCGCGCGCCTGCCAGCGCCGCCCACGGATCGCCAGCCGCGCATCCCTGCAGTTCTCGGGCAGCTCGTGCTGAAGCTGCTCGCGAAGGATCCTGACGACCGCTATCAGACTGCGTCGGGCCTCCGCGCCGATCTCGATCTGTGCCAGAAAGAATGGCGGGAACGTGGCGTCATTCCCGACATCTCGCTCGGCACGCGAGACATCCCACAGCGGCTCATAGCACCCGAGCAACTCTACGGACGCGATCGCGAAATCGCCGCGCTCGTCGCCGCGTTCGAACGAGTGGAAGCCCAGGGACGCCCCGAGCTCGTTCTCATCTCGGGCGCGGCCGGCGTGGGAAAGTCGTCCCTCATTCGAGAACTCCGAAAGGCCCACGCCACTCGGCGAGGCTTGTTTGCCGAGGGCAAATTCGATCACCTCAAGCGCGACGTCCCCTACTCCACCCTGTCCCAGGCATGCGGCGGTCTCGTTCGCGCACTCCTCACCCAGGCTGAAGCTTCGCTTGCCCGCTGGCGGGAAGAAATCCTGCGCGCGCTCGCAGGCAACGGGCGGCTCGTCGTCGATCTAGTCCCCGAGCTCGTGGCCATCATCGGGCCCCAACCGCCCCCACCCGAGCTGCCACCCTCGGAGGCGCGACTCCGCTATTTGATGACGCTGCAGCGCTTCATCGCAGTGTTCGCACGTCCCGAGCGCCCGCTCGTCCTCTTCGTGGACGATCTGCAATGGGTCGACCCGGCGACCCTTGCGTTACTCGAGCAGCTGACGAACGACCGCGGGGTACGGCACCTGTTGTTGGTCGGTGCCTACCGCGACGACGAAGCATCCGAGCCTCTCTTGCGTTCGCTCGACGTCATCCGGCAAACTTCGTCCGTGCGAGAGCTCGCGCTCGCCGCATTGACGACGGAGCACGTCGAACAATTGGTCGCCGACACTCTCGGCGGTGGTGACGAGAGCGCCCCGCTGCTCGCACAGTTGGTCCTCGAAAAAACCGCTGGAAACCCCTTCTTTGCGCTGCAGTTTCTGCTCGAGCTGCATGAGGACGGCCTGTTGACGCGGTCGATCTCCTCCGCCACTTGGCACTGGAACGCGGACGAGATTCGCGCGCGCAACCACACCCGCAACGTCATCGACACGATGATCTCGCGCCTCAATCGCGTGGCTCGGGGGACGCAGGATCTGCTGCGACGCCTGGCGTGTATCGGCGATGCAGTCGACGCCTCGACCGCGCGGCTGGTGGTGCCGGGGACCGACGAAGAATTCCAGGCAGCGTTGTGGGATGCGCGTCGCTTGGGGCTCGTTCGCCAAAACGAGAATCAGTACGTCTTCACCCACGACCGGGTACGCGAGGCGTCGTACGGGCTTACCCCAATCGATGAGCGCGCAGCCATGCACCTCGCTATTGGTCGCGTGCTCGCCGACGCAACGCCTGCTGATGCGCTGGAAGAAGCCATCTTCGACATCGTGAGTCAGTTGAATCGTGGCACAGCGCTCGTCTCCTCGGAGCCGGAACGAGAGCGGCTGGCGGCCTTGAATTTGATCGCCGGAACGCGAGCGAAGGCCGCTGCAGCGCACGCCTCCGCGCTGAAATACCTAGCCACCGGCGAGGATCTGCTCGCGCCCAATGCGTGGGAACGTGACGTTGCGACCTGCTTCGCGCTTTCGATCAATCGTGCGGAATGTGAATTGCTGACCGGAGATGTCGCCGCCGCAGAGGCGCGACTCCAAAGTCTAGCAACGCGAGCCCGCTCTGCGACGGAGCGCGCTGCGGTGACGAGCTTGCGGAGCGTGCTCTACGTGGGGTCATTGCGCATCGAGTCCGGCGTGGCGGTAGCGCTCGAGTACCTGCGCGGCGTCGGCGTCGACTGGTCGCCGCACCCCACTGAAGACCAGGTGGCTCGAGAATACGCGCGAACCTGGTCGCTGCTCGGAAGCCGCCCGATCGGTGCGCTGCTCGATGCGCCAATCGTCACCGACGAAGATCACCTGGCTACCGCCAAAGTCCTCAGCGAGCTGCTAGCCGCAGCAGTGGCGTCCGATGCAAACCTGCGCGATCTCACGCTGTTTCATCTCGCGAACATCAGCATCGAAAATGGGCACTGTGACGCGTCGTGTGGCGCATACGCGCTGATGAACATGGCATTCGCGCGCTTCGACAATCACGCAGCCGGACACGAGTTCGGCCAGCTGTCCGTGGACTTGGTGGAGAAGCGCGGTCTCGATCGCTCGAAAGCCCGCGTCTACGACTGCTTCGGCTGCCTGGTGGTCCCTTGGTCGCGCCCGCTGCGTTCGGGGCTGCCATACATCGAGATGGCGCTGAAGGCCGCGGAGGATGCTGGCGATCTCAGCTACCGTTGCTTCGCGAGCTGTCACCTCGCAGCGCATCTTTTTGCGTGCGGAGACGCCTTGGCGGACTCTCGTCGCGTGGTCGAAGACGGCGTCGCCTACGCGCAACGAGTCGGATTCGCGCTCGGCACGATGGTCATGGCCGGTCACGTCCACTTGCTGCGCCGCTTGTGCGGCTCCATCCATGGTGCTGCGCCGCTGGGTAGCGTGGACGAAGACACGTTCGAAGAGCACGTGGCAGCCATCCCGTCGTTTGTCTTCCCTGGATCTTGGTATTGGATCCGAAAGCTGCAGGCCGCGGTCATCCTGGGAGACAACGCCGCCTCCCTCGAAGCGCTCGAGAAAGCCGAACAGCTCGTGTGGGCGACGAGCGGCTTCCTCGAGCACGCCGAGTTTCATTTCTACGCGGCGCTGGCGCTCGCCGTTTGGTCCGACGTTGCCCCACCCGACCAGCGTCTAGCCGCGCTCGAAGGTGTCGCTCGGCATTACGCAAAAATCTCGGGCTGGTGCCGAGACGGCGCTGAGAATTTCGCGGATCGGGCCGCGCTGATCGCCGCCGAGATGGCTCGGATCGAGCAACGTGAGACCGACGCGGAGCGCTTTTACGAGCAGGCGATCGAGCTGGCACGAGAGCGCGGGTTCGTGCAGAACGAAGCGTTGGCCAGCGAGAGGGCTGGACGTTTCCACGAAGCGCGTGGGCTCAACACCGTTGCGATCGCCTACCTGCGCAACGCGCGCTACGCCTACGTCCGCTGGGGTGCGCACGAGGTCGTCCGGCAGCTCGACGAGCGTTATCCGCTGCTGCGAAAGCACTCTGCGGACCAGCAGGCGTACGCGCTGGGTGCACCCACGGAGCAGCTCGATCTAGCGACGGTGATCAAGGTTTCACAGGCCGTCTCGAGTGAGATGGAGCTCGGTCGGCTGATCGAGAAGCTCATGACCATAGCGCTCGAACACGCGGGCGCCGAGTACGGCGTGCTGCTTCTACCGCGCGCCGGCAACCTGAGAATCGTTGCGAAGGCGGAGACCGGCCGTGATGGCGTAATCGTGCGCCTGGTCGACACGCGTCCGCCACGGGCTGCGCTGCCGGACTCGGTCCTCGCGTACGTGGAGCGCACGCGGGAAGGGGTACTCATCGACGACGCTCGGGTCGAGGCTCCGTTCGCCGCAGATTCGTACTTCGTCGACGCGGGTGCTCGGTCAGTGCTGTGCCTGCCGCTCGTCCAGCAAGGTGCGCTGCGAGGTGTGCTCTACCTCGAGAATCGCACGCTCTCACACGCATTCACTCCTTCGATCGTTGCAGTCCTAAAGTTGCTCGCTTCACAAGCAGCCGTCTCGGTGGAAAACGCGGGCCTGTACGCCGAAGTCAGGCAAACTCAAGCTTATCTCGAGCAAGCACAAGATCTGAGTCATACCGGGAGCTTCGGTTGGTCGCCGTCCACCGGAGAGCTGGTCTGGTCCAAGGAGACGTTTCGAATCTTCGGTTTCGAACCGACGATTGTCGCCACGCTCGAGCTGGCGCGTAGTCGGGTCCACCCGGACGACCTGTCCCGTTTTGCCGGCGTCCTCAAACGAGCCGAGCAGCACCCGTTCGAGGATTGGGGCATCGAGCACCGTCTGCTGATGCCGGATGGGTCGATCAAGCATGTTCACGTCGTGGCAAAGGCCGTCGAGAGTGCTGGAGCCGACGTCGAGTTCGTAGGAGCCGTCATGGACGTCACCACCGCGCGTCGCGCGATGGTGGAGAAAGACTCCTTGCTGAAGGAAGTCCATCATCGGGTGAAGAACAACCTTCAGTTAGTCAGTAGTCTGCTTTCGCTACAAGCCTCGCGCCACTTCTCGGACCCGATGGCTCAGTCGTTCAGGGAGGTTCGGAACCGCGTGCGTTCGATCGCGCTGGTGCACGAGAATCTGTACCGATCCGACGACCTCGCGCGTGTCCCGATGCGCACTCACGTCACGACCATGTGCAGACACCTCGCCCAGTTCTATGGCGCCGAGGACCGAATCCAGCTCGATGTGCAGGTAGGAGAGGTTCACCTGGAGCTCGAGAGCGCGGTGAACTGTGGCCTGATCGTCAACGAGCTCGTCTCGAACGCGTTCAAACACGCGTTCCCGAGTGGCCGTCGGGGCCGGATCTGGGTCGAGCTCGGCGCCACGGATGCCGATGGGCTCGTAGTCGTCGTCGCAGACGATGGCGTTGGCCTACCCGCTGAATTCCGCGCCGATCGCGCCGAATCCATGGGGCTCCAGCTCGTTCGCGATCTTACCGCTCAGCTGCGCGGAGCGATGACCACGACCGTCGGCGACCGAACCCGGTTCATGGTCACCTTCCCCGCGCGTCATTGAAGTCTGGAGCTCGCACGCCATTGCTATAGTGGCGCAATGCGTGTCGCACAGGTCCGAGTCGGTCCATTCTTCGTGCTCGTCGTCTCCTCGCTCGTTGCGTGCTCCGGAGCGTCGTCCGCGGGTAGCCCTAGAGGCGCGGGTGGCGCGGGTATGTCGTTTGCGGGAGAAGCTGGCGCGAATGCGTCGAATGCAGGGTCGGACGCAGGCGCCGCTGGCACAGGCACCTCGAACGAGGGCGAAGCCGGCGCTGCTGGCGCGGATACGTCGAGTGCGGGAGAAGGCGGCACCGCTGGCGCGGACACGTCAGACGCCGGATCGGATTCGGGGGGCGGCTTGTCAGACACTCCGAAACCGCCACTCGCCGGTCTCATCGACATGCAGGACATCTCTTGGCACAACACTGCGGACGCCGAACCTTCATTCACCATGGACAACGTCTCGCCCGAGTACGACGGCATCTTCGGCGGGATCGTCGTAAACGCGACGTGGGACGCGCTTCAGCCGACCAGCGGTGCGGGACTCGACTTCAGCACGGTCGACGCGGCGCTCGCACAAGTCGAAGCCTACAACGCCGCGCATCCTTCGACCCCGCTCGGCACCAAGCTCCGAGTCTATGGAGGGGCGAACGCGCCCACGTGGGCCAAGGCGATTGGCGGTCCGATCTCGATCCAGCGCAACCCGCAAGGCTGCCAGAGCGGCAACTGCCCGCTCACGATCGGCGCGATCTGGACTCCGGAGTACATCGCGGCGTGGCGCAGCTTTCAAGTCGCGCTCGCTGCTCGTTACGACCGCAATCCGCTAGTGCGCCACGTCACGGTCACGTCCTGCGGACAGCAGACCGACGAGCCCTTCGTGCCAACCGTCGACACGGACTCAAAGGCAAACCTCGCCAGTGCAGGCTTCAGCGACGACGCGCAGAAAGCCTGCCTACTCGGCGCGATCGATGACTACGCGCCGTGGCTATTCACGAACGTAGACTTCACCATCAACACCTTCTCCCCCACGAGCGGCAAGGGCGACGCGACCGTCTTTCCAGAGAGCGTGATGAACGCCTGCCGCACGAAGTTCGGCTCGCGCTGCGTCCTCGGCAATCACGCGCTCGCCACACCGCTGCGCGCAGCGGACCAAGGCGTGTACGATGCACTCGAAGCGGTGGGTGGGCCGATCAGCTTTCAGACGGAAGCGCCGCAGGGCATGGCCTGCCTGTGGACCCAGACCATCGCGCAAGGAGTCGCACTCGGCGCGGGCAGCGTCGAGATCTGGCCAAAAAAGCAGCTCGGAGGCTTCCGCAGCCTGAGTGCGGCGAACCTGGTGCAACTTGCAGCGGAGTTTGCGACACCGATCGCTGTCGAGCCGAACCCCACACGACCGGCGTTGCCATGCGCAGGATTTTATTGAGACAATAGGCGCTCAGCCTGCGCTACCCTATTGGAGATGTTCGAGCGGGTGATGGGGAAAGCGGAGCTATTGGCGAGCGGCACCGAGCTAAGCCTGGCTGAGATTCGCTCGCTGGAGCCGGAGGAACTATGCCGACGTTGCGTCACGCCGATGATTCCCAGATTTCGCGGCCGACCGCTGCAGGAACGCCTTGAAGAGGCGAACACGTTGAGCACCGGTGAGCAAATGCTGCTCGCCTTCTGGTTGCTCTACACCTACGGAAGCGCGGGCTGGCTCGCCTTGTGCGAGCGTTTGGCTCATGTGATCGCGAGCGATCACTTCTGGACTTCATTGAAGGGCGCGTGCGACTACTTTGAGCAGCCCGAGCTGCGCGCCGTGATCGTCGACTTCGAGATGCTGCGGACTAGCGCCGACCAACATCCGACTCGTGTGACGGAACTCGATGCGACACTCGCGCGACTGCTCCCGCTTGCGTTGAGAGAAATCGCCGAACGCGTGCGGCGCGAGCCGTCCGAGTTTATCGATGTGATCTGCTAAAAGGTCCGACTGCCGAAACTCCTATACGGAATGAGAAACGCGAATTAGCCCAGGTACGGCTTCTGTGGCTGCCCCGAGGCGGCACTCGTCGAAGAGCTCCGCATTTTCCGGCGCCTCGGGTCCGACGTACACCGTGCGCGCCCCGGCGCGGCGCGCTTTGGCGGCGAAACCTGCTGCGGGGTAGACCGCGCCGGAACTGCCGATGGTGATGAACACGCGGCAGCGAGCGAGCTCCGCCTCGACGCGCTCGAGGTCGAACGGGACTTCTCCAAACCAGCAGATGTGAGGTCGGATTCGGCCACCGCAGTCACAGCGCGGAATGTCTGCGAGAGTCGAATACAGCGCCTCATCGTCGAACGGTGGGGCGTGGCCACGCTCACAGCGGCTCTTCAGGAGCTCACCGTGCATGTGGATCAGGCGTCGTGAGCCCGCGAGCTCATGCAAGCCGTCGACATTTTGAGTGCACAGAAACCAGGCATCGTCGAGCCCACGCTCGAGCTCGGCGAGCGCGAGATGCGCAGCGTTGGGCTTTATCCCAGTAAGCTGTGCCCGTCGCTCGGAGTAGAATTTCCAGACCAGCGACGGATCCTTCGCCCACGCTTCGGGGCTTGCGACGTCCTCGAATCGGTAGCTCCGCCAAAGGCCTCCGGCATCTCGAAACGTCGGCACTCCACTCTCCGCGCTGATCCCGGCCCCGGTAAGCACGAACACGGGCGTACGGCGCGACACAGTCAGGGGCTCGAATGCGGAATGGGCTCGAACGTTGGGCATCTGCGGATAGCGTCCTTTGGACTACCAAAGCTGGGACCTCGTGCGGCGACAATCGGGCAGTCAGTGCAGCTCGTAGCGTCGAGCAAACGCTATCTCGCACGCCCGCATTCCCGTTCAATGCGCTGATCGCAAGGTAGCTACAGCAATCCGCACCCGCTCAGAAGCGCCATCAGCACTTGCTGCGATTGAGTTTCGAGCTGCAAGAGTGCCGCGTACGGGTCGCCAGAGAGCCCTAGCGCGCTCGCGAATGCCGGCTCTGTCTTCAGGCCATCCGCACGCAGCGCAAGCACACGCGCGCGGAGCCGCTCACCGCCCAAACAGAGTAAGCGACCTTCGATGATCATGTGTCGAAAGCCGTGCTGCTCGGACACCGGAATCGTTTGACAGAACACCTCGACGGCCAGGCCGTCGCAGTGCAGATTCGTCACGCTTGCTTCCACCGCGAGTCGCACTCGGCGTGGTGGCGTGTGCGACAACCCCAGCGCGAGCAACTCGGCGCTCAGCGAGCGCTCGAACGAACCGAGATCCGAGCAGCTGCAAATGAGGTCGAAGTCGCTCGTGCTGGTTTGCAGACCCAGCGGGTACGTTCCAACGAGTGTTGGCGTAAACGGCGCGAGCGCGCTCGATAGTCGCAAAAATTGCTGCATTTGGCTCGAAGAGAGATTTCCGCGTGACCGCGAGTGCCATTCTGGATGCGCCCACGTGGTGTGCACATAGGCTAGCGAAGCTCGCGAAGCCTGTCATTTGCGTCAGCGTGGCGGCGTGCAATCCTCGAAGCCATGCCGACGCCTGAGCACCAGCCGGGGGAAATCATTCAGTACCGGCGGTCAGCCGCACTTCCAGGGATTGAGCTACTCGACGCCTATCATACCTCGCGTGACTGGCAATTGATCAGTCCCAGCTACGGTCTCTGCTTTCTACAAACTTGGCGCGGCACGGCAACCTACCGCGGCCGAACCGGGCAACTGAAACCAGGCATTGGCTTTTGCAACTATGCCGACGAACCGGTGACGGCCTCGCCCGAACGAGGCGCTCCGGGGACGTTCAAATCACTCATCGTGGCACCGGACCTCATGAGATCCTGGGTCGCGGAGCGCAACGAGCGATCGCTCGGGGCTGAATGGAGATCTCTGTTCCCGGCAATTTCTCCGAATCTCTTGAGCAGGCTCCACGTTTTTTCCGATGCGCTGGAGCCCGGAACTTCGGACCTGGAACTGCAGTCTCGCGCCGTCGAGATGGCCGACGGCATCGTCGCCGAGCTAATTGCCGGCGCGCCTGAAAATCCCCCGGACGCGGGCCCAACCGTGCGCCGAGTGTTGCGTATGCGCGAATGCCTCGAAGACGCGGACTTCACGGTCGATCTCAATACGCTCGCGCGCGTCGCGGGCTTGAATCGATTTCAGGCGTTGCGTGCGTTCAAGAAGTACTTTGGCTTGCCACCGCATGCGTATCAGCTACGCCTTCGCGTGACGCGCGCGCGTGTATTGTTGCTCCAAGGCGCGTCCGCGTCCGAAGTGGCATTGCAGTGCGGATTTGCAGACCAAAGCCACTTGATTCGGCACTTCAAGCGCATCGCAGGCGTGACCCCCAGCCAGTACGTGGGTCGGCGACCCGCCGCGACCGGGGTCGATCGCGTCGCCCGTTCAACGCTGTGATTGCGCGGCGGTCACAGACGCCACGCGACGGTTCAGCGCGAAAACGCCGCAACGTGACGCCGAAGGCTGAGACGGGATGGGTGGTGAAGTTTGACCATCAACCCAAGCTCTGAACAATTGACTGACTGAGAGAGTCGCCGCTCAGCTTGGAGGAAGCAATGGCAGGCCACATTTTCTACGGGTTCGCGGTTTCGGTGGATGGGTACATCGCCAACGCACAGGGCGACATCGGATTGCCCGTGCCGGAAGAAGCGCTGCATCGCCACTTCAACGAGATGCAGGAACGCACGGCGCTCAACCTCTACGGGCGCAACATGTACCAGGTGATGAAATATTGGGACGACCTGCCAGCGGACAGTCCCGAATTCGCGCAAGAGTACGCGCGCGCTTGGCAACGAACACCGAAGGTCGTCTTCTCGACGACGCTCGACAGTGTTGGCCCCAACGCGCGGCTCGTGAAAGAGAAGGCGGACGTCGAGCGCACCGTGCGACAACTGAAGGCGGAAACGAACGGTCAGATCGAAGTGAACGGCGCGGGCTTGGCTGCGAGTCTGATTCGCTTGGGTTTGGTAGACGAGTTTCGGCTGTACCTGATGCCTGTCGTGCTCGGCGGCGGTAAGCCGTACTTCGAGGCTGGCCTGCAACTGGAGCTGGAGCCGCTCGGGGTCGAGCACCTGCCGCAACAGTGCACGCTGCTCCGCTTCCGACCGAAGCGGCCTTGAGCTGACTCAGTCGGCCTGCACGGCGACTCAAATAGTCGCCACCTGCGCGATCAGCGGCGTTGAGCCAACGATGGCCTTGTTCGCTTGATAGCGCTCGGCGAGCGACTCCCACAACGCAAACCCGTATACGTTGTGGCGCACCGCCTGCACCCACCCGGAAATCAGGATGTCCGTATCGATGCCGAAGCTCGGCAAACGCGACGCCACGGCATCGAACGCGAGCACGTCGGCGTTGTGCTCGTCCACCAGGGCTGCGAACGCGGCGGTGAGCGAGAGCTGACGCCGTTCGGCGGTCAGCGACACCAGATTCAACCAGCGATCTTGTAGGTCCTTGGCGAGCCCGCACAGCTCGTTGCCCATACCCACGAGGCGCGACGCCAAGCGCTTCAATTCTCGAACCTCAGGGTGACCATGGAAGGCATCGTCGAGCTCGATTCCTTCGCACAGTTCGATCAAATGAAAGGTCGGGTACATCCCGATGCTGATCGTTCGGCACGCGAACAGATCGTCGATTTCTACACCGAGTCGGCGCTGGCGATAGGCGCACGCCCATTCGGTTTCGCGCTTGGCATTCTCGAGCCATTGCAGCATCGAGCTCGAAAGCCGAGCGAGCCAGGCGGGGCCGCGTTGACGGCGCGTGCGCTTGCCTAGGTTGGCCCAAGCGGCGAGGTATCGAGACTCCGACTTGGCTCGCTGCCATTCGCCGTGGAGCGCCTGGAGCACATGGTCGACATTGCAACCAATGTCATCCTCGATTTGCAGGTCGTCCCAGAACAACCACAGCGAGATGTACTGGGTCACGAGCAGCGCGGGCTCGAAAGCCGCGTGTGGCAAAGAGTAGCCGCCGTAGCGACCGACATCGAAGCGGCGCAGTCGTTCTCGTTCCTCTGGCTCGACGCCAATCTCGTATTCGCGCAACCAGCGCAGGGTGCTTCGCTCGAGCGCCGCGGCGTATGGGTTTTGCACGGGTGTCGCGCGCCAGTGCTGGGGAAAGGCGAGCCGAAAGCTGGCAGGGGGCTCGAGTTCGAGCGAATCGAACTTGGCCGCCGGAATGATTCGCAGGTCGTTTGGTAGGGCCGTCTCCATCGGCGACCATCCTGCGGAGCGGCGGCGATTCAGCACATAGTACGATCGTACTATTGGCGCGGAACACGTTCGCCGCTCGTGGTCTGCGCCAAGAACGAGTACCACGCGCTGCGGCCCGTGCGTCGACGTTCGCGTGTGACGTGTTCGGGGGAGGCGCCCATGGTGAACACCAGCTCGCTGCGTTTGGTAACGTCCGCCTTGCGAAAGACGTTCACCAAGTGATTGCGCACGGTGTGCACCGAAACACGCAGCAGCGTCGCGATCTCTGGATTCGTGAAGCCGCGCATCACCAGGCGCGCCACCGCGCGTTCTCGCGACGACAGTGACCAGTCATCCGCCCACCACTCGGCTTCGAAACTGACCGGGGCGGGTCGTTGCTTGGCGAACAAGCCCTGTCCGAGGCTCACACAAGGCCCTAGCAACTGAAGTTTACGCGTCTCGCGCTCGTCGAAGCGAGTCCCACCCGCGCGTGCCAAGTGAAAACCAAACACCCCCCAAGGAGCCGGTCGAACATTAGTCACGAAGGACGTAACCCCATGGGGTGATAGCAACTCGCGATACACCACCAAGCGCTGTCGCCGCACGGAGCTCAGCACGTCCAAATCGACGGCCGGAACTCGCCCCGAGAAACGCGCCAGCTCCTGCGGCGAAAGCTCACCCATGTAGCTCGGAAAGCGCTGGCGCAGCTCTCGCTCGTCGTAGCCCACGCTCACGACGTCGCGCACGCCGCCGCTGCTGTCGGACCAAACCGAACAAGCAGCGTCGAAGCCGATGCTGGCCTGCAGGTGGGCCAGCCAATTCCCTTCGAATTCGCGCAAATCCCGCGCAGCGAGTGCCATCTCCGCGATGGCGCCTAAATCATTCGCGACCGGATCCATGGGCGGCGCTTGCAGAGTAGCGCCACCTTCATCGCTCAATCGTTAGTCACTTAGTTCGCCCGTGTGTGCTCTGACGCCAATGAATCCGTCTCAGAAAATGACAGTTCGGATTCGCTCACGCGTTGATTAGTTACACCTCGAGCACTCTTCTATGACGTGAGTCGACAGCGGCGAATCGCTCGTTGGATGCGACTCACGATGCTCATGAGGTCTCTGGACAGGCGCCAGAATCCGCGTCAAGGCTCTTTACCGAACGTGGTGGAGGAATTGAGATGCGGTTAATTTCACTTAAGTCCCTCGGGTATCTGACGGTTGCGATGGCGGCGCTGCAGGTCGGATGCAGCGCGGAAGACGTGCGCTCGTTCGGGGGCGGGGGCTCGGGTAACGCAAGCGCCGGTGGCAAGGCCTCAACGGGCGGCAGCGCCAGCAACACCCCGACGGGTGGCATGAGCAGCAGCGGTGGCTCGTCCTCAAATAGCGGTGGTTCGCTCGCGACAGGCGGCTCAGGTCCGATTGGACCCGGCTCCGGTGGCAGTGCGCCTACGGGCGGTAGCGGCAGCGCCAGCGGTGGCTCGAGCAGCGGTGGCAGCAGCGCCGCTGGCGGGCCAAGCGGTCCTCCAGGAACGATCAATTGGGGCAAAGAAGAAGACCCCGGCGCCAAGTGCCCCGTCACTGGCACGCTTCCCGACTACGCCGCACTCAAGGCAGACGGCAAGCTGCCCGATCCTTTCATGAAGCTGGATGGCACGCGCATCAAAGACAAGAGCGAGTGGGCGTGCCGCCGCGAAGAGATCATTCGCCAGCTAGCCAAGTACATCTACGGCGAGAAGCCGATCCCAGCCAAGGGCTCGGTGAGCGGCACAGTAAGCACCACCAAGATTTCCGTGAAGGTCACGGAAGGCAGCAAGAGCGCTTCATTCGACGTCACCGTGAACATGAATGGAGCGACTGCGCCCGCGCCTGCGATCATTACCTACGGTGCTGGCGCACCTGTTCCGAACGGCATCGCCAAGATCACACTCACCGCGATCGAGTCGACGGGCGGCAGCGGCGCGAAGATGGGTCCATTCTACACCTTCTATGGC
Organism: Polyangiaceae bacterium; assembly: GCA_035634635.1. Classification (GTDB taxonomy): domain Bacteria; phylum Myxococcota_A; class Polyangia; order Polyangiales; family Polyangiaceae; genus PMG-095. The sequence goes on from DASQCO010000167.1 coordinate 41,893, forward strand.
AGCAACCATCCCGCCGGCTACATGATCGCGCAGGCCTGGCAGGTCAGCCGCATCATCGACCTCCTGGAGCAGAACCCCGGAACGATCGATCCGTATCACGTGGGCGTGACTGGTTGTTCGCGCAATGGCAAAGGTGCCTTCGCTGGCGGCGCCTTCGACAATCGCATTGCGCTGACCATCCCTTGCGAGTCCGGCATCGGCGGTACCGTCGGACTTCGTCTGAAAGAACAGCTGGATCCCGGCGCCAACTCTTCCGCGGAGTGGCCGTATCACGCGATCAGCTATGTGCGCTGGCTGTCAGAAGTATCACTCGGCCCGTTCGCTACGGCAAACGACGCTGCTGGCGACAACACCGACAAGTTGCCGGTCGACATGCACGAAGCGATGGCGCTCGTCGCGCCGCGTGGGCTGTACATCGTCGACAACCCGGGCATCAGCAATTTGGATCCCAAGTCGGCCTACGTGACCGGAATGGCCGGCAAAGCGATCTTCAAGGCGCTCGGGGTCGCGGACAACTTCTCCTATCAGGGCGCGAGCGGCGATCACTGCACTTGGCGCACCGCTTACCAAGCCTCGCTGGACGCGATGATCGACAAGTTCTTGAGGGGCAAAGACACGACCAAGACTGGAAACTTTGCGACGGACCTCGGCAGCAAACCCAGCGACACCATGTACTACAGCTGGGACACGGCTGAATTGCCTGGCAAGCTCTGAGAGCAGGTTCCGATAGCAGAACGGAAAGGCCGGCGCGAGTCGGCCTTTTTCGTTTTGTGCGCCGTGTGGATTGCGCTTGGGCTAAGCATGCGGGGCATGCCGTATGCAGAGGTGCGGGGACTTCGGCTCTATTTCGAAGAGCACGGAGCTGGGCCAACGCTGATTGTCGCTCACGGCCTGCTCGGGAGTGTCGCAACGGCAACGGTGATGAACGCAAGCAAGCTCGCCGAGCGCGGCCTGCGCGTGATCGCCTACGATGCCCGTGGGCACGGTCTCTCGGAATACAGTCGACGCAGCGAAGACTATTCGTGGGCGGCGCACGCAGAAGATCTGGATGGGCTGATGAACGCGCTCGGCATCGACCGCGCGGCGATTTGCGGGACTTCACTGGGCGCAGGCGCGGCGCTGATGTTGGCGCTGAACCAACCGCACCGAGTCGAACGCCTCATTCTGCGCGCACCGCCGCCTTTCGCCGAGGATTCGGGAGCAGCGCGCCGACAGATGGGCTTGCTCAGCACACTGTGCCGCTACCTCGGTGTTTCGCTGACCGCGCGAATCATCGGCATGCTTCCGGGCCGCGCCGATCACGCTCGCATGCTCGCGGCTCAGCGGAGTGACGCAATGCTGCCGGCAATCCGCGGCTTGCTCTTCGACGGCGCTCCCCTCCCGCAGCAACGGCTACACGAGATTCGCGTTCCCACGCTGATCTTGGCGCACCCCAACGACGCGATGCACCCCTTGCGCTCAAGCAAGCTAATTCGAGACGAGGTGCCCGGCGCGACCCTTCACGTCACTGACTACGCACAATATTGGCCAGAGCACATTGACGAGTTTTGCGACCGCGTGGCGTCATTCGTCAAAGTGGTTGCCGTAGTAGAGTGATCCCGAATGGCACGCGAGCAGGCTCCGGTTGGCTACACCTGGGGCGACTATATCGACGAGCTCGTTGCTCAGGCGGGCTCGCTCACGGCGGTAGCCGAGCGAATTGCTGCAACACGCTCGTACGAGGACGACGTAGGTTCCATCGAGCGCGCGTTGCGACGGCTGCGTGCACGCGGCTTGCAGCCCGGCGGAAAGTGGGGGCAAGCGCTCTTGAACCTTTACGGCTTGCCGATGAATGTCCAAGCGCGCCTGCGCTGGATGGCCGCCTATCACTCGCGGTTCAGCGATCTTCCGGTTGCGCTCTGCGAAGATCTCGTACGCCTTTGGGACCATCCGCCGACCACGGAGCGCCGTGAGAGCCGCGCCTGGCTAGCGCTGGCGCGAACGTCGATCGCGCTGCGCCGAAACGATGTGCAGAGCGCGAGTGAGTTGCTCGAGCGGGCCGCGAGCGACCTCGGCTCGAGCGCACACGTCGAGGCGCAAATCGAGGCTCTGCTGACTCGTGCGTTCATCGCCAGCAAAGTCGAACCAGCGCGGGTGCCCGAATTATTGGACCAGGTGAAGAGCAAGCTCGATAGCGTTGAATCGGCAGAGGAGCGCGCCTGCCTACATGTTCGCTGGGTCGACCAGAGTGCCTATGACCTGAACCGCGGGCGACACGCACCCCCGAATCCCGCGGCCGCCGAAGCGCTGTACAATCAAGTAGCGACCGACAATGCTCCGCCGTTCGTGCTCTGTCGACGCGCAAAACGGGCTCGCCTACGCTCGCTGGAAGCAGGGCGATGCCGCGGGAGCAGCGGAGCTGGCACGTGAAGCCGCGCGACATGCCGGTGATGGCGGACATGTTCGTCTGCGCGTGATGGCGCTCAGCATGCTCGCTCGCGTCGATGCGCGTGAAGTGGCAAGCCACGAGCGCGCGCTCGAAATGTCGAAACGCTTGGAAGACGAGCTACTGCTGGCGCGAATTTCGCCGAGACAGTTCGAGCAGAGCGCTATTCGAGAGCAATCTTGAGCGCCATTTGTTCTTTCATGTGCAGCAAAGCTTCGGCGTTACCGCGAGCGTCGTCGACTGGGTGGTGGGTGTGCGCGGTTCGTCTCAGGTGCTTGAAGGTGGCGAAGGTGTCCTTCACTAAACCTTTGTAGAGAGAGCCCAGGTTTTGTGAACTGAAGCCGAACGGGTTCTTTTGCAAAAAGTGGTGAAAGTACCAGTTGATGAATTGCCAATCGAAGCCGTTGTTATCGGAGACGAAGATCATGCGCTTGCTACGCAGCCCGGAGAGCCAGCGCGCGAACTGCTCCATCACCAGTCTGGGTTCGTCGAAAGCGAGCGTCTGCTCGCGCGTAAAACCACTCACCTTCAAGGCATCGGGCTGCCAACGCTCCGAAATCGGTCGGAGCCGCCCGTAGAACGAGCGCTGCAGCCCGGGTTCAACCGCGACCGCACCAAAACAAACCATCGAAAAATCACCGGGGATCGGGCCGTCCGACTCCACATCGACCATAATGTAACTCATGACTGCAGTGTGCCGGGCCCTGCGCCCGCTCACCAGGACATGATTCCGGACATTTCAAGTCCGAGCCTCGAAAAACGTCACTTCACGACGGTGCGGCGTTCACCCTTGAACGAGTATTCGGCGAAAGCTGCGCTGACGCGCGGACTCGTGACGTAGACACGGATGAAGGGCTCTTTTGCGCCCATTTCGATGAACAGGTAGATGACCTTGCCGTCTTCGACATGAACGGCGTCCAGCGTGTCCTGAACCATGAAGGGGACTTTGCTGTAATCGATCGCGTTCACGTCGAAGAGCTTCGAGCCGAGTTCGCGCAGATCACTGCCGGTCATCGAGATGGGTTTGGGCGCTGTAACCTCGCCCGCTTGGTACGTGTATTCGTCCAGGTGCGTCGGGTTCTTCGGATCCTGCGCTTTGAGTGAAACGCGATCCGGGTAGATCTCCATCTCGATGCCTTTGAGTGGAGTCCCGATCGCGGCCGAGAGACGCTTCGGAATCGACGAGGCATCCTTGAAGAATTCTTCGCTCGGAGCAGCTGGCGCGAGCGGATTTTGAAAGGATGGCTGCGCTTCATTCGCGCGTTGCGCGACGCGCACGGATGCAGCCTGTGCGTTCGAAACGACCAAGTACACGACGAACGCGCTACCAAACATGACCACGAAGGCCGCGCCAACCAAGACTGCAATCAACACACCGCGGCTGCTCGCAGCCGAAGGCGGCACCTGGATGACTGGATAGCCGTGCGTGACTTGCGGCGTCGCAGGCCGTCGATCCGTTTGAACGAAAGAGCTCGTCCCACAATAGTTGCACGTCGCGAGCTCGCGTGACGGATCGATGGTCACGTTAGCGCCGCATTTAGGACACGACACTGCGACGAGTTTTGCCACTCTGCGCAGTCTGCCACGATTTCACGAGCAACGGACAGACCTCGCAACGCTCATCGCCTCGTATCGATTTGCCGACCCACCAATGCTAGCTCTGTTGCCCTCTTTACCGAGGAGGGTTCGATGCGACGCACAATCGACAATCGCATGGGGATGCTTGCAGCTCTGGGGTTTTGGCTCGCGGCTTGTTCGACTCAGAACGCTCAGCCGCAATCGGGGGAGGAACGAGAAGGCGACGTCGCAGCTGCGAACGCCCCGCTGCGCGGCCCCGCTATCGGCAGCAAATTGATGATCATTGGCAATATCGACGGCGAACTCGTCGGACAAAACTCGCGGGATTCGATCTTTACGGATCGCCTGATTGCCGACGTGGGTGGTGCGCAGAACTTGCACGTGCTGGTCGTAGCTGGGGCTAGCGCTTCACCCGCATGGCTCGGTGGCTATTTGCGATCGGTGCTGGCGTTCCGCGGTATCACAGGTTCGCAAACCGAGGTTGCACAGATCGCGAGTGAGGATGACGACACGACCGCGGACGTGGACGAAAGCACTTGGCAAAACGGCGCCTATCGTCCATCCGAGGTCGCGAAAGTCGCACGCGCGAACGTGGTCTGGTTCGCGGGCGGCGATCAAAATCGGCTCACCTCGCTCTTGCTCACCAGCCGTGGCAAGGACACGCCATTCCTCGCTGCACTGCGCACCAAACTGCAAACCAACAATTTGATCTTGGTCGGATACAGCGCTGGCGCTGCGGTGTTCAGCGATCCGATGATCGGCAACGGCACGTCTTACGGCGCGCTCAACCTGGCCCCGAGCACGGACCCGACTTGTAGTGAAGACGAGGCGCTGTGTGTCTCACCGGGCCTCGGATTCGTGCCGACTTCGTACCACGTCGTCGTCGATCAGCACTTCGAACAGCGCGGCCGATTCGCACGCTTGGTGCGTGCGCTCGCGTTGACCAACGAGCGCACCGGCTGGGGAATCAGCACGAACGGCGCCTTCTATGTCGATTTGCAGAAGCGCACGGCAGAGGTCGTCGGCAACCCCGGTGATGCCACGGTCACGGTCGTGGGGCGTCAAGGCAGCGCCGCCAATCACGAACAAGCGGGTCCTCCCTTCTTGGGAGACAGCTACACCGTGAGCGTGCTCGGAACGGGAGATGTATACGCGTTGCCGGATGCTACGCACCCGCATGGCCTCGCCACGCACTCGGAAGCAAGCGAAGTGTATGCGCCGTTTTCCGCATACTACGACGCACCGGAAGTGCTGACCGATGCCTTCGGCGACGATGTGCTGATCGACAAAGTGACCGAGAGCTTCGCGGATGCCACGGCGCAGGCGAGCGGCGCGCGAGTGGATTCGATCGCCTTCAAGGCTGACGAACAAGGCAACGCCAAGGGCTTTCGCATGCGCTTCACCGCCGACACACACTCGACCGTCGCGTGGAACGAGGACACCGGCTATTCGATGTTCGATGCACGTCTGCAGCTCTCGACCATCTCGGCAAAATTCGTCGGGCTCGAACCGTAAGGGCTGCTAGGATTTCTCTTTGGAGCCAGCCGCTCCCGGTCGCAGCTATGGTGGACTCTCCCGCGCAGCAATTGGTGCCGCTCCGTCGTGTTGAACCCGACGGCGCGGTGCTGTTCTGCGGCAACTACCTACGAGTTCGGGTCGCAGTATTGAAGCCCGGCGTCGTCCTGGTCACCGCCCACGGTGAGGTCATCGACGACCAGGACGTCGAGGCCGAAGCGGCCGTGTTGACGGAGTTCGATCACGAACTCGAGCGGGCAGGAACCTTCACGGTGTTCGCGGATCTACGAGAGTCACCGCGCATGCCCTCAGCATCGCGCAAGAAGATCGCGCAATGGACGCGCCGTCACCAGGCGCGGATCCTGCCGTCGCACATACTCGTTCGCTCCGAGCCACTCGAACTGGCACTGGCCGTCATCACTATGCTGGTCGGCGGCGGTTTGTTCAGAGTCCACACCAACGCCGGCAGCTTCTTGGCGTTGGTCAAGAAAGCGGCACCAAAACTGAGCGAGCTGCCTCGCGTTCCTGACCAGTGAACGGCAGCCGACGCGGGTATCGCGCAATCCTAGCGATTGAAGAACGAAGCCTGCTGAAACCGCATCCCTGCCAGGATCTGCTCAACTCGATTCGCCGATAGCGCCCCGATTCGTTGACCGAGCACTGCCTTTTCGACGCTCGAAACGTGCGACACGACGACCACGCTTGGCCGACTGAGATTGCCCTCGCCCGGATCCAAGCGCACGTTGCCGGGCTCTGTGGCGCGCTTCAGGTTCGAGGTCAAAGCACAGACGATCACCGTCGTGACCCGACTGTGATTGAACACGTCGTCTTGAAGCACCACATGAGGGTGCGCAATGCCCGGCACTGAGCCACGCGACTCGTCGGGGCCGATCCAAAACAGGTCACCCTGGTTGATGCGGAGCGGCCCTTCGCGTCGCTCATCGCCCGTCAGCTCCATGAGCTCGAGCTTATCGCGCTGGCTACGGCTTGTAATTCACCGTCGCCCAGCCGCTGCCAGGCATGTCGAATTGCAGCTTCTTGCCGCCCACCGACACAGTGAACATCTTGCCGGCGCCAGAGTTATAAACCACTGCGACGTAGGTTCCGTCGGGGTTCTTGAAGGCAATGGCGTCGCCACCGCTGGTGCCCATGACCTTGGCACCGGGATCCACGAACTGCGACAGGTGGCGGAACACGTAATAGGTCGGCGTGATCACGAGCTTGCCGTTGTTCACGACCAGCAGCGAGTCCTGGTACCACTGGCGCGTGGTGTCGTTGCCGTCACCCGCGGGGTCGAGGACCATGTTCCAAGCCGAGTAAGCGTTGACCTTGTCCGTCGTGATCCAAGCCTTGATCAGGCCCCAGCTCTCGGTGGCATAGGCCATGTCGTTCGGTGCGGGCGGACCCTTGCCCCCCATCCACGGGTAATTGCCGCACTTGTGCTCGGTTTGCCAGAACGAGAGGCTCTTTGCGGGGTTGCTCTTGCCCTGCATGCCCCACTGGTAGCCAAGCGCCTTCACGAAGCCCATGGCTTTGGAGTCAGCCGACATGGCGCTCACGATGCCCGTATCCGCGTCACCGTTGGACATGGTACCGAGCACGATGTTCGCACCCACGTTCATGCTCATGAACGTCGGCCCCATGTAGTCGCGCACGAACTTCACGTACGTCGCGGAGTCCCAATGCGCGGACGGATAGCCCTGCTCGAAGTTGGGTTCATTCTGCGGCGCGACCGCCTCCACTTTCATGCCGAGCTTGCCGTACTCCTGCACGAACTTGGCCAGGTACAGCGCGAACGCTTTGAGCGTCGCGTCGTCGCTCTTCATCGTTCCGCCGTCGAACTTGGCCGGGCTCTTCATCCACGTGGGTGGAGTCCAGGGGCTGGCCCAAAGCCGCAAATCAGGCCGCAGCGCGAGCGCAGCTTGCACGAACGGAATCAAGTTCTTCTTGTCCCGATCGAGGCTAAAGTTCTTCATGTCGTTGTCGCCCGCCGTCTCGTTCAGCGTGTAGCGACCCGAAGCCTTGTCCTTCTTCGCATCGGTGAACGAGTAGTCGGAGGCGCCGATCGGAATACGTCCGAACGTGAAGTGCGCGCCGTCCACACCGAACAACAGCTGCATGACCATGGCGCGGTCGCTCTCGCTCAGACTGGCCATGTAAATCCAACCGGCCTCGTTGAACGCGCCGCCGAAGCCTTCCCAGGTCTGCTGCGCCGAGTCATTCACCGTCACGTCCGCGTTGCCGCTGGCGGCTTCGGTGAGCGTGCCGACCTTCCACCAAGCCTTGTCGGCTGAGGTCACCACCTGCGGCTCTTTGAGCACCGCGCCGCCACCGGCCGCGCCTTGCCCGGAGCCACCGCTCGGCACCGAGCCGCTGCCACCCGTGCCGACTGTGCCCTCGCCGCCCGTGGTCGTGCTCCCGCCCGTGCTGCCGTTACTGCCGCCTGAGGGCTGGCCCGGCGCAGAGCCGCCGGTCCCGTTCACGCTTCCTCCGCCCGCTGGCGCAGACGAGCCTCCGGTTCCGGGCGTACCGTTGCCTTTGCCCCCGGCGGCGGTGTTGCCACTGCCACCCGTGCCGTCCGCGCTGGTTGAAGAGCACGCGGCAGTGCCGGCCAAAGCCGCAATCTGAGCAAGCCGAAGAAGCTTTTTAACGTTCATTGGACAGTTCGTAAGACATATAAACTTTGCCCGCGCGTCAAGCTTTGTTGCGCTCCCTAATCAACTGCACACGCACCCTCCACAGAGCTTTCCGTCGCCGCTCCCCGACTCACCACATCGGCTATCAGCCAATTCAAAAGTTCCGCCGCAGTTCCAAACGCTACACGCGCGACCGCACCCCGGCCGAGGGGGGATTGGGTTGATGGTCACGCACCACGACATTCATCGTCGCAGCCTTCGGCGTCGCGGACGACCAGAGAGAGGGACCAACGGGATTAACCGCCGAGCGACTCCTTCTCCGGCGATTCAGCGTACAGAATCACCCGCGCCGCGTTTCCCGCGCGCTGCAAAATAAATGGACCGCGGATCACGAACGACGGCGCTGACGGATGCTCCGGCGCGCCGATCACGCGCGGCGCGTCGCTTGGACAACTGCGGAACTGAGCGGCAGTCACCCGCTGCTTCGGCACTTGGCAAAGCGATACGCCGAGCGACGGGATCGAAACCAGATCCAACTCGACCAACGCGAGCTCACCGTCTCCAAGATCGCGCCACGAGCTGAGTCGCGGCGAAAAATAAGCTCGAGCCAGAGTGTCCAACTCCGGCGCACTGAGCCGAGGCCGAATCGGCCCCGACAATGCCTCGATCGGCCCGCCCACCCAGAGTTGTCCCTGAGCGTCGAGCTTCCATTCGTGCGGCGTCAGCGAGGCGAAGCCGTGCACGTTGTGCCCTTGCCAGTCCCAGCCGCCTTGAAAGCGCCCGTGCTCCGGCAGCCATTGAACCGCGGTCTCCAGGTATTCCGGGAGACGCGCGAACGGCCATCGCTCGATCGACGTCACCGCCGAGATGACGCTCAGCGAACCATTCGACTCGCGAGCCACCCAGACTTGCGTTCCGTCGCGCAAACTAGCGAGCGCAAGATGTCCCAATGCCGGCAACGGCACGGGGTCCAACCGCGACTCGCCTTGCGAGGACATGCGCGGGCGCTCCTCTGCAACCGCCGATACCGGCGCGGCTGGAACCGAGAACTCAAAGGCACGAGCGTACCTAGGGGCAACCAGCAATGCTCGCGCTTTCAACACGCGTCGCGGCAGCGCAATCACGAGCGACTCGCGCACGGCAAGATCGATGCAGATCATGGTTTCGTCTTCTGCGTGCAGTCGCACCACGCCCGACGGCTCCACGCTGGCACTGCTGATTTCCGGCTGACAGACGCCACCTCGGTGCGACAACGCAAACACGGCATAGCGCGCAAAGTCGACGTGTGGCGCGGGAAGCATCGCTCCCGCTTCACGCCATAGGGCGGCGAACTGAACCGAATCGTTCGCCGCCCAACTTTCAGCCTCAGACCATTTGCCGCGCGCGGGCGCGTTCCACAGCACTCGTAAGCCGTCGGCTTCGTCGGTGCCGACTCGAAGCGTGCCTGGCGCGGAATCGGCGTTCGCTGGCGGAAGCGGTTTCGAAACTCCAGTCGGCACACCCGCGCAGCCCAGAGTGATCACCACCCCCAGGATCGCGCAGCCACACCAGCAACGCTGAGCCAAACCCATGCTCGCTCAGTCTTTCATAGGGCGGCGGTCCACGCATCCGCCTCCGCCAATCATCAACCCAGTTTCGGCTTCAACACGCTGCTACACCACTCGCGAAAGCTGGTTGGCGTGGTGTTTTCGGGCGTGCGTGGCTCACTCAGATCGAGACCGTTATCCTTGGCGACGAGCATGTCCACCAGCGCCTGCGCGAAGTCCTCGCTCGCGCCAAAGCGCAGCAATTGAGCTTTGTAACCATCGACCGGCACCTGCTGATAGCGAATGGGCCGCCCAAGCACTTCGCTCATGATGGCGGCCTTATCGTTGGCCGAGAGATCTTCGGGTCCGAGCACGGCGACACCACCCGGCCCGTTCCAAGACCTGTCGCAAAGCAAGCGCGCGGCAACCGCGGCGATATCACGCGTCGCGACATACGGAGTGCGCAGGTCCGGACGACTCGGGGCGAAGAACGCGCCCTGTGTGCGCAGTGAATCGAGGCTGAGCAGTGTATTTTCCATGAACCCCGGGCACCACAGTGCGCGCACGTCGAGCCCGGCTCGCTCGAGCTCTTCGTCCTTTGCGAGTGCACACGACACCGGCCCCGCATCGACGTTCACGCGCCGACCGATAGCCGAGACCGTAACCACACGCTTCACGCCGTTGTCCCGCATTGCGGCAATTGCTGGGCGCGTGAAGCCCAGGTAGTGCCCCTTGACGCTCGGCGCACTGAGCGTCGGCGGCACGACGAGGAACAAGCTCTCGGCGCCAGCAAGCGCGCGGCCGAGCACGGCTGGGTCGTCGCTCGAGCCTTGGATTGCATCGACCTGTGCGCGCACCGCTGGCGTGAGCTTGTCCGGATCGCGGGCGATGACGCGCACACGCTCGCCAGCAGCGAGCAAATCTTCGACCAACTTCGAACCAATGAATCCCGTGGGAGTGGTGACAACGATCATGAGGGCCTCCTTTTCGGTCTCCAAAGTAAACTATACCGTACCGTTTACTTTGCAAGCGGCTTGGCTGGCCTGGAAAATGTCGACGAAATTCGCCAGTATCGCGGCATGGCCAGACGAGGCGACGCGCTCCGCGAGCACATTCTTTGGGTCGCCAAAGAGGTGTTCCTCGAACACGGCTTCGAACGCGCCTCGATGGATGAGGTGGCGAGCCGCGCCCAAACCTCCAAACGCTCGCTGTACGCGCACTTCGAAAACAAGGAAAAGCTGTTCCTGGCCGTCATCGAGCTGGTGCGTGGCTTGTTCCTGTCACGCATCAAGGAGCCAAGCGCGTATTCGACGAAACCGGCGGAGGCGCTCGAAGCATTTTGCGCTCGCTACCTCGAGGCACTGCTCTACGAGAGTTCGATAAAGATGCTGCGCGTGAGCATGGCCGAAACCGCGCGTTTCCCCGAAGGCGCGGCCAAGCACCATGACGTGCTCTTCACCGAAGTCAGCGCGCGCGTCAGCAACTACCTCAAAGCAACCTTCAGTCTAAATGCGCGAGTCAGCGCGGATGCCGCGCAGCGTCTGATCGCGCGTTTGCTATTCCCGCGCCTGCCGCGCGCGCTGTTCGGTCTGGAGGACTTGGTCGAAGAATTCGACGAGCACGCGCTGTCGCCGAAGATTGACGTCAAGGCCGTACGTAAGGCGGTCGCGGAGCTATTGGCCACGCTTCCGCAGACGACTCGCGGCGACGGCGCTTGCTGACTTCCTCGTCGCGATTGCGCGCTTGCGCAGTCGGCTCAGCGAAACCGGCGTGATGCCGAGATAGGAAGCAATATCGTAGCTACGAAGCTCGGGCAGTAACGCCCGGTGAGTTTCGCGAAAGCGCGCATAGCGCTCGCTCGCACTGAGCGTGAGCAGCTCGTGCGCACGAGCCTCGCGTTCGAGCAACGTGAGCTCGGCCAAGCGCCTGCCAATGGTTTGAAAACAGGCGTGTCGAGCGTAGAGCGCGTTCAACTCCGACCACTTCAGCACGAACAACTCGCTCTCGCACAACGCCTCGACGTCGAGATACGAGGGTTCGCCAGTCAGCAGCGAAACGTACGCGCCGATCACGGAGCCGGCTCCGCCGAACCCGCGCACAATCGGTTTGCCTCGAGGCGTCACGTGAGCTTTGCGGAACAGCCCCTTCACCACGAAGCCCACCTCATCCGCGGCCTCCCCGGCCCGCGTGAGAAACTCACCGCGCGTCAAACGTCGAAACGTGAGCCGCGACACGAAGTGAGCGAACTCCTTCTTGGGCATCGGGCTCAGTCGCTCGAGCAGTGGTAGCAGGTGGTCCGTGGCCAAAGATTTGTTATCCGCGGTTAACGACATCGCCCGAGATCTGGCGGAGACTCGGCGCAATGTCGACGTTTTTGCTGATCGCCAAAGCGGGCGGCTCGGGTGAAGCCGCCGAAAATACCTGCGAAGCAGTCAGCCGCAGCGCCGAGCTCCGCCCTCCCACGGGTGTGGAGTTGGCGATCGAAGTCGACCTTCGGCTGAGCAATGATTGCCGCTTCATCGCCATGCACGACGCACGCCTCGAACGCACGACCGACGGCGTGGGACTCGTGCGTCAGCATCGCGTTCGCGAGCTCTGTCGTCTGCAGGCCGGCCCTGCGGGTGAGCGAGTGCCGGCCCTGGCAGACGTGCTCGAGGCCGCGAGCGATCGTCGACTGCTGCTCGAGCTGCACGACGATGACATCATCGCGGCCCAAGCCCTATGTCGCGAGCTCGCGCGGTTCTCGCCACGACGACGCGAGCAGCTTTGGATCGCGAGCGAGCACACTCGCGTGATCAACGCGCTGCGCTGGTTGGATCCCACGCTCCGCACCGCAGCCACGAAGCGCGAAGCTTGGGGCAAGCTGCTGCTCGGCCGCATCGGCCTTTCGCGACTCGCCGCGCGCGGCAACGTGTGGATCGTCCCCGAACGCCACGCCGGCCTTCAGGTCGTCACTCCGCGCTTCGTGCACGAAGCGCGTTCGGTAGGCGATCCGGTCTGGGTCTTCGTAGTCGACGACGCGGACTCACTCAGGCGCCTGCGTAGTTGGGGAGTGAGCGGCTGTGTCACGACACGCCCCGGACGTCTGGCTACAGCGCTCGCGCAGAGTTGAAACGACTTTCGCAGCGCTGCTCGCTAGTCCCCCTCCTGGACACTCTCCGCGAGGGAGCAATCCGGCATTCCCGCCTGTGCGGGCCACAGGTAGTCCATCGCGTAACGCGGTTCATCTCCCGTCAGACAGCATAAGACAAAACGAGTTCCGACCGACCGCGGAATGTGCCACCTTCGCCGGGCGTTGTGCAGCAGATGACTTGGGGTGTTCAGTGCCCGCGTGTGGCTTGGTATTTCGGCTGCCTCGCGTTGCTTACGGTAAGCGCGTGTACCTCAATGCCAACGCCAGCTTCCAGCGCGACCCCGCCCGATGAGCTGGCCTCGGTCCTGTACGAAATCAGCCACCCATGCCAGCCGCCCCTCGCTTCCACGAGCCGCGCGGACGAGCCCGCACCCAATCTCTTCGTCGAAACCGTGCTGCTGAATGTACCGCAGGGCATGGCAACCCCCAGCGCCGAAACCATCTCTTCAATCGCACAGCAACCCGACGTGCAATTGCTTGGAACTCCGCACCTCATTGGAAAGCCCGAAGAGCGAACAGTCGCGACCTTCGAGCAACACCTCGGCATTCTCGATCACCCTGCATTGTCGCAATTGTCGTTCCTGCCGAAGCAGAGCGAGTCCGGTCTGCACATTCTCGAGTTCGAGCTCGGCTTCTCGATGCCAAACGCAGATCCCGCTCGCAACCCCGAGCTGGCGCGCACCTCGTTCCTCGTAGAAGGTCGTCCGGATCAGCCCTTGCTGCGCTCAGCCGACTACCCCGGCAATCCGCAACGCAAGGTGCTCGCCATCGTCAAAGCCTATCCGATTCGAAGTCAGGATGATCTCCGCTCCCACTTCGAATGCAAGATGCGCTTGCATCAAAGTGCACTCGAACAACGCTGACTCTTTCACTGTTTGTTTGGAGAGAGGGGCGCTCGGAAACCAGCAACGCACCTTGCTGCGCGTCGTTGTTCCCACGCGATCCGGCCCCCATTTCACGAGCGCTCGACGACACCGTATAGCGCATCCAACGTTCGCCGGATCGGCGCACACCGGTACGTCGCGCGATGAATCGACCATGCGTGAAACAGACAGCCGTCTCCGGCAGACAGCTGAACGCGAGTCGCGCCCGGCATGGACGCAGTCGCGCGATCCGAACCTCGACGAATGCCCAGCTCTTCGCGCGTATCCCAGCGAACATGAGAGCCTGGGACGATCTCGAGCCGATCGTCGTCTTCGAACGCAACGCGAACGTGCACGGCCATCATCGTCTCGAATCGCACTCGCTCACGCTCCGGGTCGGAGTGGCCGAACTGACAATCGCGGTGCCAATCGCCATCCCAATCCCGCTTCGTCTGCTCGTGGTAGTAGTGCAGCTCCTTTAGCTCGAGCAAAGCTCGCGTCTCCGACGTCACGGCACGAAGGATCGAGCAAACGCGCTGACCACTCGCGAACTCGATGATCGGACAATAGTGCTCTTCGCGAGCATCACTGACGCCCGCCAACAACGAGATCCTCGGTGTCGAGTGCGCAGTTTCGAGATTGCTCCGCCGTGCACACTCGAGCACGCCGTCGCAAGTACGCCGCAACCGAGCGCGCTCCGCTAAGTCGAGAAACCGCGGAAGCACGACGAAACCCAATTTGCCAAAAATAACGCTCGGATCTGTGTTCGAACTCATTGGACCTCACGACGCTGGGCGAAGCCGCGCGCGAAGTTCACGTCTCAGTTCAGGCGTTGCCTGGCACCCAATGCCGAGAGGGGGCTGCGCTGGCTCGAGCTCAGGCTCCCGACACGAGGCTTGCTGCTGGGCACCACAACGCAGGAAAGACGCCCCAAGAGCTGGAAGGTCGCCAGCGTGACTCGGCGACCGAAATAGTCGACGCTGAGCAAATCAATGTCGCCCGGCAGATGACGGGGCGACGCTTGCCGCTCTCTCAACGCTCGCGCGAGCGCTCGTTGGTAGCTCTCGCCCGTTTCAGCCATGATTGCTCGGACTCGCGCCCGTTGCTTCTTGTGATGGTGTCGGTTGCCCATGATTCGCGCTGCTCAGACGTGATCTTCGCGATCGATCGACCTGATTTACCGACCGGCATCGGCGAAACGCACGCGGGTTGAACCAACCAATGCAACCTGACCGAAGGGCGACGCCCTCTTCGCAACGGAGCGAACGTCGTGCCGGCGACGCCGCTTCGAGCCGGGCTCCGTCAAGCCCACGCTCACCATGAGGGACGCGCGGCAGCGCGTCAAGGGGGGGGCCACTCGAGCCACGCCGCGGGTTATCGGGTTATCGTGCCGCGCATGTTCGTTTGCTCACTCTCCGGGAACGAGATCTTTTGCTTGCAGCAGAAGGGCTTTTTGCCCGGGGAAATCGTGGTTGGAAACAGCGTGCGCAGTTTGGGATTGGCCGGCGCGATCGGCTCGTCGTTTCGCACGCTCGCAGGCGGCGAAGTCGAAAATGTCACCGCGCTGATCTCGGAGGGACGTCACGCAGCGATGGAGCGCTTGGTCGCCGAAGCGCGGCGTCACGGCGCGCACGGCGTCACCGGCGTGACGACCGAATTGTCGTCATTGGCGGGCTACACCGAGTTCTTGTCGCAGGGCACCGGCATCGCTTCCGACGCGGGCAATCATCCCTTCTTCACCACTTCAGCCTCGGGTACCGAACTGTATTGTCATCTGGAAGCCGGCTACACGCCGATCAGTTTCGTGATGGGGAACGTTGCTTACGCGCTGGGCATTGGTCGCGGCATCACTGGCGGACTCTCGACGTTGGCGCGCGGCGAGGTGCATCAATACTCGGAGATGTACAATCGCATCCGCCATTTGGCGCTATTTCGCATGCGGCGCGAAGCCGCGAGCACCGGCGCCAACGCCGTCGTGGACGTGCGTATCGATTTGCGTCCCTTCGGGCCCGGCGTGGTCGAGTTGTTGATGACCGGCACCGCGTCGCATCACCCAGCTTTTGGCAGCGCGACCAGCGATCCGGCGCACGTCGTCAGTAGTGAATTGACCGGCGCCGAGCTCTTTAGCCTCGCACAAATGGGCTACGCGCCGGTGCAGCTCGTGATGGCGACCAGTGTCTACTCGCTCGGGCTCGTGGGCGGCATCGGCGCAAGTTTTGCCGCGCTGGCCAAGGGCGAGCTGCGCGAACTCACTGAATTGATCTACGGCGCGCGCGAGAATTGTCTACGCCTGTTGAAGGATGAAGCAGCGTCGGTGGGTGCGGAGCGCGTGATCGGCAATCGCCTGCAAATTCGCGAGCTGTCACCCGGTTTGATCGAGGTCGTCGCGATCGGCACCGCGGTGCGACGGATGAATGGCGTCGCGCCGCGCAGCCAGAATTTGCCGTTTCAAGCCATCGTCCGGGACGACGATTCGCTATCGATGAGTGGTGGCGGCAAAGCCGGCTTTGCCGAAAGTGTCGCGTTTGGTGCGGGCGTTGGCCGTAAGGTTCAATCGCAGGTGAGTCCGTCCGGCTGCTTCATTGCGCTGTTTACGCTCGGACTGATGGCGATTGCGACACTGATCGCAGTGCTGCTCGCCATGCGCGGACATTGAGCACTACCCGAGCAGCTTGCCCAAGCGCCCCCAACGCACGCCATCTTGCACAGAAACCGAGAACCAAATCTGACGCGCGACCCCTTTGACGTCGGCCACCGGCACGGTGCCAAAGCGACGCGAGTCTACCGACGCGGCTCGGTTGTCGCCGAGCACTAGCACTTGGCCCGCGGGAACGACGAAGCGGGTGGGGACGGCGGCAGTATCCGCTGGCTCGTCGCGTTGCGGCCAAAGCACCGTGTACTCACCGCGATCGCCGCGCTCACGGAACGCGCGTAGGCCGGCAAATGCGGCGGGAAGAGGCTCACTGCTCGGCCCCTGCGAGACACTGTGACCGTTCACTCGCACGTCGGTGCCCGCAATTTCGATCTCGTCACCGGGTAAACCCACGACGCGCTTGATGAAGACGTTGGTGCGATCGTTCGGATAAATGAACACAACCGGCGCACCACGCCACAATTTCGCTCCGCCCGGTTGCCCGATGGTTTTGTCTGCGAAAATCCGATCGCCCGGCAAAATACTCGGGCTCATGCTCGCGCTCGGCACGACGAACGCTTCCAAGAAGTCCCGCCGAACACCGGCGGTCGACGGCGCCAGGACGAACACGTAGCTTGCCGCAACGTACAGCCCATACACGCTCGGTCGTTGCCAAGAGTGCAACGCAACGCCCGCGCCACGCCGCGCGCAGCGCACCGCGTCGACGACCGACCACACATACAATGCAAGCGCGGTCGTCACTCCCAAAAGCACGACGAAGCACAAGCATCGCGATGGGCACAGCAAACCCAAGCGCACGGCGCCGGGAACCGCGAGCGCCACGCCCAGGAGAAAGCAAAGCCCGCGCGGCAGATCACCGACGTAGAGCTGGCCGAGCCCAGGCATCGACAACGCCGCGATCAGAGCCAAGCGCGGTTTACGAGTCACGTGATTCATGGCGTACCTCCGAGGCTCACACTCGGGATCAAAACGCTGGCCAAGAAGCGCACCGTGTTCACGACCGCACAGATCAATGCCGCGTTGGTCAGCGCGAGCTCGACCCAACGCGCCTCGAACCAACGACGTGGTCGGCCTGATTCCTGCTCGGCGATGCGCATCATCACCCGCTCGGCAAAGCCGTCCGGGACGGGCTCGACTAGGCTCTCCAGGCCCGCATCGAGCTCACTGTACGCCTCGGCCACGCGGCTACAGCGCTCGCAGCGCGACAGATGAACGCGCTCTTCAGCATGCAGGGGCTGGCCCAAGGCAATTCGTTCTTGGACTTCGGTGCAATCAGTCATGGTTTACGTTTCTTCCTCTGCCAGAGCGAGGCGTAGTTGTTCGCGCGCGCGGAAGATGCGCGACTTGACGGTGCCAATTGCGCACCCCTCGAGCTCGGCGACTTCCTCGAGCGAAAGCTCTTCGAGCTGTGACAAGAAAAACGTCGAACGCAGTTGTTCGGGCAACGCACGCAATGCACTCTCGACGCGCTGAGCGCGCTCAGCCAAGAGTGCGCGCTCGGCGGGATCGGGAGCGTGACTCGACGCATCTTCGCCCACGGCGGGCGTCGACTCTTCGCGCTGGGCCCTTCGCCACTCGCCAATCGCTAGCCGCCGAGCAATCGTGAACAGCCAGGTCGAAAAAGCGGCGCGGGTCGGGTCGAAGCTGCTCAGCGCTTTGAACGCGCGCAGGAATGTCTCTTGGGCGACGTCTTCGGCGCGAGCACCCCGAAACCCCAATAGTCCCAAAAAGCGGAACAACGGCCGCTGATAACGCAACACGACCAGCCGGAATGCTTGCTGATTTCCGGCGAGCGTTTGCTGAATCAGAAAAGCGTCGTCCATTCGCGGGGCCATGGAGTCATACAAGCGAACCAAGAAAAGGTTCCGCGTCGCCCGCTTCGCGGAAATTCAATGGCCGTCGCGCCGTCGCGCACCGCACGGAGGGTTACTTCTTAGTA
Organism: Polyangiaceae bacterium; assembly: GCA_035634635.1. Taxonomy (GTDB): domain Bacteria; phylum Myxococcota_A; class Polyangia; order Polyangiales; family Polyangiaceae; genus PMG-095. Next base: position 60,161 of record DASQCO010000167.1, read on the forward strand.
GGAAGCTCTGCGCGCTTGGCTTTCGGACGACCACGCCGAATCACCGGCGGCTTGCCCGCGCGCAGCAATGCGCCTGGCTGAACGCCCAGGGCATCGGCGAAATTCGCCAGGCTGCTCAGCGTGAGGTTGACCTCACCACGCTCGACCCGCTGCGCGTAAGAGAGATCGAGCTCTGCCGCCTCGGCCAAGTGTTCTTGTGTCCAACCGCGCTTGAGACGAAGCCGCTGCACATTGCCCCCAAGCTGAAGCATCAGTTCTTGCGCGCGACGAGAAGCAGGAGCTGGCATTGTCGTTGGTTGCGTGTGATTGGTCGAAGAACCGAGATCGAAATGCGGAGGGGCGAACTCCGTTGCGTCCGACCCCGGACAACTCAACGGCCCCGACACAGCGGTAGCGCGACGCACCTCATCTTAATTAGGGTACGTTCATCCTTTTTAGTTTGACGGATCGAAGAGCCGCGCTAGAAGTACGAGGGAGGAGGGCAGAGTGGATTTCGAGCGCGCACCTCACTTGCCGCCAAAAGCGAAGCTCAGCTGGCGTATCTCTAGACTGTCACTCGATCGCGACGGCTCGAGCTGGTTCGCGACGGGTTGGAAGGGGCATCGCGTCGCCATCATTCGTCTGCCCCCCTTGACCGACGCACGTTCGGAAGACGCTTGGCTGAGCCAAATCGAAAACAGCTTCGAGGCAGGCGCATTCGACGCGGTACACAGTGATTAACCCGTCCCTCAATCCCCCGCTGGAGCTGAACATTAGTTCAGTCTATGCTGGTCCCCATGTTCATCGAGGCATCGCTGACCGTCGCGGAACCGCGTCCACGCGCGTGGCGTTCGCGCAGCGGCAATAAGAAAGTGGCAAAGGCTTCTCGACCTCCAAGCACATCCCCCGCGTCCATGCCCTCCCTGGTGAAGAAGCGGCCAGGTCGTCGCGTGGCGCCAAGCGCACGCAACCCGCAGCTGCCCGAGGGCTGGCACGCGCGCTTGCGTGAGCAATCCCACAATCTGGCCCGCGCACTCGAGCTGCTCGAGCAAGCCATGGCCATGATGAGCGAACCAAAGACGGTCTCACTCACCCGCGCCGAGAGTCTGCGCGGCGCCGGGCTGCTCACCTTGCTCGCTGCCTCGGAGCTGCTGGTCGTCGCTGGTTGGTTCGAGGCCGATCACGCGGTCAGCGCCGGCACGCTCCAACGCTGAGCCGACCGTCAGGTTTCGGGCGGTGGAACGTTGGTCACCGTCCAATACAGCCCAAGCTCTCGCGACGCAGCCACGAACGCGTCGTAGTCCACCGGTTTTCGGACGTAACTGTTGGCAAAGTGCGCGTACGCCTCGATGCGATCGCGATCCTCGTCGGAGGAAGTGAGCACCACCACCGGCAGGTGCCTCGTCGCATCGCTAGCGCGAATGCTCTTCAACACCTCGATACCGCCGACCTTGGGCAGCTTTAGATCCAGCAGCACCACCACCGGCAGAGGTGCCGGCGACGCGGCGCCGTTGCCATGCAGCAGCGCCAAGGCCTCGACGCCGTCCCGCACGCGGACGATGGGGTTCGAAATGTTCGCGTCGCGGAACGCCATTTCGGTCAGATCCGCGTCGTCGTCGTTGTCTTCAATGAGCAGGATGGGTGCTTGGGTCATGTGTCCGGCAAGGTGAAATAGAACGTCGCGCCGTGGCCTTCGCGGCCCTCGGCCCAAATGCGGCCGCCATGCCTGGCGATGATCCGTTGCACGATTGCTAGGCCTATCCCCGTACCCGGAAAGTCCGCGTCCGTGTGCAGCCGCTGAAACGGTTGAAACAAGCGGTGCGCGTAGGTCTGCTCGAAGCCTGCACCATTGTCGGCCACGTAGAACGTGGGCTTGTCAGCTGTAACTCTGCCCACTCGCACGCGCGCGTCACTGCGGCGTGCCGTGAATTTCCAACTATTTTCGAGCAGCTTCTCGAGCGCAATCTCGAGCAAGCGCGCGTCCGCATGCACGTTCAGGTTTGGCTCGACTTCCAAGCTGACCGAATGGTCCGGCTGTAGCTCGCGTTGCTCCCGCGCAACGCGCTCGGCAAGCGCCGACAGTGAGGTCGTTTGACGACGGAGCGGCGCGCGCGAAACTCGCGACAGGGCCAGCAGTTCGTCGATCAATTCGCCCATTCGGCTCGCCGCCTTGCGCACCCGAGCGAGGTACTGTTTGCCCTCTTCGTCGAGCTGCGCGGCGTTGCGTGTCAAGATCGCCTTGCTAAACCCGTCGATGGCGCGGAGCGGCGTGCGCAGATCGTGTGACACGGAGTAGCTGAATGCTTCAAGCTCTTGATTGGTTCGCTCCAAGTGCGCCGCCCAGTCCCGACGCGCACGCGAGAGTTCGACGTGGGTGCGCACGCGGGCCAGCAGTTCGCGCGCCGCGAAAGGTTTCACCAAGTAGTCATCGGCACCGGCCTCGATGCCCTCGAGCGCCGCTTCCTCCCCAGCGCGCGCAGACAAGAAGATGACCGGCAATTGTCGGGTGCGTGGATCAGCACGCACGGCCCGCAGCAACTGAATGCCGTCGAGTCGCGGCATCATCACGTCCGTGAGCAGCAGGTCCGGCTGAAAATTCGCGAGTGCGTCGAGGGCCGCGCGACCATCGGGAACGGGCAGCACTTGATAGGTGCTCGTCAACAGCCCGACGATGTACGTGCGCATGTCCGCGTTGTCCTCCGCCAAGAGGACCTTTCCCAGGCTTCCCGCCGCGGCTTGGCCCGACGCTGCTACGGCGGTTGAATGCGCCTCATCCGCCTCCGCTTGCCGCGTCGACCACTGCATGGCCTCCTGTACATAGGCGGCCACGCCGGCACCTGCCGGTGTCGGCGAAGCATCCGTGTCTACCTGCTCGGCCGGCAAGTGCGCACTGCCCAGCGGGATCGTGACCGTGAATCGCGAGCCGTAGTCCGGCTTGCTGACCACGCGCACGTCGCCACCATGGAGCCGCGCGAGTTCACGCACCAACGGCAGGCCAATGCCGGTGCCTTCATGGGTCCGGGATTTCGCACCATAGACGCGGTGAAAGCGGTCGAACAAGGCCGAGAGCTCGTGCTCGGCGATGCCGATCCCCGTGTCGATCACGTCGAGCTCTGCGGCCGTCGGCAAATAGCGAAGGCGCACGCGAATGCTGCCCGAGAACGTGTGCTTGAACGCATTCGAGACCAAATTGAGGACAATCTTTTCCCACATGTCGCGGTCGACGAAGACGGGCTCCGATTGCGGCTCAATCTCCACCGACAGCGTGAGTCCCGCGCGCTCGATCGCAGCCCGAAATAAGCTCGCGAGCTCCGATGTCAGTGTGCCGAGCTGCGTGGGTTGATAACGCGCCATGGCACGCCCGGCCTCGATGCGCGAAAAATCGAGCAGCACATTGACCAGCTTGATCAGGCGCAGCGTGTTGCGATGAGCCGTCGCTAGCCGCTGACGGCGCGCCTCCGGCAACGGCGCATCACGCTCGGCGAGCTCGTCCTCGAGGGGACCAGATAGCAACGTCAACGGCGTGCGAAACTCGTGGCTGACGTTGGAAAAGAACGTAGTCTTGGCGCGATCGAGCGCACTCAGCTGCTCGGCGCGACGTCGCTGTTCCTCGTGCGCGCGAGCGCTGGCCAGGCTGGTCGCCATGGCTCCCGCCACGCGCTCGAAGAACGCACGGTAATGCTCGTCCAGAATCAGCCTCGGGCTCGTGCCGACCACCAGCAGGGCCTGCGGCGTGAGCGACCCAGCAGACGAGATCGGCAATAGCACGGCACTGCGCGGTGGCTCGGGATACGGCCCAATGGTCTCGAGCTCGAAGCGCTCCGCCAGGCCGTCCAAAACGCGATAGCGATTCGCGCGCACCACCTCCGCCAGCGGCCAGCGCGCTCGTTCTGGCCTCAGATCGACGCTGACCGGACAATAACGCTCCGGCGTCGAGCGCGTGTGAGCGACAAGTTCTGCCTCGTTGCCAGCCGCGTCGACGCTGTAGACGAAGGCAAACGGCACGTCGAACGCCGCTTCGTCCAAGACGCGCATTGCCAACTCCATCGCTTCACGAGGGCTCGTCGCGCTCACGCCCGAGGTCACGATGTCACGCAGAAAACTCGCTCGCCGCGCGTCGAGCATCTTCCGCGTCGTCTCGATCACCGTGAGCAGCACCCCCGCAATCGTATCGTCGTCGTCACGGATCGGGCTGAACGAAAAGCTGAAGAAGGTCTCCTCGAGAATTCCTCTTCGATCCAAAAACAAGCGCCCATCCTCGACGAAGCTGCCATTGCCACTCAGCGCTCGCTCGTAGGACGGGCCGAACGTTGGCCACGCGGACGCCCAGCACGTCCTCATGTCTTGGCCCATTGCTGCGGGGTGCTTTCCGCCGCAAATGCTCAAAAATGCGTCATTGTACAGCTGAGTTCGCTCGGGCCCCCACGCGATCGCGAATGGAAAGCGCGACTCTAGACACAGACGCAGGTTGCGGACGAGCGCAGCAGGCCAAGATTCGACCGCTCCGAGAGCGCTCGCGCGCCAGTCTTTACGCGCAATCAGCGCTCCCGCATCGCCGCCAGCGACGAGAAAGCTCGGCATCTTCGCAACGACTCCGTCACGAGCAAGAAGCGCTTCGCTGATCGTTGCCTGAGCGTCGACCATCGTCCCAAGCCGAGCTTGCCCGGAAAGTACTGCTGCGGAAAGGCGCAAATACGCCGCGCATGAGAGGTTCCGTCACGAACGACTGACGGCGAACACGCGGGACCGACAACGCCTTGACGCATCAGCCGAGGGACTCGCGACACGTTGCAATCCGCCTCTCGAAGCTTTCAACATTTAGTTAGTGATGATCTATGTCGCAGCCGCGAATCATTGCTACATTGTTTGATTGTACCCACTGCTCAAGCAGAACTTTTGCTGATCGAGCCGGTGGCCGCGGGAAGACATGGACACCATCACGCCTGCCAATGCGAGTCCTTCACTAAGCGTACTCATGATCGAGGACTCGGCGGATGACGCTGAATTGCTGCGCCTCGAGCTGATGCACCAAGGCTACAGCGCAGCCACCAAACGAGTGGAAACACGCGCCGCGCTGCAGGCCGCACTCAATGACGACCACTGGGACGTCGTGCTGTGCGATCACCGCTTGCCCACGCTGGACGCGCTCGCCGCGTTGAGCATCGTGCAAGCGCGCGGGCTCGATCTGCCGTTCATCATCGTCTCGAACGCGATCACCGAGCGCGACGCGATCGAAGTCATGCGCGCCGGCGCTCACGACTTTTTGTTCAAACACAGCCTGGGCAGAATGGGCGCCGTCATCGAGCGTGAAACCCGTGAGGCAGTATTGCGCGCCGAAGGGCGTCGCATGCAGCAGCAGCTCTTGCTCGCCGATCGTCTCACCTCGATCGGCATGCTCGCGGCCGGCGTCGCGCACGAGATCAATAATCCCCTCGCCTATGTGCTCGGCAACCTCGAGTTCGCGCTCGGTCGCTTGGGTGAAGGGCAGCTGCCCGAGCCTGCCGAGTTTGCGGAAGTCGTGCAAGCGCTCAGCCAGGCGCGTGAGGGCTCACAGCGCATCAGTCACATCACCCGTGACCTGAAAGTATTTTGCCGCAGCACCGAGGACGACGAAAAGAGCTTGGTTAGCATCAAGAAGGTGATGGACTCGGCGATCAACATCGCCTGGAATCAGATCCGGCACCGCGCACGCCTGGTGCGAGACTTCGAGCGCGTGCCGACCGTCGCTGGCAACCAAGATCGCTTGAGCCAGGTGTTCTTGAACCTGCTCGTCAACGCGGCCCAAGCGTTGCCCGACGCGCAAGTGGAGCAAAACGAGATCAACGTCAAAATCCGCACCGTGCGCGACAGGGTCGTGATCGAGGTCAGCGACAACGGCTGCGGCATGACCGCGGATCAACAGCGGCGCGCGTTCGACCCGTTCTTCACGACCAAGCCACGAGGAGTCGGCAGCGGCATCGGGCTGTCGATCTGTCGGAACATCGTCACTGATATGGGCGGCACCATCACGTGTCAGAGCCAGGCGGGGATAGGCACCACCTTCCGCGTCGAACTGCCCGCAGAAGAAGTCTCCATGCGCAGCACGCGCCCGCCAACCCTGCTCGAAACCCCACGCCTTCCCCGCTCGCGCATCATGTTCATCGACGACGAACCCGCGCTCTACACCGTCGTGCGTCGCCTGCTCAAAGACGAACACGAAATCGTCGGCTACTTCGATCCGCGTGAAGCCCTCAAATCACTCGATCACGACGCCACTTACGACGTCATCTTCTGTGACGTGATGATGCCGTACATGTCCGGCTTCGAATTTTTGAACGAAGTCCGCGCGCGCGATCGCGACCTCGCCACGCGCATCGTCTTCATGACCGGCGGCGCCTTCAGTGATCCGGCGCAACAACTGCTCAACGCCATGACCAATCCAGTGCTGGAAAAGCCATTCGAGACTCGCGCGTTGCACTCGGCGATCGCACGCGTCGTCGAGGATAAAGCGACGTCCGGCACGTGGGCCACGCGGCGCGTCGATCGCGCAGGGTAGTTCGTGTCGATCGCGTAGCAGTTGTGCGCTCGATACTAACTCGCGGTGTGCGTCAGCATTTTGGCGCCTATTTCGCCCCAAATCTTCAGTTCCGAGCCGAACACACAGTGAGCTTCACTCGCTCGGTGCATGTGCGCATGTGCGGACTAGTGCGTTCGACACTCACGCATTGAGTCACCCATCAGTGTGCAGCATTGGAGTGTGATCGAGATCGATGCTAGGATCAGCCGCACTTTGTCCCGACGATATCTGCGAAATTTTGGGCTCCCTGCTGTCGTGCTCGCAACGCTCTATGTCGCGTGTGCGGATCCGGCGAAGAAGGTAAACAAGGGCAGCGGCGGCGCTCCCGGCAGCGCTGGAATGGAGGTCGGTGACGCGGGCCAGAGTGAAACCGGTGGCTCGCACGCAATGGGCGGAAGCCACGCAACCGGCGGCATGAGTGACGCGGGTGAAGGCGGCATGGCCGAAGGCGGAGAAGCTGGAGCGTCGGAGGCGACCGGCGGCAAGGGCGGTAGCGGCGGCGCGGCACAAGGCGGTAGCGGTGGCATGGCGCCAGACCCCTGCACCCTGACGACCGTGGGCGGTCCGTCGAGGATCCCGCCTGCTCCAACCACTGGCGTACCCAAGCCCGCGGGCGCCGTGGGCAACCTCATGGTCATCAACTGGGCCGGCTTCAAGGGCGCGATCTCGTACACCTTCGACGATGCGTTGCAGACCCAGCTGGCTCATTACAACGAGCTCAACGCCGTCGGCGTGCCGATGACATTCTACCTCGTCTGTTCCAAGGCGCTGAATGACCAGGCCTGGACCAAAGCCGCGACGGACGGTCACGAACTCGGCAATCACACCATGCACCACTGCACCGCGGACGGTAAGACGTGTGACTTCGGTGGGCCGTTCGTGGACGTCGCAACCGAACTCGATGCCTGCACCGCGCAAATCAAGGCGAATTTCGGCGTGGATGCCTACACGCTCGCCGCACCCAGGGGCGACGGCGGCTACACCGAACCAGCAACGAGCCGCTTCTTGCTGAATCGCGGCGTGTACGACGACCCAGCCGGCGTGGTCCCGAATAGCGCGGCCAATCCCTGGACGCTCCCCTGTCACATCGCAGCGATGGGCGAAACCGCGGAGATGGCGAACGGATACAACTCCGTCTCGGACGACGTGCGCGTGAAAGGCACCTGGCGCATCATCCTCAGTCACTCGCTAGAGATGGACGGCACCTACAATCCGGTGCTCGCGTCCGAAGTCGTGAAGGCCATGACTTACACGAAGAGCCTCGGCGACGTCTGGGCCGACACCATGCTGAAAGTGGGCTCCTATTGGCGCGCGCAAAAGCTGATCTCCGGCGTTCAGCCCAAGTCGGTCGGTAGCGACAACGTCTATTCGTGGACGCTACCGGCGCACTTCCCGCCCGGCCAATACGTGCGCGCGAAGGTCAGCGGCGGCAAGGTCAAGCAGTGCGGCACCGAGCTCACCTGGGATGACCACGGCTACTACGAGATCAATCTCGACGCCGGCTCGGTGACTGTTTCGCCCTGAGCGTTTCGCTTCTCGAGCACTAGCGGGTTTCGCCGTCCGCGGATTGCGAAACCCACCCTCGCAACCACCCTGGCGCGTAGGTGCGATAAGGTATTCCTGAAGATCAGCAGCGTTGCGTTTGCATCTCGATGCCGATGCAACATCGCGTAGACTGCCATGCGCGCTGCACTTGCGCGTATAAGTTCACAGGAGGATGGGCTCGATGTCTTTTCATCGCTTGGGTTTCCTTTTGGCCTTACCCACAGTGGTTGGTCTTTCGCTCGCTGCGTGCGGCACTGAAGATGACGCCGCGCCGCCGCCCGCTAGCGGTGGCACAGGCGCAACTGGTGGCTCTGACGAAACGGGGGGCACGGGCGAGATCGGCGGCACCGACGCAACGGGTGGCACCAACCCCGGGGGCGGCACGGGCGGCCATATCGAACCGGGCCAAGCCGGCGCGGGTGGTGATTCAGCTGGCGGCGCGGCAGGTGCTGGCGGTGACGGCCCGGCCAACGCGGGCACCGGAAACTCCACGGGTGAAGGCGGAGAAGGCGGCGGCGCGCCAGTCGTTCCCCAACCCTGCCACGTGATCCTCGCCAATTTCGATACCGATCCTGGCGGCTCCATGGGCAAGTACGTAAACCCCAATACGGGCGACAACGCGACTTCGACCGTCGTGTGGACGGACGCCGAAGGGGTCACGATGACCGGCGCCGGTCAGCTCAACGCAAACTTTGGCGCGTTCGGCGACAAAGCTCAGCTGAGCATCTATTTCCCCAGCGGCACCCAGTGGACGACTTGCAAGACGAAGCTGCACGCCAAGGTCAAGCTTCACTCGACAACGGACATTGGTCACGTCAACGGGGTGAACATGAACATCAACAGCGGCAAGACCACCACCAGCCACTATTCGCTGAAGTTCACCAGCACCACGAGTTGGACGATGGATACTTGGTACCCCGTCGAATTCGCGTTTGCCTCCCCGGATTACGCGGACCCCGCGGGAACGCTGCCGGACTTCACCGACGTCAACTCGATTGGCGTCATGGTGGAGGCCAAGACCGTCGGAATTACGCCGGTCCCCGTCACGATGTACGTCGACGATATTTGGCTGGAGTGAGCGACGCTTAGCTCGAAAGGCGAGAGTTCGGCCGCGCCGAACTCTCGCCGCGTAACTCAGAACGTCGCTTTGACCGCGGCCGTCGCGCCGCCCGGATTCGGGGCAATTCCGGCTTGCACGGTGTTGCCGCTGCTGCTGCGGTTCGCGATGAAGAACGCACCAGCACCAACCAGAGCCGCCGCGCCGATACCGAGCGAAACGTACGAGTACGTGAACTTCTTGCGCACGGGATCGACGTCATCCGGATTGCAGTTTGGCGTGCAGCCCGTTGGTGGGTCGCTGTTCATGCGGTTGTAATCACTTACACCACTCAGGCGGAAATACGTGAACGCGCCGAGGCCGGCGAGGCCGATACCGCCGAGCACCCAAGTGGCGACCGGCACAGCGGGCTTCTTTTCAGGAGCCGCGCCAGCATCCTTTGAACCGGGTTTGGCGTTCGGATCGGCAAAGGTGACTTCGAGCACGCGCGCTTTGTCGCCCACGCGCGCGGTCTCGTTCAGGCGCAACAAGCCGCGCTTCGCGTGAACGAACACGAAGTTATGCGGACCAGGGTCCAACGAAAAGGGACGACCCGTGATCGAATCAGCGACCTTCTTGCCGTCCATTTCGACGCGCACGTCCGTGAGCTCGCCGCCCTCTGCCTTGCGCGCGGAGAACACGACGGTTGGAGTCTCGCTCTCGAGCGCGCTGTAGAAGCGCACGCACTCTTGAACGATTGCGGAGTTACACTGAAGTTGAGAGCACTCGAGCGCTGCCGCAGAAGCTGCGACGTAGTGACCCGCGAGCTTCTCGGTTTGCGTGCGCTCGTACGCCGCGCTGCACGTTTCAGCGGCTGACTTGGGCGCCTCGCCCTCCGCGGGCTTGGCGGCGTCGGCTGCAGGCGCTGCCGGTGCGCCCGCTGCCGGCGCGGGCGCTGCCGCAGGCGCGTTTGGCCCAGCAGCGGCAGCAGACTTGGTCAAAGCGAGGCTCGAGGGCAAAAGACCCGCGGCGATCAGCAGAGCGGCGGTCGGACGACGACAGTGCATTCTCAAGGCTTCCATGATTTTCCCTCCGAGCAGTCTATGGCTTCAGGAAAGCGAGGTCATCAATATACACATCGTACGCTGTTCCTGGTGCGAATCGGAATTGCACTGAGCTCATGGCACCCGGCTTGAACGCGGTTGGCTCCGGCGCGTCACCCGACTCGAGCGACAGGTCGGCGAACATGATGGTGAAGCGCTGCCAGGCAGTGGTGGCTGTAACAGCCTTGAAGTAGTGGTGGTCGCAGGTGGTGCACGTCTTTCCCTTGGTTAGGGCGTCCGTGTCGATGTCGGGCAACGCCACGTTCAGCGCTGCGGTGCCGGTGGCTGAGCGAGCCCAGAACGTCACGCCAACGTACGCAGACGCGTCGTAGGGCAACTTGTCGCTGCTGTGATTGATGTCGGTACCCACACCAGAGCCCCACTTCGAGAAGTTCATGCCCTTGGCGTGTAGCGCCTGTTTGCTCGCGCCGCGATTGACGACCAAGGCTTCCGCGAGACCGGATCCAGTGCCGTCGCCGTATGCATACCAGTTGCCGACGCGACCACCGAGCGCCGGGAGAGTGCTGATGTCGCCATCCTCGAAGTCGTCGATGATGTCATTCGGACCATACTTATCGGCGACGGCATCCGCGACGCACTTGGCCGTGGTCGTGGAGCAAATCCAGCTCGCGCAATCAGCTTCGCTATTGCAACGCAAACCGACGGAGCAGGGCTTGGTTGCGGCGCAGGCACCTCCACAGTCGATGTCGCTCTCGTCCTGATTCAAAACCTGATCCGTGCAGCTCGCCTTTTGACAACTGCTGTTCACGCACAGTTTGCTCGTGCAATCAGAGGCGGCCTTGCAACCCTTCGTATCGGCACAAGGACCGCACGTCTTACCGCCGCAGTCCTTGTCGGTCTCGTCGGCCTCTTTGACGCCGCTCTTGCAATGGTCGGTGCACACCATGTCCTTGCAATAGCCACCGTCACAGTCCGAGTTGCCGGCGCACGGTAGATCGATATCGCAAGGCAAGCACGATCCGCCGCAGTCGGTACCAGTTTCGTCCTGGTTCAACACGCCGTCGGTACAGGTCGGTTCCGTGCAGCGACCGTTCTTGCAGTAATCGCTCTCACAATCGTTGTTCGACGTGCACTTCGCGTTCTTGGTGCAGCGGTCGCACTTGCTGAGTCCGCCACAGTCGACGTCGGACTCCTTCGAATCCTTCACCTTGTTCGTGCACGTATCAACGGCTGTGGCGTTACCACTACCGGCGTTGTTGGTGCTGTCGGTTCCGCCCTCGGGATTCCCGTCGGTGCCACCTGTTCCTCCCACGCTGTTCGCGGCGAAGGTGGCCTGTGCGCAAGTAGACTGGGCGCACAGCGAATCGAGGTCGGGCGTGCAGGCAGACGCCACGTAAAGAGCTAGAACGCTTGGTACGATTAATTTGAAGCCAAAAGACATCGGGGTCTCGAGTCCATTTAGGTGGAACGAAGCACGAACGTGCCGTGACACGTGAGCCAGATGATCATCGAGCTTAGCAGACGATAGCCTCGCTATCGAATCCATTGCTCGCTTGGTGTGCTTCAAAAATGATGTATCAGTCATTCGGCCGATGTGCGCGCGTGTGGTGCGCACGAGTAGTATGCGGGGCATGCGAATTCACGCAGCACCCACGATTCTCACTACTCTCAGTACGGCACGTCGACCGAATTAGCTAAGAGGTGCCTCAGCGGCACTCAGGACGAACGCGACGAATTCCGTCCTTGTCCAGGAAGATCGGGTTCGAGCAATCAGGCTTTGCGGGCGCTGCCGCCGTAGCAGGAGCTGGCGTAGCGGCCGGAGTAGGAGCAACCGGTGCTGTGGCAGGCGTGGGCGCGGTGCCCGCAGCCGGACGGCCGAAACGCATGTAGCGATGTGCGGTTGCCGGTGACAACTCGTTCGGACGCGCGCCCCCGCGGTCGACTGGAGTCAATGTGAGCGCAACCGTCGAGTCCTTGGTCGGCGAGAATTCGCTCGTCGCATTCGCGAAACCGGGCGCTTCAGCGCGCAGCACGTGGGCCTTGCCGTCCGTGAGCAATAGCTTGGTCGTCGGATTCGCGGGCAGGGGCTCGTCGTCGAGATAGAGCTTGGCTTCCGGCGGAGTCGCCTGCAACGCAACCGAGACGCGTGTCGTGGCCGACGTCGCCGACGGGGCCACGGGTGCCGCAGCCTTTGTCGCTGAGGTCGTGTCCACCGTGGTCGTCGCCACCTCACCTGCGCCGCCTCGCTTGCCCCACGCATAGAAGCTGACGGCACCGAGCAACGCGAGCACTGCGAACACGCCAATCACGCGACGCTTGCCGCGACCCGGTTCGATCGGCTCGGCGAGCAACGTATGAATCGACTCGGAGGACGAACCGCCGAGCGTAGTGGAACCTTTCCCCGAGCCGGGGCGCGGACGCTCACGCGAGATGGAGGAGTTGTCGGTCTGAATCAACGTGAGCTGACGTTCGACCAACGCTTTGAGCTGCGCGCGCGTGTCCGCGAACAACGTGGACACGAAGCGAGCGATCTCTTTTTGCTTCGCGGCAGCGCCAAAGCGCTCGACGTAGACTTCGAGATCGTGCTGCAGCTCGATCGCCGTTGCGTAGCGATCATCGGGCTCGCGAGCCAGCGCCTTCATCACGATCCGATTCAGATCGTCATCGCATTCCGGGTTCACGCTCTGCGGCGTCGGCACGTCACCGCTGATCGCGCGGCGCATGATTTGAACGTCGGGCGTGTCCTTCCACAACTTCACGCCAGTGGCGGCGGCCCACAGCATGCAGCCGACGGAGTACAAGTCAGCGCGGCGATCGACGTTGCCGCCGACGATCTGCTCCGGCGCCATGTACGCGATCTTGCCCTTCATCACGCCGGCGGCGGTGTGCGTCGACGCGGACGTCGCCTTAGCGATACCGAAGTCGAGCACCTTGACTTGACCGTCGTAGGTCACGAACACGTTCTGCGGAGAGATGTCGCGATGAACGAGTTGCAGTGACTGGCCTTCGTAGCCACACAGCTCGTGCGCGTAGTGCAAGCCATCGAGCGAGTTGATGATGATGCGCAGCTGGAGCGCGAGCGGCATCGGGTTGCCCTCGGCTGCAGCGCGACGCACGGCCGCCGACAGCGACTGGCCCTCGAGGTACTCCATCACGATCACGTGACGATCGCCCTCGGTACCGACTTCGTACGTCTGCACGACGTTCGGATGATTGAGCTGCGCTGCGAGGCGCGCTTCATCCATGAACATCGAGAGCGCGTAGCCTTCAGTCGCGAGGTCGGGGAGCAGTGCTTTGAGCACGACGAGTTTGTTCACACCACCGGGGCCACTGGCCACGGCGAGAAACACGTTCGACATGCCGCCGCGCCCGAGCTCGGATAAAATTCGGTAGCGACCAACTTGCATCGTCGGTCGTTCGAAGCTCAGCGTCTCCGGTTCGTTGAAGCGAGGACTGCTCGCGCTCGAAGGACTCGTTAAGTCGTTGGTTGCGGATCCGGAGCCCATGGTATTTAGAAGCATACAGTGCTGACGCGCGCGCTGCACTCTCTCGCAACAGCGAGTGATGGAAAAAAGAAGAAGACCACCTTCGGACTCAATGTAGGCAGCGTTTACCAACGCGCCGTACATACCTAGGAGCCAGCGCAGAGCCAGGCGCGACAGCAGCCTTATTTAAGCCTCTTCGAACACGCGGGCGCAGTTACTCACAGCCATTCGGCCCCACCTGAACGGCTCGCCAGGGTGTTGATTGAGTACGGTGTATGCGCTCGCGCGGGTCGGTTCTCGCCATGTTTCCTCGCGCTTCGTACGTGCGCGATCTGCGTATTTGGCAGCCTCGATCGCGACTGCTCAGAGCGCTTACGAGAGCTGCTCGACGCTCAACGACTCTTCTGCGGCAGCGACACGCCCGCGACGCATTCGGATTCGCGAAACACTTCGCTCGAACCCGATGCGAACAGGAGAAGGGGGCGGTCGCGATCCAGCAGCGCAACCCGCGGCCCGCCGAATTCACGCGCTCGAAGTCTTCACCCGCTTGCCCGCAAATCGACGCCGAAGGCTATGCCGCTTCCGTGACTCTAACAGTGACCATCAACCCCAAGAAGCCTTTTCGCAGCCGTGGATTCGCGTGCGGCCGGCCTGTTGAAGCGCGGAACACGCCGCAATTCGCAGATTCGTGCTCTACGCGCCGGTCTGGCGCAGAATGCGCGGATGGCCGTTCGGACAAGCGGGCTCAAAGAGATCGTCGACTATCGGCGCTCGACCGCGTTGCCCGGTGTCCAAGTGGTCGATGCGCAGAACTCACCTCGCGAATGGCGGGTCGCGTGCCCCGACTTCGCCGTGGTCATGTTTCGTACTTGGCGAGGCGGCGTACACAGCCGCGGTCGGATCCATCCAGGTGAACCGGGGCTCGTGTTCTGCAACACGCCCGGCGAAGTGATGGTGGCCCATCCCGCGGAGGCTGGTTCATTCAGCGTCTTGGAGCTCGAGTTCTCGGTGATCGAGCAGTGGTTGTCCGAACAGCAACCGAGCTCGCTCAAGTTCGATTGGACGGCGGTGATGCAGCCCATCTCCGCGCGACTCCGCTCGCGATTTTGTGAGTTCTTCGATGCATTCGAGCCAGCGGCCTCGGCCATGCACGTTCAGTCGCGGCTGCTCGAACTGTCGGAGCTACTGATCAGCGAGCTGGTTCGGAGCGCCCGAGCACCGCGCCGAGTGGCAGGCCCGCCACTCGGCGCAGCAGCGCGCATGCGCGAATGTCTCAACGAAGAAGGCCTTCACGTCGATCTGGAAACACTGGCAAAGCACGCCGGGCTCAGTCGCTTCCAAGCGCTTCGCGCGTTCAAGCAACGCTATGGGCTACCTCCTCACGCTTATCAGATCTGCGTGCGCATCGGGCACGCAAAGACGCTGCTGCTCACCGGCGCATCCGCGGCCGAGGTTGCGGCTGCCTGCGGGTTCGCAGATCAGAGCCACTTCACCCGGCACTTCAAGCGACTGAACGGCGTCACGCCAATGCAATATGCGCGCGCAGAAGTGCCGAGCTATGGAAACAAGAGCGGCACATTTCGCGTGGCCCCCGATCTGAGCGACACACTGCAACGCTCCGACCGCTGACGCTCTCAGCCGTGAATTTTTTTGCCCTGCTCGAGCATGGCAATCAGTTCACGAATTTTCCGCGCGCGCGTTTCGGCCTTTTTCGGTGCTTTCTCGCGAAACAACACCGCATAGCGGTTGGCGCCGCTCAGCTCGGCGAAGAAGGCGGCTGCACGCGGTGAGGCGGCAAGCGCCGCCGCAAACTCGGGGGACGGCTGGGCCTTGCGCGCCGAATCATAAGCCGCATCCCAGCGGCCGTCGGCCTTGGCTCGCTCCACTTGCACGAGGCCCGCGGGCTGCATGCGCTTTTCCGCGATCAGTGACAGCGCTTTGTCGCGGTTGATCTTGGACCAAATGCTGCGCGGTCCGCGGGGCACGAATTTGCGCAACCACGACTCTGCGTCATGCGTTTTGGTTTGGCCGTCGATCCAACCATACGCGAGCGCCAACTCGAGCGCCTCTGCATAGCTCACCCCCGGCCGCCCCGAGGTCTTCTTCATCAGCTGGAGCCAGATCCCCGATGACCGAGCGTGGTGCGTCTCGAGCCAGCGCTCGAACGCAGCCGCACTCGCATAGGCCTTCACTGGCAGCTCCGCCTTGGGCGCAGGTGGCGCGCGTTTGACTGGAGCTTTTGCGCTATTTTTGGGTGATTTCTTGGCAGCCATGCACACGCGTTCCTCGACTCGAGGCGGCAGCATAGCCTGCAGCGCGCGGCTGCGCTTTGATTCCGAGCATGACCTCACGGCTTTTGCTCTTGAACGGATCCCTCCGCGGCAGTGACGGAAATACCGCACGGCTGCTGGAGCGCGCGGCTCGCGCATTGCCCGCTGCTTGGCAAGCCGACACGCTGTGCCTCTCGGACTATCGCGGCACGGTCGAAGGACTCGCCGAACGTCTATCGAGCGCGGACGCCTTCTTGATCGGAAGCGGCGTGTATTGGGGCTCGTGGGGTTCGCCGTTGCAACGCTTTCTGGAGGTGATCACTTCGTACGAGCTGTCGCCTTGCTTTCTCGGCAAGCCCGCAGGTGCACTGATCAGCGCCGACTCGGTGGGCGGCCTGGACGTCGCGCAGCGTTTGCTCGGCGCGTTCTCACTCCTCGGTTGCATGCTGCCACCACTCGCGAGCGTGGTGCTCTCGCGCGCGGCGTGCGCGGCCACCGCGGCCGACCCAGACGCGAACGAAGACGTCTGGCAACTCGACGACGTGAACGTGGTCGTGAACAACCTGTTGCTAGCGCGCGCTTTCGTCGGAACGGCGTGGTCGACGTGGCCAGTGCGCCACCTCGCACGTATCGAGGGCGATTACCCCGCTCATGGCCCGCTCCGCGCGGGCCTGGCAAAATTCGGATAAAATCAGCGCAATCAGCGATACAAGCTGCTCGCGAATTGCAGTGCCCAACCCAAATAGAGCACGACCGTCGCTGCCAGTGCGAGCGAGGCATACGGCGCGGGGCGCGGGCGTCCGCGCAAACGCCGAACCGCCCGAGCGCGCACGGACGCCTCGAACTCACTGTCGAGCGCGACAGCCGGCAACTTGCGCAAACGCGCCAATAGCTCATCGACTTCAGTCATTCGCTCACTCGGAACTTTGACATGGGTGGGGCATCCTCGTCGAGCGCTTCCGCCAACCGAGCACGTGCGCGGCTGACGCGTTTCCGCACGGTTACTTGATCGAGCGCCAATACCGCAGCTACTTCCGCGTAACTCAAGCCTTCGACGGCGAAGAGCAACAACAGTTCGCGATCGCTCTCGCTCAGGCGAACCAACGCGCGTTCCAGTTCCGCCACCGCCAAGCCCGCGTCGGCGCTCGCACTCGTGGTGCGCTCCATTGCAAGCAGCTCGACGTCCACCCGCGCCTCGAAGCGCCGCGCGCGCGCGTGACTATGAAAGGCATTGCGCGCGACCGTGAACAGCCACGCGCGCAGGTCGGAATCGGCGCGGAGGTATGGTCCGCTCTCCGCCAAGCGCATGAAGGTATGCTGAAACAGATCTTCCGCCGCCGTGCGCGAACCCGAAAGCCGAACCAAGAAGCCAAAAATGCGCTGCCCGTAGCGCGCGTAAGCCAGGTCGAAACCGCGCGGATCGCCGCGTTCGAGCAGCGCGAGCGCGTCTTGGTCGGCCGTTTCGAGCATCTTGAGCGATAACGCCCGAGCGTCGCAATCGTGACTCCGATCTTTTGGATTATCGATGGTCACGATTCGATGCCCCGCGCGTTCCCGTAGCATGATTACATTGTTTCAAGAAGGCGGCTTCCCGATGTGGTTCTTGCTGGCGTTCGGCGCGTTGCTGCTGATCGCCGGGGCGCGCTACGCGCTGCGTCCAGACCCAGCCCGGCTGCGGCTAACACTCGCGCTCGGCGCAGCCACGCTGTTCACGATACTCACCGCAGTTAGCGCCGCGCTCGCGACGGTGGGTCACCAAGTGCCGAATTACGTGGCGCGGCATCCCGAGGTGACACTCGCCACCGCTGTGCTGCAAGGCGTCGCGGAGTCGTTGAGTCCCGCGATCCTCGGCTCCACTGTGCTCACACTTGCCGCGCTCTTCATCGCGTTGGGTTTCCATCGCGAGTCGCTCGAAGCCTGAGCGCGTCAAAGCGTGAGGGCAGCGAAGCACGTGCACATCGATCACCTCGAGATCTGAGGCCGCAATGATCAGTCACGTGCAGTGTCGTGTGATGTACGCAATTCCAATCTATCTTTAGCGGCACCACGCTTGCATCGCAGTGATGCAAGGTAGCAAATGAAGTCGTGTCGATGTGCACAATGCAACGTTTCCTCTGCACGCTACGCTTGGGGCTTTGCCCTCCTGGCGCGTGATGGTTGGGCTGTTTCTGACGGCTCTGAACTATTGAACTCACACGAAGGAGCATGGCTTTGCCCCGCGTGCACACGACGCCGCAGCCTGTTGCAACCTGGTTTGGCGAAACCCGCCATACCGCCACCCCCCAGTCCGCGTGCCCGATCGCGGGGTTTTTTACGCATTTTGCTGGTCGACGACGAAGACATGTTGCGCCGCTGCACGACACGCATCCTCGCGGACTTCGAAGTGATCTGCGCCAACAGCGGCGCCGAGGCTTTGGCAATTCTGGCCAAAGACAGCGACTTCGACGCGGTTCTGTCGGACGTGATGATGCCGCGCATGTCGGGCGCCGAATTCTTTGCGCGCTGCCATCGTGATTTCCCGCGCTTAGCGCAGCGCTTCGTGTTCGCTAGCGGAAACCCAGAGAACGCGCGCGGAGAATTGCAGCGCGTGGTCGAGGACCTCGGTGCTCCGCAGCCGATCTTGCTCGCCAAGCCGTGCCCTCGCGAGGGACTGCTGCTTGCGTTGTTCGCGGCAGCCGCGCATGTCGAGCCGGTTTCGGGCACCTATTCGGTGGTCGATGGCTCCCCGGTAGAGGTCATAAAATACCGGGGCTAACTGCTACGCTGTGGCGATCAGCCTCGCCCTGAAAGCCACCAAGTCGCAACGGTAGTGCGACACAAACCATCATAAATACTGCGTATTTTTGCGGTTTTCAGGTCAGCCGCTGAAGCCAAAGCCTCGCCGGACCAGTTGCATCGAGTCAGAGAGCTGCCCGTCGGCGCTACGTACCAGGAGCGGCGCGTCAATCACGCTCTGGGTGCCTTCCATGGGGTGACGACAGGCGAAGAGCGAGAACAACGCTGGCAGTCCCGCACGCGGAATCACGTCACGCTGCCGCGTCACGCACAGGCCTGCAGCAGCCACCGCGGCGAGCGCGCGTGCCTTCTGCGGCGTCGGAAAACAGAACACGAACCAACCGCCGGGCGCTAGGTGCCGCTCTGCCGCACGCGCGTAGTCGCTCACGTCACCGCGCAATTCGAACCGTGCGTGTGCCTTCTGCGAATCTTTCGGAACGATTCCAGCCGAAGTCGGAAAGTACGGCGGACTGCCCGTGATCAGTGGGAATCGCTCGCTCGAGTGGAACTCGCGCAAATCACCAAAGAGCGGCTCGACACGCTTGGACAGGTGATTCTCGGAGATATTCGCCAACAGCAGCCGATGACTGACGGTTTGCGCCTCGATTGCAGTCAAGTGCGCACTAGGGCCCATTCCCCAAAGCACGAGGAGTCCGACCGTACCGATGCCCGTGCCGAGATCCAGATGACGAGTCACGCGGGGTGACACTTCGAGCGCGTATGCCGCAGTGAGCACGTCGTCCACCGAATGACGATGACCGCGAGCGCGCTGAAAGATGAACCACTGTCCCGTCAGACCATCGAGCGTGACACTCTCGCCAAACTCGTGCTCGAGCGTGAGGCGCGCGCGCTCGAGATCGGCGGGCTGAGCTTGCATTGGCGCCTCGCTTGGGTCGCGTCCTGGTGACTGCATGGTTCACCCTCGAGGTAGGCGTGTGAGGCGGGCGTTGCCAGGAAATTCGAGTCGCTCCGCGACCGTTTGCCTCGGACGAACACGCTTAGCGTGCCACACCCGCGCGCGAATTACCCTAACAGCCGCAAAGCGTGACGCAACCGGGGACTCCGCTGCACTGCGCTCGACAGTCCTTGTCGCAGGACGACGAGGACGAATGCGATGAGTGCTGCACGACCTGGCAACGCCCCTCGGCCACACCCGCGCAAACGGCCTGCGCGGACTGCTCGGAGAGCAGCGCTTTGGCGTCGAGGCAGCTCGCTGCGCTGCCCATCGGACAGAGCGAGTCGCCACACAAACACTCGAGGTCGATGGCACGACCCGCAATGCGATAGCCGCAATCCGGGAACTGCTCCGGATCGACCCGCACGCTCGGGCACGACGAAATGCCCAAGCACAGCGCGACGCCGGAGCTCGGGTCGACTCCGCAATTCGTACCCGTCGCCGAAGCGCCACCGCTCGAATTGCCGCTCGCGCCTGCGCTGGCCCCGTCCCCAGCGGAACCCGAGTCGCTCCCTTTGCCGATCTGCAAGCACGACGAGAGCGACATCAAGAGCACGATCGAGCACGGCCAGCGCATCGGCCCGCATACTCGGCAGACCGCGAGCGCTGGGCCAAGTTTCTCGGGCTACTCGGTCACTTTCGGCACGTCACGCGCGACGAACAGCGCCACCAGCCTCCGCCACATTCCCGCCTTCGAACTCGATGCTCAGCTTCGATAGCACCGGAATCATCACGCCCAAGGCCAGCACGTCGAGCGCAACGGTAATGAACACGAAAATGAACGAAGCGCGCGTTGGGCCCGACGTGAGCGACGTTGCCGATGTCGGTGTTGGCTCTCGGGCGGGTTCGCGTGCTTCAAGAGCGAGACGTCGAACTCATCGCCCGGCATGCTACACTCGAAGTACCGTGCGCATTCACGTCGTGCCGTGGCTTTTGTTTGGGGCGCTCATGGGTTCGGGCTGCACCTCTCATGGCGGCAAGGTGCAAGCCGAGTCACCGACTGCCGAGCAAGCCACTGCTGACGACTCGGCACGACCACGCACGCGAACACCAGCGGAGATCACCGCGCGCTCCACGCCCGCGATCGTCACCGTGCGCACGAGTGACGGCATGGGTACCGGCTTCGTCGTCCGCAAGGACGGCTGGATCGCGACCAACTTTCACGTCGTGCGCGGTGCCACTGAAGTAAACGTGGTGTTCTCCGATCACCGCGAGTTCAAGGTGGTCGAGATCATGAACGCAAATCGCTTGCATGATTTGGTGATTCTGCGGATCGACGCGCGCAACCTGCCAGTACTACCGCTGGGTGATAGTGACCAAGTGCGTCCCGGCGACAGCGTGCTCGCCATCGGTCACCCCTTGGGGCTCGAAGATACGGTCTCGAATGGCCTGATCAGCGCCGTGCGCGAGATGCATGCAGGCCTGCAAGTGCTGCAAATCTCCGCGCCGATCGCGCCCGGCTCTTCCGGCGGTCCGCTGTTCAACGACCGTGGTGAAGTGATCGGCGTCGCCACGGCGGTGAGTACCAGCGGTCAAAACCTCAACTTCGGCCTGCCGTCGAAGTACGTCGCCGATCTCGTGGAACACCCGCACCCCATTTCGATGGAGCTCTTTGCCGCGGCAATGGTCGCCATGCAGCGCCAAGCAAGCACCGCTCGCGAGCGACCGCGTGACATTCCCCATCACGACTTGAAGTTGCTCAACGGCTGCAGCGACGCCAACAAAGAGCTCATCTTCAAGACCTTGCAGGACGCGATCGAAGTCGGCGCGCCGCTCTACAACCAGGGCAAGGTCGCCGCCTGCTATCACATCTACGAAGGCGCCGCGGCGGACCTCGCGCAACGTTTGCCACGCAGCTGCGGCGGTCCCAAACAAGCGCTATCCGTCGGACAACGCCGCGCAGCCAAGCTCAAGGACCCGGGGGAGCAAGCCTGGGCCATGCGTGACAGCTTCGACGGCGTGCTCGAGCTACTAGAGCGCTCGGCCCACTAGAGCGCACTGGCCATTGCCACTAGACTCCGAGGCACATGCGTGGCGACGAACACCCGAAGCGAGCTCAGCTCCGCGCGAGCCGCGCTCAAACTATCGAACGACTGACCCACGGCTTCACGCGCGACGAACTCGGCCTCGAGGAGTTCGAAGATCGTCTCAATCGCGCGTACGCCGCGGAGGCCGAGCCCGATCTGAATGCCCTGGTCAGCGATCTGTCGCCCGACACCGCGGCCATCGTGTTCGACGCCGAGGTCGTGCCCGCGGCGAACATTGCGCTCGTGCCCAGCGCCCCTGCGCCACGCGCGGTCGCAATCCTGGGCAGCGTGGAGCGGCGCGGTCAGTTGGCGGCGCGCGCATCTGGCGCACTCGCCGTGCTGGGCAGCGTCGTGATCGATCTTCGCGACGTGAGCATGCCCCCGGGTGTGTCCACGCTGGAGATCTCGGCCGTCCTAGGCTCCGTGGAGATCATCGTCCCGCCGAACCTGGCGGTCGAAAGCGCGGGCGCCAGCATTCTGGGCTCGTTCGAAGGCATTCAACGCGTGCCGCGCGATCCAGACCCGGATCTGCCGGTGTTGCGCGTCCAAGGCCGCGCCGTGCTCGGCAGCATCGAAATCCGCACTGAGGTTTCGGAATCGCGCAAGCCGCGCGCGTTGCTCTCGCGCTGACGGCTTGGCGCTCAGGCGCGCTGGAAGGAACCCATGCCGGTCCAAGGTTTGTCGTTGCTCTGAAACTGCAGATCCTTGCCCATGAACTGCGCGGTGAAGTGGTAGCCCACCCCCTGCGAGTCATACAGAATCAAGGCCATCTGATCGTCGGTGGCGCTGGTCAACTCATAGCGACCGCCAAAGTTCACGCCGGGCCCGACGGCTGTGAACTGCCCCTGATTGAAGGTCACGATCAACTGCCCGAGCTCAGCGCTCAAGACGGCCTGGAGCGGCAAGTCCAACGGCACCGAGGGCGAAAAGCTCTGTAGGCGCCAAGACCCTCCTAGCCGTTGGTTGGCACTGGCCACGCTGTCGGCCCCCGTGCTCTTCGAGCCGCATCCGGTGAGCAACGGGTTAGCGAGACAGAGCCCAGCAAGAAACAGGACCTTTGCGATTCGGATGCCCACACTCGAACGATAGGCGTGGCCCCGGCGACGCGCAATCAGGCCAAGCCGCCACACGGCCGATGTGAACCCGTCAGTCGCGAAAGTCGGCCTGGATTGCAGTGTTGGCCGCTTCCCCAAGCGCCAGTTGCGAGAGGCAATCGGCCAAACTACCGCTCAGCGGTGCACGCACTGTGACCCGCTGTCCGGTCGACGGATGGACGAAGCGGAGCGCGGCGGCATGGAGCGCCAAGCGATCCAGCGCGTAGCGTTCGCGGAAGAGTCGATTGTGTTCGCCCTTGCCGTAGCGAACGTCACCGATCAGGGGACAGGAGACGTGTTTCAAGTGCCGACGGATTTGGTGTAGCCGCCCCGTCTTTGGCAACGCCATCACCAGCGCGTAGCGCTCGAACGTTCCGAGGCGAAAGTACTCCGTCTGCGCCGGGACGCGCTCCTCACCAGGCGCCCGCGGGATCGGATGGTCGATCAATCCGTGCTCCGCCGGATGGCCGCGAGTCAGTGCGAGGTAGCGCTTGCCGATCGAGCCGTCGGCGAAGCTGCGATTCAGAGTCCGAGCTGCAACCTCGTTCAGTGCAAACAGAACTGCGCCGCTCGCACCGCGATCCAAGCGATGAAGCGGATAGACGTAACGATCAAGCGCATCACGCGTCACGCGTAACAAGTCTTGCTCGTCGTTGGCCCAGCCTCGATGGACGATCATGCCTGACGGCTTATCGACCACCGCGCACGAGTCATCCTGATACAGAATGCGAAGTGGCAGTTCGCCGCGCTGTGGGTTCATGGCTTGCAATCGCGACACGGATCTGAGTCAGCCATGACACGACGGTCATAGTGATTGCGCTACACAATGCGAAGCGCAGGGCCAATTTTCTGACGATCGGGCCTCTTTACAAATTGGCATGCGGGCTGCAGATGTAACGGTGAAGAGAGACGGCGAAGTAGATGGCAACGGCGATTCGAATCTTGCTTTGGGCTTTGGTGCTGATTGCGCCGGGGGGCATCCTGCTAGCGCCGTTGCTCGCCGCTCATGAATTGCGTCGCCGCTCGGCAAATCGCCAACCGGTGGTTGAGCCAGTCGTCGTGGGTGAACGCCTTTCCGTCGCAGCTGCATCGGTTCGCTGAGCTAGCCCGACGACGCAGCGCGTAGCTTCGCGAAGAAGGCTTTCAGTCGCGCTGCACCGTCTTCGGCAAGCACGCCAGGCGAGACCTCAAAGCGGTGATTGAGCCGCAAATCGCGGCCGATTTCGAAGAGTGAGTGCACGGCGCCCGCCTTCGGATCCGTCGCTCCGTACACCACCCGGCCGACCCGCGCGTTGACCAACGCGCCGGCGCACATCGCGCACGGCTCGAGCGTGACGAATACGGTGGCGCGCTCCAAGCGCCAGTGGCCGAGCTTGGCCGCAGCTGAGCGCAGAGCCAGCAACTCGGCGTGCGCCGTCGGGTCCGCGCGCTCTTCGCGTCGATTGTGATCGCGCGAAAGCTCCACGCCTTGCGCATCGACCACGACGCATCCGACCGGGACGTCACCGTGCAGCGGCGCCAGATCGGCTTCTTGGAGCGCCAGCAACATCCAAAGCCGGTCCTGCTCCTCACACGGATCCGCCGATTCGCTGGTCGAGGTGGGATTCACGCGGTCGGACTCTGACACGAGCACCTACTCACGGCGAGAGTTCGCTAGGTGTGTCGGTTCCCTCACCTGGGTACGTGACACTGTTCGGTGAGCCCCCGCCCGAATCCGCGACGTGAAAGGCAACTTGCTCAGTCAAGCCGGCGGCCAGCTGCTCGTCGTTGATTTGCCCAATCTTCTTGGCGATCCGCATCAACCGCTGGAGATACGTGGTCCAAGCCGCGCTGACCTTGCCGTCGCGATCGAAGTGCTGGTGCTCTGGATTCGGCAAAATCGAGGCGATATAGAGAGCCTGGCCAAGCGACAAGTCGCTCGGTCGCTTGGCGAAGTAGTAGTGAGCTGCCGGCCCGATTCCGTAAACCCCGGGTGCGTACTCGATCACGTTCAGATACAGCTCGAGCAACTCGCGCTTGCTGAGTTCCTGTTCGAGTAGCTGCGTCAGCACCGCCTCCTGCAGCTTTCTGCCGAGCGTCTTCTCCTTGCTCAGGTACAGGTTCTTGGCGAGCTGCATGCTGATCGTGCTGGCGCCGCGCGCGAAGCGCCCCTTGATCAGGTTGTCCTTGATCGAGTTCTGGATGGCCTCGAAGTCGAAGCCGTGGTGATACATGAAGTGCCCGTCTTCGCAGACCTGGACCGCGGTTTCCATGTTCGGTGAAATCGCGTCGATCGGTACCCAATCCGCCGAGCCGGGCCCACTCTCGATCTCGATCGGCTGCTTGTTGGGGCCCTTCACCTCTCGCCGCCACAGGCTCGAGAAACGGCGCGGATTCAGTTCGGGCGGCACCTGCTCGATGTGACAGTCGTTGGCAACGTTCAGACGTACGCGCGTCTCGTTCGGGTGCTCAGAGTCGAAGTCGAGCTGAGCCTTCACCCCAAAAGTCCCGGTTGTCCGGAGCGTGGAGATGAGCGGCGCCAGGCCCCGCGGTGTCGCGTCCAAGAAGGCCTGGCAAGATGCCAACGGCACCCCGCCGAGCCAATGCATCGAAAGCGTACGTTCAGCTCGAGTAAGGCTCCCGCTGCCGCGCACCCGCGCCTCGCCGAAAGAGAGCTCGCCGTCCTCCAAGATCAGCTTGGCGCCATCCAGCGAGGTCGTCCCCTGTGCGCGAAACGCCAAGTGAATCCCGCTGAGCGGGATGCTCGAGAGCTCAGCGCGCTTCAACGAAACATTGTCCAGCGCGCCGCTGCCACTAAAAGCCAACGCTGAACCATCGGCAGCGAGAGTGACGTCCCCGCTCGCCTGCAGCTGCGCGAGCTGAACGCCGATCAGGCCGAAATCGTGCTCGCGCACGCCCAAACTGCGCAGGCTGACCGGGCCGCCGCGAATGCTGGCTTTCACCTCACCACGCTCAATCGGCAATGTCAGCCTGAGTTCGAGCGGAGTTCCAGAGGCCTCGGCTCTAGGGGCGAGCGAAAGCTCGACCTGCTCACCGAATCGAGCAGCGCGTAGCGTGCTCGGTCCGAAGTTCAGCGTTTCGCCGCCCTGGCTGAAGTGCAGACTGACGCCCTGTAGATTCAGTCCGGCGCCATTGGGCAATGAGCGGGCAGCCAAAGCGGAGAGCTCCGCCAATCCAGCGCGCAATTTGGCGCCGCGGAGTGCGTCCGGCCGAAACCCGCTCTTCTGGGTGTGCGCGACATTGCTGGGCTCCGGCGGCGCAGACGAAAGTACGATGCCCACATCCAATCCGTCCGCTTCCAAACTCTCGAGTTGACGCGAAGCACCACCGCCTGCCGTCACGTTGCGGCGCAGCAGCGTGGCCTGCGGATGCCGCGCCGAAAGTTCGAAGCCGGAATCGCGGAGCTGCACCAAATCAAGCGCGATTCGCTCGCTCGCCCCATCGCGCTGATAGCTCAGCCCCCACACGCGCTGTGCGGGTTCATGAGCACGAACACGCCACACGAGATTAACGCCATCAGCCGAATACCGCACTCCGCTGCCCGTAGCGTCCGTGTCGGGTTTTGCGTTCGCGCGAAAGGCCGCCCACTGACGCTGGAGCTCCTCGGGGTCCCCGGAAAGATCGATCAGCGCACCATGTACCTCGACACTCGCCGCGTTCAAATGCCAGCCGAGACCGACTCGCAGCGCTGCGACTCGCATCGAGGCCCCAGCCAGTAGAGGTGCACGGAGCACCACGTCGCGCAGCCAGATAGCGCCCAGCCCGGCGCGAACTTGGCCGATCTCGAGCTGAATGCCGTGCTTTTCAGCCGCGGACGCGGCGCGTGCCCGCACCACTGGGGCAAACGCCAACGCCCCGGCGCCCATGACCACACCGCACAGGCTCAGCGCTGCGACCCACTTCGTCCGTCGCGGCAGATCCGCGAGCACGCTCATTCGAGACTTTCGGCCGCCTGTGCTGGTCGTCGAACGCGCAGCTCGTCTCTTCGCGCAAACCGCAAGCGTTCGACCAATGCTTCCATCGCCGCCAAACGCGAGCCGGTGCGCCCCGCTGCCCACGGCGGAGCGTGAGCTGTGATGCCCAGTTCAGTGAGGTAATCCCCGAGCTGACCCACACGACGCCCCAGCGCGTGAATCGCCGCTTCGCGCAAATCCAAACGCGCGGGAATCGCGATCCCTTCTTTGCGCAGCAGCTCGGACGCATAGAACCCCCAACTCACCAAGACGTCATCTGGCCGCAAAAACGCGCTCAATCGCTGGGCAAATTCAACTCGCGCTTCCCCGCCCTGAATCCGCGAAGCCAGAAGTCGGCTATGGGCTTCGAACGAAGGCGCGAGCGGGCCGCTCGGCGTGACATACGCCTCGAAGCGCTCACCAGTCGCCGGTCGCACTGCTGCCCAATGCACCACCTCCGGCGGATGGAGACCATCGCTTCCGTAAGGCCAGGCGTTCGCCTCACCGTAGCCAATCACCACTGATTCAGGCCGCTCGCTCAATGCCGGTGCCACCAACGGTCGCTGCCGTGGCTCGGCCGATCGTCGATGACGCGGACGATGCTCACGGTTCACGAAATCTAACTGCGTTTCGACCATCGCGTCGAACGGCCGCAGCAATTCCGGAAATCCACCCGGACGACGCTCGAGCAACGAAAGCGCACTCTCCAGGGCCTCAATCGTCGACAAACAATGAGCTGCCGGCTCGCGGCGGATTCGGTACCGACTCTCTGCTGACGGCGCGAGCCCGTAACGCGGCAACGCCTGCAAAAACGGATTGAGCTTGAACAGCTTGGACGCTTGCCACCACGTACCGTCAATCACGACCAAAGTGACAGGACCAGGCGGTGCCTCGCGCGCCAAATCCTTCGCGTCGTCACTCGGATACAGCAGCACCGGCGGCGCGGCTGGGTTGCTCAACGCTTCACTCAGTGCCGCGTCGCGCGCAAAGTCGAGCCCTACGTGCAACGTCGCGTTGGCTAACGCGAGTTCAGCGATGCGTGCCGTGTTGATCGGAACATCGCTCTCACGCGGATGCTGCAGAATCACGACTCGGGTCTGAGTCTCAATCGATTGGACGGCAGCGCAGTAGCAAACGCGCGCCGGCCGTCGACACTCCCAACACATCTCACGCGACTCGAGCACCGCGCGAACATTGGATCGCCCCGCTCGGCAATGCACTCAAAGACTCGTAGCATCAGCTCAAGTCTCAACCAAAACCACGCGACCATTAGGCCGTCCCGCCGGCCCGCTTCTTAAGCAAAAAAGAACCCTGACGATTGCTCGTCAGGGTTCCTTAGATAATTAGCCCGGCAGCGTCCTACTCTCCCACAAGGTTGCCCTTGCAGTACCATCGGCTCCAAAGAGCTTGACTTCCGAGTTCGAGATGGGATCGGGTATGGCCTCTTCGATATTGCCACCGGAAATTTTTGGGCGTCCACGCCAGCTTTTTGATGCTGTATTGCGCTGAATTCACGACTCGCGGGGTCTTGCTAGAGAACCTCGCGCGAACCGAGAGCTCGTTAAAGACTGGCTACGATGCCAATCTCGCCCGGACTCTGGATACCAATTGCAATGTTTGCCTTAGAGAATAAGTCAAGCCGCACGGTCTATTAGTACTAGTTAGCTCCGCGCATCGCTGCGCTTCCACACCTAGCCTATCAACCACGTGGTCTACGTGGGACCTTTAGTGCCTTGCGGCAGGGATACCTAGTCTTGAGGCCAGCTTCCCGCTTATATGCTTTCAGCGGTTATCTGTTCCGAACATAGCTACCCGGCTATG
>DASQCO010000168.1:0-12058 GCA_035634635.1 Polyangiaceae bacterium
ACACGTCTCTGCAAAGCGCGTCGCCGCGGAGCCCGCGTTCGGCGATGAGCGAGGGTCGCTCCCGCGCCCACGGCGCGTCGCGGGGACGGCGCCTCATGGGTGCCGCTGGACGCGTGGGGCCTGCCGGCGTCACCTTGCGGCTCGCGATCGCGCAGAGTGGCGCGAGGCTTTGGGGCGTCGTAGCGGGAGCTCAACCTCGCCCACCGCCGAACGCGAGCCCCGCGGCTCCTCGATACGGTCGGGAGGCCGCGCGGTGCGCAGCTCGTCGGAACTCCACCGGTGGAGTTTGCGTGGCAGCCGCAGCTGGCTCTCCTCACTTTGATGGTGGGCCCCAGCGACCTCCATTTGCTTTGCGGCGGCCGCCTCCGCGCCCCGCGAAGAGCGACGGGCAGACTTGGTCGAGAGTCGTGATCCCATCGCAGAAAGCCGATCGCTCTTCGCACTTGGTCGTACGAACGCGCGAACAACGTGAAGTTGCGCTGCCGCGATCTGCCGGCCGCGAAAGATTGGTACCAGCCCGATGGATCAGATCGTTCAGAAGTTCTTGAACTCGCAGAGCGTTGCGGTGGAGTACCCAGGATCGATTTTGGATTCGATTACCAATTCGGCGGCACCGGAGCACGTGGCCAACATTATCAGAATGGCGAATGGACAATTCCGGCTCGATCCACTTCAGATCTCTCACTGGCATGATACGAGCGTCGTGCGCATCGGGCCGCCCGAGCATCTAAACGCGGGAGAGACTTGGGTTGGCACGATTCACTCCCATCCCCAGCTGCCAAGCGAGGTGCTCGCGCAGTCAGAGGGATATGACTTGCGAACTGCACGAGCGTTTAGAGGGATCAACCGAAACTTTACCGCGTCATACGTGGTCGGCCCGAGCGGTGTGGGACCGTACGTTGGCGTGACAGATAGTCTTTGAGCCCCAGCCCAATCCCGGGGTATTGACTACTCTCAACGTTCGATGAAATTGCTCCTCGCAGCAACTCTATTGGTCACGGCTTCAATTGGGGGCTGTCACAGCGCAGGCACCGCGGCGCCCACCACGGCCGACGCCTCTCGCGGCCAATGTGACTCCCTTAATTCGATGGGTTCACGGCTCACTGACGCCGATACCGGCGTGGCACGCCAAGAGGTTGTGGTTAGCTCCACGCTGTTGTCGCGCGTCCCTAGCATCACGACCGAGAATATTTCAACGGCTGAAGAACTTCTCGCAGTCATGGTCAAGCAGAGTCCATATGAGCCAGAAGAGGCCGTGTATATCCTGAAGACTCCGCCGCGACCGACTCCGCCCGAGTACAAAGTCGTCCACACGCGCGCGAAGGCATCGTTGCTCTCTCAGGACATCAACGATCCGAGGGTCGGGATCGATTTCGCGGAAGCCGCCATTGACGCGGCAGCGGTTCAGGCGATTGAGCATTCTTGGGGCACGATGGCGCTACGTGCGCGATGGCCTGATCGTGAACACGCGATAGCCCAGATGAAGTTGGGCGGAGTGCGGTACGCCTTCGACTATCGAGGCGACAACGTCTACGGGCAGGCGGCGACCGTTTCCCCGCAACGCGGCACCTGTACCGGCGCACTAGCTGCAGTTGCTGAGCTCCTCGGGCGATATGCCGACGAGCGCGAGTCCGAGAAAGCAAGCCCAGCGCGAGATTCTTGTAGCCGACCTTGGCTTTGAAATCTGCGAGCCGATCCCTGTTGAGCAAGCCACGATGCCCGAGGGCCATCGCATCTAGATACATCGCGTCGCGCAGTTTGATTCCGCGCTCTCTGAGCGCGGCCGTTGCGCGCAGCGACTCGCTCGCCGCGAGGAACTTTGCGTGAGCGTGCCCGAGGGCGAAGGTGTACTGCTGCAAACGATCGAAGTGCGCGATGTCGAAGCCCGGTGTCCGCGGCTGCCCGACGGGTCTTCGAGCCCAGCGGACGGGCTCCGGTGCTGTCCCTCTACCGATGAGGTGAGCCCTGCTCGTTCGCTCGTTCGGCCATCCTGATTGGCTCTCAGACGCAGCCGACGTGACTACGATTCTTCAGCGAGCTTTTCCTCGGACCACAGGCTGCTGCTTCGTCAGTGGCTGGCGCCGCGTCGTGGACCGACCGAGAATAGTCTCAGTGCTTTCTGGCTTCGGGACCAGAAAGCTCGCATCCCAGTTACCGTCCCCAGCGTCAGCGTCCTCGAGCATCGGCTCACCCCCATCGCTCGCGCCGGTTGACGCGAGCTCGAAGTGGTATCCCTTCACGTCGATTAGCTTGCGGTCGGCCTGGATGGACATACTGACCTTCGACCCAAATAGCTCTTCGTATTTATGGGTGCCCAAGATCTTCTTCACAGGGATCCGGTAGACCACGGCACATGGCAGGAGAACCCGGGACGTATCTGACTCATCGAAGTCTGCTCCCATATAGTTAGCGAGATTCCGGAAAGACTCGAGCCCTTCGTCCCGAGCAAACCCGATCGAGTCCAGGGTGCCATGCTTTTCGGGGAGGTCAGTATTGAAGCCGATCATCCAGTCGTTCAAGGCGGCTTGGCGTATGGCGGGATCTAGCCGCTGGAGCGCCGGGATGACGGCGGCAGTTCCTTCCATCGTTCGAAGTCCGTCCACGATGTTCTTTGGTACGAGCAGCGAGCGATTGACCCCTATCAGCCGCGTGATGTCGACCTCGATGAGCAGGGTGACATCGAGATAGTCGTCTGCTTTCCGGTTGTAGCGGTCGACGGCCTCGACTGCACTGTTGAGCTGACTGTCAGCAGCATTGAGTTTGTCGAGCGTGGCGGTTACTGAGGTCACCTGCCCGTCAAGGCGACGGACCGCGTTGCCCGTCGCCCAAGCGAGGTAGGCGAGGGAGACGAGCGCAATCGCGGCGATCAGTGTCGCAATGTTCCGACTCAGCCACGTCACCGCGCGACGCGCAGCGCTCCGCGGCACGCGCGCCGGCCACGGCGGCAAGCGTTCGTGCTCCGCCAAGCCGTACGCTGTCGCCGCTTGCTCCAGGCGCTGTTCCAGAGAACGGAGCAGCTCCCGGAACCCGGGATGCTCTCGACTACCGTCCCAGCCGACCAGGCTAGCGCCTTGAATTCGATCGAAAGGCTCTGGCACCATCAGCTCCTCGATCTTCGCGGGTAGGTAGGTTCCGCGCGCAAGGGCCGCCGAGGCCTCATGCCGAACCCACGCCGAGAGAGCAGCCCGCCGCGACCAGAGCACGATCACGCACGCAGCCTGAGCGAGTTGGGTGTCGAGCTCTTCCGCCCATACGCCCCCGCTCTGGAGATTTTGGTCCCACCAAACCGTAAACCCCGCTCTTGCAAGAAAGGTCCTCAGCCGATGTGCGTACGCGACCTCCTCACTCTTGTAGCTGATAAAGAGAGAGCCACGGACCTCGGCCACCCCGATCAGGCCGACATCGGCGGCGATCGGCGTTGTGCCCTGATTCAACATTGATGAAGCTCAACAGACGCTAGTACGGGGCTCTGATCACGACAAGAGAGCGCGTAGCGTAGGGGCTGAGGTGGGTCCTCGTCGAAACCGGACGCCGACGAGCAAAGATCGGGACCCGCAATAGCAAACAACAACAACGAAAATTGAGTCCGCGATGGCGAGAAGCGCTCCTCAGACGGCAAAATGACTATTGGCGACTTGGCATCGCGGCTGGTCCGATTTGAGTCTTCACATCGAGGAGTATCTTCGGTGTTCCAATCCCAGCCCTGATCGCGATCGTAGACAGCAATCGATTACGCGATGTGCCGCAAGCGCCTATCGAGGGATGAGGAGTCGAACGCAGGCTGCGCGAGGGCTCGGCCGCCAAATGGCCCGGGCCGCGCCGGGCACTGGCGACCGTCGGAGCTGCTCGCTCTGGTCGTCAAGAGCGGCAAGAGCGGCACGCTTGAAGCGCTGGGGTGCGAGCAACGGTTCAAACCGCGCATTCGACAGGCTTGTTCTGACGACCACATTCGTCCGCGCGTCACGCCGCGGCGCGGTGGTCATGGAGCGGGCTCCAAGTGCCGGTACGCCGACCACGCCACGTGGCGTCCAGCAGCATGACGTGGGCGATGACGGCGTCGCGGATGTCCTCGCGCGTCCCTCCTGTCCCTGCAGCGAGTGGCGAGATCGCACCAAAACACCGCAAATTGCGGGCGTCCGCCGTCGCCGCGTGGACTCATCTTAATCCAATGGCCTCAGGTTCAAGTCCTGAATGACCCACAACAACTAAAAGTCCAAGCCACCCGGTTTGGGCTTTCGGCGTTTGTGGGCTGCCCACTGCTGCCGCGAGTGCACCAGTACTTTGCGGCGATCGATGCCGCGGACGGCAGTGCGGCCGTGAGCCGTCTCTGCGCAGCGCGTCGCTGCGGAGCCTGGAGAGCGCGCGTGGCACGCAGAACGGTGCGGTCTGTGCCGTTCGTTCATTTGCTCGGCACGGGAACGCACTGCATGCGCGATGCGCCGCGCACCCGATGGTACAATCTCGTGCGATGGCGATGGCACCATCAGCGCGGGCCAGGAGAGCTCAAATGGGAAAGAACCAAGCGAAAGCCGAGCTCGTTCGTCCACATGGAGGCGTTGGCTGTTGCTTTCATTCGCCATTCTGACGCTCGCTCTCTGGGCAACAATGCGCGCCGCGGGTCTGGGCCTCTCTGTCGCATGGATCAGCTATCCCACGCCTGAGTTGAAAGTGTTTCGCTTGCCCGGAGATTATTCCGTCGCGCTTTTTTCGGAGCGCTGGCTCATTATCAACCAGACTAGGCGCTCCGTAGTTTCCGCGTCAGTGCCCCCCGTGCTGTTCGAAAAGTGCGGGCTGGCATTGATCCTCCTCGATCGGCTTGGTGGGGTTCCGCTCGGCGACGGCGTCAAGGGCTGGGAAGGCGAGACCTGGGCCTTTACGAAGGATGGCGTCGAGTCACCTTATCCGGGCCCACGCCCACGCTTCACATCCCTTTGCCAAGCGGGCAGTGAGTCACTTCGTGTTCGAACTCGTCGAGGAGATGCTCGCCCACCGCGACAAGCCGACGGGGCACATCTTTTTCTGGCCAAAGCGCCCGGTCCGGATCCATCGTCAAGATCGAACGCGCAATACTTGAAAATCGAGGTAAGCAGGGTAGTCACTCACTTGGTAGTTGTCCCATGAAAGACGAAGAAATAGAAAAGCTGAGCCGCCGACTGAGAGAGAGGTGGGCGACACAACTCTTTGACCACGGGGACTGTAGAGTCGAGGTCCTAAACGAAGGTGGAATAAAGTACATGGATCCCTCGCGAACGGTGTGGGTCTGGGGCGAGGTGCTTACTGGCGACATAGCGTATCTTGTTGAGAGTAAGTCAATGCACTATTGGGGAGACAAGACCGCAAGAGTTGATGATGCCGTCCGACGGGAAATAGTTTCGAAGATCGAAGAGGCATTTAAGGCTCACGGGTTAAGCATCGAGATAGAATGATGCCGCAGGGGATAGGCGCGGGAAGGGCACTCTGGTCCGGTCCTGGAGCGCGCGCAGCGGCAGCGGCTTCAGGCAATTTAGGAGCCATCAACTAGCATCATAGCAACCAGGGGTCCGGTCCGACCTCGCGCAACTCCAGCTACTCGGCCCCGCGCTCCGGTGGCGGGTCACCATCCAAACATCCTTGGACCAGCGTTACGATGTCACCTACGGTGTGGACGTTTTCCGTGAGCTCGTCGGGTACCTCGATATCGAAGGCCTCCTCGAGAGCGAGCACGAGCTCTACCAACCCCAAGCTATCGGCGCCTAGGTCCGCGATCAAATTCGACGAGAGTTTTACGCGCGCGAGCGGCACGTCGAGCTGTTCGACAACGATGCGCGCAATCTCGGACTCGATTTCGATCGCTGCAGCCGAGGTCGCCGGTGCTGTGACGTGCATACACGTCCTGCGCCGCCGCCGACGTGCAGTGGAGCCGCCGTAAGAGGCGTCGCGGAGGGCGAATAGGGCGGTGTGGCCGAGTGCGCTGCTGCCGCGCCCGTCTTTTCATCGTCGTGGGCTTCGAAGATGCCGGATAGTTCCAGCCGAACGCCGAACATTGCGAGCGGCGGCTGGCTCGCATATTGAACGTCGTTGGCAACGTAGCGAGCGGTCAGCGCGAATGCCGCGGTTTCGCTGGAGACGCCGAGCCCGAGGTCGACCCCGACCAGCGGAAAGAGCAGGTCGCCCCGAGTGAACATCGCTCCAAATGGATAGCTCACCGAAAAAGTGGCACCAGCGAGCGCGGGAGCTCGGACGAAGATCCCCGGCAAGAAGAGCAGGCTCGAGAAGAAGGCGGGGGAACCTCCCAGGTTCGTTGCACCGCCGGCCAATTCCTCCGAGAACCCAAGCCACGCCTGGGTAGCGGGCCGCTGCAGATCGAAGAGCCGTAAACGAATTGGCAGCTCGAGCCAAATGCCGAGTGCTCCTCCCGCCGAATTGGAGTGGTCCTCTAATATCGCGTACGCATTGAGTCCGTATTTGAGTGGACTCAGGTAGAACCGATTCGGCACCTTGTAACTTGCGCTCACGAAGGCGTCGGCCTGGGCCGTATCGCCTTTCCACAGCGCGTTCTCGGCAGCGTGATGATAATAGGCGTCGTTCACCCCCTCGATGTCCTTCCCAACGGCGATCGCTTCCTCGATGTACGTGAACCACAGGTCTTGTACGCAAGCCGCACGAGCGAGCCGACTCGGTTCGGGAGCGTCGCTGCCAGCTATCGGCAATTGGGCATCCGCCCGGTGCAACAGCCGCCCGAGCCACGTCGCGTCCGCCCTGTAACCGGGCTCGACTTCGTCATCGACGTAGATGAGGCCCGTGCGTCTGCCGGACGCAGCATGCGGCCATTGGACGTTGGTCACGGTGATTCCGGCGTGGCCAACGTGAAACTGGCAGCTCCCACTGCTCGAGCGAACTCCCGTGAGGTGACCGTTGACGTACGTGAGGAGATCCTGCGCCGTCCGAAACTGGAACAACCGCTCACGAAGCGTCTGCTCTTCGGGCGGCATCCCACGGTAGTCGCATGATTCGCAGAGGTGATCGAAGGCTAGCAGGTTCGTCGTGAACTGACGATTCAGCGCATCGAACAAGTGGCTCAAACGACGCCAATCAATGCTCAGGTCTTCGAGCAAACGAGCGCTCGGTGGAACCCGCGTGAGGTCGATGCCCAACGTGTCCTGCGTGATTCGAGCGATCAACTTCGACGACGACGCAACCAACGGCGCTTCGGGAATGGGGTGTGAAACCGCCTCACGGTGCGGGACCACCGGGGGCTGCATGCAACCGGCAACCGCGAGCGGTGCCCAGAGCAACAGGCGGGTGTGTCGACGCCGACCGGGGCGACTACTCAATGAGCGCGCGGAGGAGCTTCCTTCCGGCCGACAGGCTCTCGACGACGCTCTTCGTCGCACCGGCGGCCGCGGCGAAGGAGTCATGGACTTTGAGAGCTGCCGTGTCCGTGCCATTCGAAAGCCAATCTTCGGGGTGCTCGGTGACTCGAATGAAATGAACGAGCCATAGCGGCGCAGATTCCGGCGTGGCATCAGACAAGTCGAGGATGGACAAATTGGGCTCGATCTCCAACGAGCCGGAGAGTGGACGCTTGCTGGTGATCAAGTAGGGACCACGGCCGTCGAGGCCTTGCCCGCGCAGGATAGTAACGGCACGTCCGACATCGTAGTTCTGCACGTGCCAGGCTACGTTCATTACTTCCGAGGGAGGAGGCACGGCAAGAACCGGGAAGTAAGTGATATTGTCGTTGCCGGACGGAGTCGCTCGGCCAGAATCGGGTATGTGCTCGAGGAATGCCCGGACGAGCGGCGTCACTCGGTCGTCGCTGGTGCTTCGCAGCAAGACGTAACTGTACGCACCGTAGTTTCCAGCCTCGAATTCTTTCGGCGTCAAGTCGTGTCGTAGGATCTTCGGTTGTCGACCGGCGCTCGCGCCAGCCGCGGCACCGGTGCTCGGACCAACGGCGCCAGCGCTCTGCACGTAACAGCCACCGAGCACCAGAAGGGGAAGTAGAAAAAGGACGCGTCCAGACCAACTCATGGCTGCCGTTCGCGCGGCCGTAAGCGCCGACGAAGTGCGTAGAAGGTCCAGGAAGTGAGCGCGCAGAAGAGAGCGAGTCCGACGAGCGCGTCGGGGCTCGGCAGTGCGCCGAAATGGAACCGAAAGACCAGAGTGACGGCAAGCATCGCGCCGAACGTGGGCAATAGAGACTGGCGTAGCGGCGAGGGCGGCCCTTTTGCAGAATGAATCGGAGACGGTTCGTCGGCCACGACTGACCCCTCCATGGACCCTAGAGGGGTGGCGCAGTTCAAGATATAGTCATTTTCTGCTCGCGCCGCCACGACCCACCCGCTCACTTCGGTCGTTGAGCTCCTCGCGGGCTAGAGCCATGAGCCCCGTCTGAATGTCGGCGCGCGTGTTGCCGAAACGGGCGAGGAGGGTGCTGACGGCGTTCAGGTGGAGAGCCCATCTGGAGTTGTTCGGCCGTGCAAGTTCTCTTAGTCAGGGATTCACCCGATGATTCAGGTCCGTCCGATTTTCGCACTGGTTTTTGCTGCGCTCTGGCCTTTCTTCTTGGGAATCACCGCCCTGTTGGATCCGAGCGCGACGAGCTCGAAGGGGGGCACGGGCATCGTGGTGGGTGCTGCCCTGCTCGTTGTCATTGCCGGTCTAGCCTACGAAGCTCGTCGCGACATCTGGCGCACCGCAAATTTCGTGGCATGGATCTGCACTGCCCCTGTGCTCGTGGCCGGCGTGGTGGTCGTAATCGGGGAATCGAACGAGGCTCGATTGAAGGCGCTCGGCGTCGTGGTGCCCTTTTTGGCGCTTGGCCTCGCGTCCCTTGTTTTCGTCCTTCGCAACCAGCTGGCGAAGGATGAGGTGCCGAACCTGCTCCAAGAGCGTTTCCCGAAGGCTCGCATTTGGGAAGCCGAGGGGGTGCAGTGGTCTGGAGTCAGCAACACCGCGATCGTGGGCGCGGACGGCGCATGGCTGAGCATCTTTCTTCAAAACTGTGTCGCCGCACCCAGGAAAGTGCAGATCACGCTTCAGGATGCCGGTGGCTTACTGGGGCTGAGTGGTGGCCTCAGTTGGCCGGCGCTTGTTCCGGTCGAACTAGGAGCTGGAGAGGTCGGCGCTCTCCATCTACGGATCACTCCAACTGGAACTCGAAGTGGCGACGTTCGTCTCTATATAGCTGTCGCGGCAGACGGTCCGCCCGGCAAGCGGATGCGGCGCTGGCACGCCCGTGTGGGTTCGAAGCGCATTAGTCCCTCTCTGACCGTCTTGGGGATGCTGGGCGGCGTCATCGCGTGGGGCGGCGGTGTTCGACTGACGTTCTCTGTTCCCGGCGTGGCGGTAGGGCGTCCGAGCCTCTCTTCGGCTCCGCTTCGTTGGGAACCATTGTGGCCGGTCCCCGAACCGCTTGACGAGCCTCTCATGCCGCAGATAGCGCGATCCCCGCGTTTCCACTAAAGTCGCGTGCAAAAGACACGCTGGCTTCATCAGCGCGACAAGGGGGCTTGGTGGGGGGATTGGCGGGGTGGGGCGTCAGGAAGCCATAGACCCCTTCCGCGTGATTCGAGCTACGGGCAGTCCGAGACCAGCGAGACGCCCCGGTTCACGAGCGTCGCGATGTTCGCGGCTTGATCAACGCAGCTGAGCGTAGGGTTGCCCGAGAGCAGCACGGAATCGCCCGCGGCCAGGCCTTTATTGGCCACGAGCGGCGAAATGTCCATGACCAGGTTGTCGTCCAAAGAGAGTGCTTCGAGCGCGAGCAGCGGTGATAAGGCGGACACGTCCGCCACTTGATTGCTGGAGAGGTGCAGGCTCTTGAGCTGAGTCAGCGTCTTTAGCGGAGAGATGTCCGAGATCTGATTATGCGATAAATTCAGAACTTCGCTCAGGGGTGTGTTCAGCCGTAGCGGTGACAAATCGACGATCTGATTGTTGGAGACGTCGAGGTAGCGGAGCACTGGCAGCCCGGCGATGGGGTTCAGCTTGGTGATCTTGTTGCTGCTCACGGACAGCTGGTTGAGACCGGTCAAAGAGGCGAGCGGGGCAAGGGACGACACTTGGTTGTTGTTCGCCCAAAGGAACGCCAAGCCCGGCATCGTGCCGACCGCGCCCAAGTCGGAGATCTGAGTGCCTGACACGTCCAGGTAGTAGAGGAGTGGCGTGTTCGAACTCAGTGCTGACAGACTCGAAATGGGGTTACCACCAAGCACCAACACTTGAAGCTGATGCAACGAGGTAAGCGGAGCTATGTCCGTTGCCAGGTTTCGCGCCAGGTCCAGATAGGTCAGCGAGGTGAGGGACTGCAGCGGGGCAAAATCCGAAGTGATGTTCCAGGACAGGTCCAGCTTGGTCAGCTTGGTCAGCTTGGCCAGCGCAGTTACGTCGAACACTCGATCGCCGCTCAGGTTCAAAGTGGTGAGCTCGGTCAAGCCAGCGAGCGGGCCGATGTCGGACACGGGGCTTGCCGACAAAACCAAGGAAGTGAGCTGAGTCAGTGAGCTCAACGCTTCGATGTTCGTGACCTGGTTGAATCGCAGAGAAAGGTCGCGCAACTGTGTGAGCGAAGCGAGCGGCGAAATGTTCGAGATAGCCGGATTCACGACCGAGATCGAACCCGAGCTATCCAAGTTGAGGCTCACGAGGTGGGTCAGGCATTGAATGCCATCGAGGTTGACGATGCGCTGGTGAGGGCCGGAGAGCACCGTGAGCGACGCCGCTTTCGCTGCGCTAATCGAGCCGGTCGGGATAGAAACCGCATCGGCCACGTAGGCCTGCAGGTTGGCATCGGCGAAGACCAGAGGATCCTGACAAGGCGAAGGCGGGGCGCCTCCGTGCGCTGTGCCGCCGGCCTGACTACCGCTACCGCCCGAAGCCACGCCCGCTGTGCCGCCCTCAGCGGCCCCCGGGGCGCCGGCGTCAGCGGCCCCCGGGGCGCCGGCGTCAGCGGCTCCCGGGGCGCCGGCGTCAGCGGCTCCCGCTGTACCGGCCTCAGCGGTTCCCGGCGCACCGGCTTCAGTTGTCGAGCCAGGGCTGCCGCTCGCGCCCGCCTCTCCCAGGCCGCGCGTACCGGCAGTTTGCGAGTCATGCCTGCCCTCGGCAACCGCTCCACCGCTGCCGCCGGGCGTGCTCACATCGCCATCCGGCCTGGAGGCGCATGCGATAGGCCAGCAGAGCACGCTAACGAGGGCGAGCAGCCAGCCGAGCCTGCTTAGACTTCGAGTCATTCGTTCTTCGTTTCTTCGCCTGCCGTGTCGTCCAGTATCTAACTGGTCGAGAACGTCGATGGCGATACGACTAAAGTAGTACGGGTGAGAGTGCGCTCCACTGCACGCGGCAGTCGGTGAAGGTCGAATCAGCTTCGGCAGGCTGAACTCGATTCCGAGAGTTTTATGATGGTCACCATTCTCGGCGCGCCCGTCTCAGCCTTCGGCGTCCAATTCCGGCTGCCCTGCGAAGACACGAGGCGCGCTGCTGGATTGCGAGCGCGAAACGCACTATTTGTTCCAGTACCCGGGGCGACGCCGTCCGTGCGCAACAGCGCGCACGGACACACGGCGTAATGCGACCTTGTAGATTACGGCATACGGAAACCGGTCGAGCAACTTGCGTCGGTAGGCTCCGGCCAGCATAGGAAATGACTCTGGCCGTTCTTCGATATCGTCCAGCGCGCGCAGCAGCTCGACGATGAATCCTTCGCCGAGACCCGGCTCTCGTGCTTCGTACCAGCGCGCGGTAGCCTCGATCTCGCGTTCGGCGATTGGGCCGACGACGAGAATCCGTTTCACCGGAATAAGCCCAGCAGCCGCTGGCGAACCGCAGGCAACTCGTGCTCGGCGCCAAGGCTGTCATCCGGCTCGAGGGCTTCACGTTCTTCGACCTCGGCGAGCCAGGCGCTTTCCCATGCGGGTGCTGACAATGCTTCTCCAGGAGGCACGCTGGCGAGCAGTTCGGCGGCCAGCTTCACCCGCTCCGAGTCCGGTAGCGTCATCGCGTTCAGGAGGAGCTCTCGAGCGGTCATCGGGGTGCTAGAATGCCATTTCGGTGGTGTTGGGGCCAGGTCCCGGTTCTG
>DASQCO010000169.1:0-52623 GCA_035634635.1 Polyangiaceae bacterium
CACCGAGATCTACACCCACGTGAGCGGAGATCACGTGCGAAACGCCCACCGACGTTCGCACCCGCGCGCATGAGCGCGCGCGAGCGGCGGCTAGAGCGGCAGACGCGGTCAAGGGACCGAATCGAGCCTGACCCAATGTAACAACTGTGCTACAAAACACGGGTGTTTTTCTCAGTTCATGAGCCTCGCGCCGTTCGCACGCCGGTAATCGTCGAGGTTCCACATGCTGGGCTCAGCGTCGATCCCGAGTCGATCGCGACGCTGATTGCTCCCGCGCAATCACTCGGTCGCGACGCAGATCTGTTCGTGGACGACCTGTATGCGGACGTGCCGGACGTCGGGGCAACGTTGCTCGTTTCACATGTGAGTCGCTACGTCTGTGATCTCAATCGCGCCGAGACTGACGTGGATCCGCTCACTGTCGAGGGTGGCAGCGCGCGCTCCGCGCCGCACGGCGTGATCTGGCGCGTGACGACGGATAATCGACCGGCATTGCTGCGGCCGCTGCCCTTCAGCGAGCTCGAGCGACGCCTGGTGCGCATCTACCGCCCGTATCATCAGACGCTGCAGGCACTGCTCGCAGCGCGCGTGGCGGAGTTCGGCTTTGCGATTTTGTTGTGCGGCCACTCGATGCCAAGTCGTGGTCGAGAGGGTCACATCGATCCCGGCCGCGAGCGCGCCGACGTGGTCCCCGGTTCGCGTGGACGCAGCACCTGCTCCGAGCAAGTGCTGCGCTTGGTCGATCGAACCGCTGCCGGCTTTCACTTCAGCGTCGCGCACGACGAGCCTTATCGTGGCGGCTTCTCCACGTCCCACTACGGGCGCCCCAAAGATCGCGTCCACGCAATCCAGATCGAACTGGCCCGAAGGCTGTACATGGACGAGCAGGCCCTCACCAAAAAACCGCGCGAATTCGATAACTTGAAGAAGTTTTGCCGGACAACAGCGGAAGCCTTGGGTGAGCTGACGCTAGTTTGAGTAAGTGACACTTGAACAGCCGGTCACCCTGAGCTAGGTTGCGCGCCCTCAATGGCCCGCAGTGAAATTACCGGTAAGCGCAAGCTCGCCGCTCACAACGTCTCGCACTCCAACATCAAGACCGCGCGCTGGCAGCACGTGAACGTGCAGCGCCGCCGCCTCTGGGTTCCGGAGCTCGGACGTCACGTCACCCTCAAGCTCACCACCAGCGATCTCCGCACGGTCGATAAGATCGGCCTGCTCGAGTTCGCCAAGAAGCACGGCGCCAAAGTCGCGTGAGTCGGCTCGCCGCAAGGCGAGCCTCGAAAGGCGGCATTCGTCCAAAACTGGCCGATGCCGCCCTGAACGCTTTTGTCGTTCTTGGTTGCTAGCGCAGCTCGGCGCGCCGTATTCCATCGCCTGCTGAAGCCGCCCCGCAGGGGCGCTGCTTAGCGGCGTTGGGCAGTGACTTCGCGCGAGATCGGATCGCGGAGCAGCGACAAGCGCGCGGGACTACCGAAGTTGAGCACTGGGGCACCAGGCTCAGCGCACACTTCCACCGGCACACCGTTCTCGTTGCAGCGCACCGCGATTGGCGCTGGCGCTGGAAGCGGGCTACCCGGCGTTTGGCGCGGGACGCCACGTTGGGTCGGCACAGCGACGTACGGTGCGAGCAACGCCAGATCATCGATTTCGAGCCCATCCGCGGGTCGGAAATAGGCCGCGGCCGCGAACACGCCGCGCACGTCGACGGCGCAAACCGCAGCCCCGATGCCGAGTTCAGGCGGCAGTGAGTCGCCCACCGCGCCCTCGGACCAAGGTGGTTCCAAGAAGCCCGAGCCGGCCACGTTTCGCGTGCTCGCCGCGTGATCGATGTCCGTCACGTTCGTCAAATCCGCCGGTGTGACGAGACCGCCCTCGCTCGGTCCCGTGAGTCGCAAAAACGGGCGCGAGAATGCCTGCTCGGAAAAAGCAACTTGGCCGAGCGAGCGCACGCGTCCCAAGATCTCGGCGCGCCCCTCGGCGCCTGCGCGCTCGGCGCGAAGAATGCCGTGCTTGACCAGGGAACCGAGCGATTTGGCGCCGTCGTACGCATTGGCAACCGCCGCGGCGGCCACCGAACCGGGCACGGCAATGCGCGCGGCCGGGGGGATCGGTTCGTCAGGTAGGAAGCCGCGCGGGCGCTTGGTGCCGAGCCCTGGCTGGCGGAGGCGACCATCGAACGCACGACCACCGGTGCCGATGCCCGCGATCAGGATCGTCAGCGGCGAAAGCAAGACGCCCGAGTAGCCGCCGGCCGCCGCAAAGAACCCAGCCAAGACCGCGCCAACGGCGGAGCCACCCTGCCCGAGCTGCGCGACCGCCGCTTCTTCGGCGATTGGATCGTTCGAAATGGCGAGCGCGCGGAGTCTCATTCTGCAAGCTCCTGCCGCAAGGCTTTGGCCACGGTCTCCGCACCATGGCCTTCGATCACGATGAATGCTTCTTCGCGATCGGCAATGGCCTCGGCAATGTGACTGGCAGTGCTCGCGCGCAACTGCACGCCGTCACCCAGCGCCAAGAGACGCGTGTAAACGCAATCACCCGATGGCGGCTCGGCGCGCGTCACGTCGCGCACCACGGTCACACCGTGCTCGGCCGCGAATTCTTCGATCTGTTCGTCTTCCCAAACGCCGCGCGATTCCCAA
Source organism: Polyangiaceae bacterium (assembly GCA_035634635.1). GTDB lineage: Bacteria > Myxococcota_A > Polyangia > Polyangiales > Polyangiaceae > PMG-095. The sequence continues at coordinate 2,646 of DASQCO010000169.1, forward strand.
GCGATGCGCCGATCCGCGTGAGCCACGGCTTCGAACAACTTACTCAAGCGTTCACGCATGCGCGCGCTCGGGCCGACCGACGACGGCGACTGGAGCAACAACCACTTGGCAGACAGCGCGTCCGCAAGCTCCAACGACCGACCGAGGTCGAAGCTGCTCGACTCGAATTGACCCACGCTCCGCGGCAACACCACGCTGAACGCAAACTCGGCAGGAACGCGCTTTCGCCAATCAGCCAAACGCGCTCCACGCGGCAGGTTGGTCGCGTCCGCGCGCACTTCGAGCAAGTTGAAGCGCGACGCGTAGCGGGCGATGTCGCCCTCGAGATTGTGTCTTCCAACGAATAGCTGCATGGGATTAGTTCGCGAAATGAAACCACTCGGTGGGGTGGCGTGAGATGAAGGATTGCATTGCTTGGGCGGCGCTGGAGGCCGCTACGCGCAGCTCCGCGGGCGTGGCCTGACGACCTACCCAAATCGGCGCTTCGATCGAGAACTCGTAGCGGAAATAGCCGAGGCGGTGCGCAAAAATGGGAACCACTGGCGCCCCGGACAGCGCCGCCAAGCGGAAGGGACCCTCCGGTAGCGATTCCTCGCTGCCGAACAGTTCGACCGACAGCGCGCGTCCGCCGGGCGAAGCCCGATCCAGCTGAATGGCGACCACTCCCCCACCCCGTACGTGCCTGAGCAGCGGCAAGGCATCGAGCGGATGATCACCGACGTGCATCACGCGCACGCCGCTTCGCTCGCGCACCGCGTCGTGAACTTTGCGCGCGGCCTCATCGGCTTCGGCCAACATGACCACGATCACGTCGGCGCTGAAATCCTTGGCGAGCAGGCGCGCCGCGCAATCCCATGGACCAATGTGGGCCGTGACCAGAATCACACCCCGGCCGAGCGCCAGCGCCGAGCGCAAGTGCTCCCGGCCTTGCAATGACAGCTTCGTATTTTGACCGTCGGCGCGCTCGATGCCCAGCGATTCGGCGAGACATGAGGCGTAACTGGTAAAGGTCTGCACGACGTCTCGCTGTTCACTGAAGAACGAGCGCTGGCCTTTCACGCGACGCAGGTTATCGAGCACACGCTGGCGCGTTTCCGGCAGAGCCAGAGCAAACGCAGTGCCGAAGAATTTAGGGCTATGTTCGATCACGAAACGCGGGCCAAAGCGCGCGCCCGCGTAGGCAAGTCGCCTCAAGAAAGCGCTATCTGGGCGGAGGGCACGGGTCAATGAGCACGTTCCCGTGTCACGCCGAGGGCCGTGCGGCAAGCCCTCGCTGAGCTTTTTCTGCGCTAGCGCTTGAGAAAGCGCCAAGAACACAGGACAGTCGGGAGATGGCGGCAACGCCTACGAATAGCAGCGGGTCTGTAAGTCGCTCCGCGGCGACCACGACCGACACCTTGTACGACGGCGCCGTCCGCCTGCGCCAGCCAGCAGTCGGCTACCGCGTGAACGTGGATGCCGTGCTCTTGGCGGCTTTTGCCGCAGCAGGTCGACGCGCAGGGCTCGCGGTCGATCTGGGCGCGGGCGTAGGCTCCGTCGCGCTCGGATTGCATCACTTGGGCGCCGCAGCCCGCTTCGCGCTGGTCGAACGGGAAGCGTCGCTGCTCGGCTTGGCGGACGAAAATGCGCGCCACGCGGGCATGCCCAGCGAGAGCTTTGCTCGCGACTTGAGCGAAGGCTTGCCCGACGCTCTACGCCAAGCGGCCGACCTGGTCGTCTCGAACCCGCCGTTTTTCGACCCCGATCACTCACGACCGAGCTCGCACCCGGCCAAGGTCCAAGCACGCTTCGGCGACCTCGACCCGTTCATCACTGCTGCGGGAGCCGCGCTGACTGGGGCGCGCAGTCGCGCAGCCTTCGTCTACCCAGCCCGCGAGCTCAGCCATTTTTTGGCGCGGGCGGAGAGCGCCAAGCTAGTCCCGAAGCGTCTACGCTTGGTGCATGCGGACGCGAGCAGCCCAGCGCGCGTCGCGCTGATCGAACTGCGCCGAGCCAAGCCCGGCGGACTCGTGATCCTGCCGCCGCTCTTCGAGTGGGCGGGCAAGGGCGTCCGAACGGCAGAACTGATGCGCATCCTCGCGGGCGGATTGCCCGAGGGTGCTAACGCTGCCGAGACAGCAGACGATCGAAAATGATCGCCGCGGCAGCACGCACGCTCAGGTGATTGTAGCCGTCCTCGCGTCGCCCGAGGATCGATGCGAGCCGCACGTCGGCGCGCGCGGTGATCGAATCAGCAAGCCCCCAGCCGGTGCCGAACACGATCAGTACTGGGGGGCCATCGAGTGAAAGTTCGGCGCGAGCCGCCGGGTAGTCCAAGAGATCGCCCGAACCCTTGGCACTCGTGACCCACAGCCGTGCGCCCTCGCCGAGCTCGGTCAGCGCGTCATCCAAAGTGGGTACGACGCGCAGCAGGCTGATTGCGGGCGTGCGGTCCGGGATGCGCCGCGCACCGGAGCCGCTAATCCAATGTTCGCGCACGCGCTCCGCCAACAAGCGCTGCGCGGCAACGGGATGCACGATGAACAGATCGCTCAACCCGTAGGTGTGCGAGCTGCGCGAGATGTCGTGCAGATCCAAATTCGTGATCGCGCTGGTCACGACCGCGCGTGCACGGTCGTGGACCGGATGGTGCACCAGTGCAGCGGCGACGCGCCTCATGATTGACCCTCACCTTTGCCGCCCGAGGGCTTTCCGTCAGCGGTCAGCAAGTCCGGGCGGCGCGAAAGGGTACGCTCGCGAGACGCGGCGCTGCGCCAAGCGCGCACCTTTTCGTGATCGCCACCGCGCAAGATCTCCGGCACATCCAGCTCGCGAAAACTCGCAGGGCGCGTGTATTGCGGATACTCGAGCAACCCGCCGCACTCGACGCTGAATGATTCCTCACTCGTCGAATCCGCGTTGCCGAGCACCCCCGGCAACAAGCGAATACACGCTTCGACGACGCACATCGCGGCAACCTCACCACCCGTGAGCACGAAATCACCGAGCGACAGCTCTTCGTCGACGAAGCTGCGCACGCGTTCGTCGAAGCCCTCGTAGCGGCCACAAATCAAGACCAAGCTCTCGTGTGCGGCGAGCGCGCGGGCTTTGGCCTGCTTGAACCGCTCACCCTGAGGGGTGAGTAAAACGCGATGCGGCCGCGTGCTCGATGCGAGGGCGAGCTCGGCTGCTTCGATTGCGGCCACTGCGATGTCCGGGCGAATCACCATGCCCGAACCTCCGCCATACGGCGTGTCATCGACGCTCAGGTGCTTGCCCAAGCCGTGCTTGCGCATCGGCTCGAGGTGCACGGTCAGCGTGCCCGAAGTAACCGCGCGGCCGACGAAGCTCAGCTCGAAAAACGAGCCAAACAGCTCCGGAAATAGCGTAACGATGGCAAGTTTCATCGCGAGCTACATGAGCCCGTCGAGTGAACTCAAGATCACCTGGCGGGCCGAAACATCCACGCTCGAGAGCCACGGCTCCGAGAGCGGCTGCTCGACACTCGTGCCGTCGGCGAGGCGCACGACGATGACGTCGACCGTGGGGTGCGAGGTAATGCCGGTGACCTCACCAATCTCGCCTTCCGGACCCAGCACCTTCGCGCCGATTAAATCGACCAGATAGTACTCACCAGGCTCGAGCGGAGAGAGCGCACTGCGGGGGACACTGACGGTTGCGCCCTGGAGGGCCTCCGCGGCGTTGCGATCATCGACGCCGCGCAGCTTCACCAGATAGCCCTTGGGCACGGCACGCGCGCGCTCGATCGCATACGGCGTGCGCTTACCGTTGATCGTCAGCCAGATCTCCTCGACCTGATCCAGCGCATCGCTCGACTCCCAATGCGGAACGATGCGCAGCTCGCCGGTGATGCCGTGGGCCTTGCTGACCCGTCCGACCTCTAGACCCGGCGAGGCCTCTAGTGGCTCACCTGCTCGCGACATCTACAGACAGTGCGGGCTCGTCAGCCGCTAGTCGACGATGTCGAGATGGGCACGTCGACCAATCTTGGTCGAGGCGGCGGTCAAAATCGTACGCATGGACTGGGCTGTACGCCCGTCCTTGCCGATGACCTTGCCGATGTCGTTCTTGGCGACCTTGAGCTCGATCAGCGAATTGTGATCTCCCTCGATTTCAGTCACCTCGACGCTGTCGGGGTCGTCGACCAAGGCCTGGGCGATCGTTGTAATCAGTTCCTTGAGGGCCATAACTCGGCGGCTCCGGTTTCGGTCGGGCGACTAAGCGCCCGAGTAGGTGCAGGATGGGGAAATAAAGCGGAGGGAAAGCACCCCGAACCGCGGACGCACGCTCACGGTTGAGCGGGCGTCGCCGGATTCTTCTTCAAGAGCTTGCTGAGCGTGTGCGACGGCTGAGCGCCCTTGGACTGCCAGTACTCGAGGCGCGAGCGATCGAGGTTCAGCACGCCTTCGTTGGCGGGATGAAAAGTGCCGATATTTTCGAGGTGACTGCCATCACGCGGGTTGCGATGATCGGTAACGACGATGCGGAAAAACGGAGCCTTTTTGGTGCCATGACGGGCAAGGCGAATGTGAACAGCCATACTATCCTCGATTATTGCGTGAAAGCCCGGACTAACCGAACGTTAGCACCCGGCAGCCCACCTGCCAGCGGGCGCGGTAATTCGGATGCTCGGAAAGAGCGCGAAACCACCCCACTGAAAGTGAAGCGGGCGGGAACCTAGAGTAAGCCTCGCGGTCTGGTCAAGCGTCGTGGTAACTTCTGGGTTCGGAATGGCAGCGGGCAAAGACGAGATTGTGAGGGTCGCGCGCGAGGTGCTTGCACCCCTAGTCCAGGCGGACGGCGGCGACCTCTACCTAGTTTCCGTAGAGGAAACGGGGGTTTCGCTCCACGTTACGGGACGGTTCGCCGGTTGCCCGGGCAACACGCTGGTGCGTCGTCGAATTTTCGAGCCCCCGCTCGCCGCAGTGGTGCCGGGGATCATCCTGACACTCACGTCAGGTCCGTTGATCCCCGTCGGCGCCGCTCGCCTCGGCTAAATCGCTCTCGTCAGTCGCCTCAGTCGGCCCCCGGCCGTCGGCGACCGATCGCTCGCGTCTGACAGCCTTGAGATAGGCGTTTCGCGCCGGCCCTCTCGGGACCGGCGCTGGGCGGCTACTTCTTGCCCTTGGCGGGCTTGTCTTCCGGCTTGCCCGCGTAGGTCGGCGGGTGCGCAGTGGCCGCGGCGACGTCCTTGTCCATCGCGTGCAGGTCCTCGGCCTTGTTCTTACGGTACTGCGAGATGTTGTCGGCCACGGTGCGGTCTGCGTAGACCATGCCCAACACATTGCCGCGGTCGATTGCGCGGATTGTCTTTTCAGGGTCGCGCCACTGCATCTCGTCGAAGGGCTGACCTTTGTCATAATCGGCCGGAACGAGCTTGCCAGGAACCCCAAAGCGCTTGCTCAGGATCTTCGTGGCTTCTGCGAAATTTTCGCCGAGGGTGCCACCCTTCGCCAGCTTGTGCTCGTCATAGACCTTCCACAGCTTGTCGCTGAAGAAAAAGAAATGGCGCTCAGTACCGCTGCGCAGGCGGAGCGTCGCCATGCTTTCGCCGTTGTTGTAGCTGTACTCACCCTTGAGCGGTGATTGATCGACACCAGTTGGGATGTTCCCGAAATCGATCCGACCGCGACGCAGAATGCCTTGCTTGGTCTTCTGCTCGTCCTCGAGGCCCTGCATTTCCTGCCCGGGTTGCGCTTTACGCAGCAGTGGCAAGTACTCGTCCTCGAACACCTTGTCGTAGATCTTGGCGACGCCTTCCAGCGTGAGGGCCCAGTGCAGTCCCTTGGGCGACAAGCCTGTCGCCTTTTCGATCGTACCCGCTGTGCTCGCGGCAGGTTTGTCCTTGCCTTCGGCGACTCGGGGCTCGACGACTAGCGCCGACGATGCCATACCCAGCGCGAAAAGCGTGACCAACAGTCTCGGCCTCATTGCTATCCTCCGGAAATCCTTGAGCGTACCCACCGCGTAGCGGCGCAAGAGCGTATCACTTGTCTGTCGAGTCACTCAAGCGAACAGTTGGACGAAGCTCCTCCTCGATTAAGTCAAAGTCGTCGATCGCTTTGCGTTCGTCGGTCGCGTTGAGCGCGTCGAGCGCAAGTCTCAGTCGTCGTGCGTGTGTGATCGGCGCGGCACTGTCGCTCGTCGTTGCCTGCTCGAGCCCTCCGCAGGCAACGGACCCATCGCGCTTGCCATTGTACGGTGCCGAAGACGCCGCGCTGCTCGATGACGGATTTTCTGGGCATCTTTTCGAAACTGCGTTCGTTCCTGGCACTGCCGGTGACGACCCTCGTTTCGAAGATCGCGTGCGGGCAGCGCACAGCGTCTGGCTGGTCAAAGTAGCCACGGTCTCGCGCGAAGGCAGCTTCGGTAACAACCGACGCTACGAAGTGACGATGCGCACGCTGGAAGGCTTGTCTGGGCCTCCCGCACCACCTCAAGTAACGCTCACGATCTCCGGGAAAGACCCGTCATTTCACTGGCTCGATCGCGTCGGTGGCGCGTGGGTCGGGCGAGAGTTGCTGCTCTTGACCCGGAATTATCGACCGCCCTCAGCGCACGCCGAGGCCAGGGATGGTGTCATGCACTTCCACGGCGAGCCCAACACGCCAGAGCTACGGGCACGGATTCAAAGGATCCAAGCCGCCGACTTGGCCGCAGAACGTGCGGCGCGCTCCTCGAAGAAGTGATACGCTGCAGCGGAAGTAGAGCCATATGCATTTTCGAAGTTCAGCCGTCGAAATCAAACGCCAAACCGAAATCGACGCCATGCGCGACGTTTCGCGGCTCGCGGCGGAGACCCTGTCCGCTGTCGGTGAGATCGTCCGTCCCGGGTTGACGACAGAGGACATCAACACGTTCGTCCACCGCCACACGCTGAGTCAGGGCGCGATCCCTGCCCCGCTGAACTACAAAGGATTTCCGAAGAGCGTCTGCACCTCGATTAACGAGGTGGTCTGCCACGGAATTCCGAGTGAGCGAGTGTTGCGTGATGGCGACATCATCAATATCGACGTGACCCACATCTATAAAGGTTTTCACGGCGACACGTCCGCGACCTTCTATGTCGGCAAAGTGAGTGACGCCGCCAAGCGCGTGGTGGAAGTCGCCAGGCGCAGCCTCGCTCTCGGAATCGCGCAGGTTCGCCCCGGCGCGCGCCTCGGTGATGTGGGCGCTGCGATTCAAGAGTTCGTCGAAGCTCAAGGTTGCTCGGTGGTACGCGACTTCGTCGGGCATGGCATTGGTCGAAAATTCCACGATGAGCCAAAGGTCGCCCACTACGGTCGCTGGGGTAAAGGTGAACGGCTCAAACCCGGTATGACCTTCACCATCGAGCCAATGGTAAATATTGGTGGTTGGGAAGTGGATGTTTTGGATGATGACTGGACCGCGGTGACCGCGGACGGCTCACTTTCAGCCCAATTCGAGCACACCGTACTCGTGACCGAGACTGGGGTCGAAGTGCTCACCGAGCGCAATCGCCCGCTGGTTCATAGCGAGATTTTTCCCGACTACACCTTCTCCTGACGACCCCTCAGCTCGGCCCAGGCACAGCCAGGCACAGCCAGGCAGCGAACGGGCCGGTCGAACGACTTCCGGTCGAGCTCGCAGGTCTTTCTTGACGGATTGCACGCGAGCCGATTAGGTTGCCCTGGGCTTTGCCCCCAGGGACTCCGGTCCCAAACTGCCTCCGACTCGAATTCCGGCTCGCAGGCGGCCCGGTACGAGGGAGCGCTATGTGTTCGCTTGGACGGGCTGGGTACCGGTCTGGCCCCTAATCACATTTCCGCTGATTTCCGCGATGTCCGTCCGAAAGAAAGCTACTCCGAAGAAAGCCCGCGCCAAGGCGAAGGCCTCTGCTAGCCCTCGCAAGGAAGCACGCAAGTCGGCTAAGAAGAAGCCGGCCGCGAAGCCGAAGGCGCCCGCTAAGAAGAAGCCCGCGAAGGCCGCGGCCAAACCGTCCGCCAAGAAGAAGCCGGCGAAGGCTGCCAACGCCCGCAAGGATGCGGAACGCGAAAAGGCGCTCAAGGCCAAAGAAAAAGAGCGCGAAAAGAAAGAGCGCGAAAAAGAGAAGGCTCGCAAAGACGCCGAGCGCGAAAAGGCGCTCAAGGCCAAAGAAAAAGAGCGCGAGCAAAAGGCGAAGGACGCGGAAAAGGCCCGCAAAGACGCCGAGCGCGAGAAGGCACTCAAAGCCAAAGAGGCCGAGCGCGAAAAGAAAGAGCGCGAAAAGGAAAAAGCGCGCGAGCTCAAAGAGCGCGAAAAAGCCAAGGCCCTCGAGCTCAAAGAGCGCGAAAAAGAGAAGGCTCGCAAAGAGGCCGAGCAAAAAGCCGCCAAGGCAGCCGCTCTGGCCGCCAAAGAGGCTGAGCGCGAGCGCATCCGACGCGAAAAGGAAGCCGAGCGTCTACAAAAGATTGCTGAGCGCGATGCCGCTCGCGAGGAGGCCAAGCGCCTCAAGGACGAAGAGAAGAAGGCCAAGGACGCCGAGCGTGAAGCGTATCGCAAGGCGAAAGAGGCCGAACGCGAGCGCATTCGCGCCGAGCGTGAAGCCGCTCGCCGTGCCCTCGAGGGCAAAGTCGCTCGCGCCAACAAGCGCGCTCAGCGCGGCGATGGAATTGGGCGAGGCGTCACCACGCGCCAATACCGCGCTGATACCATTCCCAATCAATCGGGCACCACGCGTCGCCACGAAGAGAATCAGCGTCTGTTAGGGGTTCGCTTACCCGCCGAAATCTTGCACGACCCGCCGCGGGCCACCGCCGCGCCGCAACCCCCGCCGCCCCCTGCCGTCCCGCAGGCTCCCCCGCCCCCCGCGCTCTCGATCGAGGAACGCTGGGCGGTGATCAACGAGCGCTTGAACGGCATGGACGAGCAGTTCCAGCGCGAATATCGCGAAAGCTTCGAAATGTCGTGGGTTTACCACGACAGCGCGCTGGAAGGCGTCGTCTACACCTTCCAAGAGTTGAAGACCGCGATCGACCCGAACATGAGCGTCGTCGCGGACTCTGGGCTGCAACCCGTGTGCGATGAGATCCGTCGTCATCGGCAAGCGCTCGAATACGTGCGCGAGCTGTCCGAGAAGAAGCGCGTTCCGATCAACGTCGATACGATCAAGAAGATCTACTGCATCCTCCACCCCGAGGAAGGCGACGTCAAAACGGTCAAGTACCGTAAGGACATTCCGCAACACCGGCTGTACTTCCACGAGTACGCCGCGCCGGACAAGATCGCCTACAAGGCACGCCAGGTCATTGATTGGCTGAACGGCCCCGAGCCGAAGAAGCTCAAGAGCCCAATCCGCATCGCGGCACGCGTCCACTACGACTTGCTGCGCGTGTTCCCCTTCCCGCAAGACAGCGGCAAGGTCTCGCGCCTGTTGATGAACGTGCTCTTGATGCGCGCCGGTCACCCGCCCGCGATCATTCACTCGACCGAGCGCCAGCGCTACTACGAGGCCCTCAAGGGTCAGCTCCCGATCATCGTCTCGATGGTCAGTGAGTCGATCATGAACGCGCTACTCAGCATCGAGAAGAAGATCGAAGAACACGACGCAACCAAGTCGCGCTCCTCGTCTCCGCCCAACCCGGGCGAAGAAAAGCCGGAAAAGTCCGAAAAGCCGACCTCCGCCATCGTCGCCGCCGCCACCGCCCGCGACGACGACTCCGATCTCTACCTCGACTCCGAGATGGAAGACTCGGACTCCGACGGCGATAGCGACTCCGACGGCGACTCCAGCGACGACGACTGATCGCCCAACGCGATTTTGGGGGCGCCCGACGCGCTTCGTGACACCCGAAGGGGTGCGCCCCCGCCTCGCACCTCACGCAACGCACTGTTCCCAGCGCGCCTCGACTAACGGAGGGCGGCGCGCGTGCTTGGTGGGAACCGGAACGCGGCGCGGAACGAGCGGAGAGATTAACCGCCGAGCCGCAGAGGCCACAGAGATCTGAGTGAGAGGAGATTTTTTGGGGTTCCTCTGATCGACGGTTTGCGGCGTGGCAAACATGCGCTCCGACGTGGAATGGGAACCCCCAAATCTCCCTCAGATCTCTGCGGCCTCTGCGGCTCGGCGGTTCAAACTCAGGGAGCCGATCCAGGCTCAACATCGCGCCAATCGCTTACGCTGTGACGATGCGGCGTGGGTCCGTGGTGTGTCGAGAACAGCGCGCTACTGTGAGGTGCGCTGCTGGATTGTGAGCGCCCCCTTCTCCAATTCTTTGGAGCGTTATTCGTCGTCGCCGGTTACGAAGTCCCAGCCGCAGGCTTGGGCTAGTTTGGCGAGGGCGACGTTGTAGTCGAAGGTGGCGTTCATTTGCAGAAAGCGCTTCATCGCGTATTCGCGGGCGGGGTCGACGACGTCTGGGTCGTCGTAGGTGCCGACGTCGATGCCTTCTTGGATTTGAACGAGCCACTGTTTGGCGTACGAGGCCGCGCGGCCGTACGCTTCGAGACGGCGTTTGGCGTCTTCGGCTTCGCGGAAGGCGACTTCGACTTCGGTTCCGACGCCACCGAGCGCATAGCGTTCGGTCGCGCGCTGTTCTTCGAGCTGCGCGTTGGCTTGCGCGAGGCGCGCGGATTGCGGCAGGAAATCGAGTTTGTATCGGAAGACGAGGCCGGCGCCATACGCGAGGTAGTTGGCGCTGTCTTTCACGAATGGGTTCTTCTGATCTTCGATTTCGGGCGCGGCCGAGTAGCCCAGATTCAAACCAATCGCCAAGTCGGGAAAGAACTTGGCGCGCTCGATGCGCGCCTGGGCTTCGCGCGCGAGGACGCCAGCGCGAGCCATGTTCACTTCTGGACGATACAAGCGCGCCGCGGACAGGTAGCGCGAGATCGGACCCAGCCGGTGGCTGCTTTGGTGCAGCGGCGCGTCCATCACGTCCGCGTCGGGGCCGCCTCCGGTCAGGAAGCGCAGCCCCGCGAGCGCGATCGCTTCTTGGCGCATGGCCTCGCTTTCGCGCACTTCGAGATCGGCTCGGTACATCTTGATTTTGAGCAAATCGATGTCGTCACCGTCGCCGTCTTTGACCTTCTTTTCCAGACGAACCACGTACGCGTCGATGCGATTGAGCGCTTCGCGCACGAGCGTCAATGCATCACGGGCGAGTTGCACGCCGTAGTAGGCGCGGCGCACGCTGACTTTGACGTCGTTTTGCTCCTTCTTGATTTCGAATTCACCGACGCGCACCTGTTGCTTGGCCGCGTCCCACAGGTTGGTGATCTTGCCGAAGGTGTAGATCGGGATCGCGCCGCTCACGTTGAGCTGCCACGCGGCGTTCATCTTGCTGGTCAGCGCCTTGTCCGTGTCGGGGCTGTACACCGCGGTGCCACGCAGCGTGGGCGCGGGTCCAATGCCGCCGGTCATGGTGAAGTCGCTGTACGGCGCGACGTAGGCCTGATCGAGCTGGGCGTTCTTTTGTGCCAGACGAGCGCGCGCCTCTTGGACCTTCGGGTAATTGAGGACTGCGAGTTCGAGGCAACGCTTGAGCGTCAGTGCACGGGGCCGCGGCGCGGTGACGGGCGCCGTCTTGGGCATCGCGTTAGCCGCTGCATTGAGCGCTTCGGTTGCGTCTTGAGCGCGCGCACTGCGCTCGACCCCGACCGCGAGCAGCCCAAGAACGAGCACACACGTGCGCGCAGTCGTCCGGTCGAAAATCCGGAAACAGGTTCCCCCGGCAGGGATCGCGAAGCGCGTCATTCGTCGTCGCGGACTTTTACGCCGGCTCGCTTCACCGCGCGTCGAAAATTCGATCGGTCCAGGCCGGCTTGGCGTGCCGCCTCGGACACATTCCCCTGACAGCGGGCCAAAAGTCCTTCGAAATAGGCGATCTCGAAGGCCTCCATCGATTTCTCTTTGGCCTCTTTGTAGGGCAGCGCGGAGAAGTTCTGGGCCGCCGGGTCGGCAATCCCAGACTGAGCTGGGTCGGGCGGCGCGCCATTGCTGGGCCGGCCGAAGGGCAGCTCCGCAGGGGTCATGGTGTCGTCGCGACAGAACACGACCGCGTGTTCGATGGCGTTTTCGAGCTCGCGCACGTTGCCCTGCCAGTGGTGCGACGACAATAGCCGCATCGCTTCGGGAGAGATCTTCTTCACTTGGCTGCTCGAGCGGGACGCGTACTTTTGCAAGAAGTGATACGCGAGCAGCGGGATGTCTTCACGTCGCTCACGCAGAGCGGGTAGCGAGATGGGCACGACGTTCAGGCGATAAAAGAGATCTTCGCGAAACCTGCCAGCGGTGATGCGGCTGCGCAAGTCGACGTTGGTCGCCGCGACCACACGCACGTCGACGATGCGCGTTTCGTTCGAGCCGACGCGCTTGACCTCGCCCTCTTGCAAGGCGCGCAGCAATTTGACTTGGGCGAGCGGCGGTAGATCACCCACTTCGTCGAGGAACAACGTGCCGCGATCGGCGGATTCGAACAGACCCGCGCGCGTGGCCGTGGCGCCCGTGAATGCGCCGCGCACGTGCCCAAAGAGCTCGCTCTCCACCAAATCGACCGGAATGGCCGAGCAATTGACGGCCACGAAGGGCGCGTTCACACGTGGAGAATGGCCGTGAATGGCTCGCGCGGTGAGCTCCTTGCCCGTGCCGCTTTCGCCCAAAATCAGCACCGTAGAAGAGGTGGGCGCAACGCCAATGGCCAGCCGATACACCTCTTGCATGGCTGGCGAATTGCCGATGAGTTCGCCAAACTTCTCCATTTGCTCGAGCCGCTTCTCGAGCAAGAGCGCACGGTCGACGAGCCGCCGACGCTCAGCGGCCTTGGTCACCGTGAGCACGACTTCGTCGTTGGAGCGGAACGGTTTGGTCAGGAAGTGATACGCGCCGGCGCGCACTGCTTTGACCGCGGTTTCGACGTCGCCGAACGCGGTCATCATGATCACTTCAACCCCGGCGTGTGATGAGCGCACGTGATCCAAGAGCTCGAGGCCGCCGACCTTCGGCATCATCAGATCGACGAGCAACACGTCGACCTGTTCGCGGCCGAGCAGATCGATGGCCTGTGCGCCGTCGTCCGCGGTGAGCACGGTCATGTTGCGACTGTTGAGCAGACGCGCGAGCGTGCGGCGCAGCGTTGGTTCGTCATCGACGACGAGCACGCGCGGCGGAGCTTCTTCGAGTTTGACTTGGCCGATCTCTCCGGAGCGTGGCCGTGCCGACAATGTCACTCGGGCTTCCTCCGAGGAATCGCGCGCTCACCCAATGTGCCCGGTTCGTTCGCAAGCGGCCGCTCCGGGCGACGATTCGGCGGATCCGAACGCGGTCGCGAAGGACGACCGTCTGATTGGGTGTGACTGGCAGCGCTGACCGGCGTGTACATGTGACCTTGTTGTTGATACACGCAAATTCTGTTCCCGCCATCGCGCTTGGCGGCGTGCAGCGCCGCGTCGGCCCCGCGCAGCAATGCGTCCTTGGTCCGAACGTCGCGCGACGGGAACAGCGCGACGCCCAAAGAAAGCGCCACGGGCAACGGTGAGCGCTTTTCCCAACCCTCGAGCAACTGGTTCGCGTCCTGGAAGATTCGTTCGGCGACGGTGACCGAGCCGGCAAAGTGGGTGCTCGGCAAAACCACCAAAAATTCATCGCCGCCGAAGCGCGCCACCACGTCCACCTCGCGCACGGAGCGGCGAATCGTGTCCGCCACGAAACAGATCACGCGATCGCCCGCTTCCCGTCCCCCTGCATCATTGTGGGCCTGCAACCGGTCAATATCGATGACCAAGCACGACAGCGGGTCGTGATAGCGCTCGGCGCGCTTGAATTCCTCGTTCAAACGCGAGTGCAGGTAGCGGTAGTTGTATAGGCCAGTGAGGTCGTCGTGCAGACTGAGCTGCTCCAGACGCGCGCGGGCTTCGACCACGTGATCGTGGAGCCGCTTGATGCGTAGCATGGCCTCGACGCGAGCGAGCAACTCGGCCTCGTCGAACGGCTTGCACACGTAGTCGTCGGCGCCGATCTTGAGGCCTTCGACGCGACTCGCACTGTCGGTTTTGACGGTCACGAGCAGGACGGGCAAGAACGTGTCACTGGTCATGCCTTTCAGCAGTCGACACGCCTCGAGCCCCGACAGTCGCGGCATCAAAATATCGAGCAAGACCAGATCGACGCCGCCTTTGGCCACTCGCTCCACGGCGACTTGTCCATCCGGCACGGTCTCCACGTTGAAGCCGTGCTTGCGCAGCATTCCGGCGAGCAGTTCCCGCGTGATCCGATCATCTTCTGCGACGACGATCTTCGAGCCCTGCAGTGATCCATGCGCAGCGCTGGGCGAGGTCGGCTTTTCGCTGTCCGGCACGATGCTACGGAGGTTACTAGAATCAACGGGGGGCGGCGAATCGGAAGCCACAAAAGCGTCCGAAACCGGCCGCTCTTGGCGCCTCTGTGTGCGCGTGCCGCATCGCTCCTCCCCGCACAGCTCGCGGTTCAGGCGTTAGGGCGCTAGGTCGAAACCCAGCCAGGCGTCGAAGCCTCCCCGACCGACCCGGTGGCCCACAAAGCTTGCCACGGCCAAACAGCCACAGGGATGGTGGTAACCGAATCCGCCCCAGGCGGCCAGTAGCTCGCGCTCGGTCAAGTCATAGTCAATCGACCCGGTGGTGCTGAAGGCCCGGGTCCAAGGGATGGAGAGCTCAGCCCCCCCACTCCAACCGTTGCGATCGAGGAACGGTCGCGCGCTGTCGAACCAACTTTCGTCGAACAGCACTCGCGCGCGCGCTGGAGAGCCATGACTTGCCCCATCCGCGCGCAGCAACAGGTGCAAACCGTCGCTTTTGCCAATGCGCACCCGCGACAGCGAGACCATGGCGGGGCTGCGCCCCAGTGCAGCGAACGACTGGGCCAGCCCAAGCCAGCGCGCATCGGCGCCGAGTCGCGCGAGGCCCACTCCTTGAAGCTCGTCTTCGTGCGAGAGAGCACCAGCACGCACCGTGAGCGTCAACGCTTGGCGCGTGCTGCGCTGACCGACCGAGGTATCGAAGCCGCCGGCGCCGAGCAGGGTGCGCTCGTCGTTGACCTGCGAGCCGCGCGGGCGCGCATCGAGCAAGCCGCGCGCGATGATCAGCGGCTCGACGAAGTGAGACACGCTGCCGAACCCGCGCAGCAGAGGTAGTCCGATCCGCGCCTGGAGGCCGCCGCGGAGGAGCCCGTCCGTGCGGTATTCGGCGACTCGAAGATCGCCCGATTCTGCCGCTGTCAGGTCGACGCCGAGCGGGCCGGGCCGCAGCTTGGTACTCAAAGAACCGCGCTGAAACAGCTCCGTTTGACTATGGCTGCCGCTCACCGCGGTCGTGCGCGAGAGCGCGAACACGTCATAGCTGACGCTATCCCCAAGGCCACGGGCCGCCCCGAGGTACAGCTCCGGACCGATGGCGCCCAGATCGCCGAGTGGCCCGGCGCGCGGCGCGTCAGCTCGAACCCCGAAACCTAGCGCCAACTCATCCACGTGCGACACGCTGATCCGCGCGCGATCCATGCGCCGCGCGCTGACCTCGAGCGACGAAGAGACGCTCGCCGCACGCGCGCCTCGCAACGCGTCCACCCGATACGCGAAGGTCGCGTCCGACAAGGCCGCGCTGCCATGAGCATCGACCTCGAGCGCCGTGTGTTGCACGTGATCCCAAGCCACGCGCGACGTGCTGGACTCGGTGTCGAGCTCGCCCTCCAAACGACCGCCTTTGAGCAGATACCCACCGCCACCCAGGGTGAGGCTGCGTGTGACCCGCCCTTCTTCGACTTTTAGCGGGAAATAGGCGCCTCCGCCGACGAACACGCCGTCGTCTCCGCGATAGGCAACGCGGGGCAAGGTCAGCCCCATGCGTGTTGGAGCTCGCAACCAAAGCGCGGGCAGCCAGAGCACGGGGACTCCGCCGACCTCGAGTCTCGGATTCATGAACAGCGCGTCTGTCGGCGGCGCTAGCGTGGCGTGCGAGACACGGAGCCGGATCGGTGGCTCATCGCAGGTGCAGAACGCGACGTCCGCGGTACCCTCTGCCTCGACGCCGCGCGGTCCACGACGGAGCTGCAGGTGCTGGCTCATCAAGCGGTAACGCTGCGCTTGGACCCGGACATCGCCGTCGAGCTCGAGCGAGCCGAGATCGCCTTCCACTTGCACGCGCTCAGCCTCGAACTCGACGCGGTACTCGCGCATCGCCGGCCCCGCCGCACGCACCGGAGCCACCCAGCCCGAGCCGGCGAGGAACGCACAAAGCGCGAACGACGAACCGCGAAGCGACACGTTCAGGGAGTGCGCGGCTCGTTCGCAACGCTCGCGCTTTGCTGCTTTTTGGGCGCGAGATTCACGTACAGGTGATCGAGGTACACGTTGAGAGTGAGGTAAAAGCGCGCGTCCGGGCTGTAGAACATGCTGCGCCTGCGGCCGTCAGGCGCCAATTGCGTAGCCAAATTCGCGTAGCCGAAGGTGAGCTCGAGCGTGTCGGTCAGGCGCCCCCAGAGTTCACTCTGGAAATAGGTGAGTGCCGTGCGCGTCTGCGGATCGGCGATGCCGCTCGCCTGCGTGCAACCGGTCAGCACCACGCCACAAATCTGAGCATCGTGGCTCACCGGGTACTTCCAAGCCGAGCGCAGTTCGAATGTCGTGATCCAATTCAGACGCTGATGAACGTGCGCCCAAGCGGCAATGCCGAACGCGGCCGCGTGTTGCGCCAAGGTGGCTCCGCCCAGCTGGTCCGAGACAATCGAACGGCCATCGAGCCCCATGCGCACGCGTTCGAGCGAACCGTTGATCGGTACCTGGCCGTTGCTGAATTGATAGCCGTAGTCGATCTTGCCGAGCAGCTCGATCGACGGAAACCATGCGGCATTGCGCCCGTTCAACACGATTTCTTCGCGGCCCCCGACGCGCACGCCCAAGCCGAGGATCTTGCCGTTGTCGTAGCTCACCTTCGACGTGGGCAAGATCAAGCGCGGAATGCGGATGGCAAGCTCGGTCAGGTCTCCTTTGCTCTCGCGAACCTTGTACGCAAACGATCCCCAGAACTCGAAGTCAGTCGCCGACCACTCGCCCTGCTGCGTGGTCGTGTCGCTATTCGTGCGTTCGGTCACGACGCCCAGATCACCGCGGATGCTGATGCTGGAGCGATCGTTTTCGAGCAAGTAATAACGAGGGCGAAAGCCGATCGTCATCTCGTACAGCGGATTGCGAGTCTGATAGTCTTGACCGACGCCGAGCGTCGCCGCGGTGACCGCGTGGTCCCAATACAGATACGAGTCATGCCACGGCAAATTCGTCGGCTCGATGCCGTCAGGGCTCGCGCCGCTCACGCCGCGCGGCGTCTCGCGCATGCGCGCGGATTGGGCCTGCAGCGGGCGGGCGGCGACCAGTAAGCCGCACAGAAGTGCCGCTGAGCCTAGCCAATAATTCAAACTAAGCGCCACGCGTCTTGCGAGGACCTTACTCTCGTCGCTTTTTTTTGGCTATGGTGGCCCCATGCCGGCTTCCCTCCCAGCGACCGAAATCACCGCGCTCCTCGGCCGGGGCACTCATTTCGAAGGAAAATTGCAGTTCGAAGGTCGCGTGCGCATCGATGGCAGCTTCCGGGGCGAAATCCGGAGCGCGGACACGCTGGTCATTGGTGATGGCGCCGACGTAGACGCTCAAATCGACGTGGCGACGGTGATCATCAAAGGTGGGGTGGTGCAAGGCAACGTGCGCGCCGCCCGAGCGATCGAGCTGTACGTCCCCGCCCGCGTTTCGGGCACACTGCATTCGCCCGAGATTTTCATGGACAAGGGGGTGCAGTTTTCCGGAACCTGCACCATGGCTCCTGTTGAAGACGCGCCGTAAACGGCCGTTCGCTGACTGTGGTGATTTTTGCGCCACTGGGGCGGCCGCGCATCAGGAGAGACTTGGTAACCGACTGCGGATTTGTTGGGAAACTCGACGAGACGCGCCCTGTGCTCTAGGGGTCTTCAGGCGGCACGCGCGATGCAGAGGGTAAGGGGTGAACCGGCGGAACCCCCTCGGGCAAACCGAGGGAAACTTCTGCACCTTCCCGCAGTAAAAGTAGTTGTCACGATCCGCGAGACGCACCCATGAAATATTCAAACGCTTCTGGTTCTGCAGGCTTACTCGCTTCTCTCCGCAATAGCCGCCTGAGCGCGGTAGCGGTGCTCGGCGGTTTGCTGCTCAGCAGCGTCGCTGCCGCCGCCGCTCCCGCACCTGGTCCGGACCTGCAAAAGTGGCGTGAGGTTTCGCGCTTCAACGTCAAGACGCCGTACGCCGACATCAACGCCGGCGCAGCCCGAGTGAACGTGGACGCCCCCGAGGAGGTCGTGCGCTCCGTGGTGCTGGACTACAAGAACTACGCGAGCTTCATGGCGCGCTTCGAGAAGTCGCAGATCGTCGGGCGCTCGGGTGACAAGACCGATGTTTACTTGCAGGTGCCAATCCTGAAGGGCGCCGCCAAAGTATGGGCCGTCGTGCGCTTCGAACCCATCAAACAGGTCGATGGCGGTGAAGTGCTGGTGGGCCACATGATCAAAGGCAACGTCAAGCGCCTCGACGCGACCTGGCGTCTCAAGAAGCTGGACGACACGAGCACTCAGGTGGCGTTGGAGCTACTGATCGTGCCGGATCTACCCGTGCCGGATTCGCTGGTCGTGCCCGAAGTGCGCTTTGCAGCCGCCAAGGCCGTCGAAGGCTCGCGCGACGAGGCGGAAAAGCGCAAAGCGCGCTGACCTCGGCTGACGTTCAATGGCAGCCTTTACCTTGACGGACTAGGCAAGCGCCGGTACTCGCACGGGCAGTGTTGCGCCCGTTGACTCCCGTCGAACTCGTATTGCTGCCAAGCGAGCGGCACGCCGAATACTTCGAGCACGAAGAAACGCCCGAGCGACGCGTCCTCGGCCTGCGTAGCCTCGCGCAGCGAATCTGCGAAGCAGCGGAACCCGAGCTTCGCGAAACGGCGGCTGAAACCACGCGCCTGCTCGCACGCAAAGCGCTCCCGGGCCATTCGGCGGCGCTGGGTCTCGCCGTCGACGACGCCCTCGGTCAGCTGCGGCGAGCCGGCACGCAGCCGGGCGACTTGGCGCGCGTCAACAGCGCGCGGGCCGGGCTGCTGCGCTCCGCGTTGGAGGACACGAGTGCACGACTAAATGAGTATCGCCTGCGCGATCATCGCGAAAGCGCGTGGCTCGCTGCCCGAGTGCTGCCCCAGGTGTCGATCCCCGATCTGGCTGACGTTAGCCGCGTGCGCGTGCGCGGCTTGTCGCAATGGGAAAATGGTGACTTGGCGCTGCTCGAGGCGCTTCACCAAAAGCTGAGAGCGACGGTGGGCGGTGGCGTCGTGATCGAGTTCCCGACGGTGCCCAAGTACCTCGGAGGCCCACTGCACCAGGCCGTTGAACAGCTCGCAGGCAGCCTCGAACATCGCTGGGCCGAAGCACTCGACCCTCCCGAGCTGTCGTTCGTCGAAGCGCGCGCTGACGCCGCGGCGCCGCAGGTGATCGAAGCGGCACACGAGGCGAGTGAAGCGCGCGCGGTGGCGCGCGCCGTGTTGGACTCGCTCGCGCGCGGCACGGCGCTCGATCGCATAGCGATTGTTCCGGTGGACGCCGCGGAAGCGTTTCTCGAACCGCTCAGGGCAGAATTGACGGCCGCCAAGTTGCCCTTCAGTGAGGCCTGGAGTCGCCCCACCAGCGCCGCGCCCGAGGCTTACGCCGCACTCGAATTGCTGCGTTTGGCTCAGGGCCCATTGCTGCGCGACGCGCTGGTCGACGTGCTGCGCGTTCCCGATCTCGAGCTAAGAGCGCTGCTCGGCGACTCAGAACTTGCGCCGGCCTCAGACTCGGCGAAAACCTCGAGCCCACCCCTCACCGCGTTCATCGAGGTGATTGCGCGTTTGCCGGTGCGTGTCGACCGCTCGGGGCGTGAATTGCTTGCAGCCTTGGACCGCGAGCGACGTCGTTGCGCCCCGACACGCGAGCGCTTGCTCACGACCAATCACCAAGCAGAGCTCGTGCTAACGGCGCTGCTGGCGCGCTTCGAACGTCTGCGTGAACCGAGCACGCGCCGAGTATTTCGAGAGCGCGCACGCGAGCTATTCGCGGAGCTTGGCCTGCTCACCGCGTCGCGTCGCGGCTTGACGCAAGCTATCGCGTATGCGGAAGCGCTCGACCACGCGCCCCTGGCCGCGCTCGGTCAGAATGCTCGAGCTGGGCGCGCCATCGATCTCGCGTTGGAGCGTGTGGTGAGCGCGGCCGAATTGGCGAAGCTCGGCGACGAGCGCTTACCGCTCAGCGAGTTTTACGAGGAATTCGCGACCGCGCTTTCGTCGGTCGGACCGAACCAGGGTGCGGGCCGAGCCGGTACGCTGCGCATCGCTGGGCCAGCAGCCGTCGCGGGGCTGGACTGGGACTTGCTCATCGTGTGTCGCGCGGCGTCGTCCACGCTCGATTGGCAGAGCGCGACTTCGGACAGCGTCCTGGACGCGGATCTGCTCGAACAACTGCCGCCGGCGCGCCGTCCGCGCACGGCCGCGGAGCGAGCCGCATTCACGCGACTCGCGCTCGCCAGCGCGCTATCTCGGGCCCGGAATTCGCTCGTGACCTGGGCCAAGCGCGACGCGCGTGGCAAGAGCGGCGCGAGTCGGCTGGTCATGAACTTGGACGCGAATGCGACCCAAGTCGAACCTGCCTCTCCGCTCGACCCGAAAGCGAGTCGCGTACTCGCGTTGGCCGTTCCGAGCGCAGACGTGCGCGCCCGCGCGACGCTCGAGCTGCGAAGGCAGGATTTCTACGCCAATCCGGACGCAGCGCTCGATTTCGACAATGGACTTGCCGGGCCGCTCGAGCGCTGGGTCGGAGGCGAAGCGGATCGACCGATCGCGTTGACGGTCTTGGAGCGCTACGCGCGCTGCGCTTTTCTCGGCTTTTCCGGGCTCGTTCTGCGCGCCAATCAGGACGACATCATTGGTGACGGGCTGAGCGCGCGAGAACGCGGCAATTTGATTCACGATGCACTTGCGGTTGCCCTGAACGGAACGCGTGCGAGCTTCGGCACGCGCGATTTGCCGGAGCTGGAGCGCGAAGCGTTCGAGCGAGCCGATGAGTTCTTGCGCGCACGCATCAGCAGCAATCTGCGCGGTGCCGCACTGCGAGCTGCGCTCGAAGACGTGGCCGCGCTACTGCGCTGGTCGTTTGCCAACAGTGACGGCATCTGGTTCGCGGAGGCCGAACGCGCTTTCGGCATCGGTGAGGCCTGGTCGGCGCTCGCGGTCGGCGACTATTTCGTGTCGGGCCGAATCGATCGCATCGACAGCAACAGCGACGGCCAGAGCGTGCGCGTGATCGACTACAAGACCGGTAGCGTGCGGCTCACGGGTGAGCACGGCGAGCAGCTGCTACAACCGTGGATTTACGCCAGAAAAGTAGCCGAAGAGTACCGTTCCGCGCGCGTCAGCTCGGGCTATTTGAGCTTGCAGCGCCGCAAGCCAGAGTGGAAAGCCGCCGTCGAAGACAGCGAGCCTCTAGCCCAGATCATCGAGGACAAGCTGGTCCGAACCGAGCAACTGATCGCGTTGCTGCGCGCCGGGAGGGTTCCCGCTCGACCATTGCTTCCGAGTTCTTGCACGCGCTGCGACGCCCGCGACATTTGTCGACGCCCGCTATCGGCTCCGCACGAGGCCAGCGAATGAGTTTGCCCGGGCTCGAACAGAACGCCGTCATCGCTGCCAGCGCAGGCACCGGCAAGACTCAACTCCTGACCGGAATTTATCTGGCCTTCGCGCTCGGGCTCGCTCGCGACGGCAAACAAGTCCCCACCGAGCGCATCGTCGCCACCACGTTCTCTCGCGCCGCTGCGGCCGAGATCAGAGAGCGCCTCGAGCACCGTCTGAGCGTGCTCTCGCACCCAGAGACTCTCGAGCAAGACTCCCTGGTCGAGCTCGCCCTCGAGCGTGGTTTGTCGCAAAAAGAGCTCTCCTTGCGAGCGCAGCGCGTGCTCGAGGAGCTGCCGCGCGCGACCATCGACACGCTGCACGGCCTGGCCACGAACATCTTGCGTCGGCACGCGCTGGAGCTCGGACTGTCGCCGAATTTCAGCATCCTCGACGAGGAACAAGCCTTTACCGACGCCGAACGCAGCATCGATGACGTGCTCGACGAGGCGCTCGAAGGCCCGCTATCTACCGCCACTTCGCGACTGCTGGACGCGTGCTACGGCCTCGATCGCGCGCGCAACGAAATCACCGTCCTGCTCGGTCGCCTGGACGAAGAGGGCTTGCCCGCCGACGCGCTGTCCACCGGCGATCACGTGGCCGACGCCAAACGCCAGCTCGCGACGCTGCGAGGGCTTTGTCAGAGCATCGTAGTTGCGGACCCGTCGGCCCTGACCGAACCAGCGCGTTCGGCGCTCAACGCGCTCGAAGCCGGCGATCTGCTCGCCCTCAGGCCCGCCCTGGTCGAAATCGCCGCTGTACGCGCCAGCAAAACCATCAAAGAGGCGACCTTTTGGCCCGCGTGGGACCAGTTTCAGGAAAGCCTCTCCGGCGGCACGAAGCGGGAGCGCTTAGAGTCGCTCGTACAACACGCCGAGCGTGCCGAAGAGCTCGATGCGGACGCGCGTGGCGCGAACGCTCTCTTGGCGATGATCCAGCGCGCATTGCTCGAACGACGGCGCACCGAGGGCACGCTTGGATTCGGTGACGTGTTGCGCCTCGCCCGCGACGGCCTGCGTGATCAACCGAATCTGGCCATGAGCGCCAGCCAGAGAACCGAGGTGCTGCTAGTCGACGAGTTTCAGGACACGAGTCGCGTGCAGCGTGATCTGCTGCTCTTGCTGCGCGAGCGTCCCGGATCCATCGAGCGCCGAAAACCGGGGCACGTCCCCGCTCCCCAGGACATCTTGCCGCGCGGGCTCGTGGTCGTGGGCGATCGCAAGCAATCTATTTATGCCTTTCGCGGCGCGGAAGTGTCGGTGTTCGCGCAGCTCGCCGCAGAATTGGCCGGAGCCCCCGCGGCGGAGCGCCTGGAGCTCACCGGCGTTCTCGCGAGCACCGAACCGGTCGCCGAGTTTCACACCTTGACCGCGAACTACCGCTCCGCGCGCTCCATCATCGACGCGGTGAACGTCATTGCCAGCGCCGACTTCAGCGAACGCCCAGAGCGAGCATTCGAAATTCGCTACACCGCTGCGGAAGCCTTGGTGCTGCCCGAAAGTGCGGCGAGCGCGCCGCACGGCACGGTAACGATTGTCGAGGACGACGGCTCGGCTCCCGCCGATCCCGAGGCACCGGCATTGCTGCGCCAGGCAGAGGGGACCATGCGCAGCGCGCTGGCAGCAGCGGGTTTGTGCGCAAAGGTTGCGCGCGAGGGCACGAGCTTCAAAGACATCGCGCTTTTGGCACGCCGACGCGCCACCCTGCCACTGCTCGAGCTGGCACTCGATCGACTCAACGTCCCGTTCGTCGTCTCGGGCCGTGCGCTGTACGCCACTCCGGAAGTGCGCGACTTGTTCGCGGCCCTTCGCCTGCAGATCGACCCCAGCGATCGCCACGCTTTGGCCGTCGTGGCGCGCGGACCATTGGGCGGCCTCAGTGATCGCGCCTTGGCGGAGCTGTGCACGCCGCGGCGCGGGCTCGACCCCGTCCGTGATTGGGACTCGAACCGACTTAGCGATCCGCGCGAACACGAGGCGCTGAACACGCTCCGTGCGCGACTGCTCGAGATCGGGCAAATCGCACCTCGCCTTTCGCCGCGCGACGCGCTCTCGCTGATCGCGGACCGTTTCCAGTTGGAGTCGCTGTACTCACTGCTACCGCGCGGGCGAACACGCTTTGGCAACGTCGAACGTCTGCTCGAGATCGCAGCGCGACAAGGCGGAAGTCTACAAAGCTTCGTGCGTTGGTTGCAGCGGCAGATCCTGAACGAAACCGACGAAGCCGAAGCCGCGGTATTTTCCGACGAAGACGACGCAGTTCGGCTGCTGACGATCCACGGCAGCAAGGGGCTAGCGTTCCCCACCGCGGTCGTGCTCGACACCGGCTCGTGGGAACGACCGAATTCGGCACCGATCGGCCTGTTGCGCGGCGACACCGAGACCTCGCTGGTGATTCGCCACATGACCGACACGGGCAGCGTCGCCACACCTCTGTCTCGTCGGGCGACCGAGGATTCGTTCGCTCGCGCTCGAGCAGAGCGACAACGACTCTCCTATGTCGCACTCACGCGCGCGCGCAATCACCTGGCCATCGTGCTGCCCGCCGGTAAATTGCGTGCGGATTCGCTGGCCGCATCGATCGTCGGCGCCCAAGCGCGCCTAGACGAGATCCCAGGCGTCACGCGCGTAGCCGCGCACACACTGCTCGGGGAACTCGCTTTCGACGCGACGCCGAGTGACACGCCGCCGACGCCGCCCCCGGCGCGACCGCCGCGGCCACGGGTGACCTTGGCCACGATCGGAGTGACCGCGCTGTCCGACTTTGCTATTTGCGCGCGGCGCTTCGAGCTCGCGCATTTGTTCAGTCTCGCGGAGCCACACGCGGGTGGGCGCGTCAGCGCGTCGCCGGGCGAAGATCCGCGAGCGCTCGGCAGCGCTGCGCACCGCGTCTTGGAGGCCTTTCCGAGCGAACGTTGGGGAACTCCCATCGAGCCGGGCGAAATCTTGGAAGCCCTCGCACGCGAGGGCTTGGATCCCGAAGCAGACTCGAGTGCCGGTACTGCACGCGGCATCGCGCAATTTCTAGCGGGCGACTACGCCCGTTCGGTACGGCAAGACGGGTCGCGCATCCGGCGCGAACTCTCGCTTCACATCCCGTTTCGCAACGTTCCCGCTCCAGCGCCGACGCCGACCGCGGCACAATCGAGCTCTCGAGCGCGAGGACGCCGCGTTGCGCCCGGGCAACTCGAGCTGTTCGCGCTTCGCCCCAGAACCAATGAGCCGGACCCCGACCTGCTTTCGGCGACCGTCGTACTCAAGGCGACGCTCGATCTAGTGATCGAACGCACCGACGGCAGCATCGACGTCGTCGACTACAAGCGGTCCCGCGGCGGTGATGAAGATCGCTATTCGTTTCAGCTCGCCGCCTATCGCGAAGCGGCCCGACGTCACTATGGGATCGATCGAATCCGCACTGGTCTGGTACACCTGCTCGGTGAGAACAACGAACCCACGTGGCAGGCGCCGCCAGCCTTCGACTTCTTCGAACTTGGAACCCGCCTGATTGAAGCGCGTTTCCACGACTCATGGCCTGGCATCGAGGAACTGGCCTGCCGCAAGGCGCAGTGTGGGTTCGTATCCGCCTGCCACGCTCCAGTGAATGGGCGGCCAGGCGGCCCGGTGACCAAACAAAACGATTAGCCGGCCGTCGAGGACTTGAAAACCTGCTAAATCGACGCTACAGAGGTCGGCAGCGTAAACAGAAAAAGTCCAGTAGATTTCAGAAGCTGCATTAGGCTTCTCGGCCAGACGACCTGTTGCGCGCTGCGTTAATTTATGGCAGAAAATTAGCGCAGCTTCGCCTGTCCCGGCCCTCCGATCGCCATATACTCGCGGTCGACAGGTCACCCCTGCTCTTAGGTAACGAACAAACCTTAGTAAGCGCCCCGGGTGGGCCCCCCACCTTTCAACTCACTCTCCGACATCGAGCCACCGAAATGACACTTCCGCCTCGCTCAGGACTCTACGACCCGAAATTCGAACACGACGCCTGCGGCGTTGGATTCGTTGCCAACATCAAGGGTGAGGCGTCGCACGACATCGTCAAGAAGGGCATCGATATTCTCCTCAACTTGGTGCATCGCGGCGCAACCGGTTGCGATCCACTCACGGGTGATGGCGCGGGCATCATTCTTCAGATCCCGGACGCATTCTTTCGCCACGCCTGTGATGAAGCGGACATCGATCTTCCGGAAGCAGGAACTTACGGAGCAGGCTGCGTGTTCCTGCCACGCGACAAGAAAGAGCGTCGTCGCTGTCAGCAGATCTTGGAGGACAAGATCTTCGGCACCGGTCAGCGATTGATCGGCTGGCGCGATGTCAAAGTGAACGAGAGCGTGCTCGGCCCCGCTGCGCGCGAGAGCGCGCCCGTGATCCGCCAAGTGTTCATTGGCTCAACGTGTGAGGACGAAGCAACCTTCGAGCGCAAGCTGTTCGTGATCCGCAAGTGGGCCGAGCGCACGGTGCGCGAGACCAACCTCGCAGGCAAAGGCTCGTTCTACATCCCGAGCCTATCGAGCCGCACCATCATCTACAAAGGCTTGCTCTTGGCCGAGCAGCTTGCCGAGTTCTACGTCGAGCTCAAGGACGAACGCATGGTCAGCGCGCTGGCCATGGTGCATCAGCGCTTCAGCACCAACACGTTCCCGACTTGGGAGCTAGCGCAACCGTTCCGCACCCTCGCCCACAACGGTGAGATCAACACCGTCCGCGGCAACGCCGCGTGGATGGCGGCGCGCGAGCAGCTGTTCGACGGTGAGATCTTTGGCGAAGACGTGCGCCACATCTTGCCGACCATCACCCCGGGCGGCAGCGACTCGGCGACGCTCGACAATGTGACGGAGCTGTTGCTGCACGCCGGTCGCAGCTTGCCTCACGTGATGATGATGCTCGTGCCGGAAGCTTGGCAGAACGACGATCTCATGCCGGCACACAAGCGCGAGTTCTACGAGTACCACTCGTGCCTCGTCGAACCGTGGGACGGCCCTGCGGCACTCGCCTTCACGGACGGCAAGCGCATCGGCGGGATGCTCGATCGGAACGGCCTGCGTCCCGCTCGCTACACGGTGACCAAAGACGGCTTGGTCTGCCTCGCTTCAGAGACCGGCGTTTTGGAGTTCGCGCCTGAAAACGTGCTCCGCAAAGGTCGACTCGAACCCGGGCGCATGTTCTTGGTCGACACCGAGCTCGGTCGCATCGTCGAAGACGAAGAGATCAAGGACGCGGTCTGTAAGGCTCGCCCGTACGGCAAATGGCTGTCCGAAAACAAGATCTCGCTCGCCGACATCGACGCTTCGCCGCCCAGCGCGACTCGCCGCGAATACGCTTCGCTCGTGCAGCGCCAAAAGACCTTCGGCTACACCCAAGAAGATCTCGGCTTCTTGATGGCGCCAATGGCTCAAAACGGCGACGAGCCCCGCGGCTCGATGGGCACTGACACACCGCTCGCCGTGCTCAGCGATCGTCCGCAGTTGCTGTTCAACTACTTCAAGCAGCACTTCGCGCAGGTCACCAATCCCGCCATCGACCCGATCCGCGAAGAACTCGTGATGAGCCTCAAGGCGTACATCGGTGGCGAGGGCAACATCCTGTTCGAGCTGCCGGATCAGGCGCAGATGCTGGAGCTGCCGCATCCGATCCTGACCAATATGGACTTGGCGAAGCTGCGCGAGACTCACCTGCAGCAGGTCCGCCAACCGCCGACGATCCCGATGCTCTACCCCGTCGAAGAAGGCGGTGAAGGGTTGAAGTCGGCGCTCGACGAGATCTGTCGCCAGGCGTCACAAGCGGTGCTCGACGGGCACAGCTTGGTGATCTTGAGCGATCGCGGTTCGAACGAGGGCATGGCCCCGGTTCCGAGCCTGCTCGCCACCGGTGCGGTGCATCACCACCTGATGCGCAACGGCACGCGCGTGAAGATCGGCATCATCGTCGAAGCCGGTGATGCCCGTGAAGTGCACCACTTTGCGCTCTTGCTGGGCTACGGCGCGGGCGCCATCAACCCGTACTTGGCGCTCGAAACCGTGCACCAGATGGTGCACGAGGGCACCTTCCCGAACCTCAAGGACCCGGCGGTCGCTGCGGCCAAGTACATCAAGTCGATCAACAAGGGCTTGCTCAAGGTCATGAGCAAGATGGGCATCAGCACGCTGCAGAGCTACCAAGGCGCGCAGATCTTCGAGGCCATCGGGCTCTCGCCCGAAGTAGTGGACACCTACTTCACCGGCACGGCCTCGCGCATTTCCGGCATCGACATCGACGTGCTCGCCGAAGAGTGCCGCCTCCGTCACGAGCGCAGCTACCCGAAGATGACCGAAGCATCGCAGATGCTCGACATCGGCGGTCAATATGCGTACCGCGCCCAAGGCGAGCGCCACTTGTGGAATCCGGGCACTGTCGCTGCTCTGCAGCGCGCCGTGCGCATGGATGACGTCAAGAGCTACAAGGAATACGCCGAGCTGATCAACTCGCAGGTCCGGACTACGGGGCTCATCACCCTGCGCGGCATGTGGGACTTGGTCGAGACCGACAAGCCCGTCCCGCTCGATGAAGTGGAGCCGGCCAGCGAGATCGTGAAGCGCTTTGCCACCGGCGCGATGAGCTTCGGCTCGATCAGCGGTGAGGCGCACGAAACGCTGGCCATCGCCATGAACCGTATCGGCGGCAAGAGCAACACCGGTGAAGGCGGCGAGCGCGACGAGCGGTACCAGCTCGACCCGAACGGTGATTCCCGGCGCAGCTCGATCAAGCAGGTCGCGTCTGGACGCTTCGGTGTGACCACCTATTACTTGGTCAACTGCGACGAGCTGCAGATCAAGGTCGCGCAGGGCGCCAAACCGGGTGAAGGCGGCGAGCTGCCCGGTCACAAGGTGGACGCGATCATCGCCAAGACGCGCCACTCGACCCCAGGCGTGACGCTGATCTCCCCGCCCCCGCATCACGACATCTACTCGATCGAAGATTTGGCGCAGCTGATCTTCGACTTGAAGATGGTCAATCCGCGGGCGCGCATCAGCGTCAAGCTGGTCGCGGAAGCGGGCGTCGGCACAGTCGCCGCTGGCGTCGCCAAGGCGCACGCGGACGTGATCCTGATCGCGGGCCACGACGGCGGCACTGGTGCCTCCCCCTTGACCTCGATCAAGCATGCCGGCGTGCCCTGGGAGCTGGGCTTGGCAGAAACGCACCAAGTGCTGGTCAAGAACGACCTGCGCAGCCGCGTGTTCCTGCAAGCGGACGGCCAAATGCGCACCGGTCGCGACGTGGTGTTCGCCGCGCTGCTCGGCGCGGAAGAGTTCGGCTTCGCGACGGCACCGCTCGTCGCGACCGGCTGCATCATGATGCGCAAATGCCACCTCAACACCTGCCCCGTGGGCATCGCCACGCAGGATCCGGTGTTGCGCGCCAAGTTCAGCGGCCAGCCGGAACACGTCGTGCGCTTCATGTTCTACGTCGCCGAAGAGGCGCGTGAGCTGATGGCGTCGCTCGGTTTCCGCACCATCAAGGAAATGGTCGGCCAGATCGATCGCGTTCGCACGCGAGGGAACATCAACCACTGGAAGGCGTCCAAGCTGGACTTCTCGGACGTGCTGATGTCCGCGGCGGCCAAGCCTGGCGTCGACGTCAGCAAGACGATCGAGCAAGATCACGGCCTGAGCGCCACGCTCGACGTGATGTTGATCGATCGCCTCAAGCCCGCGCTCGAACGCCGCGAGCCAACGCGACTGGACATCCCAGTGCGCAACGCACACCGCACGATCGGCGGCATGGTCGCGGGCGAGGTCGCACGGCGCTTCGGTCAAGACGGTCTGCCGGAAGGCACGATCGATCTGCGCTTCACCGGCTCGGCTGGCCAAGCCTTCGGAGCGTGGGTCACGCGCGGCATGACCCTAAGCCTCGAGGGTGAAGCGAACGACTACGTGGGCAAAGGCATGTCCGGCGGCATCCTGGCGATCCGCCCGGCACGCGGTGCGGACTTCCAAGCCGAGAAGAACGTGATCGTTGGCAACACGGCGCTCTACGGCGCCACCAGCGGTCGCGCCTTCTTCAACGGCCGCGGCGGCGAGCGCTTTGCCGTCCGCAACAGCGGCGCCACGGCGATCGTCGAGGGCGTCGGTGATCACGGTTGCGAATACATGACCGGCGGCCACGTCGTGGTGCTCGGTCGCACGGGACGCAACTTTGCTGCCGGCATGAGCGGCGGCATCGCGTACGTCCTGGACGAGAGCGCGGACTTCAAGCTGCGCTGCAACACGGGCATGGTCGAGCTCGAAGGTCTCGCGCCGGAAGACGCATTGTTCGTGGCCAAGCTGCTCGAAGAGCATCACGCGCGCACCGGCAGCCCCAAAGCGGCCGAGCTGCTCGC
Organism: Polyangiaceae bacterium; assembly: GCA_035634635.1. Lineage (GTDB taxonomy): Bacteria > Myxococcota_A > Polyangia > Polyangiales > Polyangiaceae > PMG-095. The sequence goes on from DASQCO010000169.1 coordinate 32,679, forward strand.
CAACTGGGACACCGCTCAATCTCGCTTCGTGAAGGTCGTACCGACTGAATATCGTCGCGTCCTCGCCGAGCTGGCCAAGCGCGAAAAGGCGACCTCAACCGCCAGCCTGCCCGTGCTACAGCCCGGCGCCAACGCCGAGTGAGCCAAGTCCGCTATTCGTCTTTGCTGATGACTTAACGTCGAGAGTGAAAAGTCGTGGGAAAAATCACCGGATTTCTTGAGATTGATCGGGTCGACCCGTCGAAACGCCCAGCGCGCGAGCGTGTCAAAGACTATCGCGAGTTCGAGCTGCCAATCGTGCAGGAGACGCTCTCCGCACAAGGCGCGCGCTGCATGGATTGCGGAATTCCGTTCTGCAATACCGGTTGCCCGCTCGGCAACTTGATCCCGGATTGGAACGATCACGCGTACAAGAACAAGCCCGACTTGGCGATCGCGTCCTTGCACGCCACCAACAACTTCCCGGAGTTCACGGGCCGAGTTTGCCCCGCTCCGTGCGAAGCCGCCTGCGTGCTCGGCATCAACGAAGACCCGGTCAGCATCAAGCTGATCGAGCGCTCCGTCGCCGATCGCGCGTTCGACGAAGGCTTCGTCAAGCCGGTGATGCCCAAGACGCGCACCGGTAAGAAGGTCGCGGTGATCGGCTCTGGTCCCGCGGGCATGGCGGCCGCTCAGCAGCTCGCGCGCGCCGGCCACGAGGTCACCGTGTTCGAACGCGACGATCGCATCGGGGGCCTGCTCACCTACGGCATCCCCGATTTCAAGATGGAAAAGTCGCTGGTCGACCGTCGCGTCCAGCAAATGACGGCTGAAGGCGTGGTCTTCAAGACCAGCGTCGACGTCGGCCGCGACGTGACCGCGCACGATCTGAAGAAGAACTTCGACGCCACCGTGCTCGCCATCGGCTCGCGCAAAGCGCGCGACCTCGAGGTGCCTGGCCGCGATCTCCCGGGCACCCACTACGCGATGGACTTCCTCACGCAGCAGAACCGCCGCGTCGCCGGGCTGGCAGTTCCCGACTCGGAAGCGATCTTGGCCACTGGTAAGCACGTGATCGTGATCGGCGGCGGTGACACCGGCAGTGACTGCATCGGGACGTCGCATCGCCAAGGCGCGCTCAGCGTGACCAGCTTCGAGATCATGCCGCGCCCACCAGATGAGCGCGCCGCTTCGACGCCCTGGCCGCTCTGGCCGCTACAGCTACGTACCTCGTCTTCTCACGAAGAAGGCGGTAAGCGCGACTGGAGCGTCTCGACCGAGCGCATCACTGGCAACGGCAAGGTCGAGAAGCTGCACTGCGTGCGCGTCGAGTTCAAGGGCGGGCGCTTCGAGCGCGTCGCTGGCAGCGAGTTCGAATTGCAAGCAGACCTGGTGCTCTTGGCCATGGGCTTCGTGCACCCGGAGCATCCCGGCATCGTTACTGACCTCGAGCTCAAGCTCGATCGCCGTGGCAACGTCGAGGTCGATCCGCAGTTCATGACCAGCGTCTCCGGCGTGTTCGCCGCGGGCGACTGTCAACGCGGGCAGTCGTTGGTGGTGTGGGCCATCGCCGAAGGCCGCAAGGCCGCGCGCAACGTGGACCTGTTCTTGATGGGCCGCTCCGAGCTGCCCTGAGTCGCACCGCGAAAATCAGCGAGTTTCACGGGTGGTCAAGGCCGCCCGTGGCACCTACACGGCTGGCCGTGCCAGGCTCAGCGCGTTTTGAGTTCGCGCGTTTCTCGCAAGAGCAAGATCCCCCGTAGTAGTCCTCGGCCCCCCGAGACGTCCCAACCCGAGCTGCAGGTCACGTACACGCCCGCGGGTCACGCAACGATGGCGGCGATCGCCGAAGAGTTGGTGTTCCGTGAACCGCTGCACGCCACAGCCGACGACGATGGCCCCGAAGTGTCGGTCTACGAAGGCCCCGCAGGACGCGAGACGCTCGCGCTGATCGAAGGCGCAGCACGTCCGCCGCGGAGTCGCCAATCGACGATCAGCTACGGCGACCGCATTTCGAATGCCCCAGGGGCGAAAGCGCCGACCCACACGCCTACCCCCAAACCCTCGAGCCGCGCCCCGGCAGCGAAGGCATCCAGTCACCCGCCCGCGGGGAAGGCGCCGAGCCAAACTCCGCCGGCGAAACCGTCGAGCCGCGCTCCGGCAGCGAAAACGCCCAGCCGCGCCCCAGCCGCTAAGGTGCCGAGCCGCGCTCCAGCAGCGGCTAAGGCTCCGGCCTCACCCACTGTCACGCCGACGATCTTCGAAATGCTCACCTTCGTGGTGCAGGGCGCGGACGTCGCGAGCTTGGCGTCTGAGAGCCAACGCCGCCTCTTCGTCGAAACCCACCTGCTGCAGCGTTTGCCCGCGCAAGACATGGCTCAAGTCGATCGCGTCGATGTAACGCCCTGGACCGTCAAAAACACGGTCGTAGTGCGCGTGTGGTGCAAGCTCTGAAGCTCAACCGCTCAGCGCGCTTTGAATCGAGTTCCTCACGGCGTGCACCAGCTCGTCGCTCACTTCGTTGCCATACGCGGCGGGGTCAATCGCCGGGTGAACGGTCACGCGCACCTGCGCGCCCGCCGCGACGCGCGCGCCCTTCGCCGGCAAAATCAGACGCGTCCCAACGACCGTAACCGGCAAGATCGGCGCGCCCGCACCGAGCGCCAAATGAAACCCGCCGAGCTTGAACGGCCCGAGCGCGCCATCGCGGCTGCGCGTTCCCTCAGGTGCGATCCAAATGCTCGTCCCACCCGCGAGCGCGAGCTTGGCGCGGTCCAGACTTTCGATCGCGCGCTCGCGCGCCGAGCGATCGAGTTCGACGAAGCCCGCGGCACGCATGGCCTGCGCCCAAATCGGGATTTTGAACAACTCGGCCTTGGCAACCATGCGCAAGCGCAACGGTAATGTTTGGTACAGCGCGGGAATGTCGTACAAAGATTGGTGATTGGACATCACGACGAACGCACGCGCACCGCGCGCGTGGTCCAGACCGCTGGTCTCGAGGGTAACCTCGGCCTGCTCGAGCAAGCGCTTCGACCACCAATCGAGTCGCGCATCGCACACCTCGGGCGTGAGCTTGCCCAAGAGTGCGTCGAACAACGTCGGGACGCTGATCCGGAGCGTGACTCCAGTGGCACGGAGGAGATGACCGATCGACATGCCCGAGCCCCGAGTCTGTCAGTCTTTTGGCGAGCGCGGTACGCCGGTGGCAAGATGGCGGCGCGACGCCATCAGCCGGCGCCGCTACCAAGCCGCCCGAAGAAATTGCGCCCTCATTCGCCCGTAGGCAAGGCGAAAAAGCCGTGGTAATTCTGGCGTTTGGGTGACCCTAGCCGCCACAATTGCAGGCGTTGGACATAAGCGATGAATGTGACTTGCACCGGCTGTCCGGCGAAATATGCGGTTCCGGACGAGAAAGTTCGCGGGAAAAAAGTCCGCATCACCTGCAAGCATTGCGGGACGAACATCATCGTGGACGGTACCGCGAGCGATGAAGCGGCGCCGAAACCTGCCGCGCAGGCGACGCAGCCGAAGGCGTCCGCAGAGGCCAAGCAATCGGCTCAGGCCAAGGCACCCGCAGAAAGCATGTTCATCGTTGGCTTCGCTGACGATCGCCAAGAGACGCACCCTGTCTCGCGCATCGTCGAGTTGTACAGCGCCGGCAAGATCGACGACGAGACCTTAGTCTGGAAAGACGGCATGGCCGATTGGCTCTCGCCGTTCGACGTCCCCGAGCTCGCCGCCGCATTCCGCGCGAAGAACGTTGCACCGCGAGCCCCCGCGGCGACAGTGCCTTCGTTCGCGCAAGTCGAGGACGAAGCGACGCTCGTCGTCAAATCACCCCTCGATGACCCGGAAGTCGCTGCGGCAATCGCGGCCAGCGCGCCTTCAGCGCCGCCCGCTGCAGCCCCCGCCCCCGCGCCGGTGGTCGCCGCGCCGAAACCGGTCGAAGAAGAACCGGCATTTGCCAAGCCCGCCGCCGCGCGACGCGTCGAAAAACGCGCGGGCGCCGTCGATCTGTTCGGCAGAGTCTCAGAGGCCGGCAGCGAGGGTGACGTTTCGCTCGACCTTGGCTCGAGTGACGAGCGCGGACAAAAGCTGACCGGCGCGCGCAACGAGAGCTCGGTCTTGTTCTCACTCGACGCGCTCACCAAGCCGGATCCCAAAGCCAACCAAGCGAAAGCAAAAGAGCGAGAGCGCGAAGCCAGCGAGGCGCTCTTCGGCGAGAGCGCGCCGGACGCGCTGATGAATTTGGGCGGCAGCGGCATGAGCGCGATGGCCGCTCCCGATTTCACGAAACCGGTCATTCCCGGTGCCAAGGTCGTGCCGCTCAATGACTCGGTGGAAGAGCCCGCGCCGAGCAAGGGCAAGGGCGGATTGATCGCAGTGATCGCACTGCTCGCGATCGCGGCCGCCGCTGGCGTCGGCTTCGTGATGATGAAGAAAGAGCAGCCGAAAGCTGAACCGGCACCCACCGCGCCCAGTGCCACCGCGCAAGCAACCGCATCAGCAGCGCCTGTCGCCTCTGAAGCACCCGCCGCGAGCGCAGCTCCGAGCGCAAGCGCCGCGGCAGCCAGCGCAAGCGGGACCGCTCCAGCCAGCAGCGGCTCAGCCGCCCCAGCCGCTGCAAGCGCGGCCGCAGTGAGCGCAAAGCCGGCAGCTTCCGCAGCTCCCGTCGCAGCCGCGGCGGCAAAACCCGCAGATGCCGCGGCAAAACCTGCAGACGCCGCGGCAGCGGCGAAACCCGCAGATGCCCCCGCTGCCCCAGCGGCGGCCGCAGAAGGCGCGGCATTCGACAAGAACGCCGCCGTTGCCGCGCTTAGCGCCGCCGCCGCCAGCGCCGCCAGTTGCAAAACCGCTGACGGCCCCACCGGTTCCGGCAAAGTCTCGGTCACCTTCGCCCCCAGCGGTCGCGCAACGGCGACCAGCGTCGCGGGCGACTTGGCCGGCACCGAAGTCGGCGGCTGCGTAGCCCGCCTATTCCGAGCCGCCAAAGTCCCCCCGTTTTCAGGCGACCCCGTCACGGTGAGCAAAAGCTTCACGGTTCAGTGAGATCGAGAGTGGGGCGCCCCCAGCCCCGCATCGCACCTCACTGAACGCTTTGTTCCCGGCGCGGAACGGCTCCCAGAGTTTGAACCGCCGAGCCGCAGAGGCCGCAGAGATCTGAGAGAGATCGGGGTTTCCTCTTTGCGGCGGTTCGCGTCGTGACAACGTGCGCTTCGACGTTGAGCGGGAACCAAAAAAAATCTTCCTCTGATCTCTGCGGCCTCTGCGGCTCGGCGGTTAATCCCTCTTCGGACTGCAGAGGTCGGAACGAGGCGTGCATCGAGGTGCGATGCGGGATCGCGATCGCCCCCTCCCGGATTCGGATGCCGTTCTACGCGTGAATGTAGACGATCGTGCCCTGTTCTTGGCCGTCCGTGGTGTAGGCGGCGTGCCAGTGTTCGGGGACGTCGGGGGAAGCCCACATGAAGGTGCGGCGCGCGTCGATTGGCGACATGTTCACGCAGCCGTGGGAGCGCACGTGACCGAAGTCGTCGTGCCAGTAAGCCGCGTGCAGTGCGTAGCCGCTCTTGAAGTACATCACCCAGGGCACGTCGCGTAGCTCGAACTCGTGATCGGCGACGCTCGAGTCCATCGTCGTCGTGACGTGCTTTTGGTAGACGCGGAACGTGCCGGTCGGCGTGCTGAGCGTCTTTTGCGGATCGCCCATGCCGTCGCGCCCCGTCGAGACGAGCGTCGCGAACACCGGGACGTCGCCCTCCCACAACACGAGCGTCTGATTCACGATCGAGATCTCGATCCACTTCGCTTTGCGGTTTGCCCATGCCGGCAAGCGGCTGGACTTTGCGGCAGTGCGTAGCTCCGCGCTCTTCAACCACTTGCCCGAGCGCGCTTGAACGAAGCGCTCGCCGCCGTACTCCTTGATGTTGCCGTTCAGAGGCACGAACTCGCGGCCGCCTAGGCTGTCACCACGCACCGGCGAATTGCCGGAAAAGTCGTAGTAATTCGTGCCGTCTTTTTGCGCGAACGCCACGGGCAAGCCCACCGCGCGAATGTCGACACCGTGAAACGGCGAGCCCGATTCTGCTTTGAGTTTGTCGGCGGGGATCAGCCGCGCGTCGGTCGAAATAGCGAAGCGTCGCCCTTGCGCCTCGGGCCCGGCCACGAAGGTGCCAATCAAGGACACGCCCGCGTGTCGCTTCAAGCGATCGGCGATCACGGCGAAGCTCGGAGCCTTGAAGCTCGAAATGTTCGGGATGCGCCGCTCGCCCTGCAGCCACCACGGCACGGCATCGTTGCCGTTGCCACCGAAGCGCACGTTTTCGTCCATCGGCTTTGCTTGCTCGGGGATCGCGCCGCGTGCGACGCCGTTTTCATCGAGCGGCACGTCGTTGGCGCCGACATCGAGCGCGTCCCATTTGTCGTGTAGCTTCTTCCAATTGCGCAGATGGCGCTCGAGCCGCATCTCGTACTCGAACTGCTCGTTCTTGCTCGGCACGCGCATGTAGTTCGGCGCGATCGAGCGTAAGAACGCGTACTTGTATGGCATCGGTTTGCTGCGATCGGGCTCGACCTGAATCGCGCGGGCTAGCGGGTGGTCCAGCTTGAGCGTCGCGTTCGGCCCCGCACACACGAAGCCGGCCGGTCGAATCGCGTACCAACCGTCCGGGCAGCCTTCGTTCGCCACCGGTTTCTCGGATCGAGCCACCCGGGCTCCGATACGCAGGTAGCCCAATGTTTCGGCCTTGGGGTCGGGCTTGCGCATCACCGCCACAGTCATCGCGATCGGGACCAGCTGCGGCCCGTCCGCCGGAGGCACTGGGATTCGCGAAAAATCATTGGGATCTGCAACGATCCCACCATTTTCCGGTTTGAGCCGAGACGCGGCTGGGTCTTTGGAATCGAACGGCCCCGAACCGTTGCAGGCTGCGACTCCTGCTAGAAACATGAGCGAAACGGCGCTCTTTCGGAAACTGGGACGCGGCCACGAAAGCATGTACCCACACATGCCAAAAGCTGACGGTTGGGCCCAAAAATCGGCGTACTGTGCAGCCTTCGGACCCGCCGGAAGACGCGGGTCCCTTTCTCATTCCTAAGCGAGAAGCGAAGCGATCCAATGGCGAAGGAAACACTAACGATTACCGACAACCGCACCGGCAAGACCTATGAGGTCCCGGTGACTGAAGACACCATCAAGGCGTTGGATCTGAACCAGATCCACGCGGTCGACGGTGACTTTGGATTGATGACTTACGACCCCGCGTTCATGAACACGGCGTCCTGTCGCTCCGCCATCACCTACATCGACGGCGAGAAGGGCATCCTGCGTTACCGCGGTTATCCAGTCGATCAGCTCGCAGAAAAGGCGACGTACCTCGAGTGCGCGTACTTGCTGATCAACGGTGAGCTGCCGACGCAAACTCAGCTCGACAAGTTCACGAGCGACATCACTCACCACACCTTCGTGCACGAGAACGTGCGCACGTTCATCGACGGTTTCCGCTATGACGCCCATCCCATGGGCATGCTGTGTGCGACCGTGAGCGCGCTCAGCACGTTCTACCCGGAAGCCAAGCATGTCTTGGACCACGACATTCGCCGCCAACAAATGGTGCGTTTGATCGCCAAGATGCCGACGCTCGCTGCGTGGAGCTACCGCCACAGCATGGGCATGCCCTTCGTCTATCCGAGCAACGAAGTCAGCTACAGCGAGAACTTCTTGCAGATGTTGAAGCGCATCGCCGAACCGAAGTTCGAGGTGCACCCGGAGATCGTCAAGGCGCTCGACGTGCTGTTCATCCTGCACGCGGACCACGAGCAGAACTGCTCGACGAACGTGATGCGCTCGATCGGCAGCTCTCGCGCCGACCCGTACGTCGCGGTCGCCGGCGCTGCTGCGGCGCTGTACGGCCCGCTGCACGGCGGCGCAAACGAAGCTGTCTTGCGCATGCTGCGCGAGATCGGCGACGTCTCCGCCATCCCGGCGTTCGTGAAGGAAGTGAAGAGCGGCGTCGGCACGCGCCTGATGGGCTTCGGCCACCGCGTGTACAAGAACTACGATCCGCGCGCGAAGGTGATCAAGCGCCTGGCCGATCAGGTGTTCGACTTGGTGGGTAAGAAGAGCCCGCTCTTGCCGGTCGCCCTCGAGCTCGAACGCATCGCGCTCACCGACGACTACTTCGTGAACCGCAAGCTCTACCCGAACGTCGACTTCTACTCGGGTCTGATTTACGAAGCGCTGCAGATCCCGGTCGACATGTTCCCAGTGCTGTTCGCCATCCCGCGCACCTCGGGTTGGCTCGCGCAGTGGGAAGAGATGTTGCTCGACAAGGATCAAAAGATCGCTCGGCCGCGTCAGATCTACACGGGCTACGACGAGCGTAGCTTCGTCCCCATGGACAAGCGTTCGCCGGCTTCTCTCACGCCTGCTCCGGCGGGTTCGAAGCGCGAGACCGACTGATTTTTGCTCGGTGAATCGAAACGGTATGAAACTGCCACCTGACTCGCTGCTCGATCCGCAAGCACCGGAAGAGCTCGAGTCAGGCTCCGCCTTCTCCTCGTATCCCACCAAAGAATCGAGGAGAAGCGGGGCGATACTCGCGGGTCGCTATCAGGTGCGCGGCTTTCTGCAGCGCGGAGCGCACGCGCGTATCTACTTGGCGGAGGACTTGACGACTGGTTCGCCAGTCGCGCTCAAGATCCTCGCCCCCGAAACTGCGCTTTCGCCCGAGTTCCGCATTCGCTTAGTGCGTGAGGGGCGAGCGATGCGGTCGATCGTCCACCCCAACGTGGCAACGGTGATCGACTCGGGTGTGACCGAAGAAGGCGTGCCCTTTCTTGCTCTCGAGGCCCTACTCGGTGAAACACTGGGCGAGTACGTGCGCCGCGACCAGATCCCGCTCGATACCGGCCTGATCTTGGTGCGCCAAGCAGCGGCTGGTCTTGCTGCGGCACACCGCGCCGGCATCGTGCATCGCGACGTGAAGCCAGACAATTTCTTACTGCTCGGCCCCCCTGGCGAACCCTATGGGCTCAAAGTGATCGACTTTGGCCTAGCCAAACTGTGGGACGTCGACGAAGCGGGCGGTGAATCGCACAACGTCATGGGCACGGCAGAGTACATGTCGCCCGAACAGATCTTGGCCGAGCCCGTGGATGCGCGCAGCGACATCTACAGCCTCGGTGTGGTGATGTTCCGAGTGTTCTCCGGACATCTGCCCTTCGAGTCAGTGGGCCAAGCCGATCTGCTGCGCCATCAATTGTTTTCCACGGTGCCTCCACCGTCTTGGCTGAACGACCATTTGGACGCGCGCGTCGATCGCATCGTACAAATGGCCACGCAAAAGGACCGCGAACGCCGCTACGCCACGATGGACGACTTGATTGCAGATCTGGAAGTCCTGATCGGCATGGACAACAAAGAGCTGAAAGCGCGATCGGTCTCGAACGCACCCGATGCCTACATGCCGAGCACCGATCTCGGCCGCGAAGCCGTCACGGTGCTTGCCGCAAAGTTCGGCGAACACGCGCTACGCTCGACGAGACCACCCACCGGTTCGACGAAGCCGCCGACCGATTCCGTGAAGCCGCCTGAATCCGGCTAGGATCCGCGTTCGCGCTGCCACGAGGGGCTTCCTCGGACGATGAAGGATGCTAACGTGAGGGCTCCACTTGGAGGCGGTACTTCATGAAAATCGAGCATAAAGCGCTGACAATTGCCCTGACCTTAGCGGTCCTGGTGCCCGCTTGTTACATCACCACCGAAAAGCCCGCGGACAGCGCGCCACCGGTCGCCAGCGCAACGGCAACCGCACCGGCCGTGACTGCAACCAATCCACCGCTCGTCACCGCGACTGCAAGCGCGCCAGTTGCAACCGCCGTTCCGACGACGCCAGCCACTACTCCACCCGCCACGACGGCTTCCGCAACTCCCACTGCGAAGCCACGCCCACCAGGCCTCGTCGCAGCCAAGCCCATGACGTCGGCGTCCGCCGCCCCAGCGACATCGGCAAAACCATGAGCACCGCGCAAGAAATCATGGCCACGGTCGGCGAGCGACTGGCCGCAAACAAGGCCGCCGCTTCCGAGATTGGCGCAATCTACAAGTTCGTACTCGAGGGTGAAGGCGGTGGAACCTGGATCATGAATCTGAAGGGCGACGCCACGCTCACCCCTGGGGATGGAGCCTCTGACTGCACCCTGGCGATGTCGGCAGAAAACGGCGTGGCGCTGTTCGAAGGCAAAGTCACCGGTGAGCAGCTGTTCTTCAGCAACCAACTACGGGTGGAAGGCGACATGAGCCTGGCGCTGCGTTTGCAAAGCCTGCTCGCCATCGTGCGCTGAGTGATGACCGGGAAAAGCGTCAAGAATCCGGATCTGGCCGGCACTTGGCCCCTCTTCGATGAAGGCCAACCGGGCAATTTCCCGGCCGATCCGAAGCACGCACTGAGCTCCTCGTCGCCGGGGGCTCAGGAGCTCGCGGCGCTCGATCGTCACGACGAATTTCACGACACGCCAGACAGCCGGCGCAAGAACACGCGCCGCGCGCGCGAATCGCTTCCGCCGCTTTCGCCAGAGTGGATGCGCGCCGCCCGGGCGCTCGCTGATTGGCTGGAAGAGCGCATTCAGAACGGCAGCGTCGACGCCATAGAGCAAGCGGCCATCGCCCGAACCTGGGCCGCTTGGTCGATGAGCGGCGCGAGTGAAGCGCACATCTTGCGGGTCGCGCACCTGGTCGGTCGCGCGCACAGCGCAATCCGCGGGACGCCGCGTCGGGATCAACAACTGCAAGCCGCGTATCATGCGTGCGCGGGCGTCTTGCACAGCAGCCTGCCCACTGGGATTCGCGAGCGCATGCCGTTCGAACGAGCCATGTTCGTCGTGCGCAGGCTTCACGACGAACCCGATCACTGGGCGGCAATCGTGGACGGAACAGCGGAACTCTTGGGCTGGAAGGACTACGCACGAGTCCACGCCGCCGCCGTACTGCGCGCGATGATTGAACGGAGCCGCTAAGTGTCGATCGAACCGCAGCTCGCGCTGCCAATCGCGTTCTTCGGCCAGTTCGGTGCTTGGACGCACGCCGCCGCGCGCACCGCTTTTGGTCCCGACGCCGAGTATCGCGAAAACTCCACGATCGCGCAGGTCTTCGAGGCAGTGTCGAACGGACTCGCCAGCTTCGGCGTCGTACCGATCGAGAACTCCACCGAGGGCGGCGTCAACCAAACCGTCGATGAGCTCTTGGCACGAAAGCTCTGGATCAAAGGCGAGGTAGTGCTCGAAATCGCGCAGTGCCTCATGGGCCTGGCCAGTGATCTCGGCAGCATCGAACGCGTCGCATCGCACCCACAAGGACTCGCCCAGTGCCGGCGCTGGCTCGCGGAGCATTTGCCGAACGCCGTGCAGGTGGCTTCGCTATCAACCACATCCGCCGCAAAAGAAGCCGCATCCGACGCCAAGCTCGCCGCGATCTCGAGCCCGCTCGCTGCCGAACTCAACGGTCTTCGCGTGCTCGTCGCTGGCATCCAAGACTACGCGGAGAATGCGACTCGCTTCGTGGTGATCGGCAAGAGTGATGCAGCGCGGACTGGTCACGACAAGACGAGTCTCGTGTTCTCGACCGCGCACATCCGCGGCGCTCTGCGCAAAGCGCTCGAAATTTTCGATCGCGCTGGGTTGAACCTCAGCCGAATCGAATCGCGCCCCGCACCCGGCCGCCGCTGGGAGTATGTATTTTTGACTGACCTCGAGGGTCATCGAGAAGACGAAACCGTGGCGGGCGCGCTCACCGAACTCGAGGGGATCTGTTCAACCGTGAGGGTGCTCGGCAGCTACCCCCGAGCCACCTGAACGAGCGACCGACACCGTCCGGTCACACGAAGCCTCGATTGAGCGCGGACAGCCGCGATGTAGGTCATTGTAGACACTAGTGCGCCATTTCGATAATCTGTTCGCTAAGTGGCGCACCAGCAGGCAAAAGACCCGAGCCAACCGCAGCAGTCGGGCGACAGCGGCCTTCATGCCCGTGCGCCGACCCGCTACGCATTACTCGAGGGTGAAGTTCACCACCCACTACACAAGAGCCCGCTCCTGGTCGGCCGCGGCTCCGATGCCGACATTCTGCTCACCGGTCCACTCGTGTCGCGGCGCCATGCCGAGTTTCACGAGACCGAAGCAGGCATCGTCGTGCTCGACCTCGGGAGCCAAAATGGCGTGCTCGTCAATGGTACTCCGATCACGGGCCCAACCGCGCTGTTACTCGGCGACAAGATCACCGTCGGCGACAATGAGTTCGAGTTGACCGAGCTCGCCGGAGAGCGCGCGGAGCGCACTTCCGGATTCGAATTGAACTCGAACCGTGAATCGTCACGCGTGCCAGCGGGAACGCATACGCTTACGGCAGAAGAAGCTTCGGTCGCGACGCGGCGCGCGGACGCTCTGTATTTGCTGGGCAACGTAGCCGACAAAGCGCTTGCCCTCGGTCGCGGACCAGAGGCGGAGCACGTGCTCGGGACACACCTCGTGGCCACCCTGAGCGACGCGGTCGCCGGTCGCAGTGTCGCGCCCGAGGTCGCGCGAATCGCGGCGCAATATGCGGTCAAACTTGCAACCGCGACCGGCAAAGCCTCGTGGCTCGACTTCGCGTTTCGCTTGTACGAGGCGCTCCGCGAGACGATCCCTCTGCCAATCGTGGACGAGATGTACACGGTGCTGCGTCATGTGCGCGGAATCGATCGCGAGCTCCTACGACGTTACGCGGATTTCTTGCACGCGCGAGCGTCGGAGTTGAGCCCCCCAGAGCGCTTCGTGCTCTCGCGACTCGAGGGGCTCGAGCGACTCGCCGCCTGGCATCCGGCAAGCTAAGGGTCCACGGCTTCAGCCGCCCTCCGGTCTTCCCTCCTCACCCGGCCCGCCTCGCTTCGGTCTCGGTGGCCTCGCGACTCAGTGATTTCCGCGCGGGCCCTTGTACGCGACGCCGCGTGACTGGGGCTATGCTCCCCTCACCATGAGCTTCAAGCGTTTGGTCGGCTATTTCGTACGCGGCTGTCTGGTGTCGGCGCCACTCGGCCTGACCGTGTACATCCTCTATACGATCCTGCGCGCGATCGACCAACTCCTGCCCATCGGTATTCCGGGTGTCGGTTTGCTGCTCACGCTGTGCTTGGTCACGGTCGTCGGCATGGCGACGTCGAACGTGATTGGACGCAGTGTCGTCGAATCGACCGATCGCGTCCTGAAACGGCTGCCGCTCGTGAAACTCATCTACAGCTCGATCAAGGATTTGATCGATGCCTTCATGGGTGACAAGAAGAGCTTCAATCGTCCAGTCGCGGTGATCATGAATCCAGCGACCGGCATGAAGACACTCGGGTTCGTCACTCGCGACGGCTTGCACGCGCTCGACATGCCGCTACACGTGGCGGTGTACTTCCCGCAGTCCTACAACTTCGCCGGGTACCTGGCCGTTGTGCCTCGTGAATACGTGGAAGCTTTGGACGTGAACAGCGCGGAGTTGATGACGTTCATCATCTCGGGCGGTGTTTCTGGACTCGGCGTGGGGCAGTCCTTGCTCCCCCCGAGCAAGTAGCCGCGGCGCGAAAAACTACGCGCTCTCGTCGGGCTCCAGCACGCGGGAACCCAGGTTCAACGCACCGTCTTGCACCGAATCCAAGATCTGTGCTGCCGCTTCCTCGTCGAACTCGAGCAACGACACCAACTTGTCGAGTAGCTCGGCCTCTGACGGGCTCTGTTCACCATCGGCATGCGTGAGCAGCGCGGCGTTGGCTAGGAGCAGCTCGCGCTCTTCGCGAGACAGATCCTTGATCGGAGCGTCCGCGCTCAGCGTGCGCTTGTATTTGGCGTACTCGAGTAATTCGCGCTCTTCCTCGGCGCTGGCATCGAAACCACACAGAAGGCCTTCGATGACTCCGGACTCGGGAGCTGCGACTTTGCCGTCGGCCCATGCCACAGCCACGAGACACTTCACGATGTTCTTTTCGCCGGGGGTCATGACCGCCAAGCCTACCCGGGCCCGCACAAAAAAGAAACGCGCGGTTCCTAGGGGGAACCGCGCGCCTTCTCGCTACCCAGGGGTTCGAACGCTGCGAACGCTGCGACCCCCAGCGGAGACTCAGTAGCGGTACAGCTCGGGCTTGTACGGGCCTTCCACCGCCACGCCGAGGTACTCGGCTTGCTTGCCCGAGAGGCGGTCGAGCTTCACGCCCAACTTGCCGAGGTGCAAGCGCGCCACCTTCTCATCCAGCTTCTTCGGCAGGATGTGCACGCCAACCGGGAACTTCTCGCCGAACAGCGCGAGCTGCGCGAGCACCTGGTTGGTGAAGCTCGAGCTCATCACGAAGCTCGGGTGACCGGTGGCACAACCGAGGTTCACGAGCCGACCGCGCGCGAGCACGATCAACTTCTTGCCGTCCGGGAAGATGAAGTGATCGACCTGCGGCTTGATGTTCTCCTCTTTGATCTCCTTGTTGTTCTCGAGCCAGGCAATGTCGATCTCGCTGTCGAAGTGACCGATGTTGCACAAGATGGCTTCGTTCTTCATCGCCTGCATGTGGTTGCTCTTCACCACGTCACAGCAGCCGGTCGCCGTCACGATGATGTCGGCCTGCGGCGCCGCCTCATCCATCGTCACGACCTGGTAGCCTTCCATCGCCGCCTGCAGTGCGCAGATCGGGTCGATTTCGGTGATCAGCACGCGAGCGCCGAGGCCTTTCATGGCCTGCGCGCAACCCTTGCCCACGTCGCCGTAGCCGGCAACGACGCACACCTTGCCCGCGAACATCACGTCCGTGGCGCGCTTGATGCCGTCCGTGAGCGACTCACGGCAACCGTACAGGTTGTCGAACTTGCTCTTGGTCACCGAGTCGTTGACGTTGATCGCCGGGCACTTCAGGTCGCCCTTCTTGAACATCTCGTACAAGCGATGCACGCCCGTGGTGGTCTCTTCGCTGAGACCGCGGATCGCGTCCGGACCGTTGAACAGCTCCGGGTGCTTCTGGTGGATGTAGATGGTCAGATCGCCACCATCATCCAAGATCATGTTCGGGCCCTTGCCGCCCTCGAAGGCGAAGACCTGCTTGGCCAAACACCAGTCGTACTCGGCCTCGGTCTCGCCCTTCCAAGCGAACACCGGCACGCCGGTCTTGGCGATGGCGGCGGCAGCCTGGTCCTGCGTCGAAAAGATGTTGCACGACGTCCAAGTCACCTCGGCGCCGAGATGCGTGAGCGTCTCGATCAACACCGCGGTCTGGATCGTCATGTGCAGGCAGCCGGCGATACGCGCGCCCTTGAGCGGCTTCTTGGCTCCGAACTCTTCGCGTAGGGCCATCAGACCGGGCATTTCGGTCTCGGCGATCGAGATTTCTTTGCGGCCCCAATCAGCGAGGCCGATGTCCGCGACGCGGTAGGTCTTACCCTCTTGGGTGCTGATTCCGCTCGCCTTGCGACGCTCGGCCGCACCAGTTTCTTGAACGCTCTCCATGACCATCTCCTCTTCTGCTTGTCTGATAACCCCGGCATTCATCCGGGAGTGATTCGTTTTTCCGCCGGCCGCTTGCCAGACAGCAAGAGCCAGCTGAGGTGTCCGTCTACACCGTTTTGGAACAGACCGCGCGGTAGATCGCGCACGCGCACCGAGACCAACCCCGCGCCCTGAGCGAAATCCTCGAGCTCGCGCGAGTCGAACCCCATCCACACATCTGCCTGTGCGTCGCGCAACGCTTCATCCGCATGGCGCGCGTAGTCGAGCAGTAGCAGATGACCGCCCGGGCGCAGCAGTGCCGTGAGCGCTTTGAGCGTTTCGCGCGGCAATGGGGCGTGGTGCAACACCCGCGCGGCCACCACCACATCAGCCCCCGCACCTATGGCTTGGCGTACGGCTCTGTCGTCGATCTCCGCTGAATATAGCTCGACATTGTCGTATCCGCGCGCCTGGACGCGGCGCTCGGCGCGCGCCAATTGCGCGGCGCTTCGATCGAGCGCAACGACGCGATCGAACGCCGGCGCGAGCACGTCCAAAAGTGCGCCGTCACCCGTACCAGCGTCCACCGCCAAGGCGTGCGCATCCAGCAGCGAGGCCAACGCCGCGATGTACACGGGGAGTTCCGGCGCCAGCACCAGGGGTTCGTCTGCGCGCGGCGGACGCGCGAAGAATTCACGCGTCTTCTGATCACGCGCACGCACCAGAGTCGCGATGCGTCCTAAGCTTCCGTCCTTCTCACACAGCGCACGGCCTGCGGCGAGCGCATCGCACACCACCGGATCGGTCTTTGCGGCAGCGTCGAGACGAACGAGCGTTCGGGTTCCCTGACGACGCTCGGCGAGCAAGCCCGCCTGACGAAGCGGAGCTGCGTGACGCGACAAGTTTGGTTGCGATTCACCGAGCAGATCCGCAAGCTCCCCCAAAGCCAACTCTTCTTCCGCAGCCAGCGCGAGTAGGCGCAGCCGAAAAGGGTCGCTCAGCAGCCGATAGAGCTGCCAACGCGCGTCGAGAGGGGCCACCTGAGTCATCGAACGGCGTTATATTTACAGATATTCACAAATACGCAAGTATCATTATTATTCAATATATACCAACAGATACAGGCCAAGCGACCAGCCGCTCGAAGCAATGAGCTTGCTAAAGGCATCGCTATCGCCCGGACCCTTCGAGTTAGACTGAGGATTATGGATCGGTTCCGTCGGTTCGATGAGGCGTACTACCACCGCTTCTACGAATCCCCTCAGACTCGTGTCGTCAGCCCGGAAGAGCATGCAAACCTGGCAAGTTTTGTCGTTGGGTTCGCTCGTTGGAATCGGCTCGAACTGAAAAGCGTGTTGGATATCGGAGCCGGGATCGGGCTCTGGAAACATTGGTTCGAAAAGCATGACAAGGCCGTGTCTTACACGGGAACCGAGGTCAGCCTGGCGATGTGCAAAAAGCACGGCTTTCAGCAGCGCGACATCGCGCGCTGGCGCGATCGCAAGAACCACGACCTGATCATTTGCCAAGGCGTGCTGCAGTACTTGCCCGATCCAGATGTTGCCCCTGCCGTGGCCAACATCGCGGCCATGTCGCGCGGCCTGATCTACGTCGAGGTCACGACGCGCGGCGATCTGCGCGATCGCTGCGACAAAACCCGCACGGACGCCGACATCTTCGTCCGCAACGGCTCCTACTATCGCGGGATCCTAGCCAAGCATTTGATCAGTGTCGGAGCGGGCTTGTGGTGGGTCAAGGACAAGCCCCCGCCCTTCTACGAGCTGGAAATGGCAGGCTGAGCGTGGAAGCGCGTTCGCTCGTGCGCCCGCTGTTCGCCGTGTTGTGCTTGGGCGCAACCGCGCTCGGCTTGTCCAACACCTACGGCGACAATTCCGATGTGAAGGCCCTGGCCGAGAAGACGGCTTGCGGCACCACGCCTTGTGTCGTCAAGACCTTGAACGAGCATCGCTCTGCCTTCGCACAAACCTTTGGCTACCAAACTGCGCTCGTGGAAAAGGGCAAGAGCACGCACAACGCGACCGTCGACATCGAGTGCACGCGCGCATACGTCTTGCTCGGTGAGTACGCTTGCCACGTGAAGAGCGGCGGCCTAACCCAGGTTCACTGAGCGGCTCGCGTGTCGTTCGGACCAAGGCTCAGTTGGCCCGCGCCGACTCTTGCTCGAGCTTGGCCAAGAATTTGCGTACCTCGACCACGTCGCCGGCGTTCGGCAACACACCCAAGTACCGCTGAAGGTGCTCGATGGCGGCGCGCGGAGCGCCTAGCTTCGCGCACAAGTAGCCGTGGTCGCGAAGCTCGTCCGTGACGTCCGGCATCAAGTCGATCAGGCGATCGAGCACCAACAAAAG
The DNA here is from genome assembly GCA_035634635.1 of Polyangiaceae bacterium. Taxonomy (GTDB): domain Bacteria; phylum Myxococcota_A; class Polyangia; order Polyangiales; family Polyangiaceae; genus PMG-095. The sequence goes on from DASQCO010000169.1 coordinate 50,508, forward strand.
CCGCGGATAGTCGCCTTGCGCCGCGTACACGCCGCGCAAGTTCATCAGCATGCGCGCCACGATGTGCCGGTTCGGCGTGGGCTCGAGCATGGCTTCTTGAAATTTCATCTTGCCGGCGACTCGCTTCAAGAGCTCGGTCAGATCGCGACGGCTCAGCGTTGCGCCTCCAGCGAACGGATCGACGATCACGCTGCCCTCGCTGTCGTCGACCCGCGCCAGAAAGTGACCCGGGAAGCCGACCCCGCGCGCGCGCACCCCTGCGCGACGCGCAACCTCCACGAAAAGTACCGTGAGCGAAATTGGGATGCCCGCCTTGCGCTCCAGCACGTCGTTCAAGAACGAGTTTCGCGTGTCGTAGTAGTTCTCGGCGTTGCCGCGGAAGCCGTTCCTGATGAACAGATGATCCCCGAGCGCGCGCGCTTGGAGTGCCGCCGGCAGCTCGTCGATGTTGCGACGGCGAAGCGGCGCGGCGAGCTGCTCGAGCTTGTCCTCTTGGGCTTCGAAATCGAGCCCTGGGTAGGCATCGCGAGCGATAAGCAGCGCGCCAGTCAGCAGCTCGAGGCGATCGTCCGGTTGGGCAGCGTACTGCCGAAAGTCCACGGTCCCAGTATACCGCGCGGGCGCCTTTCATTACACTCCTCCCTACGTTCCGCGGCACTTTCCGAGGCCTTTCGTTTGGCTTCGGGGTCGGCCCGGAATCCGTCACCCGCCAGGACGCCCGATGAGAATCGACGAAATCATGACCCGGAACGTGCGCAGCATCGCCCCAGATGACACGCTGGGTACCGCCGCGCAGATCATGTGGGAGAACGATTGTGGGGCCGTCCCCGTGGTCGAAGCAGACGGCCGCTTGGTAGGGATCGTGACCGACCGAGACATCTGCATGGCCGCGCAGCTTCAAGGTTCGCCGCTCCACGATTCGCGAGTGTCCAGCGCCATGGCGCGCGACGTGAAGACCTGCTCTCCGCGTGACACGCCGGTCACCGTGCAGGCGATCATGCAACAGAACAAGATCCGTCGCGTGCCGGTGGTGGACGACCACGGGCGCTTAGTCGGCATGATCACGCTTGGTGATTTTGCGTACCTCGTCAGCCGCAATCCGGACGGCGCTGACGGCATGACTTGGACCGCGGTCGCGCACACGCTTGCCGCGGTGAGCCAACCACGCATCGCTCGCTTCGCCGGTGGTTATGGCGACCGTTCATCGGGCCGGCAGAATTTTCCCCCGAACACCTGAGCGAAGGGTTAGCGTAACCGCGCTCGAAAGGGACCGGACCATGAACTCGAGATTTCCCAAACGCAATTCCTCTGGCTCGGTGCTCGCCGAACTTTCGCAATTGCGTGATGAGCTGCGCGTCCGCCTGCACCTTGCTGGCCTCGAGGTTCGCGCGCAGTGGGAAAGCGTGGAGCCGAAGCTTTTGGGTCTCGAGCGTTCACTCGAACAACAAGGCGAAGGCGCGTTCGAAGCCGCCGGGGAACTTGCGGTCGAGGTCGTCAAAGCGTTTAGGGATTTCTCGGTGCGCAGCCAAGAAGGCGGCCCCAGCAAAGCACCCGTTCATGACGTCATGCGCGTGCGTGTGCACACCTGTGGCCCGAGCGACACCTTGCACCGCGCGGCACAAATCATGTGGGAAAAGGACTGCGGCTGTTTGCCGGTCATCGATTCGGTGCGCGTCGTGCGCGCCGTGATCACCGACCGCGACATCTGCATGGCGGCGCTGATTCAAGGCGTGCCCTTGGCCGAAACCAGCGTTTCCAGCGCCATGTCTCGCTCGCTCACCGTGTGTTCGCCGGACGACCCATTGGGCGCCGTCGAAGACGTGATGCGCCAAAGCCAAATCCGCCGCGTGCCAGTCGTGGACGCGGATGGCGTGCTCGTCGGCATGATCTCGCTCGGCGACATCGCGCGCTACCTGCAACCGCGCATGCAACAGGCGCCCGCCAGTGTGGCGCAGCTGCTCGAGACCCTAGCCGGCATCAGCGAACCGCGGGCTCGTCCCTCGGTTTTGCCTCCGCCGATGGTGTGAATCCCACGCACGCACGAGTTGTTTTGTTGATGCTCAATCAACACGTCTTCGCGCGCCCAGCCTTCGGCGTCGCGGACGAAGAGAGGGGG
>DASQCO010000170.1:0-12086 GCA_035634635.1 Polyangiaceae bacterium
TCTACTCCGTGTTCACCGTGCTCACGGTCAAAGTCGACAAGCCGAGCCTCGCTGAGGGCATTCACGGCGGTTGGCTCGTCTCGGTCGTCGCCGCGCAATCGGTTGCGGTGCTCGGCGTACAAGTCGCACCCAGCATGGCCCACCCGGATCGCGCGCTGTTCTTTTGCACCGCGACCTGGCTCGGCGGCGGCATGCTCTATTTCTGGATCATCGCGCTGATCTTCTATCGCTACACCTTTTTCACGCTCGCCCCATCCGATCTCGCGCCCCCGTATTGGATCAACATGGGCGCCGCCGCAGTCTCCACCCTCGCGGGTTCACTGCTCGCCGGAGCGGTCGCCAAATCCTCAGTGCTCCAGCAAATCCTACCGTTCGTGAAAGGACTCACGATCATGTGGTGGGCCACTGCCACCTGGTGGATCCCCATGCTCTTCGTGCTCGGCCTGTGGCGTCACCTGTACCGCAAATTCCCCTTCCGCTACGACGCCCTGTATTGGGGCGCCGTGTTCCCCCTCGGCATGTACACCGCCGCAACCATCCGCCTCTCGAACGCCATCGACGCGCCGTTCTTGCTCGCGATTCCGCGCTACTTCATCTTCGTCGCGTTGACGGCGTGGTCACTCGCGTTTTTGGGCATGGTCAAGCGCGTGGTGCGTGGAGTGGTGGGGACGTTTGGGAACATGGCGCGATCGGGTTCGGCCTGAGCCGCAGCGCCATGGCAGGGATGATTGCTGGGTTGGTCTGTCTCTCGCTAACCGCGACGCTCAGTTCGCTCTCCGGTTGTGCACGGCGGGAGTCACCCGCTCCACTTCCATCGTCCACTGCACCGGCCGCCTCCGCAGAGCCGCCGCCATGTCCGCTGCGCATCTCGACGACGGACTTTGAAGCGTGCAATCTCGACCGCAGCCGCGATCCGCTTTGCTTCCACTTTGCGCTTTGGGTGGGCGGCGGCAGGCGGGGCATTTGTTTGCCGGGCCGCGCAACGCTCGCAGTCCTGGGTTCCCGCAGGTACCAAACCGACGAGTTGGTGGTAACTCTGACACCAGTGTCGGGTGACGCGGGTTCCCCGGTCATCGAGCTCCGACTCCAGAGCATGCGCGGTTCACAGGGCTTCTTCAAAGGGCCATTGGGTTCTGTCGTTGGAGAGATCCACATGAATGCGCGCAGACCCGACCATTTCAACCTCGGGCCCGGGCTCTTGCCCTCGCAGCTCAATGTTCGAACCGCGGAGTGGACAGACGTCACATTCTGAATTGGTTGCAGACGTTCAGAGATTCGGCCGCGCCAACGCTTGGCTAGCGGCGTCCCTGCGCCTCGAACTTGCGCTTGGGCAATGAAGGCATATCGTTGACCGCAACCAAACGGCGATATGGCAGGGGTAATCGTGCAAACAGTTTGCACCCAGTGGACCAAGAAGTCCCGGGGTGCCCCCGCGGCTGCTCGGCGAAACGCCACCCCTGAGCAGGTCGTTCTCGATCCCACCCGAATGCTCGAGGCTGAAGCGATTTGGCACGAGGTAACCTTCCGTGAGCCTGATTTCCGATTGCGTGAGACGTATCGGACGCGCTCGCTACCCAATGACTTTCTTCAGGCAGCGATCTTTCTCGAGCCAGATCACGACTCGCTCTGCGTCAGGCTCTTCAGCAACGTCCGTCTTCGTCTCAATCGCGGTCAGTACGGGCGAATTCTGTACAATTTCTCGGGCAACAGTGAGCTCGATGGCTGGCGTCAGACGATCTTTCGGCAAGTGAACATTCGCGTTGCGTTCGGCCTCGCCCCGCAGACGCACCTTTTCCATCGCAAGCCAGATCAGGAGTACATCTCCCTGCGAGACCTAACTTAGCGGGACAGCTCGCGATGAGAAGCTTGAACTGATCGACGACCTTTGGGGAAGTTTAACTCCAGAGGACTTTGCCCTCACCGGCGAACAAAAGGTGGAGCTCGATCGACGCCTCGATCGCGTCGATCACGACGGGCCGGTTGGAACCTCGTGGGAAGCGGTCCGCGCCAAGATGATTCCGAACAGGTCGTGAGCCGCCTTGTCCTCGCGCAAGAAGCAGAACGCGATGCTTAGCCCAATGCGTGGCGCTGAGCGTTTTTCGGCTGCTCCGTAAGCGTCTGCTCCTTGCCGTCTGCTTGGCGCCACTCGCCTCAGCAGCAAGCTTTGCGACGCTGAGCTGGTACGACTTCTCGGCGGCCGCCGAAGGAATCGCCGCCGAGTCAGGCGAGCCTGCCTGCGGCGCGTTCGGTGCGCTGGTCCTTTTCGTCACCTTTGGTGGTGCCGCGCTTCAGGTTCTTGTTTCTACGTGTTTGGTTGGCTTGTTCGCGTGGCTTCGCCCGGCAGCGATCGACTATCGGTGACGCGCTCACTCCCCCGCGGATTCGAGGGTGATCGACGTAAATCCCGTTGCTCCGTGACTGAGTGAAAATAGCGCAGTGTTCGCCAGCGGTGCGGGCGCAATACCTGTCGACGCGTGCACGAACGAGCGAATCGCCGCTCCGTGAGAGACGACCAGGATGTGACTGGCCAGCTCGGCTGACTCTGCGACGGCCTTCAGCGCGGCGACTACCCGTGCAACGACTTGCTCTTGCGGCTCTCCGCCGGTCGGTGTGCTGCGACGGTCGGCGAGGTAGCGGGCCCAGGCCTCGGCGTGCTGTGTTTCGCACTCTTCGCGGGTCAGGCCTTCAAAACAGCCGAATCCGCGTTCGCGTAAGCGTGGATCGAGGCGAACGCGCGCGACGCCGAGTACCTCGGCGACAATCTCAGCGGTCTCGCGGGCGCGCGAGAGATCGCTGGTGAAGATTTCGGTGATGCCGTGCGTGCGGAGGCGATCGGCCAATTTGCGCGCTTGGGCGCGTCCAACCTCGGACAGAGGGATGTCGGTATTGCCTTGCCAACGCCCGACTCGGTTCCACTCCGTTTCACCGTGTCGTGCCAAAAAGATAGTCATCGCCGAATGTAGAACGGTCGCCCATCTTCGCCACTCTCGTCAATGACGCCGGCAACGAACAGAGTCGCACTCCGTGGATTTCTCCATGTGCCGGACAGAGACGGGCGCGTGACCCAAGTCGATGGGTGACCGAAGAGTCTGAATTCAGGGCGAATTACGGAACGTTCGAACTTTTGACGCTGTCGGGTGATCGATCGGCGCCCTCGGCGCATTACGTCCAATCATGGCTGCCAATCGCGTGCGCGTGTCCCTTTCTCGAACCAACCCATGCTTGGCTTTGCCCGCCATCGCCATGCTGCTGACGATGGGCTGCAGTGGTGACGCGACTGAGGGTGCGGGTGGTGGGGGCGTGAGTTCAGCAGCGGGCGGTGCCGCGCACGGCGGCTCGGCAGCCGCAAGCTCTGGACATGGCGGGAATGCGACCAGTGCGAGTGGCGGTCAGGGCCCTGCAGGGGGCAACACGAGCGCTGCGGGAGCGACGGTGAGTGGCGGAACCAACGCGGGCGGCGCCACGGGCGCTGGCGGTTCGACCGCAATCGGTGGTTCGAGCACGCTGGGCGGATCAACCGGCGCAGGTGGTTCAAAAGCTGCGGGCGGATCAACAGGCGCAGGTGGTTCAAAAGCTGCGGGCGGATCAACGGGCGCTGGCGGTTCAAAGGCAACGGGCGGGTCGACCGGATCAGGTGGCTCGACTGCTGCGGGCGGATCGGCCGGCACCGGCGGCGGCTCTTCAAAAGCGTGCGGCGCTGGGCTCACGCCTACGGTAACGGTGACGACCGCCGCGCAGCTCGACACGGCTTTCAAGAACGTGAAGGCGGGTGACGTGATCTCGGTCGCGGCGGGCACGTATTTGCTCTCGGGCAAGGCCTACAAATTGAGCGCGAGCAACGTGACCATCTTTGGCCCCGCGGGAAAGACGATTCTCGACTACCAAGCGACGACTGGCAACGACAGCGGATACGGCATCGACATCTCGGGCAGCTCCAACACGATTTGCGGGCTGACGATTGCGCGAGCCGCGGACAACGGGATCCACATCACCGGTGATAGCAACACCATCGATCGCTGCGAGTTTTACGAGTGCTTCGACAGCGGCTTGCAGATCTCGGGACCCGAGGCGGAGACTCCGCCTCATCCGGCCAAGAACTTGATCATCAACTGCGACTCGCACGACAACTACGACACCAAGGCGAGCGGCGGCAACGCCGACGGCTTTGCGTCCAAGATCAACATTGGGCCAGGAAACAAGTTCTTCGGCTGCGTTGCCCACGACAACTCGGACGACGGTTGGGACACCTTCCCAAAGACGAAAGCGGGTACGAACCCGGTGACGATCGAGAACTGCGTCGCGTACCACAACGGCTATCACAAGGGCACAGCCGCGGGGAACGGCAACGGCTTCAAGGTTGGCAGCGACCAGACGGGCGGCGCCGCTCACGTGCTCAAGAATTGTGTCGCGTTCAACAACCCATCAAAGGGGCTGGATCAGAATCACAACCAAGGCGTCGCGACCGTTCAGAATTGCACCGCGGTGAACAACGACCGCAACGTTGCGTTCCAGGAGTACGGCGGAGCCGACATCACGAACACCGTCGCCAACGGCGCGTGGGAACAAGCCGGCGGCACCGACACTGGCAACGTGAAAAACGCAGCAACGTCCGCGTTCACCAACCTCACGCCGAGTTCGATCAGTCGTGATGCGGACGGCACACTGCACTTGAACGGGTTCTGCGTTTACACGCCGTCGACCGCGGGCGCGCATTTCTAGCCCTCGATTGGGAATGACTGTTTGGAGGTGGTATTGGATTCGCCATGCCGCTTCTCAAAATCACCACCTCGGTTCCGCCCAAGCCCGAGCACGGCAAGCTGCTCGCGAATCTGTCGCAGCTGTGCGCCGATCGGCTCAAGAAGCCCGAGTCGTACGTAATGACGGCCATCGACCACCCGTCGTTGATGACGTTCGCGGGGACCACTGAGCCAGCGTGCTACGTCGAGCTCAAGAATGTCGGGCACTTCAGCGGGGAACTCACTGAACAGCTGTCCGCCGAGCTCTGCGAGCGGTTGAGCAGTGGACTCGGCGTGACAAAGAACCGAATCTACATCGAGTTTGCCGATGCCGAAGGGTACCTCTGGGGCTACGACGGCGAGACGTTTGGCTGACGCTCCGCGTCGCTAGTTCGTCGCACCCCGAAGCGGCACTTGGCGCGGCAGCGCAGGCTCGCTATCGTCGTTGGCGTGTTTGGTGCGGTCGTTGTGCTGCTCGTGCTCGCTGGGGCGTTTCTCTATTTTCGATCGCAGGAGCTGTTTCGCATCGAGGTGCGTGACGGCAAGCAAACGGTGACGCGTGGGCACGTGCCAACAGGGCTCTTGAGCGACTTTGGTGCGGCGGTTCGCGGTGTGCGGCGTGGAGGCATCGTGGCGCGCAAGGCCCAAGGCGGCGCGCGGTTGAGCGTGAGTGGCGGCATTGACGAGGGCGTCGCCCAACGACTGCGAAACATCTTCGGCACGTACCCAATCGCGCGGCTGCGGGCGCCGCACATCGACAAACGCCAGACCGTATCGGACGTATTCACGGTCGCGTGGATTGCCTCGATCCTGCGCAACCTTTTCCGTTGATGCGGATTCGGCGCAGCAATCCGCTGTTGACGCCGCTGCACGACTCCGTTGTTCAATTCGCAGCAATCGTTCAAATGCGGCGTTCACCCCCCGGGGTGGACACCACATCGCGATTCGTAACCGCGGGCCCAAACACTGCGCAAGTCGGCGAGAGCACGACGAAAACTGGAAATTTTAGGCATTTTCTTCAGCCATGTGCGCGAAGTAGTCACCGAGTGAGACTCTCGCTCATTGACGACTACTGAAATGCGATCGTCATTGTCTCGTCGCGACTTCAGGGTTCGGACTTCGGTTACCTTGGTCACATGGGAAGATTCACGGGCACGCGTGTAATTTTGGGGTTCCTAGTCGTAGGCTGTTCCGCGACCAACGTCGCTGATGAGCAAGCCGCGAGTGTTGTAAGCCTTGCCGTCCAGCGCTGTCACGGTGATGGCGACGGCCAATCACCGCCGCCGTGTGCGGCGCATCGCGATCCGGCGTTCGCGCTCGGACGTTCGGCGTGCGAGAGCGGGCGGCTCGTCGGGGCCGCGTCGAACAACGCGGCGCTCGCGAACGATCCGACCTACGTGACGACGCTGGCCAACGAGTTCAGCGACGTCACCCCAGAAAATGCGATGAAGTGGGGCACGCTACAGCCCGTGGACGCGACTCACTGGGACTTCACTCAGGCCGACGCGGTAGTGAACGCCGCGCAGACCGCCCATCAGTCGATCAAGGGGCACACGCTGATTTGGCACCAACAGCTGCCGTCCTTCGTCACGAATGCTGTCGCGCCCGCAGATCTGCAAAAGATGATCAACGCCAATATCGACACCGTGGTCGGCCACTACCGCGGCAAACTGCGCGCCTGGGACGTGGTGAACGAAGCCATCGACGACAGCGGGAACCTGCGTGATTCCGTGTTCTCGCGCGCGTTCGGCTCCGCGTTCATCGCTGACGCCTTCAAGCGTGCGCACAAGGCCGACCCCAAAGCAAAACTGTTCTACAACGACTACGGCACCGAGGTGCAAAACGCGAAGTCGGACGCTGTGTACGCACTCGTGAAAGGGCTCGTGCAGGCACGAGTACCGATCGACGGTGTCGGCTTTCAAATGCACCTCGATGCGCGCTTCCCGCCGTCCGAGCAAGCGATCATCGACAACTTTGCGCGCTTCGCGGCGCTCGGCCTGAGCGTGAACATCAGTGAGCTCGACGTGCAGGTGCGCAACGTCATTGCCACGCGCGTCGACAAATTTGCACTACAACAGCAGATCTATCACCGCGTGGTCGCCGCTTGCGCCGCGACGCCCGCGTGCAACGCGGTGACCACTTGGGGCTTCACCGATAAGTATTCGTGGATCGACTCGACCTTCGGCGCAGACGATCCGCTCGAGTTCGACGAGAGCTACGCGCGTAAACCGGCCTACTACGGCATGGTCGACGGCTTCGAAGGCGTCCCAGCCGATGCACCCGGTACACCGCCGAACCTGATCGCGAACGCGAGCTTCGAGGCCGGCACCGCGGGTTGGTCTGGCTTCGGCATTCCGGCCGTCACGCTCGACGACCACGAGCACACGGGCGACAAGGCCTTGCTCGCGGGCGACCGCACCGACACCTGGCAAGGTCCGGCCATCGACGTCACGTCCCTAGTGCGCCCCGGCTTCATCTACGACGCCTCGGTCTTCGCCTCGATCGAGCGAGAAAAGCACGGCAAACAGGGCCACCACGGACACCACCAAGCTCCCGAACCCGTGCAGCTCTCTGCCAAAGTCACGTGTGACGGCGCCGCACCGACGTTCATCACGATCGCCTCGGGCAGCGCGACGAAGCACGAGTTCACCGCGCTCGACGGGACGCTCACTCTCCCACTCTGCACCATCACCGAAGCCATCCTCTACGTGCAGGGCCCCGCAGCAGACGTCGACCTCTTGATCGACGACGCGGCGCTTCGCACCATTGGTGAGCCGCTCGGTCCGAACGTGGTCACGAACGGCACGTTCGAGAGCGGCGTGTCCGGCTGGTTCCCCTTCGGTAGCCCAACGCTGTCGCCAAGCACCGTCGCGCACACCGGCACCGGCAGCATGCTCGTGTCGAACCGTACGGCGACCTTCATGGGCCCTGGTTACAACCTGTTGCCGCCGGTCACGGTCGACGGCGCGACCTACCTGATCAACAGCTGGGTTCGCGTCAGCGGAGCGGCGAGTGCGCCCGTCAACCTCACAGTGCTCTCCGTGTGCGATGGCACGCAGACGTTCAAACCGGTTGCGAGCGCCACGGCCACCGACCAAGGCTTCGTTCAGCTGAGCGGCAGCTACCTCGTGCCGCCGTGCAACAACCTGTCGCAACTCACGATGTACATCGAAGGCCCCGCGTCCGGCATCGACGAGATCGTCGACGATGTGACGGTGCAACAGCGGCTCTCGATTCCGGTGCTGCCGCCGCCTCCGCCACCGCAGCGCACGAACCTCGCAGGCAACGGTGATTGGGAGCTAGGCGCGAATGGCTGGGCACCATTCGGCGGAAACGTCTCGCAAACCACCACGTTCGTACACGGCGGTGCCGCAGCAGGTGTGAACACGAACCGCACCGCGAACTTCATGGGGCCGTCGTACCGCTTGCCCTCCGGTCCCGCGAGCTACGACGTGAGCATCTTCGCTCTGCAGAACTCGGGCGCGGCCATCACCCTCGCGCTCTCCGCCAAGCTCACCTGCAACGGGAACGACTCGTTCCCGTTCCTCGGCTCGGCAAGCAACGCCTCGGGCACGTGGTCGAAGCTCTCGGGCTCGTTCACAATCCCCACGGGTTGTACGTCGGCACAAATCTACGTGCAGCAGCTCGACGGGGCGACCAACCCGGACATCTACGTTGACGACCTGATCGTCAACGCCAGCAGCGCGACGAACTTCTCGGGCAATCCCGGCTTCGAGAGCGGCACGAGCGGTTGGTTCACGTTCGGTGGCGGCTTGTCACAGAGCTCGGCGTTCGCTCATTCGGGCAGTTTCTCGGGCCTGAACAGCGGGCGCACGGCGAGCTTCAACGGGCCCGCGTTCTCGTTCCCGACGGGCGCAGGGAAGTACACGGCATCGCTCTGGGCGCTTCAGAATTCCGGTTCGACCTTCCCGTTCGTGCTGTCCGTGAAGACTCATTGCAACGGCACGGACAACTTCCCGTTCCTCGGCCAAGTCAACGCCGCGTCGGGAACTTGGGTACAGCTCTCGGGCAGCTTCACGGTGCCGGCGAACTGCACCGAGGTAACGCTGTTCTTGAATCAAAACGGCGGCTCCACGTTCCCGGACATGTACGTGGACGACCTCGTGGCACTCCCAGTCCTCCCCTGAGGGTGACTCGAGACGAACCGAGCCGTCGCGCCATGAAAAGCGCGGCGGCTCGCTCCGCGTGGATTTCTCCCTGAGCTGAACTGGGCCGACCGCGTGACCATGCTAGACCTCCAGCAATGGTGCATCTCGGCGGGCGGCCCAATTTTCGACGAGGAGGGTTGATCGCGGTTATCGCTGCAATTGGCTTCGCGGCGGCGTGCGGTGGAACTGCGATCATCGACGCGCCAGGAGGCAAAGCTGGTGGGACGTCGGCGGCGGGGGCGATATCTGTCGGCGGAGCAAGCTCGATCGCGGGCTCGGTCAGCGCGACTGCAGGCTCGGTCAGCGCGACCGCGGGCTCGGTCAGCGCGACCGCGGGCTCGGTCAGCGCGACTGCGGGCTCGGTCAGCGCGACCGCGGGCTCGGCAAGTGCAACCGCTGGCAGCGGTGGTCTGATTCCCGAGGCTTGCTCCGCGACGCTCGATCCCGGTTCGTGCGAGGCGTACATTCCTTCTTTCTGGCACGATCCGACGACGGGCGTGTGTGAGCCATTCGTGTATGGTGGCTGCGGTGGCAACACGAACCGCTACCCGTCACGCGAGGCTTGTCAGCAAGCGTGTGCAGACGTTCAAGATGATGGGGATGTCTGCGTCGACGACAGCGACTGCACCTTCGCCAATGACGGCTGTTGCGCCCCATGCGAGCCGGTCGACATCAGGCAGCTCATCGCGCTCAACGTCGCACATGCGCCGCAAGCCGGGAGATGCAAGTTCCCAACGCCATGCGGACTGTGCATGTTCGTCCCCGAGAATGAGCAAACGCGAAAGTACTTCAAACCGAAGTGCCAGAATGCGCACTGCACGCTGATCGACCTCCGCGAAACGCCGCTCACTGCCTGCGAAAAAACCAGCGATTGCATGCTGCGCGACGGCACCGGATGTTGCCCTGAATGTGACGGCGCGGGCTGGGTTGCGGTGAACAAAAGCGCCGACTTCTGTGGCGGCAAGCCAACTCCGCCGTGCGACCCTTGCATTTCCCTGCCACCGAAAGAATGGGATGCCGTGTGCCTCTCTGGGCGCTGTTTCGAGGAAGGTCCGCTTTAGAGCCTAGACGGGCTCCGTCGCCAAAGTCATCGCCCATGTCTGAAGGCAGTGCCCGCGACGTAAACGCTGCGTGAAGCACGCAAATCTCGATCTCGCGCCCCGTACGATTCGGCGTGAGGGTCCAGCGCACCTCGAACCCCTGCGCGTTCCCCTGAAACACCTTCGCGCCGGTCCAAATAGACGTCGTCCCTTGCTGCAACCCGATTTCGCCCGCGGCGCGCTGCAACTCACGGCGTGCGATGCGCGCTCGTTCTCGCTCGATCTTGACCGCCGCAACCACCACCGTAAAGAACGTCGCAAGCAAGAGGCCAACGAGCAACCATCCCATCACCACGGGTTGTAGCGTTACTCGACGTTGACGTCGATACAGCGCATGTTCGAGGCGCTATGGCGAAGCTCGACGGCTCTCACTCTCATGGATTAAGCGGTCGCTCATTTGACCGCTAAAAGACCAGCAAATTCGTCGCTCCGGGCGCGGACATTCAATGACCGCGAGCGAGTATTTTCCTTTTGCTTGGACTGCTTCCGAAGCGTACGTTCACTGAGTAGTCAGGGTTGGGACGCGAAGGGATAGCTATCGCCACGGGGTCTCGAAAGCATTGCGTCTTGGGGGATCGGGATTCGCGTCTCGGCCCTGACTTACGTTACTCATTCACCGTGCAAGAAAGATCTTCGTGCGGTTGTGTGGAAGTCGCGCACGTCGCTCCAGCTTTCCACCCAGTGCAGACGGACGGCGCGCAGGAGCAAGAGATGGGCTGCGTGTTGCACGAGTTCGGCGCGCACGCCCAACTGAGCGTCGTCATGTTTCCCGAATTCGCCGTTTGTGCAAAGCAGATCTGGTCGGAAGGGCAGCGCTGGAACGGGAGCTGACCGCATTGTTTGTCACTGCCGCCCTGGCCCGTCGCGCCACCGCCGGCCGAGCCGCCCGTCCCTCCGTGCGCGTTGCCGCCGAGGGCGGTGTTTCCGCCGACTGCAGTGCTACCGCCCTGCGCGCTCGCGCCGCTCGCGCTATTCCCTCCGAGTGCGCCATTCCCACCGCCTGGGCTAGTCCCTCCGAGTGCGCTGTTCCCGGCGTTCCCTCCGAGTGCATTGCTCCCGCCCTGCGCGCTGCCCGCCGCGCCTCCCATTGTCGTCCCACCTGCACTAGTGCCGCCAGAAGTTGCGCCATGACCGCTCGCGCCGGCGGAACCCGTCGTCCCATTGGACGCAGGATCCGAACACGCAAAGATGCTCAAAACGGCCACGAGCACGACGCCATTCTTGGGATTGGTCATTTGTTGCTGACTCACGCGGTTGGGGCCCCGAGCCAGTGAATGGAGTCAGCTCGACTTCGTGATCACACTTTCTTCAGAAATCTGATCCGTGACATTTGGTTGGTCTCTCCCCTCTTTCTCTCGTCCGCGACGCCGAAGGCTCTGACGGTGTTTGCCGTAGCGCGTGACCATCAACCCAATAACAGTCTGAGCGGCCCCCCTGAGTTTAAACCGCCGAGCCGCAGAGGCCGCAGAGATCTGAGGGAGATTTTTGGGGTCCCGATCAACGGCGAAGAGCACGTTGTAACGACGCAAGCCGCCGATCAGAGGAAACCCCGAATCTCCTCGTTCTCAGATCTCTGCGGCCTCTGCGGCTCTTATGATTGGTCACATCTCTGACGGCGGTGCGGGGACACGGGCGAGCTTGCGGCGTGCTCTCGGAGAGTAAGCGGCCACCCTCCCTTTCGGGTGCCGTCCGGCCAAATCGAAAGGGCTCGGCTTCTCTTCCTGACGCACGAAACTTGCCGCCATCAGCTTCATCAAACTCGCCAAGTCGCCGTTCGGCAGCCGATGACTGGCGAGTGCCCGCGCCCGCTCGATTAGGTCGCGAAGTTCCGCATCCGCGGTGAAGTGCACTCCAAAACGGTCGGTTGAAAGCGGCTCGAGCTCTCGTGCACGCCGCCGCGAGTCGGAGCTCGCGGTGGCGCCTGATTGCTCTGCAGGTGCCGCTCCCGGACCGATTGGTAGCGATGGCGGAGTCGCAGAAATTGCAGGCGATTGCCCGAAAATCTGCCCAGTCGATGTTTCGACACCACCGGCCGGCGGCGCCAACGTCTCGGCCGCCTGAGCCACCGGTGATGCCTGTTC
>DASQCO010000171.1:0-74743 GCA_035634635.1 Polyangiaceae bacterium
CCGGCATGTAACGTCACGCCCTCTTACGATGCAGGTCAACGTTCAACGGCTCAGTCCCGTATTGGTCGAGTTCGATGTGGAGATCGCTGTCGATCGCGTCAAGAGCGAGGTCGAGAAAGCCTACACATCGGTCGCAAAAACCGCCCGCGTGAGCGGGTTCCGCCCTGGCCGCGCGCCGCGCAAGGTGCTCGCGCACCTTTATGGGCCCCGCATCGCCGCGGACGTCGCACAGCGGTTGGTCGACGAGACCTACCCGCAAGCGATCAGCGAGCAGAAGCTGCAGCCGGTGACGGACCCGGCGATCGAGCCGCGTCGCCTCGAAGAAGGCAAGGCCTTCGGCTACAAGGCTCGCGTCGAGGTGCTGCCCGTGATCGAGGGCGTCAAGTACGACGGCCTCGAGGCCAAGCGCGCCAAGGTGGAGGTGAGCCCCGAGCAGATCACCGAGCGCCTAGATCAACTGCGCCGTTCGCACTCCACTTTGGAGCCGCCGAAGACCGCACGTCCCTCCCAGAAGGGCGACGTGGTGACGATCGACTTCACGCTCTCCGTCGATGGCGGCGTGATCGAAGACGCCGGCGCGACCGACTTCCAAGCTGAGCTCGGTGGCGGTCAGCTCATCCCCGAGATCGAGACCGCGCTGCTCGACAAGAACATCGGCGACCAGGGCGAGGCCAAGGTCGACATGCCCGCGCAGCACCCGCACCCGAAGTTGGCGGGCAAATCCGCGGTGTTCGCGCTCACCTTGAAAGATCTGAAAGAGCGAGTTCTGCCCGAGGCCGACGACGAGTTCGCCAAGGACGTGGGGGATTTCGAAACCCTCGAGGCGCTCAAGAAGGACATCAGCGGAGCCCTCGAGAAGGTTTCGAAAGAAGAGTCCGACAACAAGCTGGCCGAACAGTTGGTGATCGAGCTGGTGAAGGCGAACCCGGTTCCGGTGCCGCCGTCCCTGGTCGAGCGTCAAATGCGTGTCACCGAGCAAGAAATCCTGCAACGTGCACGTAGCCAGGGCCAGAAGGCCACTGGTGTAGGTGAGGAGCTGCGCGGTCAAATCTTGCAGGACAGCGAAGTCAAAGTGCGCGCCGGCCTACTGATGGCAGAAATCGCCAAGGCCGAAGGCATTCAAATTGGCGACGCCGAGCTGGAAGAAGGGCTCAAAGAGCTCGCCGAGCAGACGGGTAAGAACGTCGCCAAGCTCCGCGTCGAATATCGCGACCAGAAGAAGCGCGAAATGCTCATTGGCATGATTTTGGAAAACAAGGTCCTGGACATCATCGAGGCGAAGGCCAAGATCAGTGAAGACTGATTCTTTCACATCTGCTTTCGTCAGCGGTCTCGTCAGAGCTGCCTTGTTCCCACGCCGAGGAGGATTGAATGTCGAAGCGTCCTGAAACCCGTGCCCAAGCCCTCGACATTCTCGAGCGCTACCAAGATGCCCCGCGGAACAACGTGATCTACCCGCACGTCGTGGAAACGACGCATCGCGGTGAGCGCACCTGGGATATTTTCAGCCGCTTGCTCAAGGACCGCATCGTGTTCTTGGGCAGCGCGGTGGATGATGACGTGGCCAACATCATCATTGCCCAGTTCTTGTTCCTCGAGAGCGAGGACCCGGACAAGGACATCCAGCTGTACGTGAACTCACCCGGCGGTGTGGTCACTGCAGGCCTCGCGATCTACGACACCATGCAGTACGTGCGCTGCTCGGTGAGCACGATCTGCGTGGGGCAAGCGGCCAGCATGGGCGCCGTGCTGCTCGGCGCTGGCAGCAAAGGCCGTCGGTTCGCGCTCCCGCATTCGCGCATCATGATCCACCAACCGCTCGGTGGCGCCCGTGGTCAGGCGACTGACATCGAAATCCAGGCTCGCGAAATCCGCCACGTCAAAGACGTGATCACCGACATCTTGCAACGGTCAACGGGCAAAAACCGCGAGGACATCGCCCGCGATATCGAGCGAGATTTTTACATGAGCGGCGTTCAGGCCAAGGAATACGGCCTGATCGACGAAATCTTCGAGCCAAAAAAGAAGGCCACGTGAGCCATTCTTGGTTTCCGGGCCGTGATATCCGCGCCCGGGGCCTTAGTTTCTCGGCGCACTGTGCCGCAGCTCTGGCTAGTGCTTCGCGACGTCTGGCGTTTGTCCCCACCACTGCTTGCGGGCAAGCGTCGGACGTCTTACAATTTGACGGCAATTCGACGGAAACTCCGGTCCCAGTAGGGCGCTTCCGAGGGTAAATCGTGGAGAGAAGGCGCGACGAATCGAACGGTAACTTGTGCTGCTCCTTCTGCGGCAAGTCGCAGAAGGAAGTGAAGAAGCTCATCGCAGGACCAACGGTCTACATCTGCGACGAGTGCATCGCCCTCTGCAACGACATCATTGCCGAAGAGGTGGAGAAGGACGAGCCGTCGACCGGCTCGGACCCGATGCCGAAGCCGTCCGAGATCAAAGCGATCTTGGATGACTACGTGGTCGGTCAAGAGCGAGCGAAGAAGACGCTCGCCGTGGCCGTCCACAATCACTACAAGCGCATCGATACCAAAATCTCTTCCGAGGACGTCGAACTCGGAAAGAGCAACATTCTGCTCTTGGGTCCAACCGGTAGCGGTAAGACCTTGCTCGCTCAGACGCTGGCCAAGATCCTCAAGGTGCCGTTCGCGATCGCGGATGCCACCACCTTGACCGAGGCTGGCTATGTCGGTGAGGACGTCGAAAACATCATCGTTCAGCTGCTGCAGAACGCGGATCACGACGTCGAGCGGGCTCAACGCGGCATCGTCTACATCGACGAAATCGACAAGATCAGCCGCAAGAGCGACAACCCATCCATCACGCGCGACGTGTCCGGTGAAGGCGTGCAGCAAGCGCTGCTCAAGATCATCGAAGGCACCATTGCCAACGTGCCGCCCAAGGGCGGTCGCAAGCACCCGCAGCAGGACTTCTTGCAGGTAGACACCAGCAATATCCTGTTCATCTGCGGTGGAGCATTCGTCGGGCTCGATCAAATCGTGCAGCGTCGCTTGGGGCAGTCGCGCCTCGGCTTCGGTGCCGACGTGAAGAGCAAGAAGGAGCTCAAGCTGGGTGAGTTGCTCGCCAACGTGCAACCGGAGGACTTGCTGAAGTTCGGCTTGATCCCGGAGTTCATCGGCCGCTTGCCGGTGATCGCGACCCTGCACGAGCTCACCGAGGACGCGCTGATCGACATCCTGACCAAGCCCAAGAATAGCTTGGTGAAGCAGTTTCAGAAGCTGTTCGAGATGGACGGCGTGAAGCTGAAGTTCACCAAGGGCGCGCTGCAAGCCATCGCCCGCAAGGCGCTGGTTCGCGAGAGCGGCGCCCGCGGCCTACGCGCCATCTTGGAAGAGGCGATGCTCGACATCATGTACGAGGTCCCCTCGAAGCAAGGCATCAAAGAAGTGGTGGTCAACGAGGACGCCATTAGTAACGGCGACCCGCCGCTGATCGTATATCACAAGGAAGCCGGCGTCGGCTGACCTCATCCCTGCACAACATAGTCGAGCCCCGCGCGGGGCTCGACACGTAGCCGCAGCTGGCGCAGCCGGCGGCCCTGGAAAAATTCATGTTTTTCAAGAACGACCCGAACGATCGTAGTGCTGCGCCCCGGCGCACCGTGCCCGCGCTGCCGCTGCGCGACATCATCGTGTTCCCACACATGGTGTCGCAGCTGTTCGTGGGGCGTGAAAAGAGCATTGCCGCGCTCGACGAGGCGATGGCGCACGACAAGGAGATCTTCCTTGCGGCGCAGAAGAGCGCCAAGACCAACGAGCCCACACCGGACGATATCTACTCCGTCGGCACCGTTGGCACGATCGTGCAGCTCTTGCGGCTCGCCGACGGCACGGTGAAAGTTCTGGTCGAAGGGCGCCAGCGTGCGCGCGTCAAACGCTACAACGAGTCGAACGAGTTCTTCAGCGTCGAGATCGAAGAGATCCCCGAGGCTGGCACGGCGGACGTCGAGGTCGAGGCCCTGATCCGCAGCGTGCAGAGCACGTTCGAGGTGTACGTGAAGCTGAACAAGAAGGTTCAGCCGGAAGTCTTGATGAGCGTGCAGAGCATCGATGATGCTTCCAAGCTCTCGGACACCATTGCCGCCAATCTGCCGACGATCAAGCTCGCCGACCGTCAGGGCCTGCTCGAGATGGAAGAGGCCAAGAAGCGCCTCGAACGCCTCTACGAGCTGATGCAGGCCGAGATCGAGATCCTGCAGGTCGAAAAGAAGATCCGCTCCCGCGTCAAGAAGCAGATGGAGAAGACGCAGAAGGAGTACTACCTCAACGAGCAAATGCAGGCCATCCAGAAGGAGCTGGGCGGTGGCGAGCGCGATGAGTTCAAGAGCGAGATCCAAGAGATCGAGGAAAAGCTCAAGACCAAGAAGCTCAGCGAAGAAGCGCAGGGCAAGGTCAAGAAAGAGCTCAAGAAGCTGAAGATGATGCACCCGACCAGCGCGGAAGCGACGGTCGTGCGCAACTATGTGGATTGGATTCTGACGCTTCCTTGGTCGGACAAGACCGAGGAGCGCTTCGACATTACCGAAGCCGAGAAGGTCTTGGACGAGGACCACTACGGCCTGAAGAAGCCGAAGGATCGCATCGTCGAGTACCTAGCGGTGCAGGCGCTGACGAAGAGCCTGAAAGGTCCGATCCTGTGCTTCGTGGGGCCGCCAGGCGTCGGTAAGACCAGCATCGCGCGCAGCATCGCCCGTGCCACGGGGCGAAAATTCGTGCGCCTGTCGCTCGGTGGCGTGCGTGACGAGGCTGAGATCCGCGGTCATCGCCGCACGTACATCGGCGCGCTGCCCGGTAAGATCATCCAGAACCTGAAGAAGGTGGGTTCGAACAACCCCGTGTTCTTGCTCGACGAGATCGACAAGATGAGCACGGATTTCCGCGGTGATCCGGCCGCTGCACTGCTCGAGGTGTTGGACCCCGAGCAGAACAAGACCTTCAACGATCACTACCTCGATCTCGATTACGATTTGTCGGACGTGATGTTCATCACCACGGCCAACACCTTGAGCGGCATCCCAATCCCGCTTCAGGACCGCATGGAGATCATCCAGCTCACGAGCTACACCGAGTTCGAGAAGCTGAACATCGCGCAAAAGTACCTGATCCCGCGTCAAAAGAAGGAATGCGGCCTGGACGACGTGCCGGTCGAGTTCACCGAAAACGCGGTGCGCACCGTGATTCATCACTACACGCGTGAAGCCGGCGTGCGCTCACTCGAGCGCGAGTTGGCCGCGGTGTGTCGCAAGGTAGCGCTCAAGGTCGTCAAAGAGGGCAAGGATCAAAAGCTCGAGATCCGCGGCGCCGATGTGCCGACCTACCTGGGCGTGCCCAAGTTCCGACTCGGCAAGAAGGAGGAGCTCGACGCCATCGGCCTCACGCACGGCTTGAGCGTGTCCGATCATGGCGGCGATATCCTCGATTGCGAAGTGAGCGTCGTTGCCGGCAAGGGCAAGCTCGTGATCACCGGCTTGCTCGAAAAGGGCATGGAGGAGAGCGCTCAGGCGGCGATGAGCTACATCCGCTCGCGC
The DNA here is from genome assembly GCA_035634635.1 of Polyangiaceae bacterium. Taxonomy (GTDB): domain Bacteria; phylum Myxococcota_A; class Polyangia; order Polyangiales; family Polyangiaceae; genus PMG-095. The sequence goes on from DASQCO010000171.1 coordinate 5,555, forward strand.
AGCACCATCCTCAAGCTCGACCCGGATTTTTATCAAAAGGTCGACGTGCACGTGCACTTCCCGGACTTCGTGCGCAAAGACGGGCCGAGTGCCGGTGTGACCATGGCCACCAGCATCGCCAGTGCGCTCACGCGCGTGCCGGTGCGCAATGAAGTCGCGATGACGGGTGAGATCACCCTGCGCGGTCGCGTGATGCCAATCGGCGGCTTGAAGGAGAAGATCTTGGCCGCTCACCGCAACGGCATCACGACCGTCTTGGTGCCCAAGGAGAACCGCAAGGACTTGCGCGAGATCCCACGCCGCGTGCTCAAGACCCTGCGCGTGGTCTTGGTCGAGCACATGGATGACGTGCTGCGCGAAGCGATGGTCTTCACGGATGCGGACACCTTGTTCGGCCCCCGCCGCTCTCTGATCGAGTATCGCAACGGCGAGCTGATCGAAGAGGACGCGCCGGCATCCGCGGCGTCGCGTCCCGTGCCGCCCGGTGAGGCGCCCGGCGAGCAACCCGGTCTGAGCTGAGCCGCACCAGCTAAAGCGCTGACGCTGACGCTCGAGACAATGAGCGTCAGCGTTGACTAGTGGCACCCCGCCTACGTCGCGGGGGGGTTGACGCCAGCAGGGTGCCGCGCGCAGGAGTATCACACCCAAGGGTTATTTGTGAAGCGCGCTGGGGGCTCGTTTGGCGCGGCTTTGTTGGGGACGAGCGAAAATTTTGAGCGGAGCCCGCGCGCGCGACGAAAAATATTTTGAGTGTGGGACCGGTTCTAGGCTTTCAGTGACGGCATAAGCCCACCCGAGAACACGGTGATGTTCCTCTCCATTGCTTCAAGAAGCGGGGCTTTTCCGATGTGGACAGTTGTGGGGAGAAGCGCGTTCAAGTGCGGAAGACGAGAACCGCCGGCGTTTTGCGGCATCGGGCCCCACAACGTCGCCATTCACGGGGCGCGCCAGTTGGCGAGCGATGGGTTACTGTTTCGGTTCGGCGTGATGTCCAATCCTCACTCATTGCTGGCGACGTGCGCGGGGCACGGCGCGCGGATCGGTGGCGCTGCTGAGCGCCGGGCGTCGATCACGAAAACGCAACAATGCCCACGTGCTGCAGATTGCAGCACTTCGGGCACCGCCCAGCTTAGGGCGGCGGGGTTTAGCTACGCGGAGGTCAGTCCTTGAGTTCAGTTTCCCCAAACGCACAGGCACCGGTGGTTCGGCTCGGCCGCTACCGATTGTTGCTGGAACTCGGCCAGGGCGGTATGGCGCGGGTGTTCGTGGCGGTTTCGTCGGGGCTCGCCGGCTTCAACAAGCTGGTGGTGCTCAAGGTCATGCGGGACGAGCTGCGTGAAAATCAGAGCTCGCTCAACATGTTCCTCGCCGAGGCCCGGCTGGCCGCGCGCATGAACCATCCGAACATCGTGCAGACGTTGGAGGTGGGCGAGGACGGTGGTCGCTACTTCATCTGCATGGAGTACCTAGAGGGGCAGACGCTCGGGCGCCTGATGAAGAGAACCCTCGATGCGCCACTGTCGCTTGCCGCGCGCCTCGAGCTGATTTGCCAAGTGCTCGAAGCGCTGATCTACATGCACGACTTCAAGGATCCCGACGGCACGCCGCTGTCGCTCGTGCATCGCGACATCAGCCCGAACAACATTTTCGTCACCTTCGACGGAACGGCCAAAGTGCTGGACTTTGGCGTCGCAAAGGCCACCGGAGTCAGCCACGAGACCGAGGCGGGCATGTTCAAAGGCAAGCTGGGCTACGCGGCTCCCGAGCAAATCCTGGGCGGAGCCGATCAGCGCTCGGATGTGTTTGCGGTCGGTGTGTTGCTCTGGGAGCTCCTAGCCTATCGCCGCTTGTCGCAGGACCGCACGCAACAAGAGATCGTGCAGGCGCGCATGGCGGGGATCGATCCGGAGCTGATGAAGCAAGCGATGGGCGTGCCCGTCGAGCTGCTGCAGATCTGCACGCGGGCTGCGGCCAAGCAGGTCGAAGACCGCTATGCATCAGCGCTCGAAATGCGCGATGCGCTGCGCGCGTACATCCGAGCCAACAATCTGGAATTCTCCGCCGAACAACTGCGCGGAGTGCTGGACGGTTTGTACGCCGAGGAGCGCTCGGAGGTCCGGCGCTTGGTGGATCAGCGGATGAAGCAAGCGAACCTGGGTGACGATCATCCTTCGTTCGGCGGGCAAATGATCCCAGTGGCCCCCGCCGTGCTCGGCGGGCTGGGCGGCGCGACGCTCACCGGTAACGCGTCGACCTATGTGCTGCCGCCCACACCAGCGAGTAAAGGCAAATGGGTTGCGGCACTGGTCGCGGTTGCGGCGCTGGCGGGCGTTGGTGGGCGCTGGCTAAACAGCTCGAATGGCGCTGCGCCAGCGGCGCCGGCGGCTCTTCCTAACGTGGTCGCGGCAGCCGCAAGCGCCGAGACGCGTCCCTCGGCGGCGCAGCCCAAGCTCATCACCCTGAAGATCGCCGCTTCGCCGTCTGATACCGAGATTCTGCTCGACGGTGCCAAGCTCGATACCAACCCGTTCCTCGGCCAGGTCCCCAAAGACGCATCGCTTCATCGACTCGAGCTTCGTTGCGTCGGCCGGATCACCGAGGCACGCATGATTCGACTCGATCAAGACCTCGATTTGTTGATTGCCTTGCCAGTCGACAAGTCGAACCCGGTCAAGCCCGGCGTTCCGCCTGCCGCAGCGCTGGCGAAAGGCGCGAGCAAGCGTTCAACCGATGCCGCAACTCCCGCGGCTGCCGCGCCGCCGGTTGGCCCCGTGGCGCCACTCACTCACCGAGAGGCACCGGCACCGGCGCGCCCGATCGACGACTCCGACCCGTACGCCAAGTGAAGCAAGCGCGCGAGGGGGCTCGCGAGAGCGGACACGCTTACGAGAGACCGGCCTTGCCTTTCAGCGCGCTGCCGAACAGCGTGGGGAAGTGCATGGCTAGGCCGCCTGGCGAGGCCTTGAGCATCGCCACGAGCTCGAGCAATGCGGCGGCGATCACCTCGACGTCGTCCAAATCGTCCACGACGTTGGGACCGCCGGACATTCCGGCGAGCGCGGCCAACAAACGAGGGCCGAGCCCGCGCTCTTCGATCCGGGGAAATTTGGCTAACCACGCCTCGGCGAAGTCAGCGATCACTAAGTCGTTGGGGCTGCGATTTGCCGTCATCACTCGGGTTTGCGTGTGCGAACAGCGGTTCTGTTTGGTAGGCGGGACCGGGCTTGAACCGATGACATTCGCCGTGTAAAGGCGACACTCTACCAACTGAGTTACCCGCCCAGTGGCAAGGCGTTCGTAGCTGCGTTTGCCGAGATCGGCAAGGGGGAAGCTCAGGTCGAGGCACGGCGAGGAGCCCGTTTGCCTCCGGAAGCCACGAGCGTCGCGCCGCTGACGACGAGCGCCGTGCCCAGGAATTCAGTGGCCGAAATCGCTTCTTGGAGGACCAAATAAGCGAGCACGATGGTCGAAACCGGGCCGACCGTGCTGACGATGGCGGCGGGCCCGGAGCCGAGCAGCGCGATACCACGCGCAAGCAAGAAAGCAGGCAGCACGGTCGCGACCAGCGCCATCACGAGCCCGATCACGTAGGCCTCGGGTGGCAGACCGACGAGCTTTGCCCCAGTCAAGCACGCGTGCAACAGCACAGCGGCGGTTGCGGCGAGCAGGGCAAGCGCGGTGAAGCGCTGTGAGCCAAGCTTCGGCACCATCCGCCCAGCGCCGATCAGATAGATGGCGTAGGTGAGCGCGCTGCCGAACACCCAGGCCGCGCCGCGCGGCACATCCGAGCCGAGGCTGCCGAGCTCACCGCGGAATGCCAAGAAGATGCCTGCGTAGGTAACGAGCAAGGCCAAGGCTTGGCGGCGCTCCAGGCGAATCTTGAACAACCCCGCCTCGATCATCACGACGAGCGTCGGATACACGAACAAGATCAGCCGTTCGAGACCTGCGGAGATGTAACGCAGCCCGATGAAGTCGCTCAAACTGGCGAGGTAATACCCGAGCACGCCGAGCGCGATCAGAGTCAGTACGTCACGGCGGCTGAGCGATTTCGCTGGCTGACCACGCAGCTGCGCGCCAAACGCGCCGTACGCAAAGAACGGCGCAGAAAAGCCGAACCGCAGCGCGAGCAGGCTCACCGAATCGACGCCGTGGCGATAGGCGAGTTTGACCAAAATCGCTTTGGTCGAGAAGGCAATGCTCGAGACGAAGACGACGAGCGCGCCGACCACGCGCGTGCGGGCCGCGTGGCGAAGCGCGTGCGCTTCAGAGTCACTCGATCGAAGCGGCTCGGGCGGAGCGGGTTCGGAGATCACCTTCGTGAAAAGCGAAGTCTAGCGCGAGGAGGGCCGAGCGCATTCGGCTCGGCCCCGCTCCGTCGCGCGTTCGGGACGATCGCTCAGGGGCAGAAGATGCCTTGTTCGTGGACGTCCGAGATCGGCTTTGTGCCGATGTAGGCGTACAGGTCCGCCATGGCCTGGTCGTCGATCATGGTCTTGGGGAAGCGGGTCATCGACGTGCACAACATCGTCTTGCCGTCCATGTCCAGTCCGTCGCGCACGGCAGACTTGAACTGCGCGAAGGTCCAATTGCCGATGCCCGCGGTCTTCGACATGGTGATGTTCGGACCGTATTGGCCGGCCGCCGTCTCGGCGTGGCAGCTCGCGCAGGCGATGTCTTTGTTGGCCCAAACCAGAGCGCCTTTGGCCGGGTCGCCCGCAGTCGGAGCCGAGCCTCCCGACGACGTGCCTCCGGTAGAAGCACCGCTGCCACCGGCGCCTGGCGAGCCCGCGCCGCCGCTCGGCGTAGTATCTGTGCTGCTGCAACCCGCAAGAACAGCTGCGACTGCGGTACCGAACACACAAACCAACGCGAAACTGTGCAAAGTTCTCAAGACAAAATCCTTTTCTGAAGGCTGGAAACAGCGTGACTGAGGGAGGGGACCGGTACGAGACAAGGTGGCTCTGGTGGGGGCCGATGAGTCAGCGATCGTCTCTTCCGCTGACCGGATCAATAGCACTGGAAATGCTCTTGTCAGTAGGTCCATCAGTGCGAACAGAGCGTTACGAACAGCAATACGAGCGACGTCTCGCGCTGTTTCTTTGCGCGTGCCCAGTGTGGAAAATTGGGACGAGCGAACGTCTCGATGCGAGCGGCTGCTGCTCGCATCGAGAATCAAAAGGAAGCGCTCGAGTTCGCTGCGCTTCCTTCAACTGCCTCGTGGGCAGGTCAACGCAGCGTGCGTTGCTTCGTAATTTTTTTAGCGGGGCGGACGGGACTCGAACCCGCGGCCTCCGGCGTGACAGGCCGGCGTTATAACCAACTTAACTACCGCCCCGTGACGGCGCGCGGTACATAGCACAAGGAAGCGCGAGCTCAACAAGAGAAAATGACACGGAAGTTTAAGATTTCGTCGGCCGTATGGCCAGCCGCTGTCACATGGTGCCTGCACAACCGTGACTCGAACGTCTCCAAGTAGTGAGGATCATCGACGATGCGTGAGGGTTTTGCGATCGAGTTGCTATCGCTGGCGTTGTGGGGAGCGGTGCTCACCGCTTGCTCGGGGGACACCATGGGCCCGGTCCACACCGCCGGCGCCGGTGCGGGCGGTGGTGGAGCAAGCAATGGCGGCGGCGGCTCGTCGGTCGCGGGTCACCCCGGCGACAGTGCGGGAAGCGCTGGCAGCGCGGGCATGGGCATGGGCGGCAGTGCGGTGGCTGGCGGCAGCGCCAATGGTGGGACGTCGAGCAACACTGGCGGCACCGCCGGCCAGCTGGGCCGCGGTGGGCAACCGAGCGGCGGTTCGGGTCCGTCGAACCCAGGTCCTTTGGGGCCGCACCTCATCGGTCGCTTCGATCTAACCAAGCCGGAAGCGCCGGTGTTCGCCTGGCCGGGCACTGCGGTCTCGCTGCGCTTCACCGGCGCCGCCGTTGGCGTGACGCTCAGTGACAACGGGAACAACGTGTTCGAGGTGGTGCTCGACAACAAACACACCGTGCTCACGCTGCAGGCCGGAACGAAGAAGTACATGCTCGGCACAGGCCTCAGCTCGGGCATACACGAGCTGCTGCTTTACCGACGCACGGAAGCGTCTTTCAACGAGACGACCCTCAACGGCTTCGATCTGCCGGATAGCGCCTATTTGCCGGCAAATCTCGCGAAGCACCGCCTCGAAGTGATCGGCGATTCGATCTCCGCGGGCTACGGCAACGAAGGCACGCTTCCCTGCCAGTTCACGGCTGCCACCGAAAATCAGTACCTCAGCTACGAAGCCATCGCCGCGCGTGCCGTGGACGCTGAACTCTATACGGAGGCCTGGTCGGGGATCGGCATGCTGCACAACTACGAAGGGTCCACCACGGACCAGATGCCCGTTCGCTATTTGCGCACGCTGCCCGAGCGCGCGACGAGCAGCTGGGACTTCAGCAAATTCGTGCCCGAGGCGGTCGTCATCAACTTGGGAACCAACGATTTTTCCATGGGTGATCCCGGCGCGGATTTTCAAACCGCGTACGTGAAGTTCGTCACGGACTTGCGTGGTCACTATCCGTCGGCGCGGTTCTTCCTCGCGGTCGGCTCGATGTTGAGCGACGACAACTACAACAAAGCCGCGGGATATCTGAAAGCGGTGATCGCCGCGCGCGCGAGCGCGGGCGACAAGAACCTGACCTTGCTCGAGTTCGGAACTCAGGACGGGAACGCGGACGGCTTTGGTTGCGACTACCACCCGACCCTGAAAACTCATCAGAAGATGGCCGACAAACTGATCGCCGCGCTCAAGACCGACCTCGGTTGGTAAGCGTGCCGGACCCAGGCCGCGCTGCCGTCTCGCAACGACGACCGATGTGGGTGTAGCGGCCACGCCCACAAAAACTGCTTCGATTCGAGACACTTTCTCAAAACCTGACGATCGAGGCCGTTCTCGGCTATGTTTTGGGGCATGGACGCTGCTCGTGCTGGTTCGTCTGCCGCGTTATTCGCGGTGTTCGAACAACTGAAGAAAGCCTGGATCAAGGGCGGGTGGAGTTGGGACAGCCGCTTTTCGTGTGTGGCCTCGTCGTTCAACGTCGAGCTGGAAGCGGAAGCGCGAGCCGTGGTGCTCCGCTTCTTGCCTAATGAGTGGGGTTCGAAGACGATCGTCAACGCACCAGCCGCACTGAAAGAAGTGGCGGAAGCCACGGGCGGCGTACGCACCGACCAGCGCGTGTTCACGGGTGACAACTCGGGCCGCTTGCTCGGCTACGGTCTGTGGTGGCCCTGGGGCGACGAGATCACGATCTCATTGCGCATCGGCCTCGGCGGCTACGTCCTCGATCCCGACATGGCCCGCCTCCGCGAAGTCTTCGGCACCGCCGACTAACCGCACCCATCTTCGCCCGCTCGAGAGTGGGCGCTCCCAATCCAGCATCGCACCTCAAAGAGCGCGCCGTTCCCGTCGCGGCGCGTTCGCACAGGTGCGCGACAGCGCGCGTAGCTAAGGCGCGGGCAGCCCAGCCACGCTCCCTGATTTGAACCGCCGAGCCGCAGAGGCCACAGAGACCTGAGGGAGATTTGGGGGTTCGCGCAAGGCGGCGGCGCTCGTCGTAGAATCGTGAACTAGCGACTCGCTCCGGAAAACCCAAAATCTCACGGTGTTTCTCGAGGCGTCTTGGTTTCGCTGGGGATTGATGGGGCCTCTGCGGCCTCTGCGGCTCTGCGGTTAGTCCCTCTCTCCCTCTCGCTCGTCCGCGACGCCGAAGGCTGGGACGTCCGCGTTGTGGCGCGTGACCATCAACCCAAATCTCGGGCCGCACCCGGGGTGAGGTCAAAAGTGACCGCACCCGGGGTGAGGTCAGAAGTGACCCAGAGGGCGGCGTTGGGCGGGGTGCGTGCTAGAAGGGGGGATGTCTTTGGTTGAACTCCGTGTGCCTTCGCGTGCTTCGAAGCGCGGGCCGAATGCGGCGTTCTTGCCGACCACGCGGGCGGATTTGGTCGAGCGGGGCATCGAGCAGCTCGATATTTTGATCATCACGGGCGACGCCTATGTGGATCATCCGGCGTTTGGTCCGGTGCTGATTGCGCGGTTTTTGGAGGGGCGCGGTTACAAGGTCGGGCTGATTGCGCAGCCGGATTGGCAAAAGCCGGACGACATTGCGCGCATGGGGCGGCCCAAGCTGTTCGTGGGCGTCACTGCCGGCAATCTCGACTCGATGCTGAACAAGTTGACCGCGCAGAAGAAGATGCGCGGTGAGGATCAGTATTCGCCGGATGGACGCACCGAGGCGCGGCCCAATCGCGCCAGCATCGTGTATTCGAACTTGTGTCGTCAGGCGTTTCCGGGCTTGCCGATCGTGCTGGGAGGCATCGAGGCGTCGCTGCGGCGCATCGCGCACTACGACTATTGGTCGGAATCGGTGCGGCGTTCGATCTTGCTGGATGCCAAGGCCGATTTGCTCGTGTTCGGTATGGGGGAGCGCGCGGCGTGGGAAATCGCGCGGCGGCTCGCTGCGGGTGAGCCGGTGTCTGCGCTGACCGACGTGCGCGGCACGGCGCACGTCAAAAAGAATCCCGAAGAGTGGCAGCCGATCGCGGACGACGCGACGCGCTTCGTGCGCGACGGCAAGGCCGTGATTTTGCCTTCGTACGAAGAGGTGAGCACGGACAAGCAAGCGTTCGCGAACATGTCGCGCTCGTTCCAATACGAAACCAACGCGCACAATGGCCGGCCGATCCTGCAAGTGCACGGCAAGCAAGCGGTGTATTTCAATCCGCCCGCGTTGCCCTTGGACGAAAAAGAGATGGACGGCTTGTACGACTTGCCGTTCACGCGTCGTCCACACCCCGACTACGCGGGGCAACGCATCCCCGCGTACGACACGGTGAAAGAGTCGATCGTGACCATGCGCGGCTGCTTTGGCGGCTGTACCTTTTGCAGCATCACCGAGCATGAAGGCCGCATCATTCAGAGCCGCTCTGCGGAGAGCGTGCTGCGTGAAGTGCGGCAATTGTCGCGCATGGCCGGCTTCAGCGGCACGATTTCGGACGTGGGCGGTCCCACCGCCAATATGTACAAGATGACCTGTAAGGACGAGCGCACCGAGAGCGCTTGTCGCCGGCTATCCTGTGTGCACCCGGGAATTTGTGAGAATCTGAAGACCGATCACGACCCGTTGATCGATCTGCTGCGCAAAGTGCGCGCGGAAAAGGGAGTGAAGCGCGTGTTCATCGCCTCCGGCGTTCGCTACGACTTGGCGGAGCGCAGTCCGGAGTTCATCGCGGAGCTCGCTCAGCATCACACCGGTGGCCAAGTCTCGGTCGCTCCCGAGCACTCCAAGCCGGAGGTGCTGAAGAAGATGAAGAAGCCGGGCATCGAGGTGTACGAGCGCTTTGCGCAAGCCTTCTGCCAGGCCAGTGACGCTGCCGGCAAAGAGCAGTACCTGGTGCCGTACTTCATCACCGGTCACCCGGGCTCCACGCTCGCCGATACCGTGGATTTGGCGCTGTATTTGAAGCAAAAGAACCTGCGCCCGCGGCAGATCCAGGACTTCATTCCGACGCCGATGGCGATCGCGACGGCCATGTATTACACGGGCGTCGATCCGCTGACGAACGAGCCGGTCTATACGGCCACGGATCTGCGCGAAAAGCGCATGATGAAAGCGCTGATTTTTTGGTGGGACGCACAACACCATCCGCTCGCGCGTGAAGCGTTGCGCAAAGCCGGTCGCGCGGATCTGATCGGTCGCGGTCCGCAGCATTTGGTGCCCCCGGACTACGGCGTGTCGACGCCGCTCGCTCCGGGACGCGGCGCGCGTGATTCCGGACGCACGAGTCGCTCGGCCCGTCCGCACAAGCCGCGAGTTCGCCCGCGCTGAGCGCTTGCGACCGGGCGAGCGCTCGGGCTACGCTAGCGCGCGACGGAAAGGCTGAATTTGCCCGCGAATCGCGCAGCGACAGAGTTCCGAGGCAACGGCCGCTTCGTGCTCGAAGGGCGGCTCGGTGACGGGGGCATGGGCGTCGTGTACCGCGCGCGCGACCGTGAGTCGTCACTGTCCGTGGCGCTGAAGACGATGACTCACATCGAGCCTTCCGCGCTGCTGCGTTTCAAGAACGAGTTCCGCGCGCTGGCTGACATTTCGCACCCTAATGTCGTGCAGCTCTACGAGATGGTCGCCGACGGTGGCCATTGGTTCTTCACCATGGAGCTCGTGGACGGCGTGGATTTCATGCGCTGGGTGCGTCCCGGTCGCGCGTGCGACCTGGCGCGGCTGCGCGCTTCATTGCAGCAGCTGGCGCAGGGGGTGCTCGCGATTCACTCGGCTGGCAAGCTGCACCGCGATATCAAACCCTCGAACGTGCAGATCGCGGACGATGGGCGCGTCGTCCTGCTGGACTTCGGCGTCGTCGAAGACCTGAGCGGCCGGGACTCGCGCCCGCGATCGGACGAACCGATCATGGGGACGCCAGCGTACATGTCGCCGGAGCAAGCGCGCGGCCAACCGGCGAGTGTGGCTTCGGATTGGTATTCGGTGGGCGTCATGCTCTACGAGGCACTTACCGACCACCTGCCGTTCGAGGGGAGCCCGCACGAGATTCTGTTCGGAAAGCAGGACTCGCGTGTGTTGCGACCGAGCGCGCTGGCTGACGACGTGCCCGCGGATCTCGAGTCGTTGTGCTTGGACCTGTTGCAACTCGATCCCAAACGCCGTCCGCGCGTGGAAGAGATCGTGGCGCGCTTGAACCAGCGGGAGAGTGGCCTGCAACGAGCGGCGCGGCCGGTGCTTCTCGGCGGCCATTCGTTGCGACCGTTCGTTGGGCGAAAGCGACAGCTCGAGCAACTTGCGGATGCTTTGGCGGCGAGCACGCGAGGGACTCCAGTCGTGCTGCTGATGGCCGGGCGCTCGGGGATGGGCAAGACCGTGTTGGCTCAGCAGTTTTCGAACGCCGCTTTCCAAGAGCCGAATACGATCGTGCTCGCGGGTCGGTGCTTCGAACGTGAAGCTCTCCCGTTCAAGGGCACCGATGGCATCGTCGATGAGCTGAGCCGGTATTTGACGCGCCACGCTTCCGCCGAGATCGCCGACGCCTTGCCTCCCGGATTGCACTATTTGGCCCGCGTTTTCCCGGTGCTGCGCGCGGTGCCTCAGTTGGCTAGCCTGGCGCTGCCCGAGCACGAGATCGCCGAACCGAGTGAGATTCGTAAGCGCGCGTTCAGCGCGTTGAAGGCGCTGCTATCGGCGTTGGCGAAGCACAATCGCCTGATCGTTCACATCGATGACCTGCAGTGGAGCGACATCGACAGTGTGGGGTTGCTCGAGGAGCTGCTGCGTCCGCCGAACGCGCCACCACTGTTGCTCGTCTGCGGCTTTCGCGAAGAAGTTCGCGCGACCAGCCCGGTGTTGAACGAGTTCACGGCGATCCTGAAACGGCTCGGCACCGGCGTTGACGTGCGCGAGCTCTCCGTCGAGCAGTTGTCGGCTGAAGAAGCCGTCGAACTCGCGCAGCTGTCGTTGGCACAGCCAAATCGCGAAATTTCACCGCTGGCGCGCGCGATCGCCCTCGAATCTCAGGGGATCCCGATCTTCGTCTGCGAGCTCGCGGCGTGGCAGCGCGATCGGCAGAATTGGAACGACCCGGGCAATGAGCGATCGCTGGGCGTTTCGCTGGAGCAGGTGATTCAGAATCGCGTTGCGGATCTGCCGAGCGAAGCCAGTGTGCTGCTCCAAGTACTAGCGATCGCGAACGGTCCGATCCCGTATCGAGTGGCCGAGCAAACCGCCGCGGTGCCGAGGAATGATGCGCTGCGCGCGCGGCTGCGCGGGGCGCGGCTGGTGCGCACATTTCGCACCGACGAAGAGTTCGTGGAGGCGTACCACGCGCGGGTGAGCGATAGCGTCGCCGCGACCCTGAGCCCCCAGAGTCGGCGCGACATTCATCGCGCGTTGGCGCACGCGCTCGCGGCGAGCGGCACGGCCGATCCCGAAGCATTGGTCGAGCATTTCCTCGCCGCTGGCGATTTGGAGCACGCGCGGTTGCACTTGCTGGCCGCGGCTCGAACAGCCGAAGACGGTCTCGCGTTCATGCGTGCCGTGCGCTTGTATCGGCTGGCGCTCGAGATCGGCGTCGAACGCCCACGTCACGATCTGCTCACCCGCGTGGCTGACGCGCTGGTAAACGCCGGCCGCAGCGCGGAAGCCGCAGACGTCTATCACGAAGCAGCGTCGGTCGCGCCCAGTGAGCGTGCGGTCGAGCTGTCGCGTCGCGCAGCCGAGCACTACCTGAAGGGGGGGCGCGATCTGGACGGGCTCGCCGAACTGCGCGTGGTGCTCGCTCGCGTGGGCATGGCGTACCCGGAGTCGACGAGCGCCGCGTTCGGCTCACTGTTGTATCATCGCGCACGGCTGCGGCTGCGGGGCCTCGGCTTCACGCAGACGGCTGCGGCTGATTGTGCCGCGGGCGATCTGACGCGCGTCGATGTCGCGTTTTCCGCGACGGCGGGGCTGGCCATGGTCGACGTGGTGCGCGGCGCGGATTTCGGCGCACAACAGCTGCAGCTCGCGTTGGACGTTGGCGAGCCGATCCGCATCTGTCGTGCGCTCGCGTTCGAGGCCGGGAACGCTGCCGCGACTGGCGCCGGTTCGCGCGAGCGCATCGAGCGCCTAGTGCGAACGGCCGAGGCGCTCGCGTTGCGCAGCCAAGACCCGCACGGCAGCGCGCTGGCCAAGATCGCCGGCGGTTTGGTGCACGCCTTTTCCGGTGAGTGGCGAGCCGCGCAGCGCACGCTGGACGAAGCCGAGTTGCTCTTGCGCGAGCGTTGCCGCGCGGTGACTTGGGAGCTGACCAATGCCCAAGCTTGGTCGCAAAATTCATTGATTCTGTGCGGCGACCTACCATCTGCGGCCGCGCGCATGCCCGCCCTGATGCGTGAGGCCGTGGAGCGCTCGGATCGCTATGCATTGATGCATTGGATCTATCCGGCGTGCATCACGGCGCTGGCGGCGAATGACGTGGACACCGGCGTTCGCGTGGCCAGTGACGATTCCAGCTTTCGATCCTGCGAGCCAGGCCGCTTCACCGCAGGTCATTGGGGACGGCTGATCGCGACGCAATCGGTCCACCGCTATCGGGGGCAGGGGAGGCGTGCGCATGCGTTCGTGGAAGCACAATGGCGCGCCCTGGCATCGTCGCAATTTTTGCGCGTGCATTTGATGCGCGTCTTTTCCGAGTTCGAGCGAGCGTTGAGCGCGATCGCCGCGCTCGATGAGGGTGAAACGGATCGCGCCGTGGCGCGGCACGCTGCGCTCGCGGTCAAGCGCGTGCAGGGCGACAGTCCCGCTTACGCCGCGCCCATGGGGCACTACCTCGCAGGCTGCTTGGCGGCCGCGCAGGGGGACCGCGGACGCGCGTTGAACGCGTTCGAGCGCGCTGCGCCGGGTCTCGCGGCGGTCGACATGGGCTACTTGGCCTTGTGTGCGCGACAGCGATACGCTGAGCTACTCGGCGGCGACTCGGGGCGAGCGTTGGACAGAAAATGCCGTGCAGAATTTGGCGAACTCGGGGTGGTCGATCGCGCTGCTTGCCTGACGATGAGCGCGCCGGGCTTTAGAAGGCTCACTGCCTGAAGCTGGAGGACGAATTGCAAACGTTGCGAGAATTCGACGGACGGCGGGTGGTAGTAACTGGCGCGGCGAGCGGCATCGGTCGCGCGATCGCTTTGGAGTTTGCACGGGCTCGGGCCGAGCTGTTCGTGTGCGATGTTTCGAGCGAACGCTTGCCGCAGCTTTCGGCCGAGCTGCAGGCAGCGGGGGCCGCCCAGGTGCTTGTCGCTACCGTCGACGTCGGCTCACGCGCCGACATGGCAAGCTTCTGCGAAACCGTGTGCCGCGTCGGGGTACCAGACGTGCTCGTGAACAACGCGGGGGTTGGCTTGGCCGGCGGTTTGCTCGCGACGAGCCTGGACGATTGGCAATGGATCTTGAACGTCAATCTGTGGGGCGTGATCCACGGCTGTCACTTTTTTGGGCCGAAAATGGCGGCCCAGGGGCGCGGTCAAATCATCAACATGGCTTCTGCGGCGGGCTACTACAATTCAGAAGCGATGACCGCGTACGGCACCACGAAGTTCGCGGTGATCGGTCTCTCGGAGGGGCTGCGCGCCGAGCTCGCGCCGCTCGGCGTAGGCGTATCAGTGGTGTGCCCGGGATTCATCAATACGCCGATCATCGCCAACATGCGCATGCGCGGTGATGCCTATCCAGAGAGTGAGCGCGCGACAGTCCAACGCTTCTACGAAAAGCGCAATTACTCGCCCGAGCGCGTGGCCCGCGCCGTGCTGCGAGCCGTGCGTGACAATCCTGCGGTTTTGCCCGTCACACCCGAAGCCTGGGCCCTGTACGCGATGAAGCGGCTCACGCCCGAACTCGGTCCGCGCCTACTGGCTGGTCTGCGACGCTTCGCCGAGCGACGTCGGAGCTCGGGGTCGTGAGCATCGAGCATCGGCGCGTGGATGTCGGGAGGCTCACGTTGCACGTCGCGGAGCTCGGCTCCGGCCCGCCCGTGCTCCTGCTGCACGGCTTCCCGGCGTATTGGGCGGATTGGCGACGACAGATGCATGCGCTCGCGGCGGCTGGCTTTCGCGCGATTGCACCGGACCTCCCGGGCTACGGACAATCGGACCGCTTGCCCAACGTGCTCGATTATCGCTTGCCGCTCTTGGCCGCAGACCTGGCCGGTCTGATTCGCGCCCTCGACATTCCGAACCTGCACGTCATCGGTCACGATTGGGGTGGCCCCGTCGCCTATTGCTTGGCCTCCGATTTCCCGACACTCGTCGAGCGATTGATCGTCATCAACGCGCCTCATCCAGCGCAGTTTGGCTGGGCTCTGCGCCACTTCGATCAGCTGCATCGGTCCTGGTACGCGTTCATGTTCCAGTTGCCCTGGTTCCCCGAATGGCTCGTGTGTCGACGAGCTCCAATGTCGTTCGCGATGCGCGGAATGACCGTGCGTGTGGGTGCATTTTCCGAGGACGACGTGGATCGCTACCTCGCAGCCATGCGCCTGCCCGGCGTCGCGCGCGCGGGCTTGAGTTACTACCGCGCGGCGTTGCGCGCCCCCGAGCATTCCCCGTGGGTCGTGAATCAAAGCACCCTGGTGCTTTGGGGAGATCAGGACTTGTCGCTCTCGGGGCAGGTACTGCTGCCCCAGCTCGCGCGCCACGTACCGGACGTTCGGGTGGAACGTTTTGCAAACGCCGGGCATTGGCTTCACCACGATCTGCCCGAGGTGGTGAATCAGCGCATCATCGCCTTCTTCACGCGCGATTCGGCGAGTCCGGCTGGCAACGAGAGCAGCCGGCCGAGTTGAAGCATTCTCACAAATTGACGCCAATGTAGGCAAACGGCCGCAAGATTACGGGGCGCGCAAGTGCGGGTGAGGTCTGGTAGCGTTTGGGGTTCGAAGCAATGTCAACGATCCCTCCGACCCAGGAAGGCCGTCGTCGACCCGTCAGCGTGCTTGCGTTGAAGCTGTGGGAGGTCGCCGAGGCGCTCGAACAACGACTCGACAACCCAGCAGAAGTGCTGGACATGCTGGTGACTGCGGTCGCGAAGGGCGAACAACCCGTCGAGCCTTGGCAACGGCTGCACGCCGCTGCCTTGCAGCATGACAAAGTCGCAGAGCTTGCCTTCGCCTACGAGCAAACGCTCTCGGAGAAGCGCGTCAAGCTGCTGCAGCCCGAGCAGCAGTTGTTCGTGTATTTGCGCGCGGCCGAGTTCTTTGCCGATACGCTCGGTGACACCGACGCCGCGATTGCGCACTGCGAGCGTGCCGCGATCGCCGCACCGGGCAATCCCGAGCTGCTCGCGCTTCAGGAACGACTGCTGCGCAATGCCGGGAAAGCTACGAAATTAGCCGAATTGTACGTGGAAGCCAGCGCGCGAGAGCCCGAGCCGATGCGTCGCGCGGGTCTCTTGCACGAGGCCTCGGAGTTGGTCAAAGCCGCGCCCGCAAACGACGAAGCGACGATCGAAATCGGGCAGCGCGTGCTGCGGCTGGATCCGAGTCGGGAAGACGTGCGCTCCGTCGTCGTGCAACGTTTGATTGCGCGTGGTCGCCACAAGGACGTCGTCGACCTGTTGGAGCAAGCGCTGCGCCGCGAGCCGCCGCCGGCAGCCGAGGAAGCGACGTTGCTGCGCGAGTGGCTGGTCGACTTGTGCTTGTCCGAGCTGAAAGATCCGACGCGCGCGCTCGGTCACGTCGAAGGCCTGCTGGAAAGCGAGCCGACGCACGCGATGGCGCTGCGATCCGCCGAGGCACTGCTGGAAAATCGATCGGTTTCGCTGCGTGCGGCCGCGATTTTGTCCGACGCCTACGAAAAGACCGGTCGAATCGAGCGCGCCGTGGCGATGCTCGGCGTCGAGCTCAAGCAGGTGCGTGGTCCGCGCCGCGTCGAGGTACAGCGCCGGCTCGGTATCTTGCGCCAAGATGCGTTGCACGACCCCGCGGGCGCGCTCGAGCTCCTCGCGCCGGTAGTTGCAGGGGATCCTGGTGATGACGAGCTGCGGCGTCGCTTCGTTGGCCTGAGCTTGAGCTTGAACCAACCCGAGCAAGCGGCGCGACTCTTGGCGCGCGCACTACAGACCAGCCGCGTGCTCAGCGTACGCGCGCGCGTCGGCGTGGACGTGGGTCACGTGTACCTCAAGATCGGCGATCTGAAGCGCGCGCAGGCTGCGTTTCAGCAAGTGATCGAGGCCGGTAGCGACGACGCCGCCGTGCTCGAGGCGGCCAAGCAACTCTCTGATCTGTATGCCGAGGCCGCAGAAAGAAAGCAGCTCGTCGCAGCCCTCGAGCGCGTGGTTTCGCTGGAAACAACGCCCGAACCGCGGCAGGCCGCCGCGCGGCGCTTGGCGCGGTTGTGCGACGGGGAAGGGGGCGATTCGACGCGCGCAATCGTGGCCTGGCGCGCGCTGATCGGCTCGCCTTGGACGGAAGAGGCCTTGCGTCGGCTGGAGGCGCTGTACGGTGAGGCGTCGGACGACGAAGGTCTCTCGGACGTGTTGTTCGTGCGCGCCGAGCGCAGCACGGACGCAGCGCAAGCTCAGAAGCTCGCGTTTCAGGCAGCTGAGTTGCGCGCTGCGCGCAGTCGCGATCCGGAATCAATCTTGGCTGCATGGCAGCGTTTGGCAGCAATGTGCGGGCCCTCGCACGAGATCAACGAGCGCATCGTGCCGTTGCTCGAGCAGACTCAGCGCTACGCCGAGCTATCGACTGTGCTCGAGCGCGAAGCGGACCTCTTGACGGGTGACGAGCGAGTCTCGCTATTGGTCAAGCTCGGCCAAATGCGTTTGGCACGGCTTGGCGACCCAGCAGGCGCGCTACGCGCGCTCAAGGCCGCACTTGCGCTCGAGCCAACTGATCGCGCAGCGCGGGGTGCGATCGAGAAGCTGCTCACGGCGGGCGACGCGCGCCTGGCCGCCGCGGACGTGCTCGAGCCCTTGTATCGCCACGAAGAGCCGGGCCCCGGACTCGTGCGCGTGCTCGAGACACGAGCCGAACTGAGCGCCGATCCGCAGGTGCGTTGCAACGCGCTCGACGAAGCCAGCTGGCTCAGCGAGACCGTGCTCAAGGATGCATCGAAAGCGCTCGAGTCAGCGGGGCGCGCGCTCGGTCTCGCCGTGGACCACGCCACGTCGCAAATCGGCGAGCGCCTGGCCAAAGTGCGACGATTGGCGGCGGTTTCTGGCGACAGCGCTCGGAGTGCGGAGCTCTTGCGCGGAGCGCTCGCAGACCGAGCGCTCGATACTCCGGCGTTGCTCGCGTTGGCGACTGCGACGGGCGATGCGCTGGCCAATGCGGGCGATATCCCGCACGCGATCGAGATCTACCGACGAGCCTTGGCTCGCGATCCCTCGTCGCGTGAACTGATGCAACGCATCGACGAAATGCTGACCGAGCAAGGGGCTCCGGCAGAGCGCCTCGCGCTGTATTCGTCGCTCTTGGACCGAGAGACCGATCCCGTGCGACGGCGTGAGCTGCTTCAGCGCCTCGCGCTCTTGTACCGCCGAGAACTCGGCGATCCGGCGGCTGCGATTGCCATCTGGCGCCGCGCCGTGGCCGAGGAGCCGCGCGATCTGGTGCTGCATCAATCGTTGGTGGACGCTCTCACCGAGGCCCAAGACACCGCCGCGGTGTACGAAGAGCTGTCGCGCATCTTGCCGCAGCTCGATCCGGATCGACGTAATCTGACCTTGCTGCGTTTGGCCGAGGTCGCGACCTCGCGCAAGGAGAGCGCTCGCGCTCTCGAGCACTACCGAGAGCTCGTGCAAAGCAGCGACCTTTCGGACGACGTTTCGGAGACCATCGAGCAGCTTG
Organism: Polyangiaceae bacterium; assembly: GCA_035634635.1. Lineage (GTDB taxonomy): Bacteria > Myxococcota_A > Polyangia > Polyangiales > Polyangiaceae > PMG-095. The sequence goes on from DASQCO010000171.1 coordinate 23,906, forward strand.
CGCGCGAGCTGAACGACGGCAAGACCGTGCGATCCGTGCTCGAACGACGGCTCGCTCACACGAGCGATCCCGAAGTGCGCGCCAATCTGCTGGAGCGGCTCGGGAATGCGATGGCTTGGCAGCTCGAGGAGCCCAAGGAGGCGGCGCGCATTTGGCTCGAGGGCGGACGCCTCGCCGAGAGCCACGCGGACCAGGGAGCCCGCGCGCAGCGGCTCTATGCGCGCGTGTTGGACGTCGATCCGGACAACCGTGAAGCCGCGGAGCGGTTGGTCGAGCTGGCCGCGCGCGCGGGTGATTTCGAGGCCGTGCAGAGTGCCTTCGAAGTCCTGCTGCGCGTTGGCGAGGAGCGAGAACTGGTCTCTTTGCTCTTGGGCCTCGAGGAGCGCGCCGTGCACGGCGGGAACGGCAACGTGTTCGTGGCGCTGGTCGATGCCGCGCTGGCGCGCGGATTGCAGCCGGGGCGCGCTCGCCAGGCGCAATTGGCCAAGGCGCGCGCGCTGGCCAAGGATCCCCAACGCGCAGACAGCGCGGCCGAAGCATTTCGCAATTTGCTCTCGGCAGCGGGCGGCGAGGGTGCGGCTGACGCCGAGGCATTCGCTGCATTCTTGAGTCACGCGGAGCGGACGCCGAAGCGCGTCGACGACTACCGTTGGTTGTTCCGTCATCGCCTGGAACACGCCTCCGATCCGGCGGGCGTTTTGATCGAGTGGGCCCATGCCGAAGAAACGCTGTTCGAAAGTCCGAAATCTGCACGCAAACTCTATCGAGAGGTGTTGGAACGTGATCCGGAACGCACTGACGCCCTTTCGGAGCTCGCGCGTCTCCAGGCCGCTGCGGGCGACGCCAAGGGGGCCCTCGAATCGCTCGACAGCTTGGCCAAGCGTGTGGAGCCCGAGGCGCGCAGTGCGGTCGAGCTACGGAGGGCTGGTCTGATGATTGGTTCGCTCTCACGTGCCAAAGAAGCGCTCGCTCTGGTCGAGCCGATCTTGGCCGCAAATCCCAGCGACGCCGAGGCGCTGCGGGTCGTTCATCACGCGCTGTCAGTGCCGGAATCGCGCGCGCAAGCCGCCGCAATCTTGGAGCGAGTGGCGGAGGGCTCCGAAGACCCTGCCGCGCGGGCGGACGTGATCGAAGCGCTGCTGGCCGTCTCCGCGGACGCTCCGGAATTGGCGGCGGCGCGCAGCCGCTGGTTGATGCAGCTGTTGGAGACCAAGGCGGACGTGCCAGATGAGGCCCTCCGGCTCGCTCTACGTGGCGCAGAAGCCGCGCCGGGTGAAGAACAGCTCTGGGAGTTTGCCGAACAGATGGCGCGCCGCCTGGACCAGCCCGGTCCGGTCGCCGAGGCCTACACGCGCGCCATCGAGCGCGATCTGCCGGCCGAGATCGCCGATTCGCTGGGTCGCAAGGTGGTCGAATTCCACGAAGAGTGGTTCGACGACTCCGAGCGTGTGGTGCACCTTCTCGAGCGCGTGACCGCGCTTTGTCCGGCGGCTGAATGGGCATTCGACCGCCTGAAGTTGTCGTTCAACGCGGCCGGCCGCTGGTCGGATTTGTTCGCGCTCTATGATCGGCGTTTGGGCACGCAGCTCGGCAAAGGCGAGCGCATCGATATCCTGCGCGAGGCGGCGATGGCTGCCCGTGACTTCGCGAGCGACCCCGAGCGCGCGATCGCTTACTTCGAAAAGCTCAATGCGCTCAGCCCTGGGGACGCGCGCGTCGAGTCTTCGCTGGAGCGTTTGTACGAGCGGCATGGCCATCGCCGGCCGCTGATCGATCTCTTGAGCCTGCGCTTGAATGCGAACAAGAGCTCCGATCCCGGGGAAACCATGGGGCGGATCGCGGCGCTCTGGCTCGATCTGAACGAACCACTACCGGCCCTCGGCTGGGCCGAGAAGATGCTTGGGCGCGAGGCGGACGTGCGCGATGCCGTGGCTTTGCTGGAACGCATCGTTGCGCTGCCCGCGTCGGCGGAAGCGACGCTGGAAAGCGGCGAGTCGGCGCGCGAGAGCGCAGCGCGAGCGCTCGAGGCCCACTACCGCGCCACGTCGAGCACGGTCGATGTCGTGCGCATGCTCGAGGTCCTCGCTCAGAGCGCACCGCGCGCGAAGCGCATCGTCTTGCTCGAAGAGGTGGTCAAGCTCAGCTTGGAAGAGCTGTCGAATCCTGCAGGCGCGTTCGAGACCCTGCTCACGTTGGTGGTGCTCGAGCCCAAACTCGAGTCGCGCCGAGAGCGCTTCGCGCAGTTGGCTCGAGAAGTCGGCGGACAAGGACGGCGCGCCGACACGCTGGTCAGCGTGGCCGAGCAGGAGACGGATTCCGCGCTGCGCGCCGCGCTGCTCGCCGAAGCGGGCGACGTGTGCCGCGTCGAGTTGAACGACCCGAGCCGCGCGATGGAACTGTATCGGCGCGTGCTCGGGCTCGCTCCCGAAGCACCGAGCACGGCGCTCCACGCGGCGCGCGAGCTGAGTGAATTGCTGCGCAATGCGCAGGAACTCTTGGAGCTCACCCAAGTGCTCGAACAACGGGCAGGGCTCGAAACCGGCGAAGCGGAGCAGCTGCTCGTATTGGGCGAGGCAGCCGAACTGTCGTTGACGGTACTGGGTGACGCCAATCGCTCCGTGCGCAATTTTCAGGCGCGCCTAGCGCTTTCACCGCACGATCAAACCTCGCTCGATGGCTTGTGCCGGGCGCTCGAGCGCGCCGAGCGCTGGGACGAGCTCGTAGCGGCCCTCGCGCTCCGCGCGCGTCAAAGCAAGGATCCGGCCGCCGCGCGCGCCGATCGCGTGCGCACCGCGGTCATCCACGAGCAAATTAAGGGCGATCGCGCTCAGGCGATCGTGGCTTGGCGTTTGGTTCAAACCCACGACGGACGCGATCTGGAGACGTTCGAGGCCTTGTCCTCGCTGCTCGCGGCCGAATTGCGCTTCGACGAGCTGGCGGAATTGCTCTCTGAAGAAGTGTCGGTGGAGAGCAATCCAGACCGCGAACGTCGCTTGTACAGCGAACTCGGTCTGCTCCACCAAACTCGCACCGGCGACATGATCGCCTCGCTCGAGTCATTCGTGGCCGCGGAAGATTGGCAAAAGGCCATCGAAGTCGCGGGAGCAAACCACGCCGATCGCGAACTCGGACGTAAGGTTTGCGAGCGATTGTTGGAGCTCGCCGTCAAGGCCTGGCAGAAGGCGGGCAGTGCTGCGGATAGCGCGGAAGCGCGCGCGGCGAATTGGGCCGTGAGCGAGCTCTCCGAACGCCTGACTGAAGCGGGTCTGTATGGCGAGGTCGTGACGCGCCTGCTTTCTGCGTCCGAGCTGCCTTTCGAGAACACGCGCCGTCGCGAATTGCGCCGCGATGCGGCCTGCTTGTGCTCCGATCGCTTGGACGACAGCTCTCGCGCCATCGAACTGTTCCAAGCACTGCTTTCGGAAGAGCCAGGCGACGAGGTGGCTCGCTCACTCGTGACGCGGCTGTCGCTGCTCTTGGAGGAGCGCGGTGAGCACGCCGAGATCGTGACGCTCTGGGAACGCCAAGCCACGGCTCGGGCCGCGGCTGGCGACAACTCCGGCGCAGCGGCACTCTGGGCGCGCGCAGGTCAACTCGCCGAGGAACGCCTGAAAGACCTCGAGCGCGCCATCACTTGCCACCGCGCCGGTGCGGCGCTCGGCGGTGAGGATTCGCTCGAAGCGTTGTCGCGTATCTACCTGGGTCAGAAGCAGTACTCGCTCGCGGCAGAGGTGCTCGAAGCGTTGTGCGCGCAGTCCTCGCCGGAAATGCTCACGGATCGGGCGCTCGAGCTCGCCTCGGCGTACCTGTCGATCAACGCGCCAGACAAGGCTCGCGCGAGCTTGGAGCGGGCGGTTCCGATCGCGGTCAACGCACCCGCGTTGCGCGCGCGGCTAGCCACGCTATATCGCGAGTCGGAAGACTACGGCGCCTTGGCCGCGCTGCTCGCCGAAGAAGCCGAGCGGGCCACGGATCGCAAGGCGACGCTCGCGCTGTTGCGCGAGGCTGCCGCGCTCCACCTCGAACAGCGTTCGGATCCAGCTTCAGCGGTGCCGCTCCTGGCCCGCGCCATCGAGCTCGAGCCGGACGACCAGAAGCAACGCTTGCAGCTCGCGAACGCGCTGTTTCTGGCGCAACGCTACGAAGAAGCGACGCAAGTCTTGGCGGCGCAAATCGAGCGCTACGGCGCACGCCGACCGAAGGATCGCGCGCTCGCCCACTTCCTCATGGCCCGCGCGCTGCTCGGGGCGAAGCGCGAACAGGACGCGCTGCAGGAGCTCGATGCAGCGTCCAAGATCGACCCGGCGCATCCCGGGATCATGCAACTCTTGGCGCGCATGGCCCTCGAACACGGCCAGTTGGACCGCGCCGAGCGCATGTACCGATCGCTGCTCTTGGTCTTGGGACGAGACGACTCTCGCGAAGGACCGAGCAAGGCGGAGGCACTGATCGCGCTCAGCGAGATCTCGGCCCAGCGCGGTGACGCAATCCGCGCCGGCGAGTTCATCGAATCCGCCTTCGAGGCAGCGCTCGAAAGTCCGACGGACGCGACGGCCTTGGAAAGCGCGCTGCGCAGCCAAAATCGCCATGATTTGCTGGCTCGCGCGCTCGAGACGCGACTCGGTCGGGATTTGCCGCCACCGGAAGCCGCCCGCGCGCTGGCAGATCTGGTGATGCTCCATGCGGGCGGCCTGGGCGATTTGGCGCGCGTCAAGGATGGCCTCGCCAAGCGCGCGCGTGCGCTCGAAGCGAGCTTGGACGCCGCGCCGTCATTCGACGACACGGCTTGGGCGGCGCTGGGGCGCGTCTACGATTGCCTCGGTGATGCGGGGCGCGAGTCGCAAGTGCTCGAGCGACGAGTGGCCGCTCAGCTGCAATCCGCCAAAGGCTCCGCAGATGGAGACTTGTTCTATCGCTTGGCGCAGGTGCGTTTGGCGGACCCGTCAGGGAGCGCACAAGGCCTGGAGCTCTTGGAGCGTGCGCTCGACATCGCGCCGGACTTCGAGCGCGCACGGCATTTGCTGTCGGAATCGGCGGGCAGCTTGGATCCCGCGCGCGTCGCAACTCTGCTCGAACGCATTGCGCGGGCAACGGGTGACGACCGCGCTCTGGCCAATGCCCTCGCTGGCCAGATTGCCGCCCCCGACGCGACGCTCACGCGCGTGCGTGAGGGCGTCGCGGTGGCGGTGCGCCTGGGCGACGCGGAATTGAGCGAGCGCTTACTCAAAGCTGGCCTCGAGCTGGATACGAGCAACGAGGCTCCGGCCGACGCCGCCTGGGTCCGCCTCGAATTGGCGAAGCTCGTGGAAGCATCTGGGCGCGAAGTGGAGGCGCTCGAGTATCGTGCGCAAGCCGCAGAGCACCTCCCGGCCGACGAGGCGCGCAGCGTGCGGCTATCGGTCGCGGAACGATTTGCACAGACACCCGAGCTGTGGCGTCGAGCAGCCGATCTCTACGATCTGCTGCTCGCGCCGGATCCGGCGGATCGTTCGATCTGGATGCCAGCGCTCGATCTGACTCGCAAACTCGGTGATTCCGTGCGCTTGGTGCAGCTGGTTTCGCGCATCACGCCCGTGGTCGAGGATGCTGCGGAGCGGTCCGCTCTGCGCATCGAGCAGGTCAACGCGTTGCTCGGTCAACCGTCGCGCGCGGGAGAGGTGATCACGCTGCTGCAGGAGATCATCAGTGATGACCCGTCGCAACGCGACGCGGCGCGCGTGCTCTCCGAACTATTGGAGCGAGAAGGGCGAAGCGGCGAGCTTTCGTCACTCTTGGCAAGCCAGATCGACCAGGCCAAGGACGCTCGTGACGTTTCGGCGATCGTGCAGCTGTCACTGCGATTGGCCGGCAATCTGGAGCGAGAAGGGCGCCTTCCGGAGGCGCTCGACGTTTGCCGATCGGCGCTGGAATGGGATCCGTCTCAGCAGGAGCTGCTGCAAACGGTCCTGCGCTTGTCGGAGGCCACCGGTGACGCCCTCACGATTTCGGACGCGCTCGAAGGCTTGCTGCGAACCACACAGGGCGAAGCCGCAGCAGCGCTCGCGCGTCGCTTGTCCGCGATGCGCGAGGAGCTGGGCGATCCGGAAGGCGCCGAGCGCGCGCTGGCAATGGGCTTCGAGGCCAACCCGCGCGACTCCGCGCTGCGCGATCTGTTGGTGGTCCGCTTCACGGATCGTCTGGAATTCGGCCGCGTCGCCGAGCTGCTCAGTCGTGCCCTGCGCGACCAACCCGACGAACGCGAACTGCTCGAACGGCTGATGGAAGCCCATCGCGCAGCACAGAACCCGGAAGCCGCGCTGGGCGTGCTCGACGACCTGTTGCGGCGCGATCCAGACAGCGTCGAGCTGCAACGCAAGCGCGCTACCGTGCTCGGCGATCTCGGCCGAGACAACGAAGCCGTCGCCGCGTTCGAGCTCGCGTACACGAAGGATCGCGGTGTCGTCTCGGAGCTGATTGAAGCCATCGAGCGCGCGATCCTCCGGGCAGAGCCGAGCGACGAAGCGCGGCTGACGTTGCGCTTGGTCGCGGTTTTCGAAGAAGCCGGCGATTTGTCCGGCGCACGCGCGCGCTTGGCTGAATTCGTGCGCTCCAATCCCGACGATTTGAGCGCGCTGCGCCGCTTGGCGTCACTCGAGGCTCGAACCGGCAATCTGGAAGGCGCAATCGACACGCTTTCGCGCTTGGTCGATGTCGAGCAGGGCGACTCGCTGATCGAAACCGCGCTGCGCTACAGTGAAGCATGCGAGCTCGCAGGGCGGCTGGCAGATTCTCGCTCCGCGCTCGAACGCGCGTTGGGCGAGAACCATTTGCATCCGGAATTACGCCAGCGCTTGGTGGCTGTCTACGACGCGCTAGGAGCTCGCCGTGAGCTTGCGGATTTGCTGCTCGAGGATGCCAGCAACGAGCCCGATCCCACGCTGCGCATGAACGGGCTGCTTCGCGTCGGCACGTTGCTGCTGGCACCCGAGGGCGACCCGGTGGCAGCCGTGGAGGTGCTGGAATCGGCTCGCCACGTGAACCCCGATAGCGTCGAAGTCGTGATGTTGCTCGCGCGCGCTTACGCCGCTGCGCGCCGAGCCGACGAAGCGCTGGCACTGCTGAACTCGGTCGCCGAAGCCAACAAGGGGCGCCGCACGAAGACCCTCGGCGGCATCTTCTCCACGATGGCGCAGATCCACCTCGATGAGGGCTACCTCACCGACGCGCTGTCAGCGCTCGGCAAGGCCTTCGAGCTCGACCCGAAGAACGGTGAACTTGCGATGCGGCTTGGTCAGTTGGCGGTGGAGATCGACGAGGACGAGATCGCACAGAAGGCGTTCCGCGCGGTTTCGATCATGAAGCCCGCAGCGGCCGGAAGCACGGACGGGGCGCCTCCCGACGCCAAAGCCGACGCCAACTACTACTTGGCAGTGCTCGCTCGAAAGTTGGGTGATTCACGCAAAGCCAAACTGCTGCTTGCTAAAGCTTTGTCCGAGAACGCGGAGCACGCTGCGGCCAAGCAATTGCTGGCTGAGCTGTAGACTGACGCGCGGCGCCTTCGGCGCGCGGTGGGAGACTCTCGTTTTCGCACACCCCTTCGGGTGTCACGGAGCGCGTCGCTCTGACGGTGGCGCTGGGCCGCCCGCGCTGAAGCTGAGGGAAGGCACGCGCCTGTTGTTCGGTCAGCTCTTTGTAGGTCTCCATCTCGTTCGAGGATCGTGATCTGATCCTGCCAAAGTCGGCTGACCTCGACGTATTTCCGGGCATGCGGCTGTACTGCTTCCCGCGCGCCCGGCGCGAGCGTGCAGCGCCTTCGGCGCGCACCCGAATTTGTGAGCAGCGTCGCGTTACTCCGCTCAACGCTACGCGGGCGGGCGGCTGTTGACGCCTCCCGCTACGCGGGAGCTGCTGCGGCGCTTGAGAGGATCGCGCTTAGCGACTCAGTGCCACGCGGCAGCTTGCTGGACGGGCTTTCCAGTCCGGTCATGCTCCGCAATCAGCGTCCGCGCCAGCACGTCGCAATCCACACACGCCGGGAAGCGCGACTGGTGCTCGCAGATCAATTGCTTAGCCGTCGGCGGGTTGGCGCTGAACTCCGCGGGATCCAGGTGCCGACCGCAGGCGATGCAGTGAATGTGCTGATGCTGGTGGCCGCTGGGGCCCGGCGACTGAGCTTTTTGTTCGCGTTTGGTTAGGCGCTTCTTTCGCTGCATCTTGGCGGCACTAACTCATTCCACGGACGCGCGGTCAAGCGGGTTCCGTCTACTTCCCCACGACGCGCTCCCACGTCAGCGTTGAGCGGAGCAACACGACGCTGCCCACAAACTTTGGTGCGCGCTGAAGGCGCAGCACGCTCGCGCCGGGCGCGCGGGAAGCGGTTCAGCCGAATGCCCGGAACCAAAACGAGCGAGAAGTCTTGGAAGACCAGATCACGATCCTCGAACGAGATGGAGGCCTACGAGAACTGACCGAACACGCGCATGCTTTCCGTGGGCTCGAGCGCGGGCGGCCCAGCGCCACCGTCCGAGCGACGCGCTTCGTGACACCCGAAGGGGTGTGCGAAAACGAGAGTCTCCCACCGCGCGCCGCAGGCGCCGCGCGTCACTCTTTACCTGCGACGCGCTCGCCGTGCTCAGTCTTGCTCTTCCGGCTCTTCTTGTTCTTATCCCCGCGGTCCAACCAGGCGAGGGCTTGATGGTAGAGCTCGGGCTTGCGGTCCAGCGCGAGTTCGTGGCCCATGTCACCGGGGGTAACCACGCGCGTGTCGACGCCCGCGCGGCCGAGCCAGTCTTCGACTTGGTGAGTGCCGTCGATTACGCCGTCGTGCTCGCCGGTGATGAGAAACACGCGGCGAACGCGCTCTTTTGCGGTCTGCAGCGCTTCGATTCCGGGGCCACCCCAATAGTGGTCGGTAGCGGCCAAAATCAGCCAGCGATTGAACACGTGTGGCTCGCGCACGCCGACGTTCATCGCGGCGTACGCGCCCTCGCTGAAGCCAATCAAGGTGTTGCCGTAGAGTTGAACGCGGCGACCGTACTTCTTACGCAGCACCTGAATCGCAGCCATGGTCGCGGTGTGCGCAGAGGGCCAATTGTTATCCCAAGCGCGGCCGTCGTTGTACGTCGCGGGACCGGTGGGGCACACCAGCCAGCCGAGGCGGCGGGCGACCGGTGCCCAGCGTTGGCAGTCCTTGTCCGGATGACCGCCGCGAGCGTGCAGATAGACCAAGATCGGGCGCATGCTGTGCCGACCCGGACCTGACGGCTCGTAGTAGTAAGCGGGTTGAGCACCCGGAAGGGTGACGACGTGCATTCCGCCGGGAAGCAGGGTGTCGTTCTTGTCACTGTCCTTCGCGTTGTCGTCACCAGAGTGTGACTGACGCGGGGACGCGCTCTCGCTCGCATCGGTGTCGTCCGCGTCTTCACCCACGACCGCGTCGTTCCCGTCGGGAATTCGCAGCTTGAGCCCGACTTTGAGCGGTGCACGCCGCTGCAAGCCGTTCGCCTCACACAGTGCGGCGATGGTCACGTTGTAGCGATCCGCGATTCGGCCGAGGGTTTGGCCAGAAGCGACGACGTGCGTTTCACTGGCCTGAGCGGGCAGCGCGAACGTGAGCAACGCCGCGCACACGAAACGAGTCAGGAAACGCATGGCCCAACGGCGTATCACAACTTCACTCAAACGGAGAAAGACTCTCCGAGATAATGGTCCGAACGGTCGGTCGGTTAACTAATCTCGGCGTAGTTCCACGCCGGTTGCGACGAGGCGCAGCTCGTCGACACTGCCGTCTGCGTTTTTGCGGGGAAATTGGCCGCCCTCACTCTCCAGGTGGGCGACCCGCTCTGCTGGCAGGGTGTTCACCCCTAAGGTGCCCTGGACCTTGGCGTGGGACCCAGCGGAGTCCGTGGGCACGAAGAAGCCGTAGTCCTTGAAGGTGACTCGGCAGCCCGGCAGCTTCGGGTCGCTGCTCTGGGCGAGCTCCATCCAACAACCGCGGCGCGTGCAGGCGGCTCGCACCTGGCCCTCGACGGTAACCGCGCGATCGCGGAACTGTTCCGGATGCGACAACACCTCACTCAGCGCGAGCTCTGGGCCTGGGCTGATCGGCGCGCCGAACCCCTTACTGGAGCTGGCTGCAGCCGAGGAAGCTGGGGCTGCAGGCGCAAGTGTGCTGGACGCACTCGCGGCGAGGCTCGTTTCGCGCGGGCGCGTCTCACAAGCGACGAGCGTGGCGAGCAGGGCAGTGACGATGCTGAACCGGAACGAGGCTGAGCGCATGCTGCTCGCTATGATAGCTGTTTTTTCGCGGCGAGCTCAGGCTTTCGCAGGCCGCGCTGCCCCCGAGACGGGCTCCAATTCTGCCTGCGCGCGCGTGCGGATTTGGGCCCGATCGAGCTTGCCGGAGGGAAGACGCGGCAACACCTCGAAGCGGCATAGCGCCCGTGGTTGCTTGAACGGCGCAAGCCGCTGATCGAGCGCCGCGAACAAGGCGCGCTCGTCCCAAACGACGCCCGGGCCGAGTTCGAGCGCAGCGGCGACGCGTTCCCCGAACAGCGGATCGGGGACGCCGAACACCATGGCCGCTTCGACTCCCTCGCAAGCGATCAGCGCGTGCTCGACCTCGCTCGGATCGACGTTTTCACCACCGGTGATGATCAGCTCACTCTCGCGACCAAATACGAATAATCCGAGCTTTGTATCGAATTCACCGCGGTCACCGGTATGGAAGAAGCCATCGCCGTCGAACGGTGATGGCTGGCCCAGGTAACCGCTGAATAGCGTTGGGCCGCGCACCTCGATCAACCCGCCGACGACGCGAATTTCGACGCCGGGCAGCGGAAATCCGACGCCAACCACGCCTTGCTTCAACGGGATCGACGCGGGCGGCGGGAAGGCGAGCGTGCTGACTTGTGAGCAAGTTTCGGTCAGGCCGTAGCTCGTCAGCACTGGCAATGCGCGCTCTCGCGCGGCTGAGAACAATTCGGGTGAGCACGCTTGGCCACCGAGCAAGACCGCGCGCAGCGGCGCTTGCGAAGCGATCTCGGGTGCGTCACGCAACAGCCGCGCGAGCACCGCGGGCACCAGCGAGAGCAACGTGATCCGCTCTCGAGACAAACAATGCGCGAGCTCGGGCAGCGACGCGAGCAGCCCGCCGCTTCCCGCGCGAAACGCGACGCAGCATCGCCGCGCGGAGAGTGCACGCAGCACGACCGACAATCCGCCCACGTGCGACAACGGCAGACACAGCAGCGCGCGATCCTCGGGCACTGGCGGTACACGCTGCGCGTCGGCGTGGCACAACGCAAGGAACGCACGGCGACTCAGCTCGACCAACTTCGGTCGGCCCGTAGAACCCGAGCTGGGCACCCAAGCGAGCGGACGATCGACGGAAACGGCAGGAAAATCCCAACGCTCAGTGCCGGGAGCTGGCAACGGGTCGAGCTCGCTCGGCTCGATCGTGCATTGCGCGTCGCAGGCGTCGACCAAATACGCGCGTTCGGGCGCCGTCAGGCGCGGGTGTAGCGGGACGAACGGCACACCGAGCTCGAGACATAGGTAGATGCACTCGAACATCGCCAGGCTGCCATCGACGACGAGCGCAACTGGGCGCGCATCCAGCGGCCGCACACCGAGCGCTTCGAACCGAGCGCGTCGACCGCGCACGCGTTCGGCGAGTTGCGCGAAGCTCGAGCGTTCGCCGTCGCAGACCAACGCTTCCGCGTGTGGCACGGCACGCGCCGCCGCGAAGATGGAAAAGTTCACGGTTGCTCCGGAATGCCGAAACCCGGTTCGGACCAGGCCTGGAGCGCGGCTTCTGAATACCAAGGCAAACGCAGCTGTGCGAGCTGTGCGCCCTCGCAATCGAGCCCATGCGCGAGCACTTCGGAGCCGATACTCAACGCCAGCGCGGCGCTCAGGCCAAGCCCCAGCGGTCCTTCGAATGCGTGCGACAAGACCAATTCAGCGCCAACGCCGCTCGCCGCCTGGGCCAGCGCAAAACAACCGCTGACACCACCCTGAAGAGTAGGCTTGGCGATCACGGCTCGGTCGCCCGAGCGCGGGCGCGCACCCGCAGCGAGCGATTCGTCCAAGGCGAGTGGCAATCCGAGGTCAGTGAGTTGCGCGAGCTCGCGCGGCGCGCACGGCTCTTCGATGAATTCGACGTCACAGGTCGCGAACTTTGGCAGGAATTCGCGCGCCTCCTCGGCACTCAGGGCCTGATTTGCGTCCAGCCGTAGGCGAGCGAGTGGTCCAAGCGCCGCGCGCAACGCTTGCACCGCGGACAACTCCCGCTGAAGCGCGCCCGGACGTCCAATCTTGAACTTGAACGTCTCGATGCCGCGAGCGCGCGCAGCCACGGCTTGCTCCACGGCTTGCTCGGGTTCACCCGAGAGCAACGCGGCGACCGCGCGCGAACGGGGAGCGTGTGGTGACAGCAGCGCCCAGGCGGGCACGCGCGCAGCGCGAGCCCAAAGATCGAGCAGCGCACCCTCGAGCGCCGCTCGAGCCGCCGGAAGATTGGGGGGGATTCGCACGCTTGCTCGGCCGAGCTCACCGATCAGGTCCTGGTTCGGCTCGAGCCTTCCGGGAATGCCGCTCGGATCCAGCTCGGAGAGCGCTTGCTCACAATCTGCGAGGCGGTCCGGGCTGAAGTCGGGAAGGGGTGCGGCTTCGCCCTGTCCGAGCGTGCCTGTATCACTCTTGAGGGTGATGATGCAGCTGGCTCGCTGCGCCCAAGCAGCGCGCGCGTTTCGCGCCGGGCGAGCCAAGTGCCGCGCAGTGGAGACCACTGACACGGCCAGCGTCACGGCGCGCCAACGAGCCCGAAGTGAGCTCCGATACTACGCATGCTCAGGCCCAGCGCGAACAAGATGCCGTACACGGCCAGCAGCTTGGCGGTCGCCGCGAGCAGCGGATTGAGTGCGCGGCCTTCGGTAGCCGTGACCGCGCGCTCGGTCTTGAGTGCGAGCGGCAGCGAGAGCAGCGTGATCAACACCTCCGGTCCCGCGCTGCCCGTGGCTGCCAAGGCTAGAGGAGTCAGGTAGCTCGCGCCGAGCAGCGCGCGATATTGATTGAGCGCGAAACCGCGCCCGTAGCGCACGGCCAACGTGCGCTTGCCTGCCCCGAGATCGGTGTCGCGATCGCGCAAGTTGTTTACGACCAAGATCGCCGTTGCCAGCGCGCCGACCGGGACGGCGCACGCCAGCGAGAGCAGCGGTATTTGGCCGAGCTCGACGAGCGCGGTGCCGCACACGGCGACCAAACCAAAAAAAATGAACACGAACACGTCACCCAGCCCGTGATACCCGAGCGGGTACGGCCCGCCGGTGTACGCAATGGCCGAAGCGATCGACGCGCAGCCGATGAGCAAGATCACCGGTCCAGAGACGAAAGTCAGATACAGGCCAACCAAGACCGCGAGCGCGAACACCAGCCACATTCCGCGGCGCATGCTCTGGGCACTGAGCAGTCCAGCTTGCACGGCGCGGGTGGGACCGAGACGCTCCGAGGTGTCCGCCCCCTTCTCGAAATCGAACACGTCATTGGCAAAGTTCGCGCCGATTTGCAGCAGCAATGCCCCGGCCAGCGCGGCCAGCGCGGGGCCCCACTTCACCGCGCCGCGTGCGGACGCGCAGGCCGTCCCAACCAGCACCGGTACGGCGGCCGCGCTCAGCGTCTTCGGTCGACTCGCGAGCAGCCACGCGCCGATCGAATTGGGACGCACGTCCGACTTCGGAATGGCCACGATCGGTGCAGCTGCGCTCATGTTCGACTCCGTTCGATGGTCATGGCTGATTTCCTCGGCGGATCACTTCGGCAATCAATTCAGGGCGTTCCAGCAAGAGGTCGTGACCGGCTCCGTCTGCGATGAGTAGCTCGGCATGCGCGATGGCTTTTGCTACTTGCTCGGCAAGAACGCGAAACTTGGCGTCCAGGCTGCCCGCGATGCACGTCACGGGGATCCGAAGCTCTGCCAGAGCTTCCCGATAGTTCGGCATTTGCGCAAGGCCCGTGACGCGTAATGATCGAATCAGGCCGGCTGCGTCGTGGCTCAGCCGCTCGCTGCGCTTCTGCTCGAGCACACTGCGATCGAGGCAGGCCTGCGTGGACCACAGCGGTTGAGTTTGCCAGGCATCTACGAACGCGACCAGACCGCGCGTCTGCAAGAGCTCACACCAGCGCTCGTCTGCGGCCCGCCGCTCGGCGCGCTCGGCGTCGGAACTGAGACCGGGGTGACCGCTGATCAAGGTCAGGCGCGCTACGCGCGCTGGGTGTCGCAGCGCGAGGCCTAGCGCCAAGCGCGCGCCCAGCGAATAGCCGACGACGTGTAGGGAAGGCGCGTCCGTGCTGAGCTGTGCCAAGCGATCCACTTCGCCGTCGAAGTCGGCGACCTCGGGGCCCGCGTTAGCACCGCGATGACCCACGAGCGCAGGCACGAAACGCCGCTCGCCCGGCGGATTCGGCAAAAAGTCCCAACTCCGCGGGCTACCGGTGAAGCCGTGTAACGCGAGCAGTGTGCTCACCGAGCCACTCCAACATTGGCTTCCAGCGCGGCGCGCACGCGGGCTTCCGACTCACGCGCGCTGCTGCCGTCAACGACGATCTGCAGCACACTGACGCCAGCCCGGCTCGTTGCGTCGCGCACGGCCTCGGCGATGCTCGCTCGCTCACTCAGCTTCGCGTAGTGGTAGCCGAACAAGCGTGCGGCGTGTTCGAGCTCGGCGCGCGGCGGTGTGAGCCAATACGCGCTTGCCTCGGCATGCTCGCGGAACTGTCCGAAGATCGGCAATTGTTCGAAAATGCGCCCGCCACCATTGTCGATGACGACGATCACGAATGACCCCAACGCTTCACGTGCGACGGCCAGGCCCCCCAAATCGTGCATGAAGCTGACGTCGCCCAGGAGCAACACGGTCGGCTCGTTGCGCTGACTCGCTGCTCCCGCGGCGCCCGAGATCAGTCCGTCGATGCCGTTCGCACCGCGTTGACACAAGACGCGGAGGGCGCACGCGCGGCTCGGCACATAAGCGTCGACCTCGCGGATCGGCAGGCTATTGCCGAGCATGAGTTGGCACGGGTCCGGCAGAGCATCGAGCAACTCGCGGATGGCGCATGCTTCGCTGAGTTGGGTTGCCGGCCGAGCGAGCTCCTGTTCGACGGCCAGCCATGCCTGGTCATTGGCGTCCCGCCAAGCATGTCGAAAGCGTTCACGCTCTGCTTCGTGCTGCAAACGCGTGTGCTGCAAATGCCGCACTGTATCGTTGGCTGCACTCGTAGTACTGGCGCTGACAAGCTCGTTCGCGAGTCCGTGCGGATCGGGAAATCCATACTCCGCGATCACGAAGCGTTGCCCGCTCATGCCGCTACTGAGCCAACGCTCGTAGCCGCCAGAGGTTGGAGTCCCCCCGAAGCTCAGCCACAAATCAGGCGCAAGCGCTTCGCGCAGACTCGCCGAGCGCAACAGCCACTCGAAGGCATCGATACACAGCACTCCAGGCGCGAGCTCGCTGCGAAAGCGCGCCTGGCTGGTCGCTTCACACAGCAGGGGATAGCCGGTGATTTCCGCCAAGCGACTCAGTGCGTGTACTGCCTCGGGGTGGTACGCGGGTTCAGGCCCGACGAAGATCACGCCGCGCGCCGTTTCAACGCACGCCCGAGCGAGGCGCGTGACGTCCCCGTGCAGCGCCGAACGACTGGTCACGGCGGGACCACGCGCGAGCAAAGCGTCCACGCTCTCGCGCAAATTGCGCGCAGGGGCGTCGTCCGCGGTTGTGGGCTCGAGCGGCTTGCGCGCACGAGCATTGAGCTGCACCGGTCCTGGATGGCCGTTTTGAGCGGCATGCACGGCGTGCGCGACGCTTCGGACGAGACCCTGCAGCGCGCTCGGTGTCGCGTCAGGGACTCCAAGCTCGAAGAAGGCGCGCGCGGAGTCGCCGAAAAGCTTGATCTGGTCGATCGCTTGCGGCGCACTCGAATGCTGCAATTCGAACGGCCGATCCGCGGTCAACACCAGGA
Source organism: Polyangiaceae bacterium (assembly GCA_035634635.1). Taxonomy (GTDB): domain Bacteria; phylum Myxococcota_A; class Polyangia; order Polyangiales; family Polyangiaceae; genus PMG-095. Next base: position 39,902 of record DASQCO010000171.1, read on the forward strand.
CGGGTAAGCGAGCGAGCGAGGCCTCGACCAGCGCGGGATAGTAGTTGGCCGCCGCGGTGCCCGACGTGCAAAGGAGCAGGCTCGGGCGTCCCGTGACGCGTGCTTGCCCCAGCGCGAAGAACGCGGCCACTCGCTCGTCCCACACCGAGTGACAGCGCAAGCGGGGCTCGTTCAGCGCTGCCCAGGTGAAGGGCGTCGAACGCGAACCCGGGCTGATCACGACGTGTTCGACGCCGGCCCGAGCCAGGGTTCCGAGGAGCAGCCGCGACCATTCGGTCAGCAGCGTCGCTGTCACGCAGAGACTCCCAGCGCGCCGAGCAGGGCGGCCAGCTTCCAGCGTGTCTCGGCAAACTCGCTCGGGGCATTGGAGTCCGCGACGACGCCGGCTCCGGCGTACAGCTCGGCGTGTTTTCCGGCGACCACACCGCAACGCAGAGCGACGACGAACCGTCCGTCACCGCGCTCGTCGAACCAACCGAAGGGACCGCTGTACCAGCCCCGCTGATCGGGTTCGTGACGCAAGATGAAATCAATCGCGGCGCGGGTCGGCACACCACCGACGGCAGGGGTCGGGTGCAAACGGGCGACGAGGTCGAGCACGTGGTTCGGCTCGCGCAACTTGCCTTGAATCGGCGTGCGCAAGTGAAGCACCGTGCGCAGGCGATGGACCTCGCGCTGCGGCGAAGGCGTGAGCTCGCTCATCAGCGGCGCCAAGAGGCGTAAGATCTCGCTGACCACGAACTCGTGCTCGCGGATGTCCTTGTCGCTCTCGAGCAGTCGCTTGGACGCCGTGGCGTCATCCGTGTTGATCGAGCCGGCGACGGCTTCGGTCGACAATTCGACGCCGCGCTTTTGCACCAGCTGCTCGGGGGTTGCGCCCAAGAAAGTAGCGCCGCCCACTCGAAACGCAAAACGCGTCGACTCGGGGGCATCGTCACGCAAATGGCCGTGGACGACATCCGGCAAGAGTTCACGATCCAACGTGAGACTCACGCGCCGCGCGGCCACGATCTTTTGCGCCCGCCCACTCTTGATCTCGTCTTGGATTGCGGCGACCAATTCGGCGAACGCCGACTCGGAACGCTCCTCGCGCTGGAGTTCGCGCGCCTCTGCGCGCGCCGGCGGCGGCGTGAACAGAGCCGAAAGCGCACGCAGCAGCCGAGGTTCGAGCTCGGCGCGGAATGCCTGCTTGTCCCAACCGCCACCGCGCACGACCAGGCGCAGCCAAGCGCCGGCCTTGTTCTTCAAATACGCGAGTTCGGGCAACACGAAGCGAGCGTCGCCAAAAGCGCGCCACAGACCGCTTTCTGCCTGACCCGGCTGAAACGCGAGCCCACCGAAGAATCGGGGTTTCGGTGCCGCGACGTCGCAGCGGCTTGCGTCGAGCTTTGCCCAGACTTCGCGAGCTTGTGCCTGAATGCTCTGAAAACGATCCACGCCCTGCGCTTCGAGCGAGAATGCGGCACCGAGCCCGCTCGCTTCCTCGTCGGCAGGCGGCGCCCAAAGCAGCGCGCTGCCGCTGTTTTCTGCGGCGAGCAAGCGTTCACAAGGAACGCGCGGCACCGGCCAAGTGAGTGCGACGAACGAAGCTGAACCGTCGAGGCGCGCCAGATCCCGTCCGACTCGGTCGACGAACTCGCGGCTGTCGAAGGAGCCGTCAGCGGCGCGAACGCTGGCGGCTCCGATCGCGAACTGACCGCTCATGTCCGGCTTCGAGGCTCCGCGACGTACAGGTGGCAGACGCCGAAGGTCAGCGGATGAACGCCCAGCACGTTCAGATCCGAACTGCGCATCAAGTCGGCGAACTCATCGGCGGGCGGAAACGCTGCGATCGAACGTTGCAGGTATTGGTACTCCTTCACCCCGGAGAGTAGTGCGCCGACATAGGGCACGACCGTGTGAATGTGGAAGCGCGCCATCGCTCCCAGCAAGCCGCCACGCGGTTCGGAGAGCTCGAGGATCGCGATGCGGCCGCCCGCGCGCGTCACGCGCGACATTTCACGCAAAGCGCGCGCGCGATCGGGCACGTTGCGGATCCCGAACGCGATGCACACCGAGTTGAACGAGGCGTCGGCAAAGGGCAGGGCCTGCGCGTCTCCTTGCACCAATTCGACCCGCGTCGAAAGCCCTGCACGGTCGACCTTCGCGCGGCCGACCTCCAGCATTTTTGCCGAAGGATCGAGGCCGACCACGTTTACGGTGGATTCGGTCTGGGCCACTTGGATGCCGAGATCCGCGGTGCCTGTTGCCAGATCGAGCACGCGGTGATTCGACCCGAGCGAGAGCGAGCGCACCGTCTTCTTGCGCCAGCTTTGATCGATGCCAAGTGAAATGACGCGGTTGACCAGATCGTAGCGGGCCGCGATGCCGTCGAACATCGCACCCGAGCCCTCGCGCGCAATCGCGGTGCCCGCGCTGTCGCGAGCTAGGGCTGTCACAGGTTCGGTCATGGATCTCCGTACACTTTCAGGAAGGGGGTCGGATCGACGACTTTGCCGGCGACCAGCGCGGTCAGCAGGGTTTCCCCGAGTCGCGCTAGGCGTTGCAATTCGTGAACCCGCTCACGTTTGAAATCAGGCTCGGTGCCAGCCGCGGTGGCGCGCGGCAGCGCCTGCTCGGCGTTGTTCAACGCCTCACCGAATTGGCGCACCAGCTCCAGCTCGCGCTCGCGCAACACGCGCTGCACCAGCTTGCCGATGCTCGTCTCGGCCTCGTAGAAGTCGCGCCGCTCACCGGGGCGCCAGCTTTTCTTGACGGCTCCCCACTTGAGGAGCTCGTTGAGCGTCATGCTGACCGCCCCGGCGCTCATCTTCAGCTGCTCGCCCAACTCAGCCGCGCCTAGTGGAGCAGGAGATAGGTAAAGCAGGGTCCACATGCGCCCCATCGGGCGCTTGAATCCCCAGAACTCCATCAGCCGCCCAATGGTATCGGCGACTTCCAGTTCGGTCTGAGAAACGGGTTCTGAGCCAGTTTCCGACATCAGCTTGTTCTTTGAGGTTTCAAAACTTCGTGAAACTTTAGGCTCCGTGACCGGTGTGGTCAAGCCGCCCTTCGCCAAAAATCCAAGCCACGAACCAACATTTTCATCACCGCACCCCGGGAGCCGCACCCCGGGACTGGACCAGCGACGGCCTCGGTGTGACCTCACTGACTGCACACGAGCTACGCGTCGCACTTTTGCGGGGCGCGCCCGCTAAACCCAATGCCGATCGGTTAAGCGTGTAACTGATCGAAATGATCGAGCTTTCCTCGAAGCGTACTGTGTCGCCTCGGACCGCTGGATGGTGAACTTCACCGAGGATTCTGTATTGCCTCTGATTGCCCGCGAGCTCGAAACGGGCGTCTCGCCGACGTATGCGATCGAAATGCTCCAGGAATTCGGACGCAGCGCTTAAATGAACGGCATTGCCGCTAAACCCAAGAAACCTTTTTTGGTGCGGGGGGACGTTGGGTTCGTCGTACCTTGCGGGCCTTCCATGGCTCCATCGTTGTGCCTCACGCGGCTTTCGTTCGCGTGGCTTCGACTCACATGCTGCGCACTGTTCGTCGTCGCTTGCGGTACGCCGCCCGCGGCGACGCTGTCGATGCCGCTGCGGGTCGATTATGATTTGTTGGATACGGTACCCAAAGAGGCGATCGACTATGAGTCGCAGGTTCGGCCGATTTTGGAGAGCCGCTGTGTGGTTTGCCACGGCTGTTACGACGCGCCTTGTCAGCTCAAACTTTCCGCTTACGAGGGCATTCAGCGCGGGGGCAGCAAGGAGATCGTTTATGACGGCTCGCGCGTGAGTGCCGCGGATCCGACTCGGCTCTTCATCGATGCGCTGACCACCGCGGAGTGGCGCCAAAAAGGCTTTCACCCAGTGCTCGCGGAGAGTGCGACTGGACCGTACGAGCGCCTCGATAGCTCGGTCGTGTATCGCATGTTGCGGCTCAAGCAACTGCATCCGCAGCCGCTCACGGGGCGACTGCCCGCGGATATCGACGTCGGTCTGGACCGCAAAGCGACTTGTCCGACGCTCGCAGAATTCGACGATTATGCGAGCAAGCATCCAAACCAAGGCATGCCGTTCGCGCTGCCGAACCTCGATCCGGATCAATACCGCACGCTCGTGTATTGGGTAGCGCAGGGCGCGCCGCGCAAAGCTCCGGTCGCGCTCGACCCGGCGGTCAGCGAGCAGATCGCGGCGTGGGAGACGTTCCTCAACGGTCAAAGTCCGAAGGAGCGGCTGGTTGCGCGCTACTTGTTCGAGCATCTGTTTTTGGCCAACCTCCATTTCGAGGGCCAGGATCCGCGCAGTTTCTTCGAACTCGTGCGGTCCAAGACGCCGCCAGGGCAACCTGTTGTGCCGCTGGCGACGCGGCGTCCGTATGGCGACCCGGGTGGTCCGTTCTTTTATCGCTTGCGCCCTCAGCAAGGCAGCGTGGTTGCCAAGACGCATTTGCCGTACGAGCTGTCACCCGTGCGGTTGATTTGGCTGCGTGAGCTGTTCATGGGCTCGGACTACACGGTCGACAAGCTACCGAGCTATGAGACGCAAGTCGCCTCGAATCCGTTTCGCGCCTTCGCGGCTTTGCCGGTCCGCTCTCGCTATCGCTTCTTGCTCGAAGACGCGCGCTTCTTCATCGAAGGCTTCATCAAGGGGCCAGTGTGTCGCGGTCAAATCGCGCTCAACGTGATCGAAGACCGCTTCTGGATCCTGTTTTTCGATCCGGATTCGCCGCTTGCGTCCAATACCGAGTACATCAATCAGCTCGCCGATTACCTCGCGCAGCCGAACGAGATGGAAGACAATCTCCGTCTCATCAGTAGCTATGGTTATTACCTGAAGCTAGAAAATCGCTATCTCGAGGCGCGTCGCAAAGCGGCTCACGTGGCGCTGCCGCTGTCGCTCGATCGCGCGCTCGGTCTGCTTTGGAACGGCGCCGGCACGAACCCCAATGCGGCGCTTACCGTGTATCGGCACTCCGACAGCGCTTCGGTCGATCAAGGCTTGGTCGGCGAACCGCCCGAGACGGCATGGTTTTTGGACTACCCGTTGCTCGAGCGTATTCACTACCTGCTCGTGGCCGGCTTCGACGTGTACGGCAACCTCGGTCATCAACTCAACACGCGCCTGCACATGGACGTGCTGCGCATGGAGGCCGAGGACAATCTGCTGGCCTACATGCCGGCCAAATCGCGAAAAGCGATTCACGACAGCTGGTACCAGGGCATTCGCAAGGGCGACGGGGACGACATCGTGCCGTGGTGGATGGACGTCGATCTCGTCACTGGCTACCAAACGAACAACCCGCAGCAGGAGCTGTACGACCACATCGCGACGCGACTCGGCCCGCTCGCAAAGCCGCACATCCCGCGGCCCTGCCCGGGGCAAGATTGCGATAACGAAGCGCACCAAGCAGCGGTTGCGCGCGCCGATCGCGCCATCACTCCGCTGTCGCGCATGCACGGCAAAATCGTGGAGTTCTTGCCGGACGTCGCGTTCGTACGCGTCGAATTGGGCGGCGCTGCCGACGCCGATCTCGCGTACACGCTGCTCAGCGACAAGAACTACGACAATGTTTCGTCGATGTTCAGCGAGCAAAAGCTCGGTGAACGCCGTGACGCGAGTGGCGATCGGCAAACGGTGTTGCCCTGGCTCGAGGGCTCGTATCCCGAGTTCTTCTTTCGCGTGCCGATCGGCGAGGTCGAAAGCTTTGCTGCGCGCTACGACTCAATCAAGAATCGCGACGACTACGAGCGCTTCACCGCTCGTTACGGCATTCGCCGCACGAACCCGGAGTTCTGGAAGATCGCGGATTGGTTCAACGCGCAGGCACTGCGTGAGCAACCCGAGCGCGCGGGCATTTTCGATCTGAATCGTTATCAGAATCGATGACGACGCTGTGCACTCGCAGCGAGTGAATCAGCGCGGCGCGCCGGCTGCGATCCACTGTTCGATGAAGTCGATGTAGTAATTCGGGACGCACAGCTCGTCTCCGTCATCCGTGCATTTGTCCAAGGGCATGCGCCCCAGCGAGCCGCATGGGCCGCGCAAGTATTTCACGAGCGCGCTCTCAGAGGGATTGGTCGTGTCGATGAGCTTGCCGCACTCCAGCGTCTTGAAGTTCTTCATGTACGTGTAGAGCGCGTCTGGCGTCTTATCGACCGTGAGGTGATTCCTGCCGCCGAAGTGACAGTTGGAGCCCGAGCACGGCACGCCTTTGAACATGTATTGAACGGTTTCGAAGTTCGGTCCGGGGACCTTCGTGCTGTCCACGCCCGTGACTGGGACCCAATTGCCGGGGATCCCAGAGGCCATGCTGCCTCCCGCCGTCGTTTCGCCACCGCTCGCGGTACCGGCTACACTGAGCCCGGCGGTGCCTCCTGCGCCGCTCGCGAGCAACTGAGCTTGACCGCCCGCGTTCCCGTAACCTCCACTTGCAACGCTGCGATTGCCGCCGTTGCCACCGCTCGAACCGGCAACAGCAACGCCACTTCCAGCGCTCGCGCCGCCCGACGCGCTCGATGCGCCACCACTTTTTGCGCTTTCGCCGGCGGCTCCGCCAATCACTCCGACGGGTGATGCGCCGCCCGCGCCCGCGGGGGCGCCTTTGGAGTCACCGCAGGCCACGAACAGGAGCGGGACGACCAGAACCGCAAACGAGTGCCGTGCCATCGCGCTTCGGCGGATAGCACGGCCACGCCGCGACAGAATCACGCATCTTCGCGGGACGGCGCGGCGTCTGGAAAATTCCAGGCTGATTCGCGCGTCCGCGTATTCACTTCACGTTAACGTAGAAGTCGTTGCTCTTGAGGCCGGTGATCGGACCTTCCCAGATCTCGAACCCGACCGCGACGGCGCGCACGTGCGTGGAGCCCGGAATGGACAAGCCGCGCATCTCCGCGTCGCGCACGAAATCGAGCACGTCGAATTCGATCTCGTGGCTGTCGGAACCCTCGTGGCGAACCCAATTCACGATGGGGCGGCCGTTGACCGTGCCGTTCCAGATATCCCACTTGCCTTCGACGTTCGCGACGGTCACGCCCTGATACATCATGTTCGCGGAGCCAGCGGGCTGATAACCCGGAGGATCGCGCAGCCACACCATGAGGTAGCCGGTGAACTTCGTACCGTCGCCGACCCAGATGTCGTAGGCGGCGTTGTATTTGCCGTCGTCATTGCCATTCGGATCCCAGCGCCAGCCAGTCTTCAGACTGGTCATCTCGCTGATCGCTTTCGGCAGACCGCAGTCACCCTTCTGCATGACCGAGTATTGACCGCAGAACACCGACGGATACGACGCGGGCTGTCCACCGCTACCGGGCTTGCCCTCCATCTTGTCCACCGTGAATGACGTGCCGTTCCAGGAAACGGTGTGGCTTTGAAAGCCCGGGCCCCAACCGTTCGTGATCAGCACGTAGCTCTGGCCGTTCCGCTTGATATCGGCCGCGGTGTAGTACTGCATGCTCGACGAGCCCATGCCCATGTAGTCGCCGTTGCCGAGCGTGCCGTCGCCGTTGCCCTTGGCGCCTGCGGTGCCGGTCGCGCCGCCCGCGCTGCCAGTGCTGCCTCCTGCGCTGCCGCCCGCAGTGCCGACGCTGCTGCCCGCGCTGCCGCCAGAGCCGCCGAGAGGGGCGCTTCCGCCATTGCTAATAACGGTACTCCCGCCATTGCCAATAACGGCACTTCCGCCGTTGCCGTTTGTGTTTCCGCCGCTCGAACTCGGCTGCATGGGTGCACTTCCTGCCGCACCGTTCGTGCCGAACGGACGAGCGTCGGAAGAAGAGCAGGCGAATTGCAGTGCAGAAAGCGGAATCAAGCAGACCAAGGCAAGGGTTCGCATCGCCAGCGAAGGTACACTGCGAGGAGTGCGCACGCTCGCGCGAGTGCAATGGCAATGATCAGAATTATCCGTCTCGCACTGAAGAATTTCAGTGGTGTCGCGCTTCTGAGATCGACGCTGAGCTGTGTGTCAATCGTGTCAGAAAGCGGGCCTTTCTCGTGCCCGCAACGCTGATCACGTGCGGCGCAAATCGGGTCAAATAAGATCGCTATTCGTCGCTCACGTCCGAACCAGATACGGAGTAGCCAGTCTCGGAGCGTTTGGGAGACTCTTCTTCGTCGGTCTTTTCCGGCGAAGCTGGCACCGCCACCGAGCGCAGATTGATTGCGCCAATGGCCGCGGCCGCCGAGGGACTGCGCTGCATGCGTTCGGTGGGCGGAGCGACCCCCGTGGCCAGCTCTTCCCAGGCCAGGTCGCGTTCGCGTTCGCAGCGCGTGGCGTACTCGCGCGCTTGATCGCGCTGGGCGGTCAGCTCCGCGATCTTATCGGCCTCGCTCTGCCCCCGATTCGGCTCGCGGAGACGTTGCCTCAAATCGTTCAGTTGTCGTTCGTGATCGTCGAGGACCTCGCGCAAGAATCGGTCTTGCTCCTCGAGCAAGAACTCGCGCTCGCTCACCATCTCTTTGCGAACCAGCGCCAAGAGTTGCTCGAGATGACTCATGCGCAGGCGCATTGCATGTTCTTCGTTTTGGCTGCGCGTGAGCTGGCTGCGCAGCTCGTCGAGTTCCTGCATCAGCTCGGTGTTGGCAGTGCGCGCCGCGTCAGCGCCTGCAGCCACGTGCTTGAGGCCGCGCATCAACAGTGCGAGGTTGGCTTCGGTTCGAACCGCGTTGGCGAGTGCTGCTTCCATGCGTTGCACGCCGTCCTCGAGGTTGAGCTCCAGACCAAGGAGCGTCGCGCTGCTGGACGTGCGCCCCTGTCGCGCAGGCGGGATGCCGCTCTCGAATTGGGTATTCGGACTCACGCGAAGCGGACTCGAGTCAGCCGCTGGCTCCACGGAGTCGCTGAGTGCGAGCGGGTCGCGGGACGATTCGGCGTTTTCGGGGGCCATTGTGGGTGCTTGTCGGCTAGTGTCGTCCAGGGGGCAAGTACTTCTTCGCGTGTTTTGTCGAGCGCGGTGGCAACCGGAGTCCGTTCCAGCTCGGGTCACATCTCTACGGCATTTCCGCGCGTTCGTGATTTCGTTTCGACCCGGAAAAGCCGCTTGATCCGTGCCAGCGCGTGCTTACGTTGCGGAAAGTCTGCGGCGCGACCCGCGGCGCGCTAGAACCCCGACCATGACTCGCTCTCAGCACCTGAACGGCCTCCCGGCGTTGATCTTGGGGGTTGGTTTGTCGTTTTCGGGGGCCGCGTGGGCCCACGCGCCGTCTCAAGTTGGGGCGGCCGCGCCGTCTGCATCGGTCGCTCCAGAAGACGACTACGGCGACGACATTCAGGGCAACGTGCCGGGCGCCAGCGCGATCGAAGGGCGACTGATGGCGCCCTGTTGCTGGACCCAAACCATCGACATTCACGATTCCCCGGTCTCGCTCAGCATGCGTCACGAGATCCGTCGCCGCCTGCGCAACGGTGAAACGGCTGAAGCCATCCAGGCTTCGTTCGTCGAACGTTACGGTCCCAAGATCATGGCGGTTCAGGAAGGGAGCCACCTGAAGAGCGTGTTCGTTGGCTTGTCAGTGGTCATGGGCGGCGCAGGCGTTGCTGCAGCGATGATGATCGGCCGCTGGCGCAAGCAAAGCGCACCCAAGGACGGTCCGAAGCCGGAGAAGGACGCGCCGGAATCCGCGCGCGATCAATGGGACGAGAAGCTCGACGCCGAGCTCAAGGATCTCGACAAAGAGTAGCGCGGCTCGCTACGCGCGTCGCACGGGCTTCTTCGCCGCTGGCCGCGCGGCTCCCGCTTTGCCGGCGGGCTTCTTGGCGGTGGCACTTGCCGTGGCTTTTGCTTCGGCCGCGGCCGCAGCGGCCTCCAGGTTGCGGAACATCAGCACGGCCGCCTCGGCAGCCTTTTTGGCGCGCTCGGTTTCGCCGCGCATCTCCATCAAGAAGCGACTGGGGATCTGCGCGCGCGGCTTACCCCACTTCATGCGCTCTTTGCAGAAGGTCAAGGTCAGGGTGTCTTGAGCGCGCGTCACGCCCACGTACGCCAAGCGACGCTCCTCGTCGATGCTCTTGCCGTCGATGATCGAGCGTTGGTGAGGCATCAAGCCCTCTTCCATGCCGACCAGATACACGTGTGGGAATTCGAGGCCCTTCGCGCTGTGCAGGGTCATCAGGGTGACGGCGTGTCGTTCGCGCTTGTCGTCGTCCTTTTGATCTTCGCGACCGGCGAGAGCGGCTTCTTCCAAGAAGCCAGCTAGCGTCGGCCCCTCGGTGCGTTGCTCGTAGAGCGCGATCGAATTCAAGAACTCCGCAATCGAGTTCAAGCGCGCTTCGATGTCTCCCGGCGTCTTGTACACGCGATCGAGTTCGGCTCGATAGTTGACGATTTTGAGCATTTCTTGCGCGAAGTCGAACAAAGAGCCCGTGCCGAGTTTGCTGCGGAACTGTTCGATCAGCGTGCGGAATGCGTCCACACGTTGCCCTGCGGCGTGCGGAATGTCTTCGATGACCGACGCTTGCGGCAAGATCTCCCACAGCGGTTTGCCTTCGACGACCGCGACTTGCATCAGCGTTTCGATCGTTCCGGCGCCGATGCCACGCGCAGGCGTGTTGATGATGCGCAGCAGCGACACTTCGTCGGATGGATTGCCAATCACCCGCAAATAGGAGAGTACGTCGCGCACTTCCTTGCGGTCGTAGAAGGACATGCCACCCACGAGCGTGTACGGAATCTGCGCGCGTCGCAGCTCGAGCTCGAACGCGCGCGGTTGCTCATTGGTCCGAAACAGGATCGCGATGTCGCTCGGTCGCCACTTGATTGATTCGTCGACGATGTCCATGTTCTGCCGAATTTCGGCGATCACGCCCTCGGCTTCGAGCGTCTCGTTTTCCATGCGCAGCATGCGCGGCGGCAATCCGCCCTCCCGAAAGGGACGCAGGATTTTCGAATGACGCGAGCTGTTGTGCGCGATCAGCGTGTTGGCGGCTTCCAGAATCGGCGCTTTGGAGCGGTAATTGTCCTCCAATCGCACGACCTTCGCGTCCGGCCAGTCCTTCTGGAAGTTCAGGATGTGTGAGACGTCAGCGCCGCGCCAGCCGTAAATCGACTGATCGTCGTCGCCGACGACGCACAAATTGCGATGGCGATCGGCGAGCGATTTCACGATTCGGTACTGGGGTCCGTTCGTGTCTTGATACTCGTCGATCAGCAAATGATCGAAGCGCATTGCCTCTTCGAAGCGCGCTTCTGGGTGCTTGTCGAATAGCTCCTCGGTCGTGAGCAGCAGATCGTCGAAGTCCATCGAGCCGCAGGCGCGTAGTTGCGTCTGGTAGCGTGCATACGCGGCGGCCGCGAGTTGTTCGCGGTCGCCTTGAGCCATGGTCTCGGCGCCCGCGGGTCGGATCCCTTGGCTCTTCCAAGTGCTGATCAAGTGCAGCAGATCGCCCGGGCGAAGTTTGTCGGCGCTGACGCGGATGTCGCGTAGCGCGCCGCGCGCCAAGGTTTCCTGATCGCTGCGATCGTAGATCGCGAATTCCTTTGGATAGCCGAGCCGCTCGGCGTGGCGACGCAGGACGCGCACGCACAAAGCGTGAAATGTCGAGATTTCGGGCGGCTTCACCCCGCGTTGGCGCTTGCCGAGTAGGTGCTGGGCGCGCTCCTTCATCTCTTTGGCGGCCTTGTTGGTGAAGGTCACCGCCAGGATTCGCTCTTGAACGATGCCGCGGCGGATCAGCTCCGCGATGCGGTAGGTGATCACGCGGGTTTTTCCGGTGCCGGCGCCGGCCAAGACCAGCAGCGGTCCTGACGTGGTCATCACCGCGCTATGCTGCGCTGGGTTCAGGTCAGGGCGACTCACGGTCTCTCCCATATGGGTGGATCGGTTGCCGGATCAAGCTTGACTGCGGAGAAAATTCCGTGCTTGGGGAGGGAGTGGAGCTTTACACAGAACCCTTTGGCGACGAGAGCAAACCGGGCATCATTTTTTGCCACGGGTTTGGTGGGAGCGCGCGCAACTTCCGCCTACAAGCGAAGCTGCTCCAGCCGCGCTTTCGCGTCACGCTGTTCGATCTGCGCGGGCACGCGCGGAGTCCGGCACCCGAGGGCGCCGAGTCGTATCGTGTCGAGGCACTGCTCTCGGATCTCGACGAGATCGTGCGAGTTCAGCGGACGCCGTTGATCTTGGCGGGCCTGAGCTTGGGTGCCAAGCTCTCGCTCGACTACGCACTGCAGCATCCAGAGCGCGTGCGGGCGCTCGTGCTGGCGTCCTATCCGACTTCGGGAGATGTGGAAAAACGCCGGACTTGGGCGCTCGGCTTCGCAGCGGCAATCGAGGAGCGCGGCTTGGACGAGGCGGGGGCCGAATTCGTCTGGGGTGAGCAATCGCGCTTCGATCCGAAGGGCGCGAAGTTGATCCGACAAGGGCTACTCGAGCACGCGCCGCACGCTTTGGCGCACATCCAGCGCGAGTTGCTGGCGGCCTCGCCGTCGCCTTCACGCATGGCGCCGCAATTGCGCGAACTGCAAATCCCCACCTGTTTGATCGCCGGCACGGATGATCCAGAGAGCCTAGGTCCGTGCCGTGAGCTTTCGCAGATCATGCCGCGCGCCGAGTTACACGAATTGGAAAACGCGGGGCACGTCGTGAATTTGACGCGCCCCACGTTGTTCAATCAGCTCTTGGTCGACTTTCTGAATCGGCTCGAGCCGAGCGCGTAGCTCTGCTCACTCATGGGCTCGCGCCAGCGACCATGCCCGCAATCCAGATCCCGGTGAAAACCAGGCCCAGCAACGCGCTGATGGCAAAACCAGCGATGGTGATGATCTTGCCCCATTTGAGCTTGTTCTCACCATCGGTGAGGTTGCCCTGCTCGGCCGCTTGCATGGCCATGTAGCACAGCACGCCGCCAATGATGCCGAAGCAACTGCTGCACACGAAGAAGCTCACCGCCGAAATGATGAGCCAGGTCTGAGCTCTCTTTTTGAGATCGGCGTTCTGCGGATTCCCCGACGGACCAAAGCCGCCGCCGGGCGGTTGATAGGGTGAGCCATACGGTGCTCCGGGGGGACCGTAGCCCCCGGGTGGTGCGCCTGCGGGGGGATAGCCGGGAGGTTGTCCGTAACCGCCGCCTCCGGGAGGTTGTCCGTAACCACCGCCTCCGGGAGGTTGTCCGTAACCGCCGCCTCCATCTCCTGGAGGCCCGTAACCGCCGGGACCACCCGGAGGGCCATAGCCACCTGGTCCGCCGGGTGGACCGTAGCCGCCACCACCTTGCGCGTGGCGTGCGGCGTCTGCGCTCGTCATCGTCGTTGCTCCCATTTTCGCCTTCGCTTGCGTCGACCCGCGAGAGTAGGACAAAAGCACTCGTGCCGCTTCAACGGATTCTGTCCCATCGTTCTGCCGTGGCTATGCTGCTCGCGGGGCTGTTTTTCGCGTGTAGCAAGCGCCATGCGGCCGACAATCCGGTTCACTCCGAGGTCTACGTCCGCGGTGATCGCGTCGTGGCCGAGCAGTCCGCGGCGCAGTTTTTCGAGGGCCGGGTGCTGTCTGTCGACGGTGAGCGGCTTCGACTGCAAGCGCTCGGCGGCAGTGACTCTCTGAACGTGGCCGCGAGCGACGTGTATCGGTTGCCTCCAGCGCCGCATGACCTGACGCCAAACCTGTTGGCGATTTGCGGTCATGGCGATACCTGGCTGCCGTGTCGGTTGACCAAGATCTCCGGTGATGCGCTGCAAGCTCGCGCAGCGAGCGGCGAGCGCTTCGAGCTGACGCGTGACCGAGTGCTCGTGCCCTCGGCGCTGACCGAGTTGAACCTGAAGCGGTACTTCACGCGCAGCGAGTCGGAGATGGCTTTCGCACAGGCGGCGGAGCGCGCGGGCGAGCCGCGACCCGAGCCCAGTTGGCGCCCCGCGCTTCATGAGCGGTTGCTGGTCAAGCTCGGCGATCAATGGTTCACCGGCTACGTGCGCTCGATCGACGCAGACTCGGCGGAGATCACCTTGAGCTCCACGCAACGCATCGTGACCGTCGCCCTATCCGCGCTGAGCGCGCAGCCCCCCTCGAGTTTCGTTGGCGAGCTGCGTCGTGGCGACTTCGTGCTGCTACGCCCGGAGAGCCCGGCGCAGCCTTGGCCGCGCATGCAAGTGCGCGCACTGAACGAGGCAGAACTCAAGCTCGTGGATGCCGCGGGTAACGTAAAATCAGCCACCATCCGCGACGTCATTCCGCTTCGGCCGTGAGCGGCTCGAGCGAGAGTGCGGTCAGCGCGCTGGCGTCGTCATGTGCGTCGTGGTGAGCGCTTCGCTCTTGCCGGCATCCACTCGCAGTTCGGCGCGCGCGTGAATCGTGCCACCGGTACGCGCATCGAACGCGCAGATCCTCGCGCTCGTCGCGCTCGTACCGCGAGCGAGCGCGAGTTCGTCGCCTGATGCTTCATCCACGAGGCGGAGCTCGACACCGCTACTGCCAACCCCCAGTGCCACCGTGAAGTCGAGGCACCGGCCGAATGGAACCAAGAGCTGCTCGGTCTCGAGGTGTTCGGGGATCAGATGGTGGAGCGTGATCTTGCCGGCTTGGGTGCCACTGCGGATCAAGCCGTGCTCCAGCATGTGGCCAAGCAAACGGCTTGCAGCGAGTGGGGACGACTGCAAAATGGGTGCAGGCTCGGGTTCGACTCGGAGTTCGACGCTGTATTCGCCGGGGCGGGCGAGGGTTTCAGTATCGAGACGCACGGGGCCGCCGTTTCCACACGCGAACAGCACCGGCGCTCCGCGTGCGCCGCTCTCCGCGATCAGTGAGTCGTCCGCGCTCCACAGGCGCACGGAGAGATCGCGCACCGGGGCGGCCGCGAGTACATCCAAGCGCGCGCACCCTTTGGGGAGCGCAAATGCCGCGCTATCCAGGCGGCCCGGCTGTAGCGAGCCGGTCTTCAGTACCTTGGCTTTGGAGTAGCCGAGCCCCTCCAGACGCTTGTCGTTCTTCTGTCGCGCGTCGTCCAGGGTACCAGTCGCGTAGCGATCGACGCGTAGCGCATCATCGAAATCCGCGTCGCTGCCGACTTCGCTTTGTGACAGCACGAGTACAGCGATCCCACGGCCACCTTGGGGGCGTAGTTCGAAGCTGAGCGGCGTTGACAGCGGTGAGCAAACAATCAGCGATCGGTCACGGCCGAAGCTGCTAGAACGGCCCAAAATGCGGCCGTTTTGGTCCAACGCCGAGAGCTCGATGTGTGACAGCTCATCACTGCCGAGGACCAGCGCATGCAAGCAGCGTCGCTCTTCGACTGTCGCGCTCAAGCGCGTGGGAATACGGGCGTCGAGCGGAACCGCGATGCGTCGCACGTCGGTCCACTTGCCGCCCAACCGGTTGCGATGCTCGGCGATACGCTCGGCGAGGCCGGGCCAATTGGCGAGCCGCGCGTCGCCTTCACCGCTGCGCTGGTGAGCGTGATAGGTGTTCGCTGCGCGCTCGGCGTCCTTCGGTGGCATGCGTTCGACACCCAACGCGACCATGCCATGGCCTGCCGCGATGCGCGCCGAGACATAAACGCGCGCGGGGTGCGGGGGACAGACTAGTACGGCAGGGGTTTTGTCCGCGCCTTCGTCCAGGCCCAACTCGGCGCCGTCCTCACCGTAGACCATCAGATCCAAGTCTTCGATCGAGTCCGTGCCGCGGGCGATGAACACCGCGCACGACGCAGGCGGCAGATCGACCAAGGCGCCGATGTGATCGCCGGCAACGCCTGCTTCCACACCGACAATCTCGCTCTCTCGTTCGGGGCGAAACCAGGCCCGGGTGTTGGGTGCGCCCGCAGCTTTGCCGAAAGCGGGTGCCGCTGGTGGACTAGCGACAGCGCCGGTGCTGCGGGCACAGCCGAGGCCGCCGAGTCCCAACGTCACGACCATCGAGAGCACTGCCGCACACTTCATCGCGCGCGCACCCCGAGCTCACTGCGACCGGTTTGCCAAAGTGCGAGTAGCCACGCCAAGCTCGAGCCTTGAGTGTCGACATCGATCGTTGCGAGTCGCGCTCCTTGTGCGCAAAACGAGACCGCAGTTCCATCACTGTCGCTGGCGCCGCGCGGGACCTCACCCAGGGCCTGAGCGAGCACCGACAAGGACATGCCGCGCACCTCGCCGCGCAGGGGGACGAGCAGCGCGCTGTAGCAGGCGCCCGGCTCGACGCGAATCGGCAGCTGCGTCGATCCTTGCACGCCGAGCGAGCTGTAGATGGGCGCATCCGGTAACGCGAGGTGCGCGCTTTGCGCGAGTCGGGCGAGGCTTCCTTGCGCTTCCGAGCCCCAAGAGCTCGGCACGCCTCGAGGCAAGTCCCAGCGTGCATCGAGCAGGCGCAGTGCCGCGTGGGGCGCTGCGCCGATGAACCGCAAGTCGACGCGCGTTGGGACCCCGAGGCACACGCTCAATGCGGCGTCCGCGTCATCGGCGCGATCGACGGCGAGCCGCGCTCCGCTCTCGGCGTCGAGGAGCTCAGCGTCTACATCGACGACCGCGCTGCCCGGTGCGGTCACTTCCGAGAGCAACGACAGCTGATGGCAGCCGCGGGCGAGTGTCAGTGATTCCGCGCCGGTACCATCTTCAGTCGCTTCAGTCGGCAGCTGCTCGACACCCTTGGCAGCCTCTCGCTGAGCCCGTTTGGTCAATCTCGACAGACGATCGGCAATCGGGGGCAGAGCGGGGCGCGGCCCGGGATCGCCCAGTGGTAGCTCGCTGCCCGGATTGCGAGCGGGCAAAACCTCGATCAGCCGTGGCAGCGGCGCCGGCGAGCTCGCGACCAGGGTTTCGATCACCCCACGCGGCGAGCGCATTTCCAAGTACGCAGCGGCGAGCAGCGGCTTGCCCGCGCCACAACGCGTGACTTCGCTCGAGCCGGCGGCGCTGGCTTCTGGAAACGCGGTGCTCGGCGCGCCGGGGTCGGCCTCTGCAAAACGCAGCACGAAGTGTGCGCCTACGACTCCGAGCACCGTGACGGTCACGCAGCTGCTGTCTTTGGGATTCAACAGCTCTGGGGGCACGGACAAGGGCAAACGGTCCCCGCGTTCGAGCAGCCGCGGCTTCA
Organism: Polyangiaceae bacterium; assembly: GCA_035634635.1. Lineage (GTDB taxonomy): Bacteria > Myxococcota_A > Polyangia > Polyangiales > Polyangiaceae > PMG-095. Next base: position 56,908 of record DASQCO010000171.1, read on the forward strand.
GCCGCACGACGCGGGAGAGCGGCGCGCGCGCGGCGGTCAGCTCGCGCACGTCGCTGCCCAGATCGGCCCGTGCGAGCTCAGGCCAAGCAGCGCTGCCCAGTACCAGTCCGAGCAGGAAACGCCGCATCATCGTCGGCCGAGAGCTTACTCCAGCTTCGAAAACGGCGCTTCCACGAAGGCCTTTTGCGAAAAATCCCAAACAAACAGGCGGTGCGCGCTGACTTCACCCTTGTCGACCGCGGTCACCAAGTAGGCGAGCGCGTAGCTCGGTCCTCCGGTGTTGCCCATGGTCATGCTGGCTGCGTCTTCAGCGCTGAAGTACGCGCCGCAATCCAAATGTGAATGGAAAAACACCTTCACGGGGTTGCCACTCGCCTCGCCGTCGGCGATCGCCCGTTCGAACTTGAGCGAGTTGATCTTGAAGTATTCGCGCCCGGTGCGCGGGTGCCCTTCGGGATCGACGCGATGGTACTTGTTGGCTAGGTTTTCCAGTTCGACCGCGCGATCGATCAGCAGCGCGTCGGATGCGGGTCCCGACAGGAAGCCGCACGCCTCCTCATCGCGCGCGTAGGCGGCGATGCCGGCCCGTTCGACTTCGAGCAAAACGCTGGCGGGAATTTTCACGCCGCCTTCGATCCAAGGGGTGTTCGTCGACATGGTGCATCCTTCGTCGCTACCAGACGTAGCGCTTTTCCCATTTCATCGGTGCAAAGTAGCGGTCACCGCGATCACAGGCGACGGTCACGACGCAGCCCGTTTGCCCGGCCTTGTGAATGCGCTCGGCGAGCTTCACGGCCGCGAAGATGTTGGCGCCCGTGGAGTGACCGACGTGCAGCCCCTCTTCGCGCGCGACGCGATCGGACATGTCCCAGCCGTCTTCGGTCGAAACCGGCATCGTTTCGTCCGGGACGCTCGGATCGAAGATCGGCGGCACGATGCTGGAGGCGATGTGCTTCAGCCCTTCCAAACCGTGGAGCGGTTCATCGGGTTCGACTGCCACGCAATGAATGGGACGAGAGTGCGTGTGCAGGCGGCGCGTGGTGCCCATCATCGTGCCGGTCGTGCCGAGCCCTGCGCAAAAATGGGTGATTCGGTCGCCGAGCGCGTCGAGAATTTCGACGCCCGTGCCGTCGTAGTGCGCCAGCCAATTGGAGGGATTCGAATACTGATCCGGATAAAAATACTTGTCCGGATCTTGCTCGACGATCTTGCGTACGAGCCGGATTGCGCCGTCGGAGCCCTCCATGGGGTCGCTGTAGATGAGCTCGGTGCCGAAGGCTTGGGTGATGTCCTTGCGCGCTTTGGTCACGTTGCTCGGCATCACCAGTTGCACGCGGTAGCCGAGGGCGGCGCCCATCAACGAGTAGGCGACTCCTGTGTTGCCACTGGTCGAGTCGATCAAGATCTTGTCGTGCGTGAGCCGCCCGTCTTTGATCGCGTCGAGCATCATGCGCATCGCGGGGCGATCCTTGACGGAGCCGCCGGGATTCATGAACTCCAACTTGACGTAGACTTCCACGCCGGGCGCGGAAGCGGCCACCTTTTCCAGGCGGATCAGCGGTGTGTTGCCCACCGCGTCCAGCACGGAGGAGAGACGGCGGGAGCGTGTCAGACGAATGTTCATCGAGGATCCGCGGAAAGGCCGAGAACGCCACGAATTTGGCCGAGCGCGCGCCAAGCGCCGGCGCCCAAACGGCGCGGGCCCGCGTGCCGAAACAAACTCGCGTGTTCGAACGGTACAGCGGGCAAGCTCGGCTCTAAGGACAGCCGCTCGATGCCCGCGCGATGGAGGTAGAGGAATTCTGCCAAGCTGCCGTCAGTGCCGCGCACACGCAGCGAGGCTTGCGAGAGCCGTGCTTGACCGGCAACGCCGACTTCAGCGAGTCGGATTTGGCGGGTGAGCGGGTGCTCAGCCTCCATCTTCAGCCGCCCGCGATGGCCGGCACGATGCTGATCTCGTCGGTCGCTTTGAGCGCGGTGGCGAGGCCGTCGAGGAAGCGAATGTCTTCGTCACCCACGTAGATGTTCACGAAACGACGAACCCCTTTCTCATCCAACAGGCGATCGCGAATGCCCGGGTGGTTCTTCTCCAGGTTTTCGATCACGTCCTTCACGGTGTCGCCTGCGGCTTGAACTTGGTCTTCGCCACCGGTAAGGGTGCGGAGCGGGGTGGGGATGCGGACGATTGCCATTTCAGTCTCCTTTGGTTACGGGTCAGTCAGGCTGCGCAAACGGCAGCCGTATAGCGGTCGTAGCTGATGTCAGTGATGTTGCGTTCTGCGCTGCACAGGGTGCAGCGCGGGCGGGCGTGGAGCGTGAGCTCTCGCGCGCGGTCGGTCTTGCCGTCGAAGCTGACCAGATTTCCGAACACCCGGGTATCACCCAAGAGCACGGACAGCGCGCGATCGGCCATGAGCGCGCCAGCGAAGCCAACGATGGGTCCCACGACGCCGGCTTCGGCGCAATTGGGCGCGGCGGCGCCGCTCGGCAAATCCTCGAATAGGCAGCGGTAACAGGGCGCGCCCGACGCGGCCACGCACAGCACCGTGGCGCGCCAACGCACGGCGGCGCCATGCACCACCGGGCGTCCTTCCAAGAAGCATGCATCCGCGCACAAAAACTTGGTCGCAAAGTTGTCGGCGCCTTCGATCACGATATCGACCGACTTTGCCAGCGCACGAGCGTTGTCCGGCAAGAAGCGCGAACGGACGAGCTCGATGCTTCCCGGACGCGCGCCCAAGCGGTACAGCTCGCGCTCGGCAGCCTCCAACTTATCGCTGCCCACATCAGCCTCTGAGAACAAGATCTGACGATGCAAGTTGGTCGCGTCGACCAAATCGTCATCACACAACACGATGCGCCCGACGCCGGCTTCGGCCAAGGCGAGAGCCACCGGGCAGCCGAGGCCGCCGACGCCGACGACCAACGCCGACCGTTGCTGGAGCGCGTCGCGCTCAGGACTTGAAGTACTCATCGAGACTGAAATAGCGCTCACCGGTGTCGCACAGCATGGTGACTACGTTTTTGCCCTCGCCCAGCTCGCGTGCAACCTCGAGCGCCACTGCGATATTGGCGCCAGAACTAATGCCCGCCAAGAGTCCCTCGCGCCGCGCCAAGTCGAGCTTCGTTCGGTAGGCGAGCTCATCAGTCACCGTGCGCACTTCGCTGACGGCGCCGGGGTCGTAATTCTTTGGCACGAAGCCTGCTGCGATGCCTTGGATTTTGGATGGTCCGCGCTCGCCGCGCGAAATCGTGGCGCACGACTCGGGTTCGACTGCGATCACTCGGCACTCGGGGAAGCGCTCGCGCAGGGCGCGGCCGACACCGCTGATCGTGCCACCCGTGCCCACCGCGGCGACGAATGCGTGCACTGGCTCGCCCGCCAAGGCGTGGATGATTTCGCGCGACGTGGCACGGAAATGCACGTCTGGGTTGGCACTGTTCTCGAACTGCTGCGGCGTGAACGACAGCGGCGTTTGGGCGGCGATTTCTCGGGCTTTCTCGATCGCGCCTTCTATCTGCTGTTCCTCCGGCGTGAGCACCACTTCAGCACCGTACGACTGCAACAATTGACGGCGCTCCAAGCTCATGCTTGCTGGCATGGTCAGAATGCAGCGATAGCCGCGGCTTGCGCAAACCAGGGCCAGTCCGATGCCGGTGTTGCCGCTGGTCGGTTCGACAACGACGCCACCGGGCACGAGTTTGCCCTCACGCTCGGCGCGTTCGATCATCGCCAGGCAGATGCGATCCTTGACCGAACCACCTGGGTTTTGTGCTTCGAGCTTGCCGAACACGTTGCCCCGCGGTTCCTGACGCCCGAGCCTTCGGATCTCGACCAGCGCGGTGTCGGCGACCAAGTCCAGCACGTTGCCGTAGATCAGGGGATGCTGAGGCAGCGGCGGCAAAGAGGATTGTTCAGATGACATAGACGTACCGTTGCGCTCCTGGGCGCCTCAGACCTTGTTCTTCGGCTCGTGTACAGACGTCGGCGATCGTGATTTCGTCGAAACAGGCTTCGACTCGCGTGGACAGATCTCGAAACACGATCTCGGTGACGCGCCGCGAATCCGTGGAGGGCTGAGTGCGCTTCGGGCCCACCTCGCGATCGCCGAGGCTGATTGGGCCCTCGAGCGCGCGCACCACATCACCCAAGCGGATATCCGCGGGGCGCCGCGACAAACTGTAGCCGCCCTGCGGTCCGCGCTTCGAGCCGACAATCCCGGAACGTTTCAAGTCCTGAAAGATTTGCTCCAGGAAACGCGGGGGGATGTGCTGGCGCTCGGCGATGTCCTTGACTTGGGTTGGCTTGCCGTCGTTGAAAAAGGCAATGTCGAACAACGCGCGCACGGCATAGCGGCCCTTGTTCGACAGCTTCACGACAACCGATATGCATTGGCACATCGTTTTTGTCAAGAACACCCAGGGCTGGAAATCAGTGCGCTTTTTCGTTGTAACCGGCTGTTCGGGGTGCGGCCGGTGAGCCGTTCCTGGGCTCGGATCGCGGGTGCCGGGTTTTGTTGCTGATCGGGACAGTGTAAAACGTTGGGCTTTCGCGCACGGAGCGCGGACTGCCCACAGAAGGGGATCGATAATGATGAGGAACCTGGGATCTTTCGCCGCTCGTTTGCCGTTCGCGTTGCTCGCTTTGGTAGGTTGCGCCGAGCAAGAGCCCGCCGCGGCACCGTTAGCCGCGCCGCCGCCCGCGGCGGCCCCCGCGCCGCCACCGGCCCCCGTCGAGGCCAAAAAGGAGGAACCGAAACCCGTACCATTGACTGCGGAGCAGAAGCTGAAGGCATACCAAGAGGGTTGGGCCGCCTTCGACGCCAAGGACTTCGCAAAGTTTCAGGGCATTTGGGCTGAGAATGCCACGAGCGAAATGCTCGATATGGGCGCCCCACTGACTGGGCCTGCGGCGATCACCGAAAAGGGCGCTAAGAGCTTTGCGAGTGGCTTCCCGGACGCCACGGGCGAGCTGCAGCTCACGCTGGTCAACGGGAACAACATCGTGGGTGTCGTGCTCGTGCGCGGCACGAACGCGGGTACTTACGTGACACCGGTGGGGCCAGTGCCTGCAACTAACAAGAAGGTTGGCTTCTTGGCGGCACAGAGCGTCGAGGTCAACGACCAGGGCAAAGCCGTCAAAGAAGTCTTGGCTTATGACGGCGGCACCGTCGCAGGTCAGCTCGGACTGATGCCGATGCCGCACCGCAAGGCGATCGAAACCGGCTGGACCGAGAAGCCCGTGGTGATTGCGTCGGGCAGCGAGACCGAAAAGACGAATCTGGCTGCCTTCAGCAAAGGCATCGAAGGGTTCAACAAGCACGACGCTGCCGCCGCGCTCGCCGCTGCCGCTGACGATGTCGTGTTTTCGAAGCAGAGCGGCCCGGCCGATCTGACCGGTAAGAAAGAAGTGCAAAAGGGGCTCGAGGAGAGCTTCAAGGCGTTCCCCGACGTCAAGTTGGACGTGAAGAGCTCCTGGGCCGCGGGCGACTACGTGGTTTCGACCGGTACCTGGAGTGGCACGAACACGGGTGACATGCCGTCGATGAAGATGAAGAAGACCGGCAAGCCCGTGTCGGTTCACTACATCCAGATCGACAAGTTCGTCGGCGGGAAGACCAAGAACATGTGGCTGTTCATGAATGGTGCGGCCGCAGCGGCGCAGCTCGGCATGCTCCCGCCCATGAAGGCCGGCGAGGCGCCCGGCAAGGAAGGCAAGGGCACGGTCGGGAAGGCACCCGAATCATCCGCAAAGCCGGCAGGCACTCCGGCAACCAAAGCGGAACCGGCAGCGAAGCCAGCAGCCGCTGCAGCTCCCGCCGCCAAGCCGGCGGCAGCAGCTCCCGCGCCAGCAGCCGCTGCCAAGCCAGCAGCGCCGGCTCCCGCGGCGAAGCCCGCCCCGGCCGCCCCGGCTCCGAAGCCCGCGCCGGCGAAATGAGGTGGACCTGACGCGGCTCGTCTCGTCGGTGGCACTGGGCTGCCGACGAGACGAACGCTCACTCCGCGGGTTGAACCGCGACTTCGCCCTGCATCAGACGTTCACGCGCTAGCTTCGCGGCAGGCAGCCAATGGCCACGGCTCAATCGCCACCAGAACAAGAGCGCGCCAACGCTGATGTCCACGGTTAGCGCGAGCCAACCACCGACCGCGCCGAAGCCGTGATGAATGCCCCAAAACCAGGTCAATCCCGGCACGAAGGACCAGCCCGACCCGATCGCCACTAGCGCGGGGACGCGCACGTCGCCCGTGCCCCGAAGCACGGCGCGAGCCACGATGTTGGCGGCATCGAAGAGCTGAAAACCAGCAGCGACGTACAGCAGGTGTACGCCGACGCTCTGGACCTTCGTGTCGCTCGTGAAGAGGCGCATCAGCGCTTCGGCGCCGAAGACGAAGATCAGCGCGCAGCCTGCCGCGTAAAGGCCTGCCAGCCAGAGGGCGTTCTTTGCGACCTGGAGCACCTTCTCGTCGTCGTTCGCGCCTACGGCTTGTCCAGCGAGCACGGACGCTGCTTCGCCGATCGAGACGGCGGGCATGAACGCGAAGTGCAAGATCTGGAGCGCGACTTGGTGTGCGGCGAGGTCCGCTTCACCCATGCGCGCGATCAGCAGCACCAAGGCTGAAAATGCGGCTACGCCGAGCAAGAACTCGCTCCCGGTGGGCAGCCCGATGCGAAACACCGAACGCACGTGCTCGAAGCGCGCCTTTTCGAAGCCGAAGCCCGACTTCGCCTGGATTACCAATAGCCAACCGAGCTCGATCACTTGCACGAACAGAGTCGCGTAAGCGGCACCGGCGATGCCCCAGCCGGCGCTGAAGATCATCACGTAGTTGAGCGGGATGTGTATCGCGTTGCTGACCAGCGCCGCGTACATCGGCGAACGCGAGTCACCGAAGCCGTAGCGCGCTTCGCGGATGGCGGCGCTCACGAGCACGATCGGTGCGCCGAGTAGGCGAATGGACAGGTAGGTATACGCGACCGAGCCGGCCTCAGGACTGGCGGAAAAGCGGGGCAAATAGTGCGCAACTGGGAAGCCCGCGAGCAGCGAGAGCGCGCTCAGGGCAAGCCCCCCGTACACGCCAGCCGCGAGGAATGGCAGCACTTCATCGCGCTCACCGGCGCCGACGCCCTGTGAGACCAACACCTTCACCGCGCGCAGTAAGCCGAAGCCAAAACAGACAACGGTCCAAAGCGCGATGCCTCCGAGCCCAACGCCAGCTAGCGCTGCCGGACCGAGGCGTCCCACGAACGCCGTGTCGACCACCGTCATCACGGTGAACGACAAGGTTGAAACCGTGATCGGCCACGCCAGCGACACGAGCTCGCGGAATAGGCGGGCGTTGGACATCGGGCTTTGACTGGGAACGGACACGGAAACCTCGGGAATATGGCTCTAAACGCAAAAAAGCCGCGGGACCTTGCGGCGCCGCGGCTTTTGCCGGCGATGGTTAGTGGGAGGACTAACTGCTCGACGGCTGCCGCGCTGCCGCGCGAACGACGCCCATGCTCGGGCGAGCGCTGGCGTGCGGTCGGGTAAGGCGGCGGCGGCAATTCATGGTGAATGTCCTAGCGAAAATACGGTGACACCACGCGCAGGAATGCGTCGCACCCTGCGCCTCAATATCTCGCACGCGATCAGCCGATCGTCAAGCGGTGGCCGAGCGTTGCGCGTACAGCGCTTCGAGTACTGGTTGGTAGCGAGCGAGCACGAGATTTCGGCGTACCTTCAACGAAGGAGTCAGTAAGCCGTTTTCGATCGTGAAGTCCTCACGGATCAACTGAAAGGCTTTGGGCTTCTCGTAGCCGCGGAAGTTGTGGGCGCGGGTCTCGAGCTCTTTGCCGATTAGCTCGCGCACGGCCGGATCGTTGGTGAAGTCCTTGATTTCCAGGCCTTTCTCGCGAGCCCACCTGGTCACCGCGGCTTCATCGACCACGACCAAGGCGACGTTGTGGGGGCGGTTCAGGCCGAACAGCATCGTGTTCAGGATGTATGGAGAGAGCTTCAGTTCCTCTTCCAGTGGAGACGGCACGACGAACTTGCCGTTCTCGAGCTTGTACTGCTCTTTGATGCGACCGGTGATGTGCAGGTAGCCGTCCTCGTCGAGGAAGCCCATGTCGCCGGTGCGCAATCCGCCGTCGGGCATGAGCACTTGGTGTTGCTCTTCTTCGCGGTGGTGGTAGCCGCGCATCACGTTGTCGCCGTAGACGATGATCTCACCGTTTTTCTCGTCGGCCGTCGCGCTGCGATCGATCTCGATGCGGACACGAGGGATGGGCTTGCCCACGGTGCCCATGCGCGTTGCGTCAGGGCAATTGGCGGTGACCACCGGGCTGGCTTCGGTCATGCCGTAGCCCTCGTAGACGGCGATACCGAGCGCATCGACGAACTCGGCGACTTCGCGCGCGAGCGCGGCGCTGCCGCTGACCGAGAAGCGCAAGCGACCACCGAAGCGACCTCGCACTTTGGAGAAGATCAGCTTGTCGGCGGCAGCGAGGGCCAACCCTTCACCCAAGGTCAACGACTCACCACGCTTCTTCTTGGTGGCGGCGCTGATTCCGGCGAGAAACAGCTTTTGAATGAGCTTTGGCCGCTCGCTCATTTGTTTGTTCACGCCGTCGTAGATGCGATTGAAAATGCGCGGCACGGCGATCAAAATCGTGGGCTTCACTTCCGCGAGATTGCCCACCAAATTCGGGATCTCGTCGTTCAAGCCGAGTGAGCAACCCACGCTGAACAGCATGTGCAATTCCGCGGTTTGGCCGAAAGCGTGCGCCCAGGGCAAGAAGGCGAGCGAGCGATCGGTGGGACGGAGCGGAAACAACTCGCCCGAAGCGATCACGTTGCTGGCAATGTTCCAGTGGCTGAGCACGACGCCCTTCGGCGCGCCGGTCGTCCCCGAGGTGTAGATGAAACAAGCGGCGTCATCCGGGGCGGGGTGGTGCACCGGCCGTGGGTTTGCCTTGCCTGATGACAGCAGCTGCTTGTAGGAACGCGGGTCGCTCTCTGGCAAATCCAGGCCGATCACATGTGCCAAGTTCGGCAGGCGATCGCGCAGGGAGGTGATCTTGCCGAGGACTTCGGCGTTGGCACCAAGCACGAGCTTGGCCTCGCAGTCCTTCAAGATGAACGCCCAATCTTCCAGCGGCTGCGCCTCGTACATGGGGACGAAGGTCGCGCCCAAGCCGAAGGTGGCGTACGCTGCGGCGGCCCACTCCACCCGATTGCCGGCGATCAACGCCACGCGGTCGCCCTGGCCAATGCCGAGCGCGGCGAGCCCGCTGCGCAGGGCATCTACCTCGAGCTTGAATTGCGCGTACGTGATCCAGTTCCAGGCCCCGCCTTGCTTGGTGCCAAACAGTTCGCGCGGACCATGCCGCTCAGTGCTCTGCTCCCAGAGTTCGACCAGGGTCTTGAAGTTCGGGTTCATCGTGCAGTGCCTTGGATCATGCCGGGTTTGTGTTTAGCAGTGACGGCTACTCCGAGGAAACTAGCCATTTCCGCGGCACGGTAAAAACGGGCCCGGCGCGCGTGTAGGTGCCGCCCGGCGGTTGCGTGCTAGCCTGCCGGCCCCGCCCGGATCGCCCGATCAATCGCCATGCCTGCCTACACGCTCGTCACTTTTGGCTGCCAAATGAACCAGCACGATTCGGATCGAATCGGCGAGGTCCTGCGCGGCATCGGCTATACCGAGGTCGCCGAGCCGGCCAACGCGGACCTCGTGCTCCTGAACACGTGCAGCATCCGAGAGAAGGCCGAGCAGAAGCTGCGCAGTGAGGTCGGGCGGATAGGCCTGCTCAAGCGCGCCAAGCCGAGCTTGATGATTGGCGTCGCGGGTTGCATGGCTCAGCAAGAGGGTGAGCGCTTGTCTCGGCGCATGCCCCAGATCGACTTCATGCTCGGTCCGGACAACATCGCCGAGCTGCCGAGCATTCTGGCCGAGGTCGAATTGGGGGCTCCGCCCAAGATCCGCACCGTGTTCGATTTGGACGCGCCGCAGTTCTTGAGCGCGCAGGTTGAACCCGGACGCACCGGGGCCACCGCGTTCGTGACGATCATGAAGGGCTGTGACGAGCGCTGCACGTATTGCGTCGTGCCGTACACGCGCGGTCCTGAGCGGTATCGCACCGCGCGTGAAATCTTGGATGAGATCCGCAAGTTGGTCGACGCGGGCGTGCGCGAAGTCACGTTGCTCGGTCAAACCGTGAATAGCTATCGTGATCCGGCGGGGTCACTGGCGCTCGCGCCGGGGGCAGGGGAGACGCGCTTCGAGCACACGTTGCGCGCCGTCGCGCTCGAGGACGAGAGCGAATTCCCGGCGCTTTTGCGGGCGATTTGCGCAGAAGTGCCGGAACTCGCGCGGCTCCGCTACACGAGCCCGCATCCGCGTCATCTCACCTGGTCGTTGATCTTGGCGCACCGTGATCTGCCGGCGCTCGCGCGACACGTGCACATGCCGGTGCAGTCCGGTAGTGATCGCGTGCTCAAACGCATGCTGCGTCGCTACACGGTGAATGAATACGTCGAGCGCGTAGACGCGCTGCGCAATGCCGTCCCCGGCGTCACGTTCTCGACCGATGTGATCGTGGGCTTCCCTGGCGAAACACGCGAAGACTTCGCGGCGACGATGGCGCTGGCCGAGCGCGTCAAATTCACGGGCTTCTTCGGCTTCACTTATTCCGAGCGCCCGAACACCCCGGCGCTCAAGTTGGTCGACGACGTGCCCGAGCAGGAAAAGAGCGCGCGTTTGGAAGAGATCTTCGAGCTCACTGATCGCCATCGCAGCGAGCACCTGCAGAGCTTGGTCGGCACGACGGAAATCGTGCTCGCCGAACGCCGCGGCAAAAATGGCGATTTCATGGGGCGGAGCGAGCGCAACGAGATCGTGCACTTCGCCTGCGCGGGGGACGCGGTCGGGCAAATGGTGCCGGTGCGCATTCGCGAGGCTTACAACAACTCGCTGCGCGGCGAGATCGAGCCGGGCTTCGTGCTCGCGCCGCCCATGCCAAACGTCGAACACCGAAATCCGAACCCAGCCGGCAACGGGCGTCGCTCGTTGCCGGTTCTGGCGAGGGCGTGATGGTCGATATATTTCGCGGTTTCAAAGGCACTTGGCCGAAAGTCGGCGAAGGCGTGTACGTCACGGACACCGCGCGTGTGATCGGTGACGTCGAATTGGGAGAGGGCGTCAGCGTTTGGTACGGCAGCGTGCTGCGCGGAGACGTGGGCTCGATCCGCGTCGGCGCGCGCAGCAACATTCAAGATCTGTGCATGCTGCACATGTCGTCGGGCAGTTCGAACACCGTGATTGGCGCCGAGGTAACCATTGGCCACAACGTGGTGATCCACGGCGCTCTGATCGGCGATGGCGCTCTGATCGGCATGGGTGCCATCCTGCTCGACAATTGCGAAATCGGCGCAGAAGCGATGGTCGCCGCCGGGACACTAATCACCGCCGGCACCAAAGTACCGCCACGCACGCTGGTCGTCGGATCGCCTGGCAAAGTCGTGCGCGACTTGCGCGACGACGAATGGCAGCAAGGCCGCCTGCTCGCCGCCCGCTACGTCGAAGTCGCCAAAGCCCACCGCCAGAGTTGAGAGGGAGGGGATTGGCCGCCAAAACGCCAAAAGAGGGGGAGAGCAACTAACCGCCGAGCCGCAGAGGCCGCCGAGATCAGAGGAGAGATTGGGGGTTATTGATCGCGGCGGATCACGTCGTCAGCAACGTCGTAGATCGACGAGCATCGCGAACCCCAAAATCTCCCTTCAGATCTCTGAGGCCTCTGCGGCTCGGCGGTTCAACCTCAGGGAGCGTTCTGTGCTGCGTTCGTGACGTCCGTGCGAGCCAACGAGTGCCCCGGAGCGACGCACCGCCGGGAACACCCGTGCGGCTGTGAGGTGCGCTGCTGGAGCGCGAGCGCCCCCTCTCTTTAGCCGCCGCCGACGAAGTGGACGATTTCGAGGATGTCACCGGGTTGGAGTTCGGTGCTGGGGTGCTCGGCGCGGGGGACGACTTCGCGGTTGCGCTCGACGGCGACGGGGCCCTCGGTGAGGCCCAATGTCTCGACCAGGCCGCGCACGGTGGTGCCTGCGGGGATCTCGTGCGCGTCGCCGTTGACCGTGATTTGCATGGGCAATGAGCGCTGATTTGCCGCTGAGGCGCGGCTGAGTCAAGCCCGCCTCCAGCTCGCTTGGCCCAATCGAGCGCGAAGCGGTACGCTGAGTGCGTGCGAGTGTGGACTGCGTTCATCGCCGGAGGCCTGCTGGCTGCGGCCGCGTTCGGAGCCTATCCGCGGGCACAGGCTTGGCTCGAGCGGGATTGGGGAATTTTGGTGGGGGGGCAAGTGCCGCCGCTGGGCGGCGATCTCGAGGCGTGGCTCACGCAGCGCGAACGTGCGATCGCGGCCAGGCGCGTGACGCTGGCAACCGAGGGTTGGGCGGAAGAGGTCACGTTCGGCGAACTCGGGGTGAGTTTGGATGTGCCGAGCACGGCGCGAGCGGCGCGGCTCGCGGTACAGCGCAGTGACTTATTGAGCGAGCTTCGGCGTCGCATTGCGCCGAGTCCGGAGCTGTACGACGTCCCGCTCATGTTTCACTTCGACGCGGCGCGAGCGGGGGAGCGATTGGCCGCGCTTGCGAACAGCGTGCACCGCGACCCCGTCGATGCGCGGCTCGATTTGGCGGCTCACGTGCGGATTGCGGACGTGCCGGGACGCGAGCTCGATTTGGCGGCTTCGGTGCTGCAGGTCGCGGAGGGCGAACGCGAGGACGGCGCGCAGATCCCGATTGTCACGCGCGCGATCGCGCCGCAAATCACCGGCGATACGATGCTGGATGTCGATGTGTCGCGGGTGCTGTCGAGCTTCGAGACCGACTTCACGCACCACGCTGGGCCGCGGGCGATCAACATCGCGACTGCCGCGCGTTACCTGAACGGCAGCGTGATCGGCGCGGGTGAGACCTTCAGTTTCAATCGCTCGGTCGGCTCGCGCACGGTGGAGCGTGGCTTCACGGAAGCGCCGCAAATCGTCGCGGATGAGCTCGAACCCGGAGTGGGCGGCGGAGTGTGCCAGGTCGCGAGCACGCTGTACGCGGCGGCGGTGTACGGGGGGCTCGAAACCGTACAGCGACGCAGCCACAGTCGACCGAGCGGTTACACGCCGCTCGGTCTCGACGCGACCGTGATCGACGGTGAGCTCGATTTGAAGCTGCGCAATCCGTATGACTCCGCGTTGATCGTGCACGCTTTTTTGCCGACCAAGACCACGCTGCGCATCGAGCTGCTCGGTCGCGACGCGCCAGGCAAAGTCGAGCACTTCTATCAAGTCAAAGAGAAGCACGAGTTCGTGCGGCGCGTGGTCGTCGAACCCGGCTTCGAGCGCAATCAGAGCAAGCGCCACCAAAAGGGCATTTGGGGCTATGACGTGGTGAGCACCGTGCGCACCACTTATCCCAACGGCCAGCGCAGTTTTCGCTCGTACACCAGCACTTATTACCCGGTGCCCGAGGTGTACTGGGTCGGCGCGGGGACGGACCCGAGCACCCTGCCGCCCTTGCCGGAAGGTGCTACCAGCATCGAATTCTCATCGGCGGACAAAGCGCCGCCGGGCTGACGCTCGGCGGCTGAATGGTTGGCGCGGGGCACCCTTTTGCCCTAAAACCCCGCCGTGAACGCGCGTTTGCGGACTCGGCACTGGATCGCCTCAGGATTGACGCTGTGCGCGCTCGCGCCGAGCTGCAAGTCGAAACCGAATGTCACCCCGGCAGAACCGACCCCGTCGGCGTCGGCCGCACCGGCTGCGTCAGCCGCGCCGTCCTCGGTCGATCACGGTGAGCTCGATACGCAGGCTCCGAGCGACGCACCGAAGATTGCTGCGATGACGATCGCCACCACGGTCTACAAGCTGGCCGACACGGGCTCGCGACGGCTCGGCTACATTCGGCTTGGCGGCGTCGTGGATCGGGAGCCCGAGCCCACGCGCGGCAAGGGGTGCAAGGGCCAGTGGTACCGCGTGTTCCCCATGGGCTACGTGTGTACCGATGATGCGACGACGGATCTCGAAACTCCGCTAGTTCGCGCCGCCAGTCGCCGGCCGGAGATCGACAAACCGATGCCGTATCGCTACGGCTTCGTGCGCGCGACCGCGCCGCAGTACCTGCGCGTGCCGACTCGCCAAGAGCAACTCAAGAGCGAGTTCAAACTTGACGAGCACCTGAGTTGGTTCGAACAGAACCGCAAAGAGGTGCAGCAAGTCGTGTTCGGTGCGAACGACGTGCCGCTCGATTCACGCGGCATCGCCGTCGCTGGACTGAAACCCAAAGCCGGTTTTCGCGCCTCGACCGAGCTCAGTGAGAATGAGCTTTTCGGCGGAAAATCGGCGGATGAGCCGATCCCATTTTGGCTCGAAGGGGGGCGCAAGGTCCCCAACGTGTCGGGCTACGCCGTGCCCGAGTACGCCTATTTCGCCGACCGCGTGCGGCGCAAAACTGGTTTGTCATTCGTGGACGCATTCGACACCACGGACGAAGGCGTGCATCGCGCATTTGCGGTCAGCGTCGATATGCGGCTCTTGCCGATCAGTAAACTCAAGCCGGACTCCGCGTCACCGTTCCACGGGCTCGAGATCAACGACAAGGTGCCGCTGCCGTTTGCCTGGGTGAATAAGACCGAGGTTACGACCTACAAGTTGATCAAGGGCAAGGACGAGGTACGCGCCTCCGAAGGCATCCCGCGTCGCGCGCTCGTACCGCTCAGCGGCAACGTGCGCATGAAGGCGGGCGCGCGCTTTTATCAAACCGCCCGCGACAAGACCGTGTGGCTACGCGCCGAGGATCTGGGTGTCGTTGAAAAGCCGCCGACGTGGCCCGACTTCGCCGAGAAGGGCGAGAAATGGATCGACGTCTCGATCACCGCCCAAACTCTGGTGCTGTACGAGGGCAAAAAGCCCGTCTATGCGACAATGGTGTCGACGGGCCGCGACAAGCTCGGTGATCCCAAAGAGACGCTATCGACCGTGCGCGGCACCTTTAGACTGCAGAGCAAGCACATCGCGGCCGCGATGGACTCTGAAGAGAATTCGAGCGTCTCTGGCGGCTCGCGCGGTCACGGCGCGAAGATGAGCGCGAACGCGGCCGAGACCACCGAACGCTTGAAGAAGGCCGAGGCCGCCGGCAAGTCGCTGAACGACGAAGACAAGCGACGCTTGGCCAACATCAACAAAGGTCGCGATCCAGAGTACGGCATCACGATGCGCCGCGGTTCCTCGGACTTCGAGTTGCGCGACGTGCCTTGGATTCAATACTTCGCGGCCGGCTTCGCGCTGCACGGCGCGTATTGGCACGACGTGTTCGGCATCGCACGCAGCCACGGTTGCATCAACCTGGCACCGATCGACGCTCGCTATGTGTTTCAGTGGACCGATCCCCCGGTGCCGAAGGGCTGGCACGGCATCAACGTGGGCGCCGACATGGGCGAAGGCACCGGCGTGGTCGTGCGCGAATAGCCCAGAAAACGCCGAAAAGTTGCGGTTTCACGGCTTCGGCGCGACCATCGGGGCCGTTCGGGCTCATGATGCGCAAAGCGTTGGCGGCAATCCTCGGTGCCCTGCTGGCGCAGTTCACGTTCGGTCCGATCGTGACGCAGATCACGATTGCCCACGAACGGCGCGTCCAAAGGCGCGCCGGGTTCGAGGCGGACGGAGTGACTCCGACCACGGCAGCAGCGGAGGCGATGCAGCGCGTCGCGCCCGTGACTCAGGCGCCCGAACCGAGCGCTCCACCCGTCACCGAGCAACCGCCCCCAGGTACCCCGCTTCCCGTTCCAGCTCCGGCGGAAGTCAGCTCAGCGTGCCCTCGAGAGATGTCGCTCGTTGAAGGGGAGTTCTGCACGGACGTCTTTCAACCATGTGCGCGTTGGCTCGACGACGAGAAGCTGCCGTTTGCGCGCTGCAGCGAATTCCAAAAGCCGTCGCGCTGCATTGGAACGCGGGTCAAGCAACGGTTCTGTATCGATCGCTATGAGTACACCGCGCCGGGCGAGGACCTGCCGCTCAACTACCAGAGCTTCCAGAAATCGAACGCCCTGTGCGTGAAGCTCGGCAAACGTTTGTGCACCGAGACCGAATGGACCTTTGCCTGCGAGGGCGAAGAGATGAATCCGTATCCGTACGGTTTCGTGCGCGCCCCTAAGTGCAATCAAGACCGAACCGATCTGTACGAAGTGAACCCGCACCGTCAGATCTTGGCTGACCGCCGCGAACGCGCCGACGCACGCCCCGAGTGCGTGAGTCCCTTCGGCGTCTACAACATGGCTGGCAACATGGACGAGTCCGTGCTCCGCGAAGGCAAAGAGCACATCGACCCCTATCGGAACGCCCTAAAGGGCGGGTGGTGGATGGCCGCTCGCAATCGCTGTCGGCCGGCCACCACGGCCCACGACGACTATTACAAGGACATCCAGGTAGGAACTCGCTGCTGTTCTGCCGCATCTCCTGACTGAAGTCTGACTAAAGTTCCCAAGTTAAAGTGCGTCATAATTTGTCGGAATGATTGGGCGAATCAGCTAAGTGCTGGTTTGCTCGATTGTTTCCGGCCGAGTGGCCCACCGAATGAGCTTGACCCCACCGCTTAGTCACCGAAAAGTCGGAGTCCCCACATGAGAAGCCTACAGCTCATTGGAACCGCGTTCGGCCTGCTGGCGGTCGTCGCCGGTTGCCGAAACGCCGATGCCACGCCGGCCCGCCGGGTGCTGATTGAAGATCAGGCACCGCCTGCTTCACCAGCAGCGACTGAGGCGCTAGTCGCCGTCAGCCGCGCCCCAGTTGCTCGTCCAGTGAAACAGGAGCCGATCGTTTGTGGCGAAGGCATGGCCTTAGTCGAGGGCAACTACTGCCCGAACGTCCGGCTCAACTGTAAAAAGTACCTCGACCCCAAGGGTGCCTACGAATACTTCCGCTGCGCGGAGTACGGACCCTCCACCTGTTTATCGAAGGAGCGCAAAGCAATGCGCTTCTGTATGGACAAGCACGAGTTCACCGAGAGCGGCGAAACGCTGCCGGCGAATCACCGCAGCTGGCGCGATGGCGACCGCACTTGCCGCAAGCTCGGCAAGCGGATGTGTATGGAGAGCGAATACAACTTCGCGTGCGAAGGCGAGAACATGCAACCGTACCCGTATGGCTTCGTGCGCGACGCCACCGCGTGCAACGCCGATCGCGACGACGTCGTGAGTCCCGCCGGCACGCTGCGCGATCTTCGCGCCCCGAGCGGCTCCTACGAACGCTGCAACAGCCCGTTCGGAATCTCGGACCTTGCCGGCAATCTGGAAGAGTTCGTGACCATCGATCGCACGACGCCCGCGCGCCCCGCGATGAAGGGCTCCTATTGGCAACCCGGTCGCAACTTCTGCCGCGCCGCGCAAACCGCCCACGACATGTACTACAACGGAACCGAGACCGGCTTCCGTTGCTGCAGCGACGCGCGCTGAGTCGCTCGCGTTTCGCGCCGCGGGCTGCTGAGTCGCTCGCGTTTCGCGCCGCGGGCTGCTGAGTCGCTCGCGTTTCGCGCCGCGGGCTGCTGAGTCGCTCTTCGAGGTGCGATTTGGCCCTTGGGGCGCCCACCCATATCTATGTGGGAGAGGGGCGCTCGCAGGGCTGATCAGCACCTCGCACCGCGTCCGAGCAGCTCGCGTGTGCAACCGTCGTAACCGTTACACGGAGCCCATCTTTATGGCCGCCGGGCCCGCGCTTGGCGCAGCCTATCGCGCGAAGTTGAACGCAGCGGGCGGGACTGCGAAGGAGCAAAGTGGGGAATCGAGATCGGCGGGGTTGAGGTTGCTTCGA
>DASQCO010000172.1:0-30123 GCA_035634635.1 Polyangiaceae bacterium
GACCGGTCGCTTCGTCGTCGGTGGACCGTGCGGCGACGCGGGTCTCACGGGTCGCAAGATCATCGTCGACACCTACGGCGGCATGGGCCGTCACGGTGGCGGCGCCTTCAGCGGTAAGGATCCGTCGAAGGTCGATCGCTCGGCTTGCTACTACGCGCGCTTCGTGGCGAAGAACATCGTCGCCGCCGGCCTGGCCAAGAAGTGCGAAGTGCAGGTCGCCTACGCGATCGGCGTCGCGCAACCGATGGGCGTGTACGTGCAGACCTTCGGCACCGGCAAGCTCCCGGACGACCAACTCGCCGCGTACGTGATGAAGAACTTCGACATGCGCCCGCGCGCGCTGATCGAGGAGCTCGATCTGCTCCGCCCGGTGTACCAGCCCACCTCGAGCTACGGTCACTTCGGCCGCAGCGAGTTCACCTGGGAGAACACCAGCCGCTCGAAGAAGCTCGCCGCCGACCTGCTCGGCTCGAGCGCCAAGGCGAACGGCGTCAAGGCGAACGGCGTCGAAGCCCCCGCCCCCGCCGCCAAGAAGGCCAAAGCGAAGGGCAAAGCCCAAGCCCGCGCCTGATCCCGTCACGGGCGCGTCGCGTCCGTGACCCCATAGAACCCGCTGGATCGCGAAGATTCAGCGGGTTTCGTGTTTTGTTTGGGTAAGCGGGCGCGGACGTTGCAGCACGGCGCGTAGCTCAGTTGGTGCCGATCCCGGGGTGCCGATCCCGGGGTGCCGATCCCGGGATGCCGATCCCGGGGTGCGGTCGGGGGTCCGCGTGCGTCCCTGAGCTCGTCCCGGTACGCTAGTCACATGACGCAAGACACGCGCGGCTACGCCTTCGAGACCCTCGCCGTTCACGCGGGTTACGACCCAGATCCGCTGCACGGCGCAGTGATGCCCCCCGTCGTCATGGCCAGCACTTTTGCTCAGCCCGAGCCCGGCAAACCGCTCAAGTACGACTACTCACGCAGCGGCAATCCCACGCGCAGCGCACTCGAGTCAGCGCTCGCTGCGCTCGAAGGCGGCACGCGCGGCTTCGCGTTTGCGAGCGGCTGCGCGGCGGCGACCACGCTGCTTCACTTCTTGAAGCCCGGCGATCACGTGATCTCCGGCGACGACGTGTACGGCGGGACCTTCCGCCTCTTCGACAAGGTGATGAAACCGTTCGGCCTCGAGTCGAGCTTCGTCGACCTCGGCGACTTATCGAAATTCGAAGCCGCCATCAAACCCAACACGCGCTTCGTGTGGTTCGAAACCCCGACCAATCCCACCCTCAAATTGGCCGACATTTCGGCCATTTCCGCGATCGCCAAAGCGCGCGGCGTGCGCGTCTTGGTGGACAACACGTTTGCCTCGCCGGTACTCCAGCGCCCGCTCTCACTCGGCGCAGACGTCGTGCTGCACTCGACCACCAAGTATATCAACGGCCACTCGGACGTGGTCGGCGGCGCGTTGATCACGAGCGACGCCGAGCTGTGCGAGCGCATCCCCTTTTTACAAAACGCGATCGGCGCCGTGCCGAGCCCCATGGATTGCTACTTGGTCATGCGCGGCATCAAAACGCTACCGATCCGCATGCACGCGCACGTCGCTGGCGCATCTGAACTCGCGACGCGACTCGCCGCACATCCGCGCGTATCGCGCGTGCACTACCCCGGCCTCACCACTCATCCGCAACACGAGCTCGCCAAACGCCAAATGTCCGGCCCTGGCGGCATGATCTCGGTCGAGCTCGCCTGCGATCTCGAAGGCTCTCGCCGCTTCCTGCAAGCGCTGCGCATTTTCGCCCTGGCCGAGAGCCTCGGCGGAGTCGAATCGCTCGCCGAGCACCCAGCACTGATGACCCACGCTTCCATTCCCGCCGCGAATCGCCAGGCCCTCGGCATCAGTGACTCATTGGTGCGCCTCTCGGTAGGCATCGAGCACGTCGAAGACCTGTGGCGCGACCTGGAGACAGCGCTGCACGCCAGCCGCTGAACGGAGGCTCGTTTCCATGTGCGGTTGCGCGGCCACACCGATCTCCCCGCTCGCCCTCCCTCACCAGCCGAAAATCGAGTTCGAACTCGTACCGCTGCGGCGATCGCGCGCGGGCTCTCGCGATCGCGAATCGAGTTCGAATTCGAACCGCTGCGGCGATCGCGCGCGGGCTCTCGCGATCGCGAATCGAGTTCGAATTCGAACGGGAATTTTTCATTGAAAGGCTTAGTGCCACGCGCACCGGGGTTCCCCCGGGTGCCCCGGCCTTGACCTGACGGCCGCCCATTTCGGCTACACGGGCGCCGCACGAGGTGCGCTGCTGGATCGCGAGCGCCCCACTCTTAAAGCCAAGGGCCATCGAATGGCTACGTCTAAAGCCAAGGGCCATCGAATGGCTACGTCGATCGTTTTCGCGGCCGATGCATCCCGGGGGGGCGTCGTTGCTCCTCAGTTACTTACCAGCGAGGATGTCGCCTTTACGTACCAGCGAGGATGTCGCTTTTGTCGCGCCTAGCCAGCCGGCGCCTCGGCCGCGATCATTCGACCGACTTAGCCATTCGAGGGCCCCAAGAGCTCCAGTGTGGGCATTGCGGATCCATTCGCAAAGGTTCAGGCTGAATGGATGCCCGAGCTCGAGCCCCCGTGTAAGGACGTTCTCTCGCTGATCGGCAACACTCCCCTCGTGCGCGTCAGTCGCATCGACACTGGGCCGTGCGAGTTGTACCTGAAACTCGAAAACCAAAACCCGGGCGGCTCGATCAAAGATCGCATTGGGCTTTCGATGATCGACGCTGCCGAAAAGAGCGGCGCGATTCGACCTGGCGCAACGTTGGTCGAAGCCACCGCGGGCAACACGGGCCTTGGCTTGGCCCTGGTTGCGGCTCGCAAGGGCTACAAACTGGTGCTCGTGATTCCGGATAAGATGAGCCAGGAAAAGGTGCACCACTTGCGCGCGCTCGGCGCTGAAGTGCGCATGACGCGGAGTGACGTCGGCAAGGGGCATCCTGAATATTATCAAGACTATGCCGAGCGCATCGCGCGCGAACTCGGCGCGCACTACATCAATCAATTCGCGAATCCGGCCAATCCCCTCGCCCACGAGACCACCACTGCGCCCGAGATCTGGAAGCAGATGGACGGCAAGCTCGACGCCGTCGTGTGTGGCGTGGGCTCTGGCGGCACTCTGACCGGCTTCAGTCGCTACTTCGAGCGCGTCGCGCCCAATGTCGAGCTCGTGCTGGCCGATCCGAAAGGCAGCATTTTGGCGGACTATGTGGCCACGGGCAAAATCGGCACTGCCGGCTCCTGGCTCGTCGAAGGCGTCGGTGAAGACTTCGTGCCCTCGATTTGCGATCTCTCGCGCGTGCGTAAAGCGTACACGGTGAGTGACGAAGAGAGCTTTTCTGCCGCGCGCACCTTGCTCAAACAAGAGGGGATCTTCGCGGGCTCTTCCAGCGGCACCTTGCTCGCGGCCGCGCTGCGCTATTGCCAAGAACAAACCACGCCCAAGCGCGTGGTCAGCATCGTCTGCGATAGCGGCGGCAAATACCTATCCAAGATGTTCAACGACTATTGGATGCGCGATCAAGGCTTCTTGCCCGGCACAACCTATGGCGATCTGCGCGATCTGATCTCGCGCCGTCCCGAGGCAGGCGCGGTGATCTCCGTGGTCCCGAGCGATAGTCTGCTCATCGCCTATTCGCGCATGCGCTTGTACGACGTTTCACAGTTGCCCGTACTCGAGCAAGGCGAGATCGTCGGACTGGTCGATGAATCGGATCTGTTGATCGCGGCTTCGCGTGATCCCAACCTGTTCCGCAACCCGGTGCGCGAGTTCATGAGCACCAAGCTCGTGACCGTGGATGCCCACGCACCCCTCGAATCACTGATGCCGCTGTTCGATCAAGGGCTAGTCGTAATCGTGCGCGAATCCGAGCATTTTTCTGGGCTGATCACGCGCATGGATGTGTTGAACCACCTGCGCCGCAAGCTCTCTTGATCTGAGATCCGTAGTCCGGATTGGACATTCCGGGTACGAGTCTTGTAGAGATGAGTGGCATGAATGGCATGATCAAGGGTGTGTTCGGATGGATGTTTGCCGCGAGCCTATTGCTGACGTCCGCGGCCTGGGCGGACGTCGCTCCGCCGGATATTTGTCAAACCGAGAACGCGGTCTGTCACAACGCCGGTGACTCCTACGACAAGGACGGCGTCTGCATCAAGACGACGTGCAGCCGGGGCGGTCCACAAGGGACCACGACCTACGATTGCTTGAAGTGCCAAGTGGCACCCGCATCCGGCACCGCGGGCGGCCCGGCCGCACCTGCGTCTGGCACCGCGGGCACGCCAGCAGCACCCGCCAGCGAGCCTCCGAAGAAAGACGGCTGCAGCGTGGGTGTGCTCGGTACCGAGAAGGGCATCGCAGCGTTCATGCTCGGTCTGGGCTTGGTCGCACTCGGGATCTCGCGCCGCCGTCGCTGACACATGTCGCTCTTGAGCGCCGCAGAGCGACTGAGCGAACCCCTCGACTGGTGTCGGCGAGGTTGGTTCGGTTTGCTCGTACAAAGCGATTTCGCCCGCGCGACGCTTGCGGACCGCGATCGTCGGATTGCGACGATCGCGTGCCTGAGCGTGTTCGCAGCGGCGCTCGGAGCCATCTACTTCCCGGTCCTCGTCTTCACTTTCGGGCCAATCCTGCTGGGAGTCGCGCACGTCGCGGCCGACGTGCGGTATCTCGTATTGCGCCGTCGCCTCGCACGCTGGTGGCTGAACACGGTCTGGCTCGGCTGCGGCGCGCTGGTCGCGTTGCGCGTCGCCGAAGAGCTCGGCTTGCTTCGGCACGTGGAACGCATCGAGTTTGGCGCGGCCGCCGCATTCACCGCGGTCGCCTTGCTAGCGGGATTGCAGGCGCGCGGCTCAATCGCCCGCGCGCTGGTCGCCGGCGCGCTCCTCGCAGTCGCGACCACGTGCGCCCTCAACCAACCCAAGCTCGCTCGCTACGTGTTTCTGCACGCGCACAATCTGATCGCGATCTTGGCGTGGGCAACGCTATTTCGAGCCAACAAACGCTGGCTATTGGCTCCAACGGTGTCAATCGCGGTCGCGTTCATCGTGCTCGCGTCCGGCGCACTGTACAGTCAAACCCTCGCCTCGCCGTTTGCCGCGTCGTTCGGTCTACACGTATTCGTGGTCGCTGATTGGCTCGCACCCTTCGCCGATGCGCGCTTGGCGCTGGGCGTCACCACGAGCTACCTGTTCCTGCAGAGCATTCACTACTCGGTCTGGCTCAGTTGGATCCCGCAACAGCAGCAACCAACGCGCGGTACGCCCACGTTTCGCATGAGCGTGCGTTCGCTATTCGCGGACCTCGGAGCCCCCGGTGTGGCCGCCGTGTGCGTCGCAGCGCTCGCCGTCTGGCTCGGAGCGTGTTTCAATCTGCACCGAACGCGCGGGGTCTATCTTTCCCTAGCCACCTTCCACGGCTACCTCGAGCTGGCCTTGCTCGCGTTCTTTTGGGTCCGCGGCGCAGGCCGCGAAGAACCCCAGACTTCAACGCTCGGCGTCCACGCCGGCTAGTCTCCGCGCATGCCGCTGCTCCACGCTTGGCTGATCGCGTTCACCATCACTCTGATGGTTGAACTCGCAGTCGCGGTGCCATTGCTCGCCCCAGGCGGCTCACACCCGGTCGGGTATCGCGAAGCGAGTCGCTCACGCCGCATCGCCGCGGTGTGCCTAGCGCAGCTCGCCACTCATCCGTCGGTCTGGTTCATTTGGCCGCTACTCAGTCTACCCCGACCGGCATTTCTCTTCGTCGCGGAGAGCTTCGCGCTGCTCACTGAAGCCCTGATCTATCGCTTCAGCTTCGAACACCTGAGCTGGTCGCGCTGCTTCGCCGCCTCGGCGCTCGCTAACGGCGCATCCGTGCTCGTCGGGCTGTGGCTGCGCTGAGCAAAGGCATCAATCGCGTGGAGGCTCGAGCATTTTCTCGAGCGCCAAGAGCGCATCGTGCAACGCTTCGAACTTCGCTCCGCCAATCGTGCGCTCCATCTCGGCTTCGATGTCGCGCAGCACGCTCAGGCCTTGCAGGATTCCGGCTTTGCCCTTGTCCGTGAACCGGACGAGGCGCGCTCGCCCATCGCTCGGATCGGGGATCGTCTCGACCATGTCCATCAGCTCGAGCTCGGCGATGGTTTGGCTGACCGCCTGTTTGCTGATGTCGAGGCGGCGCGCGAGCTCGGTGATGCGCACGCCTTCGAAATCGAGATGCGGAAATAGGTTGGTGTGTGATGGCCGAAAACGGATCGCGTGCGGTTCCTCGTTCACCCGCGCGATCGCGCGCTCGTTGACGAGGCGCGCGCACTTGAAGAGCAGCTGAGCCACGCTCGCGCGTTTGCGCGCTTCGAGGGCTGGGTCGGCCGGGGGCTTGGTCATCGGCCCTCAGACCATCGCAAATTGGTCTGGGAATCGTCAATCACACTTGACGACTAGTCAACCACCATTTACTAGTTAGTCAACCTCAATTGACCAATCAACCGATCCCGCACAAAAGAAAGGTCTTCGCCATGTCCGATGCCTTGCAGCTGGCTCGTCCCGCGTCCCTCGACCCCGTCGCTGCTCCCTGGGTGGATCGCCGGGCCTACCCCTTCACCTCACACGCTCTCCTCCTTTCTGAGGGTCTCGTGCACTACTTAGATGAGGGTAGCGGCGAAGCGATCGTGTTCGTGCACGGCACGCCGACGTGGTCGTTCGAGTACCGCGAGCTGATTCGAGAGCTCCGCGCATCACACCGTTGCATCGCCTTCGATCACTTGGGCTTTGGTCTGTCGGAGCGCCCCGCGGGTTTCGGCTACCGCCCCGAGGACCACGCGCGCGTGTTCAACGAGTTCGTCGAGAAGTTGAGTCTCGAACGCTTCACATTGATCGTGCATGACTTCGGTGGACCGATCGCGTTGCCGTTTGCAGAAGCGCACCCCGAGCGCATCACACGCCTCGTGGTGTTGAACAGCTTCATGTGGCCACTCGAAGATCCGGCCTTCGTGCGGCAAGCGCGGATCGCCGGCAGCGCCCTCGGACGACTGATGTATCGCTACCTAAATTTCTCACTGCGCGTGTTGATGCCGTCGGTCTACGGCGACAAGCGCCGTCTCACGCGCGCCGTGCACGCGCAGTACCTCGCGCCATTCAAAGCCAGAGCTGCGCGCGAAACCGTGCTCTGGGCGCTGGCACGCGCACTGCTCGGCTCGCACGCGCACTACTCGGCACTCTGGGCCAACCGCGCGCGACTAGCCACCATCCCAACCCTAGTTTTATGGGGCGCCCGCGATCGCGCCTTCACGCTCGAATTTCTCGAACGCTGGCAACAAGCACTCCCTCACGCGCACGTCGAACAACTCGACGACGCCGGCCACTGGCCGCACGAAGAACGCCCCGAGCTCGTCCTCCAAGCCCTACAACGCTTCCTCGAGCAACACGACACCGAAGCCTAAGATAGAGAATGGGCGCTCGCGCCCCAGCATCGCACCTCACTGTGCCGCTTGGTTCCGAGCGCTGTGCATTGCACGCAGCTGCTCGTTTGGGCGCGCGATCGAGGCGCGGCAAAGCTCTGGGCACTCCCTGAGTTTGAACCGCCGAGCCGCTGAGGCCGCAGAGATCAGAAAGAGATTTCTGGGGGCCGCGATTCACGTCGTAAGCCTCCTTGGCCTACGACGTGAACCACCGCGATACGAAAACCCAATCTCCCCTCTCTCAGATCTCTGCGCCCTCTACGGCTCGGCGGTTAGTCCCTCTCCCTCTCCCTCGTCAGCGACCCCGTTTGGGCGCGCGATCGAGGCGCGGGGAAGCACTGAGCACTCCCTGAGTTTGAACCGCCGAGCCGCAGAGGCCGCAGAGATCAGAAGGGGGTTTTTGGGCCCTGCAATTTACGTCGAAGTGCTCGTTGGCTGCGACGTGAACGTCCGCGATTCGGAACCCCAATCAACGAAGGGAGGTGTGACCAACCCGATGAGCCGCAGAGATCTGAAAGAGATTTTGGGGCTGCGACTCACGTCGAAGTCCTCGTTGGCTGCGACGTGAACGACCGCGATCCGGAAACCCCAATCTTTTCTCTCTCAGATCTCTGCGGCCTCTGCGGCTCGGCGGTTAGTCCCCTCTCGCTCGTCCGCGACGCCGAAGGCTGGGTGCTCTGAGACGTGTTGATTGACCATCAACAAAAGCGCTCGATCTCTTGAAGATCGGGCACCGGGAGAACCGAGTGAACTAGGGCTGACCTTCAGGCGCAGACGCGGTTGCGGCCGCTGTCTTTGGCTTGGTACAGCTTTTCGTCGGCGCGGCCGTACAGCGCTTCCGGTTCTTCGTCGGAGCCGGCTTTGAATTCGGCTACGCCGACGCTGGCGGTGACGGGGAGACGCTTTTCTTCGAACGTGGGGATGTTTTCAGCGACGGCCACGCGAATGCGCTCGGCGCACTGTTTGGCTCTGGCGAGCGGCGTGTTGGGGCAGAGCACGGCGAATTCTTCACCGCCGACGCGCGCGAACACGTACTCGGGCGGGACGCAGTTCTTGACCACGTTGGCGGTCGAGCAGAGCACGGCGTCGCCCGCCATGTGGCCGTAGGTGTCGTTCACTTTCTTGAAGTGATCGATGTCGAGCACGAGCAGGCTCACGGGACCGGTTTGCGCCGCCGAGAGCGCGACGCGCAGGTTCTCGTCGAAGTGGCGCTTGTTGTGGACGCCGGTGAGCGCGTCGAAGCTCATTAGGCGCTGCACCTCTTCATGGTAGGCGCCCTCGATGTTGCCGCCGGCGAGGTACTTGAGGAGGGCTTTGCCAATCTGAACGCGGTCGCCATCCTGAAGTGTGTGCTCTTTCACACGGATGCCGTTGACGTAGGTACCATTGGTGGAACCCAAATCCGTTAGGCGATGCCCGGTGTCGAGCGGTTCGATCTTGGCGTGGCGGCGGCTCACTGAGTCGGCGTCGAGCACGAGGCCTGCGTTCGAACCGCGGCCAATCTCCATCGGCGAGTCCGCCAATACGGTGCGATTGCCCAAGCGCGGTCCGGATAGCACGAGCAATAGCGCTTGCTGCTGATCCGCGACCCGGATCAGACTGCGCATGTCACGCGAGATCGTGACCTCGAGTGTCGACTCGTAAAGCTCGTCGTCCGCCAAAGTAACCGTTGGGCCGCGCTATGGGACTGCGCTGACCGCATTCAAGCATAGCAGATGCCCGGACGGTGCTCGCGAATCACCGACTGCAATTGATACTAGAAATGTGGGGTCCGCGCCTACATTGTGAGTCCGGCCGCGCGCTCGATTGCCAGTCTGGCTCTCGCGCGCGGTACACATGTGCGCAATCTGTGCATTTGCGCGCGGTCCGGACCGCGCCGCTCGCTCTCAGACGTCGTAGTACAAAAAGAACTCGAAGGGCGTGGGGCGCAGGCGCGATGCCTGCACGTCTTGCTCGCGCTTGTGATCGAGCCACATGTCGATCAAATCCTGCGTGAAGACATCGCCCTTGAGCAAGAACTCGTGGTCGCTCTCGAGCGCGTCGAGGGACTCCTCGAGTGAGGCGGGTAGGCGTTCGACGTCACTCAGCTCTTCGGCCGATAGCGAGTAAATGTCACGGTCGAGTGGCGCGCCGGGGTCGATCTTGTTTTGAATGCCGTCGAGCCCGGCCATCAACATCGCGGAAAAGGCCAGGTACGGGTTGCACGTCGGATCGGGGAAGCGCAGCTCGAGCCGTCGCGACTTGGGCGATGGCGAATAGGTAGAGATGCGCACGGCCGCCGAGCGATTGCGGCTCGAATAGGTGAGGTTCACTGGCGCCTCATAGCCGGGCACCAAGCGCTTATAGCTGTTGGTCGTGGGATTGGTCAGCGCGGCTAGCGCGCGAGCGTGTTTGAGCACACCGCCCATGTAATAGAGCGCCATTTCGCTCAGGCCGCCGTAGCCGTCGCCTGCAAACAGCGGCTTGTTGTCTTTCCACAGCGACTGATGGCAATGCATGCCGTTGCCGTTGTCGCCGAACACGGGCTTGGGCATGAAGGTCGCGCTCCGCCCATTGCGATGCGCCACGTTCTTCACGATGTGCTTGAACCACATCAGCTTGTCCGCGCACCTGAGCAAGCTGTCGTAGCGCATGTCGATCTCGCCCTGACCTGCGCTGCCCTGCTCGTGGTGGCTGACCTCGACCTCGATGCCGATGCGCGCAAGCTCCAAGCAGATCTCGGTTCGCAGATCCGCGTACGTGTCTTGCGGCGGCACCGGGAAGTAGCCCTCTTGGCTGCGGATCTTGTGACCGAGATTCGGCCCCTCGTCGCGGCCGCTATTCCAGATCGCTTCGCCAGAATCGATTGCGTAGAAGGACTCGTGCGCGCGGACGTCGAAGCGCACACCGTCGAAGATGAAGAACTCCGCTTCCGGGCCGAAGTAGCAGGTATCGGCGAGCCCGGTGCTCTGCAGATAGGCCTCTGCCTTCTTGGCGATGTAGCGCGGATCGCGCGAGTAGCTCTCGCGCGTCAGCGTGTCCTGCACGTTGCACAGCAGCGAAAGCGTCGGGAAGCGCGTGAACGGATCGAACACCGCCGTGCTCGGGTCCGGAATCAAGAGCATGTCACTCTGATTGATGGGCTGAAACCCGCGGATCGACGAGCCGTCGAAGCCGAAGCCTTCTTCGAAGGCGTCAATCGTCAAGCGATGGATTGGTACCGACGTGTGCTGCCATTTGCCGATCAGGTCGATGAACTTCAGGTCCACCATGACGGCCTCGTGCTTCTTGCCGAGTTCGATGGCTTCTTTCGCATCCATGGGCAAAAGCTTTATCCTTATCGAGCGCCCGGGGCTACTGCCGGCTTCTTTCTCCGGCAGTAGTCATCCCGTTCGCACACACGGCTGGGCCGCGAGCCGCTGGGCCAAATTTCGGCCCGGCGACAGCAAACGTTGGGCAAACGCGAGACGGTCGTCGTCAGATCGCTTCTTCGGCCCGCTCACCCGTACGGATGCGCACGGCTTCATCGACCGGGCTGACGAAGATCTTGCCGTCACCGATGCGGCCCGTCTTGGCGCTCTTTTCGATCGCGTCGATGACCTGATGAACCATCTGATCGGGGACGACGATCTCGAGCTTGACCTTGGGCACGAAGTCCACGACGTAGGCAGAGCCGCGGTACACTTCCTTCTTGCCGCCGGTACGGCCGAAGCCTTTGACCTCGGTCACGGTCATGCCTTGGATACCGACTTCGGACAAGGCATCCTTGACCTCGTCCAGCTTGAACGGCTTGATAATCGCCTCGACCTTCTTCATCTGGCTCTCCACTTATTTTCTTGGGGGGTATCGCCCGTCGCGAAGCCTCCCCTCCTGGTGCGGGGGCACCGCTACGATCGCATCGCCTGCCTGTGCGCAGGCACGAATTGGACGTACCGGGCTCCGTGTTTCCGAATTGTTTCCGAATCGAGTCAGTGCGCCATTCTGGGAAAATCGCTCGGATTCTTGGTCATCCGAAACAACCGCCGGTCAAAATCAGCGTTGCTCGCCGCCGGGTAATGGCGACAGCGCGATGCGTCAAGCGCCCCGAGCGGATGTGTGTCTGCCCACCCCGCGGCCCATTGGCCTAAGCCTGACGGGCACTCGGGACGAGCTCTCAATTCGGGTACTGTACTGCCGTTCCCGTCCGTCTCGTTTGCCGTAGCTGCCCCTTCGTCAATGCCGTCTCAGAATCAGTCTCAAGTTCCGGTCGGGACAGTCCTCGAGGGCAAGTTTCGGATCACCAAGGAGATCGGGCGCGGTGGCATGGCCGCCGTGTACGAAGCCGAGAACGTCGACATCGGTAAGCGTGTCGCGGTCAAGATCCTTGCCGCCGAACTGATCACCTCGCGCGTCGTGCGCGAGCGCTTCATTCGTGAAGCGCGCGCGGCGGCTGCCATTCGCAGCCCCTACATCTGTGACGTGTACGACTCGGGCATGTTCGAGGAGCGACCGTTCCTCGTGATGGAACTGCTCGAGGGCGAGAGCCTCTACGATCTGATGACTCGCGTGCGACAGATCGACGTCGAGGCGACGCTGCGCATCGCGACGCACACCGCGCGCGGCCTCGCCAAAGCCCACGAGTCGAACGTGGTGCACCGCGATCTGAAGCCCGAAAACATTTTCCTGACCAAGGACGAGGAAGGCAAGCTCCTCGTCAAGATCGTCGATTTCGGGTTGGCGAAGTTCTACGAGCCGACCACGCCCGACGCGCAAACCGTGCGTTTGACGCGCGAGGGCGCGCTGTTCGGCACGCCCGCGTACATGAGCCCCGAGCAAGCCAAGGGTAAGGGCGAGGTCGATCATCGCGCGGACTTGTGGGCACTCGGCTGCATCGTCTACGAGTGCTTGACGGCGCAAACGGTGTGGAACGTCGAGCAGGGCGTGGCCATGATCTTGGCGCAGATCGCCAGCGCGCCGTTGCCCAAGCCGAGCAAGCTGCGTCCCGATCTGCCGCCGACCTTCGACGCTTGGTTCACGCGCGCGCTCGATCGCGATCCGAACAAGCGCTACCAAACCGCGCGCGAGCTTTCGGATGCGCTGACCAAGGCCTTGCTCGGGAGCAGAGGTCCCGCCCGCGGCGTCTCCTTGTCGAGCGACGACGAAGGCATGGAAGTCGATGAGCTGATGGCGAGCGAGCCGAAGGTGCCCGTGAGCCAGCCCATGACCGAGCGCGAGCCGCCGAGCCCCCCGCGACCCGCGCCGCCACCGCCGCCACCGCCGATCGTGCCAGCACCAGTGCCGGCGGTTGGCGCGGGCGCAGCTCCGCTGGCCTCGATGCGTCCCGAGTCGCGCACGGGTCGCGCGGTTTCCATCCTGCTTTTGTTGTCTGCGTTGAGCCTCGGCGCGTACGCGGTCTGGCTGTACGTGTTGCATCCGCCGGGTCAGCAAGCGATCGCGCATCCGACGACGCCCAAGCCGCGGCCCACCAGCAGTACGCCCTTGAGTCCCGCGGCGGCCAGCGCGGCGCGCGCGGCTGAAGCCGAGGCGTATGCAATGAAGATTGCACACGCTCAGGAGTTGCTCGCAAGCGGTGATGGCAAAGGTTCACTCGACGCCTTCAAGGACGCGATGAAGGGCGGAGCCGCCATCGCGCGCTCGGTGCTCTCGCACATGTCGACCGCCATCGAAGAGCCGAGCGGCCCGTGCAAGTTGACTGGCATTGGTCGGCCGCGGCCCTATTCGATCGACGTGCCGATCATCTCGCGGCCAACGCTGCTCCATAGCAGCGCGGGCACGGTCTTCGTTTGGATCGACAACCACCAAGATCCGAAGAAGAAGCAGGCCTACGCGGTGTTGCTGGACGACGCGCTCCGACGCACGTCGCCCGAGGTGCCGCTCACGCCGGAGGTCACCTCTGCGCGCCAAGTGCAGCTGGTCTCTGCTGGAGAGCGCTTCGTGCTCTTGTATTGGGATGACGGTGGCAGTGAGCCGGGCGTGTACGCTCGCTTCGTCTCTCACGACGCTCACATCGCAGGACCCCCGCGGCGCATCTCTGGGATCAAGAAGGGCGAGCTTTCCGCAGCCCTGGCCGTGAATGGCAATAAATTTTGGGCCGTCTGGCAGGAAGAAATCGACAAGGGTTCGAGCGACATCATGGCTCGCGAGCTGGATGCGGATCTCGCGCCGCTCGGCGAGCCACTTCGCCTGACCGTGATTCCGCCCGCCAAGGGCGCGAGTTACGGCGCGGCCACGCCGACGGTCGCGGTGCAGAACGGCTTCCTGTACGTCGCGTTCTCGGTCAACCGCGGCTTCGAGCGGATTCAGATGTACTTGTCGCGCATCGCGCTCAGCGATCCCAGCTTGAAGACCGGGCTCGTTCCGTCCAAGAAGACCAACGGCAAGGAGCGCTTCCTGGGCCAGACCCAAATGCTGAGCTCCTCCAAGGACGGAAAGAACACCACGCCCGTCTTGGCCTGTTCGTCCGAAGGTTGCTTCGTCGCTTGGGACGACGAGAAGGCCGGGGCGTCCGTCGCGTTCGTCGACAAGGACAAGGGGCAAATGCTGTGGCGTCGGGACTTGCCGGCCAAGGTCGTGCGCCCGGCGGTCGCGGCGAGCGGCAATAGCACGGTCATTTCCTGGTTCGATGGTTCCCAACTGCGCCTGGCCCCGCTCACCCGTGACGGCCTGGGCGCGGTCACTTCGGTGAGCCGTGTCAGCGGTTTCCAGCCGCAACCCGATCTGGCCGCGGGCGAGAAGCCCGGACAATGGTACATTTCCTGGCGCGACTACGAGTCGGCACACTTCGAGGTGTTCGCCCTGCGCACGGATTGCCCTTGAGAAATCGGGACGCAAAAGACACGGCATACTCGGGCTCGCAGCCCATTGCGCACCTATTGTCGATTCCGTCGCGTGCCGCGATGCGCCGGGCGCCACTCGAAACGAGCCGTGTGCTGCTCGTGCCGCTCGAACTCGGCGACGGCAATGAGCTGTGGGACGCGGTAGACGGTTCGCGTTGGCACCTCGAGCGCTGGCTACCGTGGGTTCCGTTCAACAACGCGCCCGAAGCCAGCGTGCGCTACGCAGAGGCCTGCGTGTCGGATTGGGATGCCGGGCGCGCCGTGCGCTTCGCGATTCGTGATCGACAGTCGCGTGAGCTGCTCGGCGTCGTTGGGCTCGACTCGTGCGTGCACCTGCACCGCTCGTGTGAACTCGGTTATTGGCTGAGGCGCGACGCTACCGGTCGCGGCATCATGACCGAGGCCGCCCGAGCGTGCGTAGATTTTGCGTTCGCTCGCATGGCGATGCACCGCATCCGCTGCGCGGCTGCCACCGACAACAGCGCTAGCCTGCGCGTGATCGCCCGGCTCGGCTTTCGCTTCGAAGGCATTGCGCGACAAGCCGAGCTGGTCGGCGCACGCTGGCTCGATCATGCGATCTTCGCCCGCCTATCCGGTGACGAGTGACGCGTGACTCCGCCTGCACCTCGTGAGCGCAAGCACACCAAAACGCTGAACACGCGGCTCAGGCAGATCCCTTTTTTGGTGATCGCGCCGGTGGTGGTGCTGATCGTCGGTTTGGCCGCAGGCTCGGCGCTGGCCATTTCCGGCACGAGCCGCCTGCGCGCGCAAAGCGACGATGCGGCCGAGCTGCGCTGCCGCCTGCTCGCGCTCACGCTCGCCGAGCGGTTGCGTCGTACTTCGGAGGAGGACCGCGCGATCGTTTTGGAGCGCGCAGCGCGTCGCTCGGGCGCGGAGCTGCTGCTCGTCAGCGCGACGGGGCACATCGTGGTCGACGCGACTCAAGGTGCACCGCCCAAAGTGCGACTCTTGGAGCTGATGGTGTCGGGCGAAGGCGAAACCACCACAGAACTCGGTCGCTCGCGCTTCTTTTCGGCCGCATTTCCCGGCCCGGCCGAATACATGAACGTGCTGGTGTTCGTCGCCGCGCCCGTGACTCCGTTCGCCACCGGTTCGCTGTTGGTGTGGGTGGGTACGCTGACCGCGCTGTTGGTCGGAGTCGCAGCATTGGTCGCATTGGCGCTGGCGCGCGACGTGCACGCAGACGTGACGTTCGTGCGCGACCGGATCGTGGAAATGGCGCGCGAGGGAGCGGACCCGACGGGTAAGCCGATCCCGGTACGCTCGGTGGATTTGGTCGGGCTACTCACCAGCGCCTTCAACGTGCTCGTCGATCGCTTCACCGCGGCCGAACACGCCTATCGCCAAGACTTGTCGGGCGCGCTCGCCTACGACCGAGATCGCAGCGACTTTTTGGCGGCGCTGAGCCACGAGCTCCGCACGCCCCTGAACGCGATCTTGGGCTTCACCGACGTGCTCTTGAGCGAGGTCGACGGGCCGCTGAGCGCCGACGCGCAAGAGAATCTCTCGGTCGTGCGCAACAGCGGCCAGCACTTGCGCGCGCTGATCGACGACATTTTGGATCTGTCCGCGCTCGAATCCGGCGAGCTGCGACTGACCTGCAAGATGATCGACGTGTACTCGATCGGCCAAGAGGTGGTGCGCGAAGCGAGCATCGCCGCTGAAGCCAAAAAGCTCGAGATCAACATCGTCGGCAAACGAGCGATGGCCTATGCCGACGGCCGGCGCGTGCGCCAAATCATCGGCAACGTGGTGGGCAATGCCATCAAGTTCACCTCGCGCGGCGGAGTGATGCTGCGCATCGATCCGCGCGATGGCGGCGTGACCATCGCCATCACCGACACTGGTCCGGGCATCGCGCGTGAGGACCACGAGGCGATCTTCCAAGAGTATTGGCAGGCCGGTGACGTCAAACGCCAGCGCGTCGGCACCGGTTTGGGCCTCGCGATCACGCGCCGCTTGGTGCAAATGCATCGCGGGTTCATCGACTTGCGCAGTCAACTCGGCAAAGGTTCGACGTTCACGATCGTTTTGCCATCACAACCGCCGGTCGTCTCGCAACGACCGATCGACCCCGTGCCCGACGAAACCACGGACGCTGGCGCGAGCATCATCCGCTCATGAACCCCGCGGCTGCCCATCTGCTGCGACGGGTGCTGAGTATCGAGGCCCTGTTCACGCTCGCTTCCGCCGTCCTCTTGGCGCTGCTTACCTCGCATTTTCTCGTGCTGAGCGGCCAAGTAGCGCTGGAGGGCGCTGAGACGCTCGGGCTTTCGCTGCTCGCAGGCGGGCTCCTCGAGCTCGTGCGCTGCTTTTGGCGCCTGCGTCGCTATCGCTACGTGCTGCGCACGTTGGCCCTGGGCGGCAAAGCGGTCGAGGTCCGCGAGCTGTTCGCGCTGAGCAATGAGCCGGCTCGCGTCGTGTTCGGTTGGTTGGCGTCGTCCATGTCGAGCATCGCGGTGTTTCACACGCTGCTCAGGCCCAAGTTGGTGGACTTCTCGACCAGCATGAACCTCGCGCTGTTCGGCATGGTGATCGTCTCGGCGGCATCACTGCCGCTGTTCGTCGTGATCCGCTCGGCGTTCGTGCGCGCGCTCGAGCTCTCACCCCCAGAGTTGATGCGTGAGGTCGTGGAGGACGCCGACAAGCGCGGCATCATCGAGCGACGCGTGCCCCGGCGTTTGGTGGCGGCCATCACCACTCCGGTTGTGTTTCTGGTCTTCGGCTGCGCGCTGATCGTCGGTTCGCATCTGCGCCGCGCGGACGAGCGAAGTCGCGAAGAAACAGCGCGCGTGCTTGCGCGCGCCGCGCTCGAGCCGCGGCCCGGTGTGGCCGCGGGCGCCGGCGTCGAAGACGCCATTTTGCAGGGAGAAACGCTCGGTTTCCAGGCCACCGTGCATCCCTGGTCGGACGAATATCGCGTCGAGCGCGGTGAAGACGGCGCGGTCAAAGTGGTCACCCCGCTCGACGAGGGCAGCGCTGAAGTGCGCTTCGTCGGTTCCGTGGTTGGGGTGCTCAGCGCCTCGTTCGTACTCGTTGCGGTGATCGGCACGCTGATCGCAGGTGGCCTGGGTATCGCAGTCGGACGAGTGCTGGCGGAGGATTTGCGAGCGGCCATTCGCGACGTACGCTTGCTGGGCACGGATGCCGTGATCAGCGGCGGCACGCGCGTAGTGCGCGCAGCGCGCTTCCGCGTGGTCGCGCGTTTGGGGCGCGCCATCGAGCGTCTGGCGGCGCGCTTCGGCGTGTTTGCCAAGGCGCAAGAGCGCGCGATCTCGGCGCGCAAGGCCGCCGCTCGCATGCGCGGGCTATTTTTCGCCAGCGTGAGCCACGATTTGAAGAGCCCGCTGAACGCGATCTTGGGCTTCACCGAGCTGGTGCGGAAGGGCGAAAGCTTGAGCCCCGGGCAGAGCGAGAGCTTGAGTCTGATCGATCGCCGGGGTCGCGAGCTCTTGGCGTTGATCGAAACCATCTTGGACGCGGCTCGCGTGGACGCCGGCCAATTGAGCTTGGTCTTGGACCACTGTGACGTGCGCCAGCTGCTGGGCGAAGCCGTCGCCAAGGGCAAAGATCTGGGCGGCGACCGCGGCGTCGAAATCTTCGCCGAAGTCGCTGACGACGTGTACTCGCTGCGCGTCGATCGCGTGCGCATGCCGCGCGCACTGGCAACGTTCATCGGGCACGCTGTGCGCGTCTCGGAGTCAGCAGCGGTACACGTCCAAGTCGTGTCCGAGCTCGACGCAGTGCGCTTCGACGTCGAGGTGCCTGGCTCACGCGTCGAACCGCAAAAGTTGGAAGCGTTGCTCGATCCGAGCCCTGCGCTCGGCCCGAGTGAACACCGTGGTCTCGCGCTCGGGCTACGCCTTGCGCGCTCGGTCGTCGAGCTGCACGGCGGTTCGGTCTCGGTCACGCCGCTCAGCGGTCGCGGAGCTGTTTTCTCGCTGTCGATGCCGACCGGCGACGCCGAGTCGCGGCTACCGCCGCCCATTTCCGCCGCGCGGTGGTAGGCTCCGCCACGATGGCAGCCAAGAAGTCGCGTCCCGCCGCCGAACCCGAGTTCGAGTCCGAAGCTCCGCACGGCGAGCGCGTCTTGGGCACGCAATCACGCCCGGAAGACGACCGCTTCGATCGGCTGTTTCGCCCGGAATCGCTAGAAGAGTTCGTCGGGCAACAGAACCATCGCGAAAACCTGAAGGTGTACGTGGAAGCGGCGCGCCGTCGCGGCGAGCCGCTCGATCACATCCTTTTGTGCGGGCCGCCCGGCTTGGGCAAAACCACGCTGGCACACATCCTGGCCAAAGAAATGGGCGTTACGCTGCACCAAACCAGCGGCCCCGCGGTGGAACACAAGGGGCTCTTGACCGGGCAACTCACCAAGCTCGGTCGCGGCGACATCCTGTTCATCGACGAAATTCACCGGCTGAGCGCGACGGTAGAAGAAGCGCTGTATCCCGCGATCGAAGACTTTCGCATCGATGTGATGGTGGGAGAAGGCGCGTACGCGGAGAGCATCACCCTCGACGTCAAGCCGTTCACGCTGATTGGAGCCACAACGCGCACGGGCCTTTTGACCAAGCCGCTCCAAGAGCGCTTCGGTGTCACGTTACGCTTGGACTTCTATCCGCCGGAAGATTTGGAGAAGATCATCCTGCGCAGCGCACGGCTACTCGGCGTGCCTTGCGACAAAGACGGCGCGCGCGAACTATCCACGCGCTCGCGCGGCACACCGCGCGTGGCCAATCGGCTCGTGCGCCGCGTGCGTGATTTCGCCGAGGTGCGCGGCTCGGGCAAGATCGACCGAGAGATCGTGAACCACACCTGCGATCGGCTCGGGGTCGACAACGCGGGTCTTGACGAAATGGACCGCCGGCTGCTCGGGATCTTGATCGAACACTACGAGGGCGGTCCCGTCGGCGTCGAAACTCTGGCGGCCGCACTCGCCGAACCGCGCGACACGATCGAGGACGTGTACGAACCGTACCTCTTGCAGCAAGGTTACCTGGGGCGCACACCGCGCGGCCGCATCGCCACCAAAAAGGCATACGAGCACCTCGGCCAAAAGCAGCCGCAGAAGGCCCAAGGCAGCCTGTTCTGACGATTTCCGTACATCCCCGCCCGGCCGCTCCGCCTGACCAAGTGAGGTCTGTGTGACGGGCCATCTTGGGGGTAATTACCCCGGTCCATTCCTCGAGCAATCCCAAACCTGGAATCGCTATCAGGGTTAGACTCGGCATGTGGTCAACCTGAATCGCAATTCAAACGAGACAGCAGCGACCGAAGCCGAGCCGTCCTCGGGGCAAGTACAGACCGCGCAGCCGAGCGCGCTGCTCGTCCCCGGTGCTGAACCGCCGCTCGAACGACGCGCAGCGGAGCAAGTGCACCGCCATGAGAGCGCCGCGGGGCTCTACTCAATCTATGAGACGGTCAAACGCGGCGTAGTGGAGATGGGCGCGGGCAACGCCTTTCGCACGCTGCTCAAGGTCAACCAGACCGACGGCTTCGATTGCCCGAGCTGCGCCTGGCCCGATCCCGACCGCGATCGCAAGCCCGCCGAGTTCTGTGAAAACGGCGCCAAGGCCGTCGCCAGCGAAGCGACCAAAGAGCGCATTTTACCCGAGTTCTTCGCCAAGCACTCAATCAGTGAGCTGCTCGAGCAAAGTGATCGTTGGTACGAACAACAGGGCCGGCTCACTCATCCGATGTGGCGCCCGGCGGGTTCGGATCGCTACCAGCCCATCGAGTGGGACGCAGCCTTCACGCTCATCGCACGCAAGCTGAACGCGCTCGCCTCGCCGAACGAAGCCGCGTTTTACACCTCGGGCCGCGCCAGCAACGAGGCCGCGTTCTTGTATGGACTTTTCGCGCGCCAGCTCGGCACGAACAATCTGCCCGATTGTTCGAATCTGTGTCACGAGTCGAGCGGCGCGGGCTTGAACGAAGCCATCGGCATTGGCAAAGCGACCGTCAAAATCGAGGATTTCTCGTACGCTGATGCGATTTTCGTGATCGGGCAAAACCCTGGCACGTGTCACCCGCGCATGCTCAGCGAGCTGCAAAAGGCCGCGCGGAACGGCTGCAAGATCGTCAGCATCAACCCGCTCGCAGAGACCGGCCTGATCCGCTTCAAGAATCCACAAGAGCCGCTATCACTGCTCGGCCCAGGCACGCCGATCGCCAGCTTGTTCTTACCCGTCAGAATCAACGGCGATGTCGCGCTGCTCAAAGGCATCATGAAAGAGATGCTGGAGGCGGACGTTCGCAGCCGAGGTCGGGTCCTCGCGCACGACTTCATTCGCGAGCAGACCGAAGGCTTCGAAGCGCTGCGCGCCGATTTGGAGTCTGCCGATTGGGACGAAATCGTCGAAAGTTCGGGCTGCTCGCGGGAGCTGATCGAGCAGGCCGCCGACATTGCGATTCGCGCCGAACACATGATCTGTTGCTGGGCGATGGGCATCACGCAGCACAAGAACGGCGTGGCAAACGTGCAAACGATCGCGAATTTCGCGCTGCTGCGCGCGCAGATCGGTCGCCGCGGGGCAGGGCTATGCCCGGTGCGCGGGCACAGCAACGTGCAAGGCGACCGCACCGTCGGCATCTGGGAAAAGATGAGCGATGAGTTTTTGACCAAGCTCGGCAAGGAATTCGACTTCTCGCCCCCGAAAGCGCACGGCCTCGATGCCGTGCGCACGATCCAAGCCATGGCCTCGGGACAACTCAAAGTCTTCATCGCCCTCGGTGGGAACTTCTTGGCCGCGACTCCAGACACCCAGCACACGGCGCGAGCCATCCAGCGCTGTGAGCTCACCGTGCAGATCTCGACCAAGCTGAATCGCGGACATCTGATCACCGGGCAAGAAGCGCTGATCTTGCCGTGCTTGGGGCGCACGGAAGAGGACCTGCAAGCGACGGGCGCGCAGTTCGTGACCATGGAAAACACCACGGGCGTCGTGCATCAGTCGCGCGGGGTGCTGCCTCCGGCGTCGAAGCACCTGCGCAGTGAGCCGGCCATCGTGGCCGGAATGGCACAAAAAACGCTCGCCGGGCGCACGAAGACCGATTGGGCCGGCCTGGTCTCCGACTACGATCGCATCCGCGAACACATCGAGCACGTCGTGCCTGGCTTTGCTCAATACAACCGGCGCGTTCGCGACCCGGGTGGTTTCTATTTGCCGAACGGACCGCGCGAAGGAAAGTTCACCACTCGCTCCGGAAAGGCAAAATTCACCGTTCACCCCATCCCGCGCCACGACTTGCGACCGGGAGAGCTAATGCTCACGACGCTTCGCAGTCACGATCAGTTCAACACCACGATCTACGGAGAGAATGACCGCTATCGCGGCATCGCCAATGGTCGGCGCGTGCTGTTCATCAACGCACGCGATATCGCAGAGCGCGGCCTCGAGAGCGGCAGCCTCGTGGACTTGATCAGCCGCGTCGGCGATGAGTCACGCAAAGCCGAGCGCTTCAAGCTGGTAGCCTATGACATCCCACTCGGCTGCGTGGCGGCTTATTACCCAGAGACCAACGTGCTGGTGCCGCTACAGAACGTCGCCGATCGCAGCAATCAGCCTGCATTCAAGTCGATTCCGATCCGGCTCGAGCCCTCGCCTGCAGCGCTTGCCGTGCCTGCCCCGGTGTCCGCGTGAATGCGAAACTCCCACCCGGCGTTCAAGTAACGACAGTCGACGTTTTGCGCTCCGCGCACCCAGGGGGCGCGCTCGAGGCGCACCCTGACGAGCTCGCGGTCGAAGAGCCCCTGGAGATCCGCGTCGCAGGTGACGCGCTTGCCGTCACGATGCGTACGCCGGGCCACGATCACGAGCTCGTCGCTGGGTTCCTGTTGGCCGAAGGCATCATCCGTTCTCGCGCGGACTTGGGCGGTATTCAGCATTGTGCGCGCCTGGGCAGCGCGGGCGCGCACAACACCATCGACGTCTTACCCGCGCCGGGCACGGTGCTTTCAAGCGACGCAACTCGCCGCGGCACCCTGACCAGCTCTGCCTGCGGCGTGTGCGGGCGCCAAATGATCGACGATTTGCTGGAACGCCTGCAGCCAGCCCCAGCATCGACGCCCTTCGGTCGCTCGTTCATTGCTGGGCTGTCGTCGGAGCTCGCGAAACGACAACCGAGCTTCGAGCGCACGGGCGGCTTGCACGCCGCGGGAGTTGCCCTGCCAAGTGCGGGCCTCGGCGTGGTGCGCGAGGACATCGGGCGACACAATGCGGTCGATAAAGCCATCGGGCGACTCTTGCTCGATGGCCAATTGCCAGCGACCGGAGCGCTGCTCGTAGTCAGCGGCAGAACGAGCTTCGAGATCGTACAGAAGGCACTGATGGCTGGCCTATCGGGGGTCGTCGGAGTGTCCGCACCGAGTTCGTTGGCGGTGTCCACAGCTGCACGTTTCGGGCTGCTTTTGTGCGGCTTCGCACGCGGCGACGCCTTCAACGTGTATGCCGGCAGCGAGCGCCTCGCAGACTGAATTCGTGCGCAATCTCGCGTCAGGCACAGCTCGACTCGCAATTGTATTTCTGAATGCGCATCTTCTGGGGCTGCGCAGTCGAAATTGACAAGATCGTTCAAGGCCCCCAAAACCGTCTCGAATCGAGAGCTCGAGTTTTCGAAAAATACGCTATGGGAGCCCAATTGATCCCATTCGCCATCGCGCTTACGACGAGCCATGACTTCGAGTTTGCCCGCTCGGGCGTTTGCTTGGCTATTGCTGTGCATGGGGCTATCGGGCTGCGCAGGCACCATTCACGGCGCGGCAAAGGTCGCCATTTCCATGAAGGAATGCCCCGCGCTGACGAACCTGGTGCTGGACAACGCCTTCGATTGGCACGGCACGCTCGGCATCGAAGCCGGTGATGGCGCCACGCTGAAAGCGGGTATCCAAGCCGGCAAGCAGATCGAGGCCACTGCCAATGAGTTCGATGCCAAGCTCAAAACGACTTGCAGCGCACTCGCCGAGAACCTCGGCACTCCCCTGGCGCCGGACAACGCACTCACGGGCGATCAAGCCTGCGTGCAGGCCTCACG
The DNA here is from genome assembly GCA_035634635.1 of Polyangiaceae bacterium. Classification (GTDB taxonomy): domain Bacteria; phylum Myxococcota_A; class Polyangia; order Polyangiales; family Polyangiaceae; genus PMG-095. The sequence continues at coordinate 23,349 of DASQCO010000172.1, forward strand.
CCTGATGGCCGACGCCAAGGCCAAGTTGGGTAGCGAGGCAAAAGTGGTCTCGCAGAGCGTAACGCAGTGCCTGCCGGACTGCAGTACCGCGTGCAACCCGGCCGCGCCGGAAGGCGCCTGCGCCAAGTCGATCGCCACGGTCACGGTCAGCGGTACCACGGATGAAGAAGCCGCAGCCCGGTATCACGATGCACTCGAAATATTCGTAAATTCGCTGCTCATGATCCGCGATAGCGCCAGCAACGCTCGCGCGTTGATCGCAAACGCGCGGTCCGCGGTCGAGCTCGGCTTGGTCACTGGCCACGCCGTATCCGACGGCGACGTCGCCTCGGCCGCCTCTGCCGCGCTCTGTATTCTGCCGCCATTGATCGCCGCCAAGCAAAATCTGAGCGCGTTGCGGCGCGACGTGCGCATCACCATCGAGCTTGCGCGCAGCGCGGGCCTATTGCTCAAGCGCCCCAGTGACGACGACGACGACGAAACCCCAGCTCCACCTTCCAAAGATCGTTTTGCGCCCAAGCTAGTGCCACCACTCACGAGCGAACGCCTAGTGAACCTGTTCGCGTTCCCCGATGGCGGCATCGCCGCGCAAACGCACGCCGGCGTGATCGCCCTGCCCGGCGGCGAAATGCTGCTGCGCACGGTTCCGGAGCAGCGACTCGAATGGAGCATCGGTATCGGCGCTGCCAGCCCGGGCACCACCTATTGCGCGGTGACGACTGGGCGGCGCGTGGCCTGCATCCGCACTCAGGCCGTATTCAGTGACAACAAATTGCAGGGCACCGAGTTGCTCTTGATGGACACCATAGGCGGCACTCGTGTCGTCGCGAGTGTGAACGACAAGGGCTCGCTCGCTCCCGACGGACTCGCGTTCACTGCCGCGGGTGAACTGGTGTACGCCTACACGCAGAGCGAACAGCGCGGCAATCAGCTATTCACGTTCGCGCGCGTCAACCGCAATGGCGCGGAATCGGCGCTGCCTTTCCTGCCTTCCGGCGGCGCGCTCGAAGATCTCGGCGGCGGGGGGCGCGCCAACCCGCCGATCACGTTCTTCGAATTCAACGGCAGGCTGCAGATGATGTTCCGTGATGGACGCACCCTGCTCCTCGCCCCTTACGATCATCCGAACGCCGTGGCGACCGTGGCAGAGCTCTCGGCGTATGACGCGCGACCGGTGGTCGGCAGCGACAACACCTTGTACGTCTTTTATTACGAGACCAAATCGCGCACGGCGCGTGTCACCTCGTCCACGGACGGCGTGCACTTCAGCGGGTCGATCGTCGACACCCGCGAAAGCGGCTGGCAACTCGAAGCGTTGCCCACCGACACCGGCGCGATGGTCGTCTACTATTACTTCCGCAGCCCGAGCGACAAGGGGCTACGTGCGGCAGACTTGAGCAACGGCAAGCTCGTTCATCAACGCATCCTCGTGATGCGAGAAGACCGCTGGAACGCGGGCTGGCACCTTCACCTCGTTCAAGATCGCACTCAGGCGGCCCAGGGCACCCTGCTCAGCTACCTCAGCAACGTCGAAGGCGAGGACCGCGTCTGGGCGCGCTTCGATTCGCCGACGAACCTGCTGAGCGGACCGAAGATCGGCGCGGACGCCGACGGGTACAAGAACTGGTTCGTGCAGCTCGGTGCCGGCGTTTGGTACACGTGGTGGCATTTGAAGAGCCCCGCACCGAGCGCAGGCGAAGTCGACGGCGCAAAGATCGGTGCCACGACCTACGACGTCACTCCGGCGTTGTTGCTGTCCGCCAACCTCGAAGCGCGTTGGGGCCCAGTCGACGTCGGCCTCAGCTACGCGCAAAACTACCTAGACAGTGCGTCCAAGAAGCTCGGTGAAAGCACGCGGCTCCTCACCGGCAGCATCAAGATCGAAGATCTGCTGCCCGGCCACGACATCAAGGCCGAAGGCGTTTGGGGCCGCTATCACGGTGATGCGCAACGCGACGTCAGCGACGCCGCAGTGCCACCGGACACCGCGACCACGACCACCGAGCGCATGGCGCTCGACACGAGCTACGTGGACGTCCACCTATTCGCGCTCAACCAATGGCGCATCAAATACGGGCTTGGCTTCAGCTCGTACTCCATCCCCGCGCCGATTTTCGCGTACTCCGCGGCGGCGAAGCAGCTGCATTACGACTTCGCCGGCAGCGCGCTGCGCGACACTCGCTTCAACAACATCGATCTCGCCGTCGGCTACAGCAAGCTCGACTACGCCGCCAAGTACGAGAACCGCTACTTCGGTCCGATGTTCGACGTTACGCTCGCTGGCGGCATCTCGCTGATCTCTTTCAACGCGATCGCGACGCCCGAAGGCAATCTCAGCGACGGCCTCGGCCTGCACTTTCGCGGCAACGCCATGCTGGGCTGGTTGTGGATGCAGCGCTTCAATAGCCTGGGCGGCCTCGGCTTCTACGTTCGTCCGACGTACGCGATCGAGGGCAGCTTTGCCGGTGGCGCGATCTCCCGCCCCGAGGATCGCAAGTCGGACAAGGCCGACAAGGCCGACAAACAAGCTGCGTTCGAGGTGCTCTCGCTGCGCCACGGGCCCTGGCTCGACGCGGGCATCATCTGGTGATTCACGCGCGTCAAGACGAAGAGCTTGGCGTCGTCGTGGCTCGGCTCCCAGAGGATTGAACCGCCAAGCCGCCAAGACGCCAGAAGAGGAAGAAGGGATTTGGGGTGGCGTCTTGGCGTCTTGGCGGTTCAGGGAGTGTTCCAGAATCGTCGACTGCGCTAACCCGCGGCGATGGCTGCGCCGAGATCCGCGTTCGTATAGGCCTTGCCGGCGATGCCCCAAGCGCCGTCAACGGCATAGGTGACGTTGACGAACGTGCGACTGCGCGGGTGCTCGCCCGCACTCAGCTCGTCGATCACGTCAGTCACGCGCTCGACGAATGCTTTTTGCACGTTGGCATCGCGAAACGTGCTCGACGGCACTTTGACCTCGATGACCGCCAGAGATTGCGGCTTTCCGTCCACGTACGAGGCCCCGTCGGGCAGCACGGTGACGTGTCCGATCACGTTTGGAGTCATGAACTTGTTCCCGGCGAGCCCATGTACGTCCAGCAGTATCGCGGCAATCCGCGAAAATACGCTGCGCTGGCCGTCTTTGGTCAAAAGTCCCGGACTGAGTTGGATGGCAATCGGCATCTGTTCCCCTTTCGTTGATTGAAGTTGTCGCGCGAGCGCGCGCCGCGGCCTTCACGAGGGTGACGGTCACGATGCGCTCTCGCTAGCCATAGATAGCGCTCGCTATCTCGCCGTCAAGCGATTGGATAACGATCTCGATTTTATTTCCCGAGCTTTTCATGCGGTGCGCCGCAGCAACGCTCGCGTCCAGCCGATGAGATAGCGGTCGTGATACTGCTCTTTCGAGAATAAATACGATTCGTTATCTAATGAGCTCACCTGGCACGCCGCGCGCGCGCTTGCTAATGTGACGAGCACATGCGCTACAGTGCCGAACACAAAGCGGATACGAAGCGCCGGATCCTGGCGGCCGCAGGGCGCGGGTTTCGCAAAGAGGGCTTCGGCTCGATCGGGGTCGACGGGCTTGCGCGCGGCGCCGGTGTGACGTCCGGCGCCTTCTACGGCCACTTCCGTTCGAAGGTGGAAGCCTTCCGCGCCTCACTCATCGGCGGCCTGGACGAATTCCGCCACGGCATCGAAGATTTTCAAGACCGCTTCGGCCAAGGTTGGGTCGAAGCACTGGCTGACTTCTACTTCACCGAGCGCGTCACCTGTGACTTGTCCGAAGGCTGCGCACTGCCGAGTCTCAGCGGCGACGTCGCGCGCGGCGACGCGAAGACGAAAGGCGCTTTCCAAAAGGAGTATTTAGGCATCGTCGCTGCGCTCGCCAAAGGCTTGCCCGGCGCGTCCGCGGAGAGCCGCGAAGCGCGCGCCCTGGTAATGACCGCTCTGTTCGCGGGCGGCGTCACCATCGCCCGCTCGGTCCGTGACAAGGCCACGCGCGACCGCATCGCCCGCGTCCTCCGCGATGCGGTCGTTGCCGCCGCAATCGAGAAGTGAGTCACTCGAAAGGACAGGAGCGTGACGCGCAGATCATAGGAGGCAGCAACCGTGCGTCACTGTTGGAATGATCGCTTGTCATCACCATTCTTGGCCGTCCGCGTGAGCGAGCTCGCAGCGCGCACGGAGTGATCGACTGGTTGCAAAAACAACATTAACGCTGGGAGCGGTTCCAGATCGGCGATTGCTTTACTCTGCACATGGAAAAGCGCTCTTTTCGTTGACTAGTGCCGATCTACGTGGCTCATTGCGTGATTCGGCGGCGGTAAGCGCGAGATTTATTCCGCTTTTGTGCTCTTTGTTGGTTCGGAGTATTTACGATGCGAAAGTATCTAGGCCTAGCGGTTTTGACGGGCGCGGTCGGGGCCCTTGCGGTCGGCTGCGGCACCAAGGGTAGCGGCGGAGCGACCATTCGTCAGGGAACGGGTTCGACCGGTAGCGGCGCGAATTCCTCTGGCGGAGCTGGCTCAATTTTCAATCCGGGCTCCGGTGGTAACAGCATCTTTGATCCGGGCATGCAACCCACCAACTACGGCGGTGCGCCGGCGGATCCCGAGCCGGGCAACCCGAACGTCACCCACGCGGATTGCCAACCTGGCGCCTGTTTGGATTTCCCCGAAGCGCCCATCATGGGTGAAGGCGTACCCACGAACGCGCCCACGTTGTTCGGTGACCCGATGAACTTTACCGACGGCGGGTTGTGCGTGCTCGAACCGCAGCTCGGAGCCGGCGGCAAGCCAGGCGCGATGTTGCCGTCCAACTGGGTTCGCCCGCGCTTCCGCGTCGGCGGTGTTCCTGCCGGGATCGACTTGCTGGAAATCCGCATCCACTCCGCGGCTGAGGCCCATGATCTCGTGGCCTACACCAAGTACGTGCCATCCGGCGGAGTTGCGCCGTCCTGGTACCTGCCCAAAGAAATCTGGAACGGCAAGGTGCCGGCTGACATGGCGGCGACGCCTCGCCCGTCCGGCTACGGCTTCGCAAATAACGCTGCAGGGCAGTCGATCACGGTCACGATTCGCGGCATCAACTCCGCGTCGCCAGGCAAGCCGGTGGGCGCAACGGGCGAGTTGAATATTGCCCCCGTCGTTGCAACGGGCAGCATGGTGTTCTGGACCGTCAACTCCGGCAAGGTCACCGCGGATTCGAGCAAGCTGCTCGGCTTTGCCGTCGGTGATGAAGGCGTCGCAAGCGCCCTCACCTTGAAGGACGTGAAGTGGACCGGCGAGATCGGTGAAGACGGCGCCGTCCTGCGCGGCTTCTACGACAAAGAGCCGCTCAAAGATTTCCAGAACGGCGACGTGCGTTGCATCGGCTGCCACGTCACGATCCCCCCGGACGCGAACGGCTCTGCTTCCGTGCTCTTCGGCGATGACTGGCCGTGGTCACTGGCCGGCGCGCAGCTCAACGGCGGTGCGATCCCCACTGCGCTCGCCGCAGGCGCTCAAGCGATCATGAAGACGCCCTGGTGGGGCCAGCAGCACATGTCGATCGGTCACTGGGCGACCGGCGATCACACCATCATCAGCAGCTACGGCTCGACCTTCATGTCTGGCAAAGCTCGCACGATCCCGTGGGAGAAGCTGCCGGCGTACAACGGTACGGACGGCGCAACCGCGGACGACAAGATCAAGTGGCACCAGCTCGCGTGGATCAACGCGGACTACAACGCCTCGATCCCGGTCACCATCTCCGCAGGCAACGACTACGGCAAGCCGGAGTTGGACATGCGCAACACGATGGTTACCTCTGCCAAGGGCACCGGTTGGGGCATCATCGCGACGGGCGACAAGAACGTCAGCGATGTCTCGCCGAATCTCAGCCACGACGGCAACACCATCGTGTACGTGACCTCGGACTACACGCCCGACGGTCACCCGGACGCGACTGCAACCGTCGCGGACGTTCGCACGGTTCCGTACGCCAATCGCGCGGGCGGCACGTCTGCTCCGCTCGCCGGCGCGTCCGACGCGAACATGCTCGAGTACTACCCGTCGTTCTCGCAAGACGACAAGCTGATCGCCTTCACCCAAGCGCCGAAGCCGAGCACGGCTTCGCCGGATGGCCCGTACTACAACCGCAACGGCAAGATCATGGTCATTCCGGCTGCGGGCGGCACGGCGACCGAGCTCGTCGCCAACGACCCGGGCACCTGCGGCGGCGACAACGTCTCCGCTGGCATCATCAACAGCTGGCCCAAGTGGTCGCCGGATGCGGTTCCCGTCAAGGCCAACAACAAGACCTATTACTTCTTGGTCTTCTCGTCGGCTCGTAAGTACGGCGACGAGTTCTCGAAGCAATTCGACCTCGAGGTCAATACGGCGTCCTCGTTCAAGGGGCTGCCGCACTCCTCGCAGTTGTACCTAGCGGCCGTCGTGGTCGACAACATGACTGGCGCAATCACGACCTACCCCGCCGTGTACATCTGGAACCAGAACCGCACGCCAGGCGCGAACGGTACGACGGCAACCGGCCTGCAATACAGCAACCTGACCCCCGCCTGGGACCCGATCAAGCTCCCGGATCTCATGATTCCCGACGTGCCGATCGAAACCATCCCCAAGTAAGCGACTCACCCACGGTCGCATCCCCCTCGCAGCGGTGGTCGAGCAATCGGCCCCCGCTGCGCGGCATTTTGTGGCCCGAAAAACACTCGTTCCCAATTGCACACGAGCTCGAGCCAAGCTCGAACTCTGATTTGGGGGCGGCCGTTGTCCAGCATCGCACCTCG
>DASQCO010000173.1:0-19937 GCA_035634635.1 Polyangiaceae bacterium
ACGGTGCCTCCTGATCCGGTTCCAGGGCGACGTTGCTGGCGCGCTTTCCGCCGCTCAGCGTGACTTGGTTCAGCAGCCACAAGCAGCGATGGTCATCAATCGGGATGCGCGCGAGCCCCGCAACACCCCAAGCACCGATGCTGTCGATCCCCTGGGCGTGTCGGAAAGGCAGGCACGCCGCGGTGGCGGCTGGTGCGCGCACGTACGGCCGAGTGCCGCTCGGGCAAGACCAAGTGCCGGACGCTTCGTCGCAGGCGGCCGCGACCCTGGTCGGCGTTTCGCACGCGCCTTGCGAGACGATGCAGACGCCTCCACCCGGCGTGCACTTGGGTTTGACTTGAGTGCTGGTGTCGACGACCGCGTCGAGCTCGAGTGCGGTTCGCGCGCCGCAATGCGTGCCGAAAAGTAGCGCGACGATCGCAGTGAGCCTCGCGTCGAATGCGCGACTCGAGCACCGGGGGCTTGGCAAGCGGGTCATTGCCGACTCTAAGCTGGGCAACCCCACGCCGCGGTACGAGTCCGCAATGCGCGCCGAATCGCCGATGCGATGGGCGCACAACGCTTGACCAGATCCATGACCGAGCGGTTGGCATTGCTGACCATGGCAACACCGACTTCGGTCTCGCGATCCGCGTAGGCCACGACGGAAAAGCCGCCAGCGTGCCCGAAACAGTGCTGACTCCCCCAGTAGCCATAGAGGTGCGGCCAACGCCAGCCCAACGCAAATCCGAGTCCGAGCACGAGGTAGGCACCGGTCACTTGGTCGATGCCGCCGGTCTGCTTCTGTGTGTACTTCTGAAATCCGGGCGAGCGATCTCGGACCAGCGAGGCATAAAACGCCGCCAGCGCGCGAGCCGTCGTGTACATGCCCGCGCCCGGAACGAACGCGCTGCGGGCGGAGATGCCGTTGTTGGTCGCTTCGAAGCCCAGCGCCAGGTTGCTGCCGTTCAGCAGGTACTTCGGACTGCCGAGCCAGTAGGTCTTGGCGGTCTCACCCGCCGTCAGCCACTCGAGCGCGGGGTCGAGCTCCCGCTTGCAGAAGTCCGGCACTGTTTCAGCGGTCACCTGCTGGAGTACCTCGCTCAAGATCCAACCAAATGCCATCGGCTGGTAGGCAAGGGTCCCGCGCCGAAAAGCCGGTGGTTCCTCGCGCAAAGCCGAAACGACATTTCGCCAGTCGCTCCACAGCTCGGGGTGCGCGCTGAGGTACGGCAGGGTCACTCCGGAGCGATGAGTGAGCACGTCGAACAGTGTGACCTGCGGCGCGCAGAACTCGGGCACGTAACGGCTCACGGGCGCATTGAGCTCGAGCTTGCCGCGCATCTCGAGCAACGCCACGCAGCGCGCGAGCACTGCCTTAGAAGCAGACATCACTTGAAAACGGGTCTCGGGCGTAACCGCGACGGGCTCCCCTTCCCCCTCGCGCAGTCCCGACGCAATGCCGGTAGCGACGTCGAGCAGCCGCTCGCTGCCGCGCTGCACGACCAGCTGACCGCCGGGGAATCCCCCGCGCGCGCATTGCCCGAGAAAGAGCTGCTCGACTTGCTTCATCGAGGTTGCCTGTCGCCGCTCAGAAACAGCGCTAGCTCGCTCTCCGTATACGGCGGGGGCCGCTCTTGGCCGGGGCCATACAACAGACTCAGCGTGATTTCGCGGAAGTCCGCGCGGGCCTGCAAACGGGATAGCAGGGCGAACAAACCGAGCGCCATGCGGTTCGCAAAAATCAGATCCTTGCTGACGTTGGACCGGAACAACCCGCGATTGTCGGTGCCCCGGGCGTTCAAGAGCCGGCGCATGAACTGCGTATCGAAGCGAAATGGCCCGTCACGCAGCAGGAATTCGTAAGTCGTCAACACCATGCGGTGGTGTGACCAGAAGTCGTAGTGTGCCGGATCCGGAACGACGCCTGCTTCAATCAATTGTTCGCGTGCCGTTTCGAAGCGGCGCTCGAGGTAGGCGCGCATCAAGCTGTTCCACCAGTCGATGCGTGCGCGCTCCACGCGCTTGACGCAGCCAAAGTCCAACAGGACGACATCACCGTCGAGGAACAAATAGTTCCCAGGGTGAGGATCGGCGTTGAACACGCAGTCGCGACAGAACGATTCGATGAAAAAGCAGTAGATCAGCTCGCCCGCGCGGTTGCGCTCTGCCTCGGTCGCATGCGTGAGGAACGAATCGAAGTTTTCACCCGACGACAACTCAGTCACGAGAATGCGCCGACTCGAGAACTCCGAATACACCGCAGGGATGCGAATGCCCGCCCGGCCCGTCCAGCGCGTTCGAAATTCCTCCTGGCTTCGCGCTTCAACGAGATAGTCGCATTCTTCGTGGAGCCGCTCGCGCAGTTCGGACACGAGCACGCCCGGCTCTTGCCCGCGAAAGATGGCCGAGACCAGACGATCGAGGAGTTCCGCACCACGCAGATCCGTTTCCACGGCCTCCGCGATGCCCGGGTATTGCACCTTGACCGCGACCCAGCGACCATCGCTCAAGCGAGCGCGGTGTACCTGTCCAATCGACGCCGCCGCGAATGCCTGTGGACTCCACTCCACGAACAGCTCGCGCGGCAGCCGCCCCATGTCCTCCAGAAATATCTGCGCAATCAACGACGGACGGAGCGGGCGATTGGACGTCAGCAAGCTGTTGAGCTCTGCCCTTGCCGGGTCGGACAATAGGAAATCCAAATAGCCGAGGGTCTGGCCGGCCTTCAAAGCCAGCCCTTTGAGCTCTGCCAAAGAGTCTGCCAAGTTGCGCGCGAGGGCCGCTTGCGCACGAGTACTGACTGCGCTGGTTCGCTCGCTCGCCGAAAGCCAACGCGTGAGCGCGGTCGCCAAAACGGACACCAGAATGTTCCCCGTGATGGTCGAAAGTGCGCGACCACGCGCCAAAGGCGTGGCCCTGAGCCCGCTCAGAGCTTGCTCGTGCTCCTCTCCCAAAAGCCCGAGCTCTTCCTCATAAAGCTCGAGCAGCCTGGACACCGGCCCCGGCAGACTCCGAGTTCCCGACTCCCAGCCGGCAATCGCCCCGTGCGTCACCTTGAACTCCACGGCTAGCTCGCGCTGACTCAACCCCAGCACCTCCCGCACTTGATGCAGGCGCCGAGCCTCACTCTTTCGCTGCTGTGCAGTACGGATCCGCGGCACGGGGGGAATGGTTGTCCGGATTTCGGGGTGTGCGCAACTGACGCGGCGGATTGCTCACCAGGTGAGCAGTCCGCGGTCAAGTGGTTGGGAGTGAGGCCGCGGGCTCTCGCAGCTGCTATGCTGCGCCATGCGGATCGAGCACATCGCGCTCTGGACCACCGATCTCGAACGCTCGATCCAGTTCTACGTAACCTACTTCGGAGCCAGCGCAGCACCACGCTATGTCAACGCCGCCAAAGGCTTCGAATCGTGCTTCCTCAGCTTCACGGACGGCACGCGCCTCGAGTTGATGAAGACCAGCACGCTTTCACCCCTGGTCATCGAACCCGGCGCACAACGCATGGGCCTGACGCACTTCGCGATCGCCCTCGGCTCAGCAACGCAGGTCGATGCCCTGACGCGGCAGCTCGCAGCCGACGGTTACCCAACCCTCGACGGCCCTCGCCATACCGGGGATGGCTACTACGAGAGCGTCGTGCTGGACCCAGACGGCAATCGCATCGAACTCACGGTGTAGAGCATCTCCCCCCAGAAGCGCTTGACCTAGCTGACCTCCGAACTTGACCGATGGCGCCAAAGCTCGCCGATGACGCCGCGCGTTTGGCGGGTACTGAGTTCAGCGGAGTGAGAACTCTTCAATCGCGTCGTCACGGTCGAACTTTCCGACGGCTGAGCCGCGTGCGGATATTGGCCCTTGTTGCTTTATGTCTCGCGTCGACGGGACATAACTCAAAGGGTATAGTGTTCGATCGCGGGACTTCCCCACTCCGACCGGAATCACGTCGAAAGCCTTCCCTCACCGATGGATATTTACAAGGCGCCGCTTCTCATCGCGCTCCCTTTGGTTGCTTCGCTGGCCTGCAACGCTCCCACCTCCGACGACTTGGACAGCGGCGGTCGCGTCGGCGCCGGGAGTGTTGGCGGCTCGTCTAACGCGGGCGGTACCAACGGGAGCTCGGCTGGAACCGGTCATACAGGCTCGGCAGGCGACAACAGCACGTCGAACGGCGGCGGCGTCGGTGCCGGCGACGCGGGTGGCCACACGTCGTCGAGCGGGGGCTCTGCCGGTCGCGCGAACGGGGGCGCGCCGTCCACAGGAGGCAACGCTGGTACGCACGTTGCCGGAAGCGGCTCAGGCGGCGGCGCCGCCGGGCATGGCATGAGCGGCAGCGGTGCCGACTGCAAGGCTCCGACGGAGTATCCGAATCTGTTCGTGACCCTTTCCGGCCACACGCAGGCGGACAGCGACGCCAAGGTCGCCGCAGCTTGGAATCAACTATTCAATCCATCGAACAACAACACCGTTTACCACGACGGGCCAGGCAGCGACGAATCGTACGTTGAGGACACTGGCAACAACGACGTGCGAACCGAGGGCATGTCGTACGGCATGATGACCGCCGTCCAGCTCGACAAACAGACCCAGTTCGATCGGCTGTGGGCCTGGGTGAAGAACCACATGGCGCAGGGAACGACGGGGGAGATCGCCTGGCACTGTTCCACGAGCGGCAGCAAGCTCTCGACCGGCGGCGCGCCCGACGGCGAAGAGTATATGGCGACCGCGCTGATCTTTGCGAACCATCGTTGGGGCAGCACCGGGAAGTTCGACTACGGGAAAGAGGCTCAGTGGGTGCTCGACCTGATTCGAACGAAATACTTCAACGCGACGGCCCACATCGTGAAGTTCGTCTCGGGCTCCAACAACACCGATGGCTCGTACGTGCTACCGGCGTTCTACCAAACGTGGGCGTGCTTCGACACGACGAACGCCGACTTTTGGAATGCGTCCGTGAAAGCAGGGCGGGAGTTCTTCGCCAAGGCGGCGGATTCGAACGGCGTCATCCCCGACCAATCTTCGTTCACCGGGCAGTCGATGGGCAGCGCAGGCTCCGACGCCAAGCGCTGCGTGATGAACATCATGATGGATGCCAACTTCTTCGCCGCCGATCCCTGGCAGACCAACACGTACGCGCCCGCGTTCGCCGCGTGGATGAAGAGCCACAGTGACAACTCAGCCGCCCAGTTCTCGTGCAACGCGCTGCTCGGCTTCGGCGTCCCGGACGCGACCGGCAAGCCCTTCGTGGACAAGCTCTGGTCAGCGCAAATCCCCACCGGCACCTATCGCTACTACGACGGCACGCTCTACATGCTCGGCCTCCTCCATGTAAGCGGCACGTTCAAGCTCTGGTTCTGACTAGCTCGAGCGTCGCGCAGGTTGCCGGCGCAATCAGACCGTCGCGTCTTACCGGAGGTCGAAGGTTCAAATCGCCCCCGCGCAACCCCGAGAAAACCCCGACAAAATCGGGGTTTTCGTTCATTTGTCTCGCGGTCTCGGACTCAAGATTCGTGGAGATTGAGGCGTTCCAGAATTGGCTCTGCCCACGCTGGCGCCTGGCCATACTCCTTCACCACCCGGCCGTCGGCGGCGCGCAGTACGAGTTCGGCGTCGCGATCGTCGACAGAGTTGTCGTAGACGTAAAAGCGGTCGACCTCGGCGGCCACGGAAGCCGCGTTCGCGATCGAGCGGCCCCAACGATCGACAATCTTCCGGATTGGAACCTCGTGCCCGCCTTGCAGCACTCTGCGGGCGACTCGAGCGGCGTTGATCTCGGGCCGCTCTGTGCCGACAAAAAAGATGCGTACGAAGTAGCCAAGAGCCAGCGCGCGACGCACGAACTCCGGCTTGTCGGGGCCGGTTTCGAACGCCAAGCTCCGCCTATCGCGCAAGCACGCCTCGCGTCGTTCCGTCGCCAGGCGCGCTGCGCGAAACACCGTCTCGGCATCGTTCCAGTCTCCGAGTTCATCCTGCGCGATGACGTCCGGGTTGATGTATTCACAATCGTGAAACCACTCGTGAGCAAGTCCGCGCTCGGTGATCGTCGTTTTTCCGGCACCGTTGGGCCCCGCGACGACGAGCAAACGAGGGCGGGACGATGGCGTGTTGGTCATCGAGACTTGTCGGTCCGACGTGCTCGAGCGTTTGCACGGGCGAAAATTGACGCTTCCTTCAGCCGCGCCGCGACCCAAGCGTCCGCGGTGGCGCGACGCTGGATGGCAAGGTCTCGCGCTTCCCGCATTACGAGCGCGAGTTCCTCGTCCGTCGGCTCGGTGTCGGGGGCCATCAGATCTCGAGACTTGAGTGACATGCCTGGTGCACGAGGATAGCATGGGCTCGGGCGTCCCACTGCACGGGGCGTTTGCTCGGTCTTTTTCGGAGTAGCGTCAACGTTTAGAGTCCAATACCGCATTTACTTGGCCTTCGGATAGTAAGGCAGACTGCGCCAACAAACTGTCGAGTTCGACCGGGCAATCGATCGAAGATTGTGACTTCGCTCTGGACTTCAGCTCCGATAGTTTCTACCGGCGCTGCTGTTGCACCGATTCTTGGCCCGCCTCCCCGTCTCATCGTCTATCGCCAACCAACGGCCGACCTTCCCTCGAACGGCACCCATACATCCGCAACACCTTGGTATTCGCCGCGCCGTCGCTAAAGAATGCGAGCGCTTCGTGCAGAGGCACATTCAGGGAGCGCAGTCGTTCACTGTGGAAACGACTCTACGGACGAAGGCTGCGCGGAGACCGTGGCAGCGTTCCCGATGCACCTAAAGATCGGCGCTCTGGCTCGGCTATGGGGTGACGTTTTGACGGTGAACGCATATCAAGCCCCCCGTCGCGAAGTGGGCCGCAACCGCGTGAGCGCCAAGGGGCCCGAAGGCCTCGAGTACGGCGAATACACGATCGATGAGGATTCAGTTTTTTACGCATTCACTATTTTCACGCGCCCTTGAGACTCACGCGACCCATGCCATCGGGTCGGCGCTCGTACCGATGAGGACTAGTCTGCCCCACGTAAACGGTGACCAACGAGGCCTCGCGCAGCTAAGGTTTCGTATCCGGCGCTGACGCGGCTCAAACTGATTACTCCGTTTGACATCATGCGGCCTGCAGCGATAAAGCCTTACTGGTCGGGGGCGTTCCACTAGGGAGTTAGACATGAAGAGCAAAGGTGTCTGGAGTCTCGTCGCTTGTTCCGCCCTCGCGCCGTTTGGTTGCGCTGTCGACTCCCCCCTTTGGGACGTACGTCTAGGTGAAGGCAAACAGGCGGCACCACTCGAGGCGAGCATCGGCGGCTGCGATGAAGATCTGCGGCGGCCGGCTAGCGAATTCACCTTCGGTGCGCGCACCGGACTACTTTTTCCGGGCGGCCCGAGCGAGCTCGATCGCGCGGCTATGGTAGCCGCGGCGGATTGCGTCGATGCGTCGATGGTTCGCCGGATGCCGGAGCGTGAGGTCGCGCTGAACGCTCTTAGCCACTCAGACTACGAAGTGCTCCCTCGGCTCGAAGCACAGGCTGAAGAGATCGCAAACGCCCGCGCCACCCTGGACTCTCTACTCGGCGCGCTCTACCCGCACATCGATTCGGTAGCCAAACCTGGCCTCGATCTGCTCGGAACGGTGGATGTGGCACTCTTTGACTATGCCCGACTCTTGCGCGAAGAGATGGGTCGACCGCTACATACACGAGTCGCGCGGCTTCAGGACAACGCCGCTTGCGCGGGAGACCTGCTCAGCGAACGAATGCTGGTGGGCTACTTTCGTGCGGCAACTCGCGCCGCCTCGGGCGATCGCGACGCTGCCGCGCAGGCGGCGTCCTCGCTCTGGCAGTTTGCTCGGCAGCTCTCGTGTTTGAGTGACGCACAGCTTTTTGACCTAGACGCCGGGCTCAGCTCCGCCTGGGACCGGCTGGAAATTCGCATCGCGAAGGGCTCCGGGCCTACCCTCACTTCGGCGGTTCTGCCTTTCATCCTCCAGGTGCGTTTGCTCGTGCTCGACGCCACCAAGCATCTTGGAAGCAACAGTCCCGGCTACCGTTGGCTCGTCGCCCAGGAAGACTTGCGTCGGCGCATTCGTGATGAAGCGCTCTTGCCGCTCGCGGATCATTTGTGGCTGTACGATCGACGGAGCGGAGCGATCGCAGCGCTCCACACCCAGTGCGATGACGGCGGTTCGGGCCGCTCTTGCATGAGTCTATCCGTCCTCCTTGATACCCTCGCCAGTCCCGAAGCGTATGGCTTTGGCGAATGCTCGCTGCTGGAGATGGTTGAAGCGGGCGTGCGCACGCTGAAAGGCTCGCCAGCTTACACCTGCACGCCCGGCGTCTGTGGCACTCCGGGCGATGGGCGGATTGCCGATGCCCAGCTCGGGGCTTCGTTCGTAGACGCCTTTTTTCGCGGCGGCCCGTTCTCTCTGCCTCGGCGTAAGGCCACGAGCGCGTTCGGCGTCGAGGTGCAGGAACTGCAGGCTTCACTCTGCGGAAAGAACGGCGGAGGCTGGGGCGGCAAGGAGGGCTCGGCGGGTATGGGAGCCTCCGGCATGGGCCCCGCCGGGGACGCTTTGGCTTGCGTGGTCGGGCTGAAAGCTCAGGAAGCGGCTGACCTCGTGCCGGGAGTGGTGTGCTTGGGCCGCTATGTTCAAGCCACGAGTCCGCTGAACCAGAGCTTCGAAAGCATGGCCGCCGTTAACTATGCCGGCGTGCCGGAAGGGTGCGCCCTCTCCGAGGAAGCCCAGACCGAGGACGACAAGAAGAAGGAAGAAGAAAAGAAGAAAAAGGAAGCTGAGGAGAAGGCCGCCAAGGACGAGGCCAAGAGGAAGCAGGTCGAAGAGGAGGTCAAGAAGCTGGCCAAGCAAGAAGCCGAGCGTTTGAAGACCGACCAGAAGGCCCGTCAGGGCCTGAAAGACGCCGCTGCGCGCGAGGGTGTCACCCTCACGGACGCGGACATCGACAAGGCAATCCAGGCGTTAGAAAACGCGACGGTCGGCTCGATACCAATCGACGCCGACGGAAAGACCGTGTTCGGCACGACCGGCCTGGACGGCAAGATCACCATCGATGTGCTGGGTTGGGTTCTAGCTGGTGTATTGAGCGGCGACACGGGTCAACGGGACGGCCTACTCCACGAGTTCGTGCACTCTGCCCTCAGCAGTTACTGGAACGGACGCTGGAACAACGAGATCGTGGGCAACGTCGGGGCCGACGCGAAGCTCTTCAAAGACATCCGAGAGGTCAGGGATACGAGCGTCAGTAATTCGTGGCGCGGCGGAAAGGGCCAGCGCTGCGCGCGCGAAGGCGGAGGCTGCAGTGACCGCTGCAACGGTCTCTCCGTACAGATCAAAGAGGCGCTGTCGTGCCTGGCTGACGCCTTCGATCCCCCGAAAACCGCGCCGCGACCCGTGGACCTCGTCACCGATCCCGTCGAGCCGACGGGTTTGGGAGCGGACCGCTTTGCGGCGTGTCTGCCGGGCGACGCAACGCTAAAAGCCGTGGTCGCGGCGCGCGCCTGCGGCGCCGTGCTCTGTGCCAATCAGGACGCGGGCTACACGGAGGGAGGCTGCTGCCAGGCGGGGGGGCTTCTCAGCTCCACGGGAATGGGAGACCGGAATCGAGAGGTCTGCCAAGTAGCGCGCTGCGAGCCTGGGATCGGAATGAGCGCCAACGTCGATACCTGTGGCTGTGGTTCACCCGGGGCCGGGACTAACAACGGCGGTCCCATCCCACCGCACGATGGGGGCCTCCCCTTTCCGCCTTACTAAGCGGTAGCCCTACACCGCTCGTCGTGCGGTCGGAGCGCGACGGGTCACTCTTGGCGCTGAACGACGAAGCGAAGGCCGGTCGAGTCGTAGTAGCCGTCGTTCAGTTGAGTGACCTCGGCGGAAACCGTATCGCCAAGTTGCAGGGTCCAATCGAAATGGTCCGAAATTTCGGCGCTCTCGTCGAACGCGAGCGCCTGGGTCGCCTTGCGCTCGGCGTTCCGATAGATTCTGGTTTCTACGCCGTCCCCACCACCGGTGTCCTCTTTGCGGCTCGATAGCTGCACCAGGTAGCGCCCGTCGGCTGGCGCCGTCCAACGGATGACCGTGTTTGTGACGAGCCCGGGGTGCAGTTTCAGAAATCCGGCGTTGGGGCCGAAGATGGCGGAGTTGCGGTCGCTTGCGTTGCACCACGTGCTGTCGCCCCACGCGTCCGCGCCGAGCGTCATCTCGACCGTGTTGGGTTCCACGCCGGTTCTGTACGACCAGCCATTGACGCTTTGGCTCGACGGGCTGTAGTCCGCTGCCGCATCGGCGACGAGCGTGGGCTTGGTGGTGTCGTCGTGGTCAGCCGGGGCGGAGGCACCGCAAGCCGACAGCGTGATGATCGAAAGCAAGGCGAAGGTTCGCATCATGCCCTGCGATGTGCCTTGGGACGCACCCGGAAATCAAGAGATTCAACGTCGACGAAGCTCGATCTCTGCCGCGACCCAGTTGTCCGTGAACATGGGCCTAGAACTCAATGTCCTTCTACCGTACGCGCTGGGCCTCTCTACGCGAAGCCAGAGCGCAACTGCCATCGAGGCACAAACCTTCGGTGGACTTACCCCGCAGCTTTGCAAAGAGGGTTTGCATCAACCCGACTGTCCAACACGTTGGGCAACCACGGAACGCGACCAGTACGATGGGAAGCGCCGCCAGTGGAAGCCACGGATGGGCCGCGGCTCCCGAGAGGGCAAACCCCATTGTACCCAACCCCACTGCGCCGCGCGCCAGATGGCCTGAGATAGTTTTACTGGCAAACATTAGTTAGCTTTCCTTTCGGCGACTCGCTTCGACTGGTCCATCAACTCTCGAACCTGCTGCCGCGCCCGGTGCAGGCGAGTCTTCATCGTGGCAGGCTCTAGTCCCAAGGCCTGGCATGTTTCTTCACCGCTCAGCCCCTCCAAGTCGCGCATCACCAGGACTTCGCGATACGGGCGCGGGAGGGCGGCAATAGCCGCGTGGACCGATTGCATGAGCTCCCAACGCTCGAGCGTCTGCTGCGGATCGAGCAATGGGCTGACGACTTCTTCGATGCCGCCCTCTCGCTCTCCTAAAGAACGGCGCTCGCGCAGAAACGGGCGCAGCATGCGCAAGCACGCATTTCGGACTGTCGTCATCAGCCATGACAGCGCGCCGCTGTGCCGCGCGACATCCGGGCGCCGCGCGAGTGCAACGAATGCCTCTTGCACCGCGTCGTCGGCATCGAAGCTATCGCGGCAGACGCGTTGGCCAAACCGGTAGACACGGTCGTGATACGCCCGCACCAACAGCGTGAGCGCCTCATCGTCGCCGCTCGCCGCAGCCCTGACGATGTTCGGGTCGGCGCTCGGAATCATATCTGCACTTTGCGAGGGCAGCTGGACTTGCCCATCAGTGCGTAGCCGGCGCAGGTGCCGACGAGGGCTGTCACCAGCAAATACACGCCCATCGTGGCAAAACCAGCCACGCGAACCGCCAGCGGCAAGGGTGCCAGAAAACTGCACGTCAATAGCGACACCCCGCCCACAACCCTCGAGAGCCGGTCACTGGTTCCGATATTCTTCTTCATGTTGACATCCCTTCAACGGGATAAGGTCGCCCGGGAGAGAAAGGATTCAAGAAATCTGTTCGAAGTGGGTACGACGCGGGGTTCAATACCGGCGCGGCGGAGCTCCCACGACAAAGTTGATGTCGAGACTCGGGACGATTGAGCGGTCGTTCGCTACGGTGCAGCGTGCGCGACAAGGTAGCGTTGCACGACTTTTCCCCAATCACTTGGAGTGAGGGTGTTGGCATCCCGGGTGATCTCGAGCAAGTCGGGGGAACAGTTGCTATAGGGGTCGAAATCCCAGGCCAGGCTCGAGATTTGTTTGCTCTCGAGTTGCTGAAAAAACGCGTCTTCCGCCCCTGAATCCAGTGAACCGTACTCGCCGATGACTACCGGGATATTGTCATACGTAAAGGCGGCAGTGGCGGGCGGATAGCCGTGCACCTCGTACACGACGTTGTCTTGGCTCAGGGGATTTTGGCTGTAAAACCCGATGTCGCCGCTGTAGCCCTTCCCTTGTACGGAGACCAGGTGGTGCGGCACACCGAGGCGATCCTCTTCGGCACGAATAGTAGACACGGCGTGATCCATCGCACCCCGGATGGTGCTTGCGGTGGCCACGTTGCCACCTGGCTCGTTGGTCAGCCCGAAAAGCACGAAGTTGTCATGAGCGAACGAGTCGACCAACGCGATGTACACGGCGTCGGTACCGGTTGGGAATTTCGTCTTGTCGGGTGTGTTCGTCGCGTCCGAGGGCATGCCGGTCGGCTCTTTGTCACCCGGGTCTTGCCCCACCATCGAGGCGTCACTGCGCAACGTCACGAGCACGTAGGTATTGGGATGCGCGCCAATGGCCTCGATCACGTGCGTCATTGCTGTCTTGTAGTTGCTATCAGTCAACCAGCTCGATTGAACGGGATAGCTATCCATCCCCAAAGACATGCGCACGAAGTTTGGCTTCCAGGCGCTGAAGAGCCCGTCCATCTCCTTATTCAACAACGCCTCGGCGTTCGCGGTCATCAGCATGTAATTGTAGCCGCAGAAATACAGATCATCCGCGTTCACACCGCGACCAATCCAGCGCGTACCCGTGCCATCACCGTTTGCGCGGAAGATCTGATTACCGGTGGTGTACAGCCAGCCTTTACTCTGGGCCGCGACCGCGCCAGTGCCGCCCGTCGAGGCGCCTGTGCCGCCTGTCGAGGCGCCTGTGCCGCCCACCGATGCGCCTGCGCCGCTCTGCCCGCCACCGCTTGGCGCATCCCCGCCCTGCGCGGTTCCGGCGTTCGAAGCGCCACCATGGGTTGCGTCCGTAGCGCCTGTCCCCGCGCTGTTGGCATTGCCCGCGCCGCCGCTCGGACCGGATGCGGCGTCCGAGCCGGAACATCCGAGTAGCGCGCCGGCCGCAAGCACCATACCGATCGAAACCCACGCAGCGCGACCGCTGATTGCACCGTAATAAAGCATGCCTCTGTAACCGAGCACCAAGTGGCGCCCAGAACGCTGATTTGGCATTTCCGGCGCAGGACCGCCGCCCCAAAACGCGACTGGGCGGGCAAATGACTATGTGCATGTGTGCATCTTTCGCGGACCAACCCGTCAACGGGCCGAGCGAAAACCGACACGAGGGGCGATGGTTGGGCCGAAGCGGGAGCTGGGCGCACCGCGCGAATGTCTAGCCCGCCCCCGCCCCATC
Source organism: Polyangiaceae bacterium (assembly GCA_035634635.1). Taxonomy (GTDB): domain Bacteria; phylum Myxococcota_A; class Polyangia; order Polyangiales; family Polyangiaceae; genus PMG-095. The sequence goes on from DASQCO010000173.1 coordinate 13,220, forward strand.
AAGCTCGGAATCAAGCTCGGAACAGAGGCAAGCGCACATCGATCGTGGGATTGCCACTCGACCGAACTGGATCGACAACGGCAGATCACTCCAGGAACGAGAACGCGGCAGCCCAGGCCTGCTTCTCGATCTCCTAGAACAAACTTGATATTTGTCGACAGGAACAAATTCCATCATGCGGCGCAACCTTGATAAGGCTGTGCCCAATTGGTCCTCTGCCACGCGTCACGTCATGTCCTGTCCCAAGATTCGCTGGGCAACATGGCGCTGCTCTCCCGCTACTGACCGAGTTACTCTTGCTCGTGCCGCCTCTGGTTCAGGCACGCGCGCGTGCATCGTCTTTCGAGGCTGACTCTTTCCCCGCACTTCAGCCCCAATGGCAGGCCAAAGGACTCCGGAACTTGTTGGACCAGTCGAGCAACGGCGGGGGGTGCGCAGTATCCTGCGCACTAAAGGCTCGATGCACCTGCAGGAAAGGCGACGATCTGCTACCTAAGGACGGACGTGGCTTCGACATTTTTGCAAGCTTCGGCGAAACCCGCCCCTTATGGTTCAATGACACACGCCTCCCGCTGCGCCGCCGCTTCCGCCTTGCTGCTATCGGCCCTGGCATGCTCCAGCAGCTCGGGCCCGGCGGAAAATCAGGCTGGTGCCGCCTCGAACGGAGGCAACGGCTCAGCGGGAAGTCACGCCGGAAGCAACGCAGGCGGTACGCAGTCGAGCGGCGGTAGCGTCAATGGCGCAGGCACCACGAGCGGTGGCGGAAGCTCGTCGGGTGGCAGTGCGAACGGCAACGGCGAGGGTGGTACGAATGCCAACGGTGGTGCACGTACCGGTGGCTCGGGTGGAGCCGGTGCAGCTGCTGGCATGGGCACCGGTGGCAAGAGTGCCGGAGGCAGCGGAGCCGCAGCGGGTGGCGCAACGGGCAATTGTTCCGGCCCTGTCGGCACTATCTCGGGTGCGCTCGCGGACGGCGTCAATTTCCTCGACACCGACGGACAACGCGTGAACGCGCACGGTGGTGGGATCATTCAAGTCGGCGACACTTTCTACTTGCACGGCGAGTACTTCTCGCCGTCCACCACCGACAACAATTTCAACGGCTTCTCCATGTACTCGTCGAAGGACCTGGCGACGTGGAAGAACGAGGGCATCGTCTTACCGCAACAGGCCAGCGGTGAGCTCGGTCCCAAGCGAAAAGGCGAGCGGCCACACATCATCAAGTGCCCCAGCAGCGGTGAATTCGTGCTGTTCGCGCACGCGGCGTCCGAAGATTACCAGGCCGACAAAGAGGTCGTCTACGCAACGTCTGCCACGGTGAACGGCAAGTACGCTTACAAGGGCCCGCTCAAGAATGCGTCCGGCGCGCTTGCTGTCCATAGCGACATGAGCGCGCTCACCGACGGCGACAACGCTTACGTGATTACCGAAAGCGCGCACGTGTACACGCTGGCTGCGGACTGCCACAGCTGGGTTTCGGACAAGACCTATTCCGCGGCGAATGGCGACTCCGGAGGCCTGGAAGCACCGACGATGTTCAAGGCTGGCAGCACCTTCTATTGGATCGGGTCATACAAGACCGGGTGGCGCGCCAACAACAACTTCTATTCCACCGCGCCCGCAGTAACGGGTCCCTGGACGTACCAGGGCTACATCGCTCCCGTGACGGACCCCGACAACAACATTTCCGATCAACGGACGTGGCTCAGCCAAACAACATGGGTGACACCGGTTACCGGGTGCAAAGGCACCACCTACGTTTATTGGGGCGATCACTGGGACGGCACCACGAGCACCGCGGCACCAGGCAAACACAACAATTTGGCCACTTTCGTGTTTCAACCACTCGTGTTCAACGGCACCAAGATCTCGATGCCCATGTATCGAGCCAATTGGAAGCTAGACGTCGGCGCCGGTACCTGGTCGGAGTAGGCGCTCGACCACTGCGATCACGAGGTGCGCTCATCCCACGCTTTCGCGCCAACGGTGGTAGCCCGGCGAGCCCCCAGGTGACCGAGGCGCCGCATGTCCGCGTGAAAGAACACCCGCTGGATCTTGCCATCTGCCACGCCGAGCAAGAGCGCAGCGGACGGCTGATCGCCTTCGTAGAACACGACGGCGGGTTGACCGTTGAGCTCGCGCTCCTCCCACTGCAAGATCGGAGCACCGCGCTGGGTCGCCGCGACGACGAAGGCCGCTACGTGTGCAGCGCCCGCCAGCGGCTTCTTTAGATTTCGGAACCCAGCGATGGCACGTCCGCCCGCGCCGCCATCGCTGACGATGACCGCGTCGTCCGTGAGCAACGAGACGAGTTGCTTCGTGTCTCCAACCATGACGGCGCCGACGAACGCTTGGAGCAGACGGCGATGCTCGTCGGGCGATGTTTCGAGCATCCGACGGGCGTCCCGCACGTGGCGTCGTGCGCGCTCGAGTAGCTTTCGACAAGCGGGCGCGCTCTTTTCGAGCATCCGCGCGATCTCCTCGTGCTCGAGGTCGAACACATCGTGCAACAAGAGGACCGCGCGCTCCGTCGCGCTGAGTCGCTGCAGGACAACGCCGAAGGCCATCGATACGCACTCGATTCGCTCCACCGAACCGAGTCCGCTTGCCTCGATGTCCACGGGCTCTGGCAGACGATCACTCCGACTCTCTTCCTTCCGAGATCGGGCGCTGTCGAGCTCGTGCAAGCACAAGCGAGTGACGATGGTCACCAAGTACGCACGCGGCGACTCGACCTCGACCTCTGCAGCGCCCTGCCAGCGAAGCCAAGCTTCTTGAACCATGTCTTCCGCTCGGCCCAGATCACCCAGCATGCGGTAGGCGAGCGCGACCAAGTACGAGCGCTGCTGCGCAAAGACTTGCAGTCGCCCGTCCGTGGCCTGCGGACCCTTCAAAACGGCTTCCACTCCATGAGTACGACAATACATGCCACCGCGAGCGCGGACGTAAAGCCCCAAAACTCGATGCGCCGCAGCGCAACAGGCGCGCCGAGTCTCCCCGAAAGCGCACGCTTCAGTGCGACGCTCGCCCGTCCCAAGCCAAGCGCCGTCGCGACAACCAACAGCCCGGCGAGGCGAAACCAAGAGGTGCGGTGAAACGCACCGTCAAAAGCAAAGTCCACCGCCGCGCCGCTCGCAAACGCCAAGAACAAGCTGATGCGCGCCGCGAGCAGCAACGGACGCACCGAGACCGCGAGCGCGTCGGGCGCGAGTGACGCGAGCCGCGCACTTCGTGCAGCGATCGGCAATGCGCCGATCATTCCGATGCCCAGCACCGCGATCAGCACGTGCAGCGAAAGCGTGAAGATTACCCAATTCATACGTCACCGTCCTTCACTTCGAGAGCCCAACGATTTGTCGAACGTGCTCATCGCGTTCGACACATTCCAAAAGGAACGCCGCCACGCTGCGGAACGAGATTGAACGAGCCCGCGGCGGCAGCCCATCGACCACCACGCGCGCTGCTCCTGCTTCGCCGCTCACGAGGCGCGGCGGTCTCGCGACGGTCCACGCGACGTCAGTCCCTCGAATCACACTCTCCATCGCGCTCAGGTCCCGAGCATGGTGTTTCAGAAGCCAACGAAAGAACGCGTAGAACAGACCTGGCATTGGAAAGAGCACCGCCGCCGACACCACCGCGAGCCGTCGAACCTGTGCGCGCCTCATGGCCGCGACGGTACTGGCCATCGATTCAGCCATGAACGAACTAGGGCGAAGCGCCTGCCTTGCAGGTAGACCTAACGCCGAGACGACCGCATCCTGGCCACGTAGCGCGTCGGTCAGACGCTCCACGTCCAGCGCGTCGCCCTGTTCGACGATCAATGATGGTTCACGGCGTTGGATCTTTTGTGGCGTGCGCGCGTAGGCCGTGACCAGGTGACCCCGCCCGAGCGCGAGGTCTACGACCTCGCCACCAATGTGACCGGTAGCTCCCAAGACCAAAAGTTTCATGACCAAGAGACCGGTCAGGCCGTCACCGCGTGACAGCCCATGGGCGTTTTCTCGTGACCTCACTCATTGGAGTGCCGTCGGCGCCTCGCAAATGCTGCGCTGCAGGGTGACGCCCCAGCGAGCGATACTCCCGCCCATGTCGAAGCCGATCCGCTGATAGAACGCCGCGACTTCTACCTTCGCCCGCGCAATTGCGGCTGGGCTGTCCCAAGCGGCGAGCGTCGCGATATCGAACGACTCACCCTGAGTTCGGACGAAGACCGCGTCGCCACGAAAGCCCTCGAGTGTGCGGATGTATTCGCGGTTGCGTCGCATAGCCGTTTCAAACTCCGCGCGCGCTGCGGCGGGCACCACGAACGTATCAATCAGGTACACGCCGCTGGGAGCGCGTTGTGTGTCGACTACGGGTGAAGGCGTACGCAACGCGGCGACCGCTGGAACGACTCCCAGTTGCTGCAGGAAACCGAGCCGATCGGTCTGGAGCTCGACGCTCGCGATTCGACCTTCCGAGAGAGTAAAAACGGCGATACCAGTATCACTGACCGCCGCGTGGTTCGGCGCGAAGCCGCGGAACGGTGCGCTGAAGGTGCCCGTCCATTTCCAACGAGCAGCAACGCGGTCGCCCTCGGCAACCAGGTCGAGCAGCGTGTAGCGAATGTCCGGAAAGGCACCGATCAGGTCGGCCACCGCGGTTCGGAACTCGAACGCGACCGGCAGTGCTTTCGCGAACAGCGTTTCCGCGAGGTCGAGGCGGTGCTCGGAAAGCACCTCTTCATACAACGACCGAACTACTTGCTTGTTTCGATTGAGGTCTTGCATGCCCAGAGTCTGGGTCCGGCCACTGTTAACCGCTATTTATCTTTCATGAGTGCTACATTCACGGTTATGAATCTATCGGCGCTCGATCTGAATTTGCTGTTGGTGCTCGACGCCGTACTCAGCGAGCGCAGCGTGAGCGGCGCAGCGAAACGCCTGCACGTCACGCCGCCGGCGATCAGCAACGCGCTCGGACGCCTACGTGACGCGCTCGGCGACCCAATCGTGACCCGCAGCGGCCGCGGCATCGTGCCCACGCCGCGCGCGCTGGAGCTTGGTCCGGCGATCGCTCGCGCACTCGCCGAAATCCGTCGCGCGCTCCATGGTGAAGCGTTCGACCCCAGTACGGCCCAAGTCGTTTTGACGCTGGCGTTGGCCGATGCCGGGCAGCTCGCTCGGTTGCCGCGACTGGCAGCGGCGGTCGCCAGCCGTTTGCCCGAGGCTCGCCTGCGCATCGTCAACGTGGATACGATGCTCGCGCTCGGCGGACTTGGCGGAACCGAGGTGGATGTCGCGGTTGGTGTGAGCCACGCTGCTCCCGGGATTCACCGAAAGCTGCTCTACACCGAGCAATACGTGGTCATTGCGCGCCGCGACCACCCGCGGCTCGCCGCGCGAGCGAACCGTCGCGCACTCGCCGAGGCGCGTCACGCAGAGGTGCACGTGGCCTTTGGCAAACCAAGCCCAGTCGTGGACCGCGCTTACCAAAAGCTCGGCATCACCCGCAAAATTGCAATCGTCGTTCCCACCTTCAGCGCAGCTGCGGCCGTGGTCGCGGCCACGGATCTCGTTGCTGCGATCCCCGAGAGCGTCGTCACGGCGCTCGGCCCCGCATTCGGGCTACGTAAGCTGCTCACTCCGCTGCGCGTACCACCGGTCGCCATGTACTTGTCTTGGCATCAACGCACGCACACCGATCCACGAGCCGCACTGTTCCGCGAATTGATCGTGCAGGTGATGGGCGCGCTCGCGTAAAAATGCCGTCAATCCAGCAAAACGCGAACTCTTCAATGCCATCGTCACGTTTCGAATTTCCGACGGATCGAGCCGCGTGCGGATATTGCTCACTTGTTCCTTTGTGTCTCGCGTCGACGGGAAATAACCCAAAGGATATAGTGTTCGATCGCGGGACATCCCCACTCCGACCGGAATCACGTCGAAAGCTTTCACCCACCGATGGATATGTACAAGGCGCCGCTTCTCATCGCGCTCCCTTTGGTTGCCTCGCTAGCCTGCAACACTCCCACCTCCGACGACACGGGCAGCGGAGGTCGAGTCGGGGCCGGGAGTGTTGGCGGCTCGTCTAACGCGGGCGGCAGCAACGGGAATGGATTGCCCCACGCAGGCACGACATCCTCCGACACGGGCGGCGTTACCGGATCCGGCGGCACGAATGCCGGAACCGGCGGCGCGAGCGCGGGCACCGGTAGCTCCAGCGCCGGGAGCGGAGGAAGGTCGTCGGGCCAGGGGGGATCGGGTGGGAGGTCCCAGACGGGCGGCTCGGGAGGCGTTGCCAGCGGGGGCAGAAGCGGGGGCTCGGGTGGCAGCGCGGTCGGCGACTGCGCGCCTCCCGCCAGCTACGCCAATCTCTTCGTCACCGTCTCCGGTAAAACCCAGGCGGACAGCGACCAGAAGGTCGCAACGGCCTGGTCCACGCTCTTCAACCCCAGCGGTTCGGGGACGCTCTACTTCAACGGACCCGGCGCAGACGAATCGTATGTGAAGGACATCTATAACAACGATGTCCGCACCGAGGGCATGTCCTACGGAATGATGGCCGCAGTTCAGCTGGACCATCAGACCGAGTTCGACCGCCTTTGGACCTGGGTCAAGAACCACATGGCGAATGGGACGGGCGAGATCCGATGGTCGTGCAAGACCTCGGGCTCGGGGTGCGCCGGCGGTGGAGCGCCTGACGGCGAGGAGTACATGGCGACCGCCCTCATCTTCGC